>NZ_CP047957.1:0-627840 GCF_014280035.1 Synechococcus sp. A18-25c
GAAGGTTTTCCACGTTTTCCCCAACGCCTATTACGGCTGTATGGATAGTTTTTCTAGAAATCAAAAACAGCCCGTAGACAGGCAAACGAAAAACCAGGCACCAGGCCCATTGCGCTTCGTCCAACCCTGTGAAACCGTGGAAGCCTTGAAGCGCTCCAGCGAACAGCCTCGCCATGAAACTGGTTTGTTCCCAGTCGGAACTCAACGCGGCGCTCCAATTGGTCAGTCGTGCCGTTGCATCGCGCCCGACCCATCCAGTCCTGGCGAATGTGCTCCTAACCGCTGATGCCGGCACTGACAGGCTCAGCCTGACGGGATTTGATCTCAACCTCGGCATCCAGACGTCGTTGACCGCGTCTGTGGAAACCAGCGGTGCTGTCACGCTTCCAGCTCGACTGTTCGTTGAGATTGTCTCCCGCCTATCGAGTGATTCCCCGATCACACTCTCCACGGATGAGTCGGGTGAGCAGGTGGAACTCACCAGCCTCAGCGGCAGCTACCAGATGCGTGGCATGCCGGCCGACGATTTCCCCGATCTGCCTTTGGTCGAAAACGGCACGGCTCTCAAACTGGACCCTGCTGCATTGGTGAAAGCGCTTCGCAGCACCCTGTTTGCCAGTAGTTCTGATGAGGCCAAGCAGCTCTTGACCGGTGTGCATCTGCGTTTCGATCGCACCAGCCTCGAGGCGGCCTCCACTGATGGTCACCGGCTGGCCGTGCTCAGCGTGAATGAGGCTCTTCAGGCTCCGCTGGAAGTGGCCGATCCAGGCGCGTCTGATGATGCTGCTTTGGCCGTCACCCTGCCAGCCCGCTCCTTGCGTGAAGTGGAGCGGCTCATGGCCGGTTGGAAAGGCACCGATGCGGTGAGTCTTTTCTGTGAACGCGGACAGGTTGTGGTGCTGGCGGCCGATCAGATGGTGACCAGCCGAACCTTGGAAGGTACGTATCCCAATTACCGCCAGCTCATCCCCGAGTCGTTCACCCGGACCCTTCAGCTCGATCGCCGCGCGTTTGTGGCGTCGCTGGAACGCATTGCTGTCTTGGCAGATCAGCACAACAACGTGGTGCGCATCAGTAGTGATCCATCCAAAGGTCTTGTGCAGATCACTGCTGATGCTCAAGACGTTGGCAGTGGTTCTGAATCGCTGCCTGCTGACATCGAAGGTGAACCGATGCAGATCGCTTTCAACGTGCGCTACGTGCTGGATGGACTGAAGGCCATGGATGCCGACCGAATCCGCCTGCAGTGCAATGCACCCACGACACCGGCCATCCTCTCGCCTGCGGATGATGGTTCTGGATTGACCTACCTCGTGATGCCTGTTCAGATTCGGACCTGACCTTGGCGCTGCCTGATCCCCTGCTGCTCAGTGATTTGCTGCGCCACCGTGTGCGTTGTGATCAGGGGCTCGACCATGGCGTCGGGGTCATGGCCTGGATGCACCCACCTGTGCATCGATTGCTCGGCTGGGTCAGTCGTCCGTCGGCCCTCCGCAATGCGCGGGCTGTCTGGCGTCTCGATCAGTGTCGCGGCTTGGGTGATCAGCAGGTGTTCGTGAAGGGATCACCTGCTGAAACCGATCAGCTCACCTTGGAGCGGTTGCCGACGCTGCTGGATGCCGATCTTCTCGATGTGGAGGGTCAACGACTGGGCCAGGTGGCGGATTTGGCTTTTGTGCCCTCCACGGGAAAAATTCTCCATTATTTGGTCTCGCGTAGTGATCCTCGATTGCCCGGCAGCAGTCGTTGGCGGTTGACTCCTAATCGCATCATCGATCAGCAACCCGGATTGGTGTCCACAGGCATTCGCAATCTCGATGATCTTCCCCAGGCCCGGGCGAGTGTTCGTCAAGATCTGGTGCGGCGCTCTCGCCATTGGCGAGATCAGCTTCAGCACCTTGGTGATCGTGCTGGTGAACGATTGGAGGGTTGGCTGGAAGAACCACCCTGGGATGACGAGCCAGCACCCGCACAGGTGTCCCGCGACGAAGAGTCTGATCCCATGGGTGATCCAGATCTCCCAGATCCCTTGGAGGATTGGGACGATTCCGATTGGCCCCAACAGCAGGAACGAGTGGGGGATCGCCGAGGGGATCGCGACGAAGATCCCTGGGTCTGAGCTGAGCGGTGTGAAGCCGGCCGTCGGCAACACTGGGAAGAGATGACCTGTTGACTGTGACCCAGTCTTCTTCCGTGGCTGAGGCCTTCGATGTCGCCGCCGCCCTCCGTCAGGAAGGGCTCACGCAGCAGGATTACGCCGAAATTCAGCGACGCTTGGGACGCGATCCCAACCGTGCTGAATTGGGCATGTTCGGTGTGATGTGGTCTGAGCATTGCTGCTACCGCAATTCCAGGCCTCTCCTTAGTGGCTTTCCCACGGAAGGACCTCGCATCCTTGTCGGTCCTGGTGAGAATGCCGGTGTCGTTGATCTCGGTGGCGGCCATCGCCTGGCGTTCAAGATCGAGAGTCACAATCACCCTTCAGCGGTTGAACCCTTCCAGGGGGCTGCAACCGGAGTTGGCGGCATCTTGCGAGACATCTTCACGATGGGCGCTCGGCCGATTGCGCTGTTGAATGCGTTGCGCTTCGGTCCTCTGGAGGATCCCGCCAATGTGGGCTTGATGCAGGGGGTTGTGGCCGGGATCGCCCACTACGGCAATTGCGTCGGTGTTCCCACCGTGGGGGGGGAGGTGGCCTTTGATCCTTCTTACAACGGCAATCCACTGGTCAATGCCATGGCCCTGGGTCTGATGGAGACCGAGGACATCGTCAAATCTGGGGCCTCTGGCGTCGGCAATCCCGTTGTGTACGTCGGCAGCACGACAGGGCGCGATGGCATGGGGGGAGCCAGTTTTGCTAGCGCTGAGCTCAGTTCCGCTTCGCTTGACGATCGACCCGCTGTGCAGGTGGGTGATCCGTTTCTGGAAAAGGGATTGATCGAAGCTTGTTTGGAGGCGTTTCAGAGCGGTGACGTGGTGGCTGCTCAGGACATGGGTGCAGCTGGCCTCACCTGCAGCTGTTCCGAGATGGCGGCCAAAGGTGATGTGGGTGTGGAGCTTGATCTCGACAAGGTGCCGGCGCGCGAGGAGGGGATGACGGCTTACGAGTATTTGCTCTCTGAATCCCAGGAGCGGATGCTGTTCGTGGTCCGTGCTGGCCGCGAGGAGCCTTTGATGGAGCGCTTCCGTCGCTGGGGTCTTCAGGCTGCAGTTGTGGGCCGTGTTCTGGCGGAGCCTGTGGTTCGCGTGCTGCAACACGGTGAGGTGGCGGCAGAGGTGCCATCGCGTGCTCTGGCAGAAGACACGCCGATCAATCATCACGACCTCTTGCAGGAGCCGCCCGCTGACATTCAAGAGCTCTGGCGCTGGTCTGAAGTGGATCTTCCCTGCCCTTCTCAGGGCCATGACTGGGGGCAAGAGTTGCTGCGTCTTTTGGATGATCCCACCATTGCGAGTAAGCGTTGGGTGCATCGTCAGTACGACCAGCAGGTGCTGGCGAACACCGTGGTGTCTTCAGGGGCTGCCGATGCTGCCGTGGTGCGGCTCCGCCCTCAGCAGGGCGAAGGCTCCCTTGAGGCGTCTCAACGCGGTGTGGCGGCGACGGTCGACTGTCCTAACCGCTGGGTCGCTCTCGATCCCGAACGAGGCGCGCAGGCAGCTGTGGCGGAAGCCGCGCGCAATCTCAGTTGCGTTGGTGCCGAACCGCTGGCGGTCACCGACAACCTCAACTTCCCTTCCCCTGAAACACCCAAGGGGTATTGGCAGCTGGCCAAAGCCTGTCGAGGCATTTCCGATGCCTGTCGAGCGTTGAACACCCCCGTTACCGGTGGCAATGTTTCTCTCTACAACGAGACCAAACAGGATGATGGCAGCTTGAAGCCCATTCATCCCACACCTGTGATCGGCATGGTTGGTGGCGTCGATGACATCAGCACCGTGACCGGGCTGGGTTGGCGCAAAGCCGGGGATCCTGTGTATCTCTTGGGTGTACCCACGGCCGATGGTGAGTCCAGCACCCTGGGTTTGGCCGGCAGCGCTTATCAACAGCTGGCTATCGGCCGCCTGGCTGGTCGTCCGCCCGAGACGGATTTCAATTTAGAAGCACGCGTAGGAGGGTTGGTGCGCGACGCCATCGCCCGAGGATTGCTTGCCTCGGCCCATGACTGCAGCGATGGCGGCTTGAGCGTCGCTTTGGCTGAATCCTCGATGGCTTCTGAGTACGGGATCAGCGCTGATCTTGCTGCCGGCGGTGTTCGGATGGACCGGTTGTTGTTCGGCGAAGGCGGTTGCCGCGTCGTGGTGTCTGTGAAGTCGGAATGTGTCCAGGCCTGGGAGTCCTTGGTCGATGCAGTGGAGGAATTACCGATCACGCCGATTGGTGTGGTGATCGATCAACCCAGCTTGATCATCAAGGTCGATCAGACACCCTGCCTGGATCTGACCCTTCAGCAATGCCGTGATGCCCATGCCATGGCGCTCCCTCGTCGCATCGAAGCCGACGCCGAGGTTGCAAAATGATCATCACTCGTTTTGCTAATCTTTTTTGTCCAGTTTCCACCGTTTCAATCACACCCGAGGAGTCAATCATTTCTTTTGGATTGAATTCTTCAGGGGTGTTGAGTCTGCTTCGTTATTTTAGTTAGAGGTTGTCATTATGTGTGGAATTATTGGAATGTTTTGCACTGATTCTGTGAATCAGCAGATCTACGATAACCTTCTATTGCTTCAACACCGTGGTCAGGATTCTGCGGGGATTGTCACGATGGACAATCACACGTTTCATGTTCATAAGCAACGCGGAAGAGTTCGAGAAGCATTCCGAACAAGAGATATGCGCAAGCTTCTCGGCAATGTCGGAATCGGCCATGTTCGTTACGCCACACGAGGGGCAGCAGCAGCAGAAGACGAGGTGCAGCCGTTCTATGTCAATGCTCCCTATGGAATCGCCTTTGTTCACAACGGCAATCTGACCAACACCTCCCAGCTTGAACAGGATTTGTTCAAGGTGGATCGTCGCCACACCAATTCCTCCAGCGACACCGAGATGCTGGTCAATGTGTTAGCGACAGAGATTCAGTCTTGCCTTACAGGTCCTGATGTTTCACCGGATCAGTTGTTTGATGCTGTGGCGTCCCTGCATCAGAGAGTCAAGGGTTCTTATGCATCCATCGCTCTGATTGCAGGCCGCGGCATGCTCGCTTTTCGCGACCCTTATGGAATTCGTCCACTGATCCTGGGGCGACGCATTTCGGATCAGGGTCGTAATGAATGGATCGTTGCCAGTGAATCACTGGTGATTGAAAACAGTGGGTACGATATTGTTCGCGATGTGGAACCCGGTGAAGCGGTCTTCATAGACTTTGATGCCAACTTGCATCATCGCCAGTGCGCACCGTCGTCGCGTTTGGTTCCCTGTGCATTCGAATACGTCTATCTCGCCAGACCAGATTCGGTCATGAATGGAATCTCTGTTTATGAGACTCGATTGCGGATGGGAGATCTTCTGGCCAAGACTATTGCTCAAGAGTTGCCTGCCGGAGAGATCGATGTGGTGATGCCGATTCCTGACTCGGCGCGTCCCTCGGCTATGCAGGTGGCAAAGCAGCTTGGAATTGAATATCGCGAAGGCTTTTATAAAAATCGTTATGTCGGCAGAACCTTTATCATGCCTGGTCAGGCAGAACGTAAAAAATCAGTTCGCCAGAAACTCAATGCTCTGGGAACTGAATTTGCTGGAAAAAATGTTCTGATTGTGGACGATTCAATCGTGCGGGGTACCACGTCAAAGGAAATTGTTCAGATGGCTCGTGATGCAGGAGCAAATCAGGTCACTTTCACCTCCGCAGCGCCGCCAGTTCGTTTCCCGAACGTCTATGGCATCAACATGCCCTCTCGAGCAGAATTGCTGGCACATGGTCGATCAACAGACGAAATAGCGGATGTTCTTTTGGCTGACCATGTTGTTTATCAAAGTGTTGATAATCTCAAGCAGAGTATTGTTCAAGGGACAAGTCTTGAGCAACTTGAAATGTCTTGTTTTGATGGAGAGTATGTGACTGGTGATATTGATGAAAAATATTTGACGTGGTTGGAAGGGAATACCCGTTCCTGATTAATTTACAGCTTAGAATTAAAGAAATAAACGGTTACTCAACTGATGAGTGGCACCAAACGAATCAATTGTTCGTTTGTTTTCAGAGACAGATCGGTCGGTTGATCGGTGTCAGCACTGATGCAGTCGTTCAGGATCCGACCATGACGACTCTGGCTGGTGATCACGCCGACGAGATCACTTGTCGCACACACCGTCACAACAGGATCTATTTTTTTCCCCGTTTTGTTCAGTTGCAGTGCAATGTCCCCAAGGTCTCCCCGCTGGCAGCGTCGCAGCGACGCCAACGGCAGACGTGTGAGCCAACCGTTGCCTGTCCCCACCAGGATTTCACTGCTTGTCGCGTTGCCGATGGGATCTGCAGGTTGGCTCACCGCTCCCACCAGTGTTTCTCCAGGTAATGTGCGCATCGCCATCGGACCCTGCGCCAGTTTCCCCATCACTGGCAGGCATTGCTCTTCCACCGGTAAGCACAGGACCCGACCGATATCGCTGATCAGTGTGACGGTTCCGCCGTCATCGCACATTACGGCAGACAGCAGTGAGACGCCGTCCTTGAGTTTGACGATGGTCGCCGCACGACCCGATAACTCCTGCATATCGTCCAGTGGCAGTCGCTTGAAACGGCCATCGGTGCTCAGCAGGCCGAGGGACAGTCGCTGATTGGCTTCAATATCGTCGGCTGGTGGAAGTTGGAGAAGACTGATCACCTTGTCGCCTTCCAAGGCAGTGGGTAGGAATCGCTCTAGGACACCGGGCTGTTGGCCGGCGAATTCCCAGCGCACCAATGCCACTCGACCTGTTGCAGTGAGTGCCAACAAACGAGGTGCTGGATGGATTGGCAGAATCAGCTGTGCTGGCGAGGGTTCATCACCCAGATCCGCTGCTTCGTTGAGATGCAGACGGCCGAGCAGTTGTGGGCTCACCACCTTCACTTGACCATCGTTCTGAATTAACAGTTTTGATTCCGATGGAAGGGCATCGAGGGCTTGCTGACGCTGCAGTTCTGCATTGGGACGCTGGTTGGCGGCCCGTTCAGCCAGCAGATGATCGCCGCCTTCTACCAGTCGTGTGCGTCGCGGAGTGGCAAAACGTTTTTTGAGTTGGCGCAGTTCCTGGACGAGGGCATCCAGCAGTTGATCGCGGTTGTCCAGCAGCACTTTCAAGCGCTGCTGCTCGGTCCGCAGATCCTCGGCCTCCTGGCGCAGACTTTCCTGTTCCAGGCCTGTGAGACGGCGCAGAGGCATGGACAGAACGGCATCAGCTTGCCGTTCACTGAGATCCAGCTGCACCATCAGGCTCGCCCGAGCGCTGGATGCGTCGCGAGCTTCCTGGATCATCGCGATCACTTTCTGTAGCGATGCCAGTGCTGTCGTTAACCCTTCCACCACTTCCAGTCGGTCTTCTGTCTTGCGCAGGGCGTGACTGGTCCGCCGGATCAACGTCAATTCTCGGTAGTCCAGGAAGGTCTGCAGCATGCGCCGCAAGGACAGTTGCTTCGGCTGTCCGTCCACGAGGGCCAGGAGGATGGCGCCGAAATTGCTCTGCAGTGAGGTGCGTCGCTGTAGATCTTTCAGCACCGTGTCTGGATCGGCGTCACGCCGCAGTTCCACTACGACACGCATGCCCTCACGGTCGCTTTCATCGCGGATGTCTGCGATCCCGCCGATCTTGCCATCGTTGACCTGTTCCGCCAGCTTTTCGATCCAGCCGGCCTTGCTGAGTTGGTAGGGCAGTTCCGTGACGATGACCGCTTTGCGTTTGTGTCGTCCCTTGCCCGGCTGCACCTCTTCGATGTGTGCTACACCCCGCATTGGGATGCTGCCACGTCCCTTCAGATAAGTGTCACGCACGCCACTGCCCAGTAGCACTTCCCCACCCGTGGGGAAGTCGGGTCCGGGGATCAGGCTGAGCAGCTTGTCATCGGTGAGGTCTGGCTTGCGGACTAGGGCGATCAGGCCATCCACAACCTCGCCTAGATTATGGGGAGGAATGCTGGTGGCCATGCCAACGGCGATCCCCGCGCATCCGTTCAGGAGCAAAAACGGAAGCTGAGCCGGCAGGACGGTGGGTTCCTGTTGCGAACCGTCGAAGTTGGGTGCGAAATCAACGGTGTCGTTACCGATTTCATCCAGCAGACCTTCGTTGGCGATCGGCGCCAGTCGCGTTTCTGTGTAGCGCATCGCCGCTGGTGGATCGTCGTCCACGGAGCCAAAGTTGCCGTGACCATCCAGCAGTGGATGCCGACTAGAGAAGGTTTGCACTAGCCGCACCAGGGCGTCGTACACGGCTTGATCACCATGGGGGTGGTATTTGCCAAGCACATCGCCGACGACACGGGCGCATTTGCGGTAAGGCCGATCTGGGGTCAATCCCAGCTCATGCATCGCGTAAAGGATGCGCCGCTGAACCGGTTTGAGCCCATCACGGACATCCGGTAAGGCTCGACCCACGATCACGCTCATCGCGTACTCGAGGTAGGAGCGCTGCATCTCCTGATGCAGGGCGATCGGTTGAACGCGCTCCTCGGCCATCCGCTCTGGAATCAAGAAGGCAGAAGGCGCTCAGCCTACAGATCTTCTTCCTGAATCACTCAGCTGATTTGGGATCGGCATTGGCTTCAGCCCGTTCAACGGCTCCTTTCAACCTGGGTTCTGACAGCAGAACACCTGTGGCTTGGCGCAGTTTTTGACCCCAGAGCTGGTTTTCCTGATGCCCTGGCAGCACGTAATTGGGGTCGTCGGCCAGCGCTTGGCGGGCCAAGTCGATGGATTCCTCATCGCCGCTGGATTGGTTGTTCAATGCCGCAGCCAGGGCAAGCATCGGCTCGGCATTGCGCTTTATTTCCAGCACAGATCTCCAGCGTCGGATCGCTTCCGCTGTGTTCCCCATCTCGAACAACACCAGCGCTTGATTGTTTAGCGCTTCCCAGAAGCTGGGTTTGATTGTCGTGGCTTGTTCAAAGGCTCGGAGGGCTTGAAGCAGCTCTGACTGCATGATTCGGGCGTTGCCGAGATCGAAGTAGGCGCCTGCATTCTTCGGGTCAAGACGCAAGCCCTGATCCAACAACGGCACGGCATCATCCGGGCGTTGATCGCGTAAGGCTAAGGAAGCCTCGGCAAACCAGAGTCCTGCGTTCTGTGGATCCAGCGACTTGGCCTTAGCCAGCGATGCTGCTGCTGCCTTGAGCTGATCGCTGCGAAGTTGCGCTTCCGCCAAAACGGACCAAAGCCGTTCGTCGTTGGGCTGGAGCCGAACGGCCAGTGCTGCCAGACGTGCTGCTTCCTGCGGTTGACCGAGACGCAGCAATTGAGCTGCGGTGCGGCCGATGCCGATGCCTGCATTCTCCAATTCCTCGGAGCTGGGTGTGTACACGTAGGGGACCAAGGCCCGGGCAGGGAATGAACTCAGGGAGCCCATGAAACCGATCAGCAGCGTGATGGCCAGGGTTTGACGCCAAGGCCGCCCCGAACGAGCCAAAACTCCCATGGCTGTTACACAGATCAACCAACACTAGGCGGGGTGTCTGGTTTCGCTGCTGCCGCATTGCGTCGCCACATCCAGGGTTTGATGCGACGCAGTGCAGAACCCCGCAGACGTTCATCCCAATCCTCATCTGTCCATGCCTGGATCGCTTCAGCACGAAGATCCAGCAGCCAGGGTCGTGGTTGCACATCTGGATCATTGCTGGAGGGGATTCCGGTTTGATTAAACGGGCAGACGTCCTGGCAGATGTCGCACCCGGCCACCCATGGCCCCAGGGCTGTCGCCATGGCTTCGGGCAGTTCCGGTTCACGGTTTTCGATGGTGTGAAAAGCAATGCAGCGCCGTGCATCCACCACAAAAGGTTCGGTGATGGCCTCGGTTGGGCATGCATCGATGCAGGCCCGGCAGCGACCACAGCGTGCTGTCGCAGGTTGATCGGCCTCCAGCCGTTCTGTGGTGATCAGATGACCGATCACCATCCATGACCCACGCTCGGCATGGATCAGGTTGCTGTGCTTCCCGATCCATCCCAGACCTGCTTCCTCTGCCCAGGCCTTGTCGAGGAGCGGTTCAGCATCCACGCAGACACGCCAGTGGCAATGCGGACGTTGCGTTTGCAACCAGCGCCCCACTCGGCGCAGCCGTTGGTTCACCACCCGGTGGTAATCACGTCCCCAGGCGTAGCGGGCCACCGCCAGGCGATCTGAGCGTCGTTCGACGGCCACGTGATAGTTCAGCCCGACGGCCAGAAGGCTGTTGGCTCCATTGAGCAAAGTCTGGGCTGATCGACGACGGGGAGCGGCCATCCATCCCATTTCGCCTTGATGACCGGCGTCCAGCCAGCGCTGCAAAGCTTCTGTGCGCATCTGCAATCGTGCACTCCCCGGCAGGCGAGCAATGCCGACCGGGTCAAATCCCTCCTCCCGGGCCCGTTGTTTCAGGGCCCGGCTGAGTGCTTCACGCTCGGATGGAACATCCAAATTCAGACCCTAAAGTTGAGCGTCTTCAGGCATCGTGCCGTGTCCGCTTCCCCAACAGATTCCTCGCTGCGTCTGTCACCTCTGATGCGCTGGTTGGGAATCACGTTGGTGATTTTGCTGGTCTTGCAGATCGGCGTGGTGCTCAGTGCTGCGGATTGGAGCGACAGCATCTATCAGCAGCTGCTGATTGAGCGCTTGGTCAGTCAAACGCCGATGGGGTTTGTCGGACTGTTACTCATGCTGATCAGCTCACGGCTCGACCACCCCCGAACCGCTCGAACGCCGATTCGTTGGGTGGTCTGCGTGGTGTCGGCGGTCTTGGCCCTGGTGATGATCTCCGTGATCCTTTTGGGCCTCGGTGGCAACCAGGAACTGGTGCGTGAAGCGGACCAGACCCTTGACCAACGCCGCGGTCAGCTGGAGATGGCCCGGCAGCAGTCCGCTAATCCCGACAATGTGAAGGTGTTGGGTGAGCAACTCGCGCAGGCCGGTCAGCTCCCTGCTGATGCCACTGAAGAAGAAAAAACCGAGGCTGCGCAGGAGTTCATCGACAAGCAGCTCTCTCAAATGAGTGACCAGATCAAGCAGGCGGAGCGCCAGCGCAATCTGGCCGTGAATCAGCGATTGTTTGGTGGAACCATCAGCGCCGTGGTGTTGGCGGTGGCTTTGGTGTTGCTGGCGTTGGTCGCGGTTCTCTGACCGCTCGTTAGGTTGGTGGAACACGTTGGCTTCCGGCCCCAGGCGTTCCTTGGTTCAGTCCAATCCGAGACCTGACCTGCCGCTCAGCGCCAGGCTTCAGCAGGATCTCAAGAATGATCTGATTGCGGGTCTCCTGGTGGTGATCCCGCTGGCTACCACGATCTGGCTCGCCACGATCGTCAGCAAGTTCGTGCTGGCGTTTCTCACTTCGATTCCCAAGCAGTTCAATCCGTTCATCAACCTGAACCCCTGGCTTCAGGATCTGATCAATTTGGCGCTCGGACTGACGGTCCCATTGATGGGAATTCTTCTCATCGGTCTCATGGCCCGCAACATCGTGGGCCGCTGGTTGCTGGAATTCGGTGAGGGAACACTCCAGCGCATTCCTCTTGCCGGTTCTGTTTACAAGACCCTCAAACAGCTGCTGGAAACCTTTCTGCGCGACAATTCGCGCCGCTTCCGCAGGGTGGTCCTGGTCGAATATCCAAGAGAGGGCCTTTACAGCGTCGGTTTCGTTACAGGTGAAGCGGGTCCTTCGTTGCGGTCTGATCTGGGCGACACCCTGTTAAGTGTGTTCATCCCCACGGCACCCAATCCGACCACAGGCTGGTACACCCTTGTTCCTGAGGGTTCGGTTCGGGAGCTCGATATCTCTGTAGAGGATGCCTTCAGAACGATCATTTCGGCGGGCATCGTCAATCCCGATGAACGCGAGGCACCAGTGAATCGCAGTTTTTCCAGCCTGATCGCCCAGCTGCGCGCCTCTGTGGCACCCTCATCGTCCTGAGTCGTTCGTCCGATACGCCTTAACCCATGCAGACTCGCACTCTCTCCCGTGAGCTCGCCTTGCTGGTGCTAGGCCAATGCGCTGAGCGCGATCACTCCGCTGCTGCCAACCACACCTTGGACGTGCTGTTGCAAAAGGCCCTCGACAGCCTGATGCAGCATTGGCGAGAGGTGCTTGATCACTGTGCTGGGGACCTGGAGAAAGCTCAACAGTCTTTGCTTGACAGCGAACTTCAGGACTCTCCGGATGCCGGTGATGCTGCACCTGTGCGCGCGCACCTGCGCGACTCACTCACCAGTGCGGAGCAAGTTCTGAATGGTCTTTCCGCCAGCCTTGAGCTTCCGCGTCTGCTGGCACTGGCCGATCAGGATCGGGTGCGCGAGGAAGCCATGCGCCGCATTCATTTGGTGCTTGACTCTCGGGACACCATTGATCAGCAGTTGGATGGTGTGATGGAAGGCTGGCGTCTGAGTCGATTGCCGCGCATCGATCGCGACATTCTTCGTCTCGCAGTTGTCGATCTCGGTGCCATGAAGACGCCGGCATCTGTGGCTTGCAGCGAGGCCGTGGAATTGGCCAACCGCTACAGCGATGAGCAAGGTCGTCGCATGATCAATGGAGTTCTGCGTCGGCTGCAGAACGCCACTGTCTAGGCGTTTCCCTGATTTCGCATGGTTTACGACTGGTTCAACCGACGCGCCGAGCCGGCACAGTCCGCTCAGCCGACCCCCAGCCCTGAGGACACGGTTAGCCCGGCTCCAGATGCTGAGTCGGTCGAACCGTCGGTCGAGTCCGCGCCGAGTCGATCAGAAGAAGGCCCTCCAACCGAATCGCTGGCGCCGCTTTCTGAACCTGTTGAATCTGGGCCTGTTTCAGATTCGGAGCTGCCTCAGCCTTCTGTTCAGCCATCAACGGAGCAAGCCAACCCTGACGATGACCCCCTGGAGTGGGCCCGCCAGGCCTATGCGCGACTGAAAGCGCAGAAGGAGCAAGAAAAGGCCCAACAAGAACAAGATGGCTCGGCTCCGGCGGCACCCTCACCGGCTCCGGCTGATGTTGCGGAACCTCAGTCGTCATTACCGCCACAACCACCTTCAGCCGAACAGGCTTCTGCTCAACAGGCTTCTGCTCAACAGCCCAGCGATGACGCCGTTGCACGCGAATCCCCTGTTGTTGAACCGCTTGCAGTGGAACAACCTTCGACGGGACTGTCTCTGCTCGAGCAGGCCGCGGCCCAACGTCAGGAACGTCAGCAGCAGTTGGAGCAAGCTTCTGCAACGGAAGATGCTGAGCCCTCTGCTGCAGATCCGTCCGATGAACCCAGCCTTGGGGAATTCGATGACACCTTCACCTGGTCGGCTGAAGTTTTGGCCGCACAGGGACGGTCTGCGGATCAGGTCACTCTTGAGGAGATCGACTGGCTCGGTCGTCTGCGCCAGGGGCTGGAAAAAACCCGCCAGGGCTTTGTCACCGGTCTTCTCGAAAATCTTGGGGATGATCCACTCACTCCTGAGGTGCTTGATGACCTGGAGTCGCTGCTTCTGCGAGCTGACGCTGGTGTGAAGGCCACGGATCAGGTGTTGGAAGCCCTGCGCCGCCGTATGAATGAACAGGTGGTTGATCCCACCGAGGGCATTCGTTTTCTGAAGGAGCAGTTACGCGATCTGCTCGAAAAGCCCATCAAAGAAAGCGGTGTTGAACTACTAGCTCCGCGACGGGAGCAACTGAACGTCTGGCTGATGGTTGGTGTGAATGGTGTCGGCAAGACCACCACACTCGGCAAGCTCGCCAATCTTGCGGTCCGCAGTGGTTACTCCGCCATGATTGCGGCGGCTGACACGTTCCGTGCTGCAGCGGTTCAGCAGGTCCAGGTCTGGGGTGATCGCAGCGAGGTGCCCGTGGTGGCGAATCCCTCCTCCAATGCTGATCCTGCGGCTGTGGTGTTCGATGCGATCGGTGCGGCCCGTTCCAAGGGAACGGATTTGGTGCTTGTTGACACCGCCGGTCGCTTGCAGACCAAGCACAACCTCATGGAGGAGCTCGAGAAGATTCGACGTGTGGTCGACCGTTTGGCTCCCGATGCCCGTGTGGAGTCCTTGCTGGTGCTGGATGCGAGCCAGGGCCAGAACGGACTTAAACAGGCGATGGCATTTGCCAAGGCGGCGGGACTGACTGGCGTGGTGATCACGAAACTGGACGGAACGGCCCGAGGTGGTGTTGCGCTGGCGGTGGCTTCGGAGGCTGGGCTGCCAATTCGTTTCATCGGAGCCGGTGAGGGCATCCGCGACTTGCGTCCTTTCAACAGCTTTGAGTTTGTCGAAGCGCTGTTAGCCGGCCGCTGAGCACTTCGGTTTTCTCAGCGCGGACTTGCTACCTTGCGGGTTCTGCCCGGGGTTGCCGTGAGCAGCAATCCATCAAGGCGCCATCCAGCTTCCCCGATCCGGCAGTTTTTGCCGTCCACCTCGGCAACCGCTTCGTTGCGTCAGTTGCTCGACAGCCTCTCGAAAGAGCAACGTTCCAATCAGGAACTGCTTGTGTCGCTGGGCTTCGCTCTGCGCAGTTTCACCAACCTCAACCGCTTTCTGGAGCTCGTTCCAGTGGTGGCAGCCCGTCTGGTGGGTGTGGAGGGGGCACTGCTCGTGCCTTTTCATGCCGATGGACGCCTGTGGAACGAACAACTGCAGATTCTGACGACCGCTCGTTCGGAACCCGTGCTTCAGGCTCTGAACAAGCACGAACCCGGACGATCATCTGGCTTTGGTTCTGATGATGCCCTGGTGCTGGGCATGGATCGCCTGGTGCAGCGTCAGCTCGGATCGGCCGGTGTGTTTGCCACGTCACTGGTGGCCCGCGGTCGTCAGCGCGGACGTCTTTATGTGTTCAATCCCTCCGGATCACTGATCTGGACGGATGTGCATCGTCGCCATGTGCAGCTCGTGGCGGATCTCGCCGGTGTGGCGATTGAGAACGACCTGATGCTTCAGGAAGCACGCCTGCATGAGCGTGTCGATCGGCAGCTGAGCATTGGTGCAGAAATCCAGGCTCAGCTGCTGCCGGATCACTGTCCGGTGATCGAGGGCGTGGAATTGGCGGCCCGCTGCCGACCTGCTTTTCAGGTGGGTGGTGACTACTACGACTTCATTCCCACACGGCCAGAGTTGATCGGTCGCCGTCGAGAGCGCGGTCGTTGGGCTTTGGTGATGGGCGATGTGATGGGGAAAGGAGTCCCCGCTGGTCTGTTAATGACCATGCTGCGCGGAATGTTGCGCGCTGAGGTGCTCAGTGGCTTGCCACCGGATCGGATTTTGCATGACCTTAATCAGCTGGCCCTCGAGGATCTGTCTCAGTCCCACCGGTTCGTGACGCTGTTTTATTCAGATTTCGATCCGCGCTCGCGTCGACTGCGTTTTGCCAATGCTGCCCACAACCCACCCCTGATTTGGAGGTCTCAACAACGCTCCGTAAGCCGACTCGATGCACCGGGTCTGCTGATTGGTCTTCAGCCGGATGCGGAGTATGGCGTTGGTTCCACGGTGCTGGAACCCGGCGACGTCCTGCTTTATTACACCGATGGGGTCACTGAGGCTCCCGGCATCACTGGTGATCGTTTCGATGAGGACCGTCTGATCCGCTGCTTGGAGTCGGCCTGCCGCTCTGGAACGGGGTCGCAGGGCATTCTTGATCAGTTGTTTAGTCGCTTGGACCGTTTTGTTGGCCCAGATCGTCAGTTAGAAGATGACGCTTCGATGGTTGTTCTCAAGGTGCGTGAGGAGGTGATGCTGCCGTCTGTTCCTAGGACTTCGGCCTGACAAGCTGAGTAGATCTGTGATGAGGACCGGAGATGGCGGGTGGAGTGACGGGCGGAGGCTCCGCCACCTGGAGTGATCGTTTCGAACAAGGTCTGCATCCGGCGATCGAGCGATTCAATGCCTCGATCGGTTTCGATATCACCCTGCTTCAAGAGGACCTCGACGGATCGATCGCCCATGCCCGCATGCTGGCCAATTGCGGTGTGATTGCCTCTGATGAGGCAGAGCTGCTTTGCACTGGTCTGGAGCAGATCCGTGCTGAGGCAGAAGCCGGACGTTTCCAGCCAGGGCTTGAAGACGAAGACGTTCACTTTGCAGTGGAGCGCAAGCTGATCGCTCTACTGGGTCCAGTGGGCAAGAAATTGCACACGGGTCGCAGCCGCAACGATCAGGTCGGCACCGATCTGCGCCTGTGGCTGCGCCGTCGGCTTGATGAACTGGATCCGCAGATTCAAGGCTTTCAGACCGCCTTGCTGAAGCAGGCCAGCGACCACCGCTCCACTTTGATTCCTGGTTATACCCATTTGCAACGGGCTCAGCCGGTCTGTCTGGCGCATCACCTCCTTGCCTATGTGGAGATGCTCGAGCGTGATCGCCAGCGGCTTCAGGACGTCCGCAAACGCGTGAATTGGTCTCCCCTTGGAGCGGCGGCTTTGGCCGGAACGCCGGTGCCAATCGATCGGCGAAGCACCGCTCAGGCACTTGGATTTGATGGGATTTACGCCAACAGTCTCGATGCGGTGAGTGATCGCGACTTCACGGTTGAGTTTTCTGCAGCTGCATCACTGCTGATGGTGCATCTCAGTCGTCTGGCCGAAGAGGTGATCTTCTGGGCTTCAGAGGAGTGCGGGTTTGTGTGGTTGACGGACCGGTGTGCCACGGGCAGCAGCTTGATGCCTCAGAAGAAAAATCCGGATGTGCCTGAGCTGGTGCGCGGCAAATGCGGCCGCGTGTTCGGGCATCTGCAGGGGTTGCTCACGATGATCAAGGGTCTGCCTCTGGCCTACAACAAGGATTTTCAGGAAGACAAGGAAGCCCTGTTTGATGTGGTCTCCACGACCAAGCAGTGTTTGGAGGCGATGACGATCCTCATTGAGGAAGGTTTGAGCTTTCGTCCGGATCGGCTTGAGGCTGCGGTGGGCTCTGATTTCTCCAATGCCACGGATGTGGCCGACTACCTGGTCGCGCGTCAGGTGCCGTTCCGGGAGGCCTATCAGATCGTCGGTGCTGTGGTGAAGCAATGTTTGAGTGAAGGCTTGCTCCTGCGTGACTTGAGCCTCGAGCGATGGCAGCAGTTCCACCCTGCGATCGAGGTCGATCTCTATGAGGCGCTTGCCCCACGTCAGGTGGTGGCTGCACGCACCAGTGAAGGCGGAACAGGCTTCAAGCGGGTGGAGGAACAGTTGGCTCTGTGGAGCGAACGTCTCGGCTTTACCGCGCAGTGATCATTTTGTGATAACGGGACTACGCTGAAACTGCCAGAGGACCAATGCTCCCTCACCGGACCTTGAACCAATGGCTTGTCTGATCCCTTGGGTCCCTTTCTCGTCAGGTCCAGCAGTCAAGTGAGCATTTTTGTCGGCAATCTGCCCTTCCGCGCTGAGCAGGAGGACGTCATCGAACTGTTCGCCGCTCACGGAGAGGTCACAAACTGTGCCCTTCCTTTGGAGCGCGACACCGGCCGTAAGCGCGGCTTCGCTTTTGTGGAAATGGTCGATGAAGCGGCGGAGGCCGCGGCAATCGACGCCCTTCAAGGTGTTGAGCTGATGGGCCGACCCTTGCGCATCAACAAGGCTGAGCCGCGTGGCAGCGCACCGCGTCGAGGTGGCGGTGGCTATGGAGGCGGCGGTGGTGGTGGTTATCGCGGCGGCGGCGGCGGTGGCGGCGGCTACGGCGGTGGCGGTGGCTATGGAGGCGGCGGTGGTGACCGTCGCTCAGGAGCCCGTGGTTGGGAGGACCGCAGCTACGGCGGCGGTTCCAGCGGTGGTGGCTACGGCGGTGGCGGAGATCAGTCCAGCTCCCCCTATGGCGGCGGCGAGGGTTATAGCGCTGCAGATGATGGCCGCAGCCGTCGTCGTCGTGGTGGTGCCTCCCAGCCTGATAGCGGTGGTTCCTCTTACAGTGGCGGTGACTACGGCGGTTACGGCGGCGCTGAAGGCTGAGTTCGCCAGAGCTCAGCTTTAGAGCCCGGCATCGATCAGCTGCTGGGTGGCTTGTTCCAGCACATAGAGATTGGCACCCGGGCGCTGAGCTTTCTGGCCCAGGTCCCTGCGCCAGTAACGCGCACCCGGTACCCCTTCCACCAGTTGCACCAGATGGCGGCAGAGGTCCCAGAGACGACCGCCGCGTTCCAGGTGACGTTCGGCGTGGGGCATCAGCCCCATCAGCACCTGCGACGCCTTCATGGGTCGGGGCGCATCGCCGAAAATCAGGGCATCCATGCTCGCCCAACGCAGGGGATGGGCATAGGCCGCCCGGCCCACCATCGCGCCATCACAGTGGTCAAGAGCGTTCAGACACTCTTCGGGGGTGTCGAGACCGCCATTCAGTTCGATCAACAGCTGGGGTCGGCGTTGTTTGAGCGCGATGACCCGATCGTGCTGAAGCGGAGGGATGGTGCGGTTCTGTTTGGGATCCAGTCCTTCCAGCCAGGCTTTTCTGGCGTGCACACTGAACCGTGTTGCTCCAGCTGCTGCCACTTGATCCACAAAGGCGGTTAATAGGCTGTCGCTGTCGAGATCATCGATCCCCACCCGATGTTTCACCGTGACCGGAAGGTTGCTGGCGCTCACCATCGCTTCCACGCAGCGGGCCACGCGATCCGGTTCGGCCATTAGGCAAGCGCCGAAGTTGCCGGCCTGCACCCGCGGGCTCGGGCAACCCACATTGAGGTTGATTTCGTCGTAGCCCCAGTCCGCAGCCATGCGGGTGGCTTCTGCCAGCAGGGCCGGATCGTCACCGCCCACTTGCAGTGCGATCGGGTGTTCCTCCGCATCGAAACCCAGCAGTCGCTCGCGGCGGTTGCTGTGATGCAGGGCCTGGGCCACCACCATCTCGCTGTAAAGCAAGGCTCTGCGGCTGATTTGCCGCATGATCTGGCGGAAATGGCGGTCTGTGCAATCCAGCATCGGCGCGATGCTGAAACGCCAGGGAGGTTCCCGATTAACTCTGGTGAGGGGATCCATCCCTCCATGCTGCCTGGCCCTTGGATCTGATTTGTTTAGAACGGTTCCACGAACGAAATGCTTCAGCTCATGACACCCACCTTTGATCACTGGCTGCTGAGCAGACGATCGCTGTTGATGGCATCAGCGGCAGGGGTGTTTGGAGTGTTCCGCGCACCCGAGCAGGTGCTGGCAGCGTCGAAGGCCTCCGATTCAGCCTGGGATCTCTCGGATGCGCAATGGAAACAACGTCTGTCTCCGGAGTCGTATTCCGTGCTTCGCCGGGAAGGTACAGAGCCACCTTTCACGAGCCCCCTCAACAACGAGAAGCGCAATGGCACCTATCACTGTGCCGGTTGTGATCAGCCCTTGTTTTCATCCAAGGCGAAATTCGACAGTGGCACCGGTTGGCCCAGCTTCTTTGAACCGTTGCCCGGGGCGATCGCTACGAAAGTAGATTTCAAACTGATTATTCCGCGCACGGAATACCACTGCAGCCGCTGCGGCGGTCACCAGGGTCATGTGTTCAATGACGGCCCAAGGCCCACAGGCAAGCGCTACTGCAACAACGGCGTCGCTCTGCGTTTCCAGCCCGTTTGATCTGATCGTCGTTGGGGGTGGTCCTGCCGGTTACATGGCAGCGATCACCGCCGCAGAGCAGGGGCTGTCTCGGGTGTTGATTCTGGAAGGAACGCCTGAGCCGCTTCAGAAGGTGCGCATCAGTGGTGGTGGCCGCTGCAACGTCACGCATGCCTGCTGGGATCCACGTGAGCTGGCCACCCATTACCCGCGTGGCAGCCGGCCGCTCCGCGGTCCCTTCAGTCGCTTCGCCTGCGGTGATGCGATCACCTGGTTTGATGAGCGGGGTCTCACCCTTGTGGAAGAGCCCGACGGCCGGATGTTTCCGCAGCACAATCGTTCTGAGGCGGTGATTCAGTGCCTTCAGAATGCTGCCAGGGCGGCTGGCGTGCAGCTGCGTACGCGGGCCATGGTCCAGCAGGTGCAGTCCCAACTGGATGGGGGATTCGAGTTGGTGGGCCGCGGCCTGGAGAGCCCCTTGCGGGCGCGCCAGTTGATGCTGGCCACCGGCGGCCATCCCAGCGGTCGCAGGATCGCTGAGGCCCTGGGTCATCGGGTGGTTCCTCCAGTGCCGTCACTGTTCAGCCTGTCGCTGCAGGCGAAGCCACTGGTGGCATGCAGCGGCATCGCTATGGATGACGTGAGTCTCGATCTCAAACTCGGCCATCAGCGTTTCCGCCAGACCGGGAGGGTGCTGATTACCCATCGAGGATTGAGTGGCCCGGCCACGTTGCGGCTGTCTGCTTTTGCAGCGCGGGCGCTGCATGCAAGCCATTACCAAGGTGAGCTCAAAGTGGATTGGAGCGCAGGTCTGGGCCGTCAAGGAGTTGAGCAGCGGTTGCAGCAGTGGCGTCAGGAACAGGCCAGGCGCACCCTCGCGGCCGCCAAGCCCATGGAGCATCTGCCGCGTCGGTTGTGGCAGGCGTTTCTGCTGATGGCCGGCGTGGAGGGAGATCGGCGCTGGGCGGATCTGCCTCTGAAGGCGGAGCGTCAATTGCTAGAGATCCTTTGCGCCCAGTGTCTGTCCATTCGAGGCAGGGGGCCGTTTGGAGAGGAGTTCGTCACCGCGGGTGGCGTGGACCTGGGTGAGGTGAACCTGGCCACCATGGAAAGCCGGCGTTGCCCTGGTCTTTTTCTGGCCGGTGAACTCCTGGATGTCGATGGTGTGACTGGCGGATTCAATTTCCAGGCCTGCTGGAGCGGCGGCTGGCTGGCAGGTCAGGCCATAGCGGCGACTTTGCAGTGACGATCAACTTTCACTGGATCTGATCAAACACGGTGAACATCGGCAGATACATCGCCAGAAGGATGGAGCCCACGATGCCGCCCACCACGACGATCATCGCTGGCTCGAGCATGGAGGTAAGCGCTTTCACCGTTGCGGAGACTTCGTCCTCGTAGAAGTCGGCCACCTTGCTGAGCATCTGGTCCATCTCGCCGGTTTCCTCGCCGATCGAGAGCATGCTCAAGGCCATATCGGGCAGCACTTTCTGTCGCGTCAGTGCCGTGCTCAGCAGCACCCCCTCCTGCACCAGGCTGCGGGAGTCGAGAATGGCGTCGGAAATGATTGAGTTTCCGGCGGTTTCACTGGAGATCTCCAGTGACATCAAGATCGGCACACCTGCGCGGGTTAGTGAGCTGAAGATCCGACAGAACTGGGCTGTCGCCGTTTTCATGATCAGGTCCCCGAACAGGGGGAGCTTCAGCATGAATCGGTCCACAACCCTGCGACCCTTATGGGTGGCGTAATAGCGGCTGAACATCCACACCATCACCAGCAGGGCTCCGGCAAACACCAGCGCTACCGAGGAGCGCAGCAGCTCGCTCAGGTCCACCATCAGCTGGGTGAACAGGGGTAGTTCGGCGCCCAGATCTTCGAAGATGCCTGCGAAGGTGGGAATCAAAAAGATCGTCATCCCCAGGAACACCAGGATGGCGATCACCAGCACCGCCACGGGATAGCCCAGAGCGCCTTTGATCTGGTTCTGCAGACGGGCGTTGTCTTCTAGCAACTTGGCCAGTCGCTTGAGCGATTCGTCGAGCACACCACCGGCTTCCCCTGCTTCCACCATGGCCACCGTGAGCTGGTCGAACACCTTGGGCCACTGCCGCATGGCTGCGCCCATGGCAGTGCCTTGGTTCACCTCAAGCCCCACGGCCGTTAGCGCCTTCTTGAACATCGGCAGCTTCTGCTGCGTGGCCATCAGATCCAGGCTGCGCACGATCGGCACGCCCGCATCCACCAGCGCGGCCAGCTTGCTGGCCCACACGGCTTTGTCCTTTACTCCTGGCGGCTTCTGGAGCGCTTCCTCCAGTGATTGCAGCAGATTGCTCTTGGTCTGACGCTCCTTCCTTTTGTCGTCGGGGTCAACGCCGTTGTTGTCGGTGACGAGTTGGATCTCCTGAAGTCGCAGACCGCTCTTGCGCAATTGCTTGCGCGCGTCGTCCGCAGAGGAGGCGTTCAAGGTGACGGTGCGCGACCTGCCACGGCTCGTCAGACAGCGGGCTTCAAATCGTCGGGTGCGTTGCCCTGGTGCGTCGGCTTGTTGGTGGCAGGATTCGACCTGAATCGGTTTGAACCCTCGCTTCCGCAGCTGCTGACGGACGCTGGCGCTGTCATTAGCTTTCAGCGTGATGCTGAGGCGTTCGCCCTTTCGGTTCAGGTAAGTCGCCCGAAACTGACCCATCGTTAGGGCTCTTGGATCAGACGTTCCAATTCCCCGGGTTTCGAGGCCTTGGCCATGGCTTCCGCCTTGGCGATCTGCTTGCGTTTCACTAGATCAGCCAGAGCTTTCTCCAGGGTCTGCATACCCAGTTCTCCTCCGGTCTGGATCTGGGAATACAGCTGTGCGGTTTTGCCTTCGCGGATCAGGTTGGCTGTGGCGGCGGTGTTGATCAGGATTTCCTGGGCCATCACCCGCCCGAACTGGCCTGGAGCTGGGTTGCTGCGGCGACAGAGGGTCTGCGAGAACACAGCCACCAGGCTTCCGGAGAGTTGCACGCGGATCTGGGTCTGCTGTTCGGGGGGGAACACATCCACCATGCGGTCCACGGTCTGCGCGGCCGAACTGGTGTGCAGGGTGCCGAACACCAGGTGGCCGGTTTCCGCTGCGCTTATCGCCAATTGAATCGTTTCCAGATCCCGCATTTCCCCCACCAGGATCACGTCCGGGTCCTCGCGCAACGCCGCACGGAGGGCATTGGCGAAGCTGCGCGTGTCTTCATTGAGCTGCCGCTGATGCACCAGGCTGCGGTCGCTCTTGTACACGAACTCGATCGGATCCTCGATGGTGAGGATGTGTTCGGCGCGGCTGTGATTGATGTGATCGAGCAGCGCCGCCAGGGTGGTGGTCTTTCCCGAGCCCGTGGGTCCTGTCACCAGCACCAGGCCCCGTGGTCGTTCGCAGGTCTGCACCACCACCGGCGGCAGATTCAGCCGATCGATGCTGGGAATGCTGCTGCCCAGGGCCCTCAGACAGGCGGCATAGCTTCCCTTCTGACGGTACACATTCACCCGGAAGCGGGCCACGCCCTTCAGTCCGTAGGCGCAGTCAAGTTCCCACGTCTGTTCGAGTGTCTTGCGCTGACTGTTGTTGAGCATGGAGAAGATCAGCCGGTTGCAGCTCTCCTCCAGCAGAGGTTCGTCCCGCATCGGACGCAGTTCGCCGCTGAAGCGGCCGTAGGGGGGCTGCCCACTGGCGATGTGCAGGTCGCTGCCGCCTGCCTCGACAAGCTCCTGCATCAGGTCCTCGATCATCAGCTCCATCGCTCCGTTCTCAGTGACGTGGTGTGAGGCAGTAAGGGCATTCCAGCCAACCTTCCTGGAGTCCGCCACCACATCCACTGCAGGTGAGTGAGCTCAGCGCCCGGGCGCGCCGTTCCGATTCCAGGCCCGCGTCGGTGAGCACCATGCGCCCCACCTCCTCCAGGGTGGTGTGGCCCTCCCGCACCAGATCGAGGCTGTACCCCAGCAGGGTTTTCATGCCGCTTTCCAGAGCCAGTTGCCGCACCATGTCGGTGGTGGCGCCTTTGGCTACGGCTGCCGCAAGCTCTTCGTTCATGCGCAACACCTCGTAGACCCCAACCCGGCCCTTGTAACCGCTGCCCTGACAGTGAGGGCAGTTGTTGGCCTCTATGTCTTGGTGATTGGCCTTGAAAAAGCTCACGTCAGCTTCATGGCTGGCCATCAATCCGAACCGCGCTAATTCTTCAGGATCCGGTCGATAGGCGATGCGGCAATGAGGGCAGACCCTCCTCAGCAGTCGCTGGGAAACGATCCCGATCAGGGAGGCGCTAACCATGAATGGTTCGACTCCCATCTCATCCAGACGAGCAATCGCGCTGGGGGCGTCATTGCAATGCAGGGTGGTCAAGACCAAATGACCGGTGAGGGCCGCTTCAATGGCTGTTTTCGCTGTTTCCAGATCGCGGGTTTCGCCCACCAGCAGCACGTCCGGGTCCTGACGCATGAAGGCCCGAAGGGCCTGACTGAAATCGAACCCTTTATCTCGGTTCACCTGGCATTGGGTGATCCCGGGCAAGGTGTATTCGATCGGATCTTCAACCGTGGAGATATTGATTCCTGGCTCGTTGCGTTCCGCCAGCAACGAATAGAGAGTGGTGGATTTACCGGATCCCGTCGGACCGGTCACCAGGATCATTCCGAACGGTTTGGACCCGAGGGCTCGCACTAATTCCAGTGCCTCCGGGTTGCTGATCAGCTTGTCGAGACCCAGCTGGGTGGCGGAGCTGTCCAGTAGTCGCAGCACGATCTTTTCGCCGTACCGGCTGGGCAGGCTGTTCACTCGGAAGTCCACTGTGCGGTTCTGGAAACGACGGCGGATCCGACCGTCCTGGGCGATGCGGCGCTCGGCGATGTCCAGGTCCGCCATGATTTTGAAGCGGGAGGTCACGGCTGGGATCAGCCGGCTGGGCAGGGGTTCAATGTGGTTTTGCAGCACACCGTCCTGACGGAAGCGCAGTTGCAGACCTGCCTGCTGGGGCTCTACGTGAATGTCACTGGCTCCCAGTTGAAGGGCCTGCATCAGGATCCGGTCCACCAGGTTGATCACCGGCGAACGGTCCGCATCGTTGAGGCTTGACTCCAGATCCTCCGGACCGGCTGATTCCGCTGCTGCCTCCTCCGGGTCCTGCTCCAGCACGCCGTCCACGGAGAACTCCTGTAGATAGGAGGTGGCGGTCTCCGCCACGGTGTTGTTTGCACCGGTGTTCGTCGCGCCGGTGTTGGCCTCCATGTTGTTCACCGTAGGGGTGGTCTCTTCCGCGTCTGGATCAGGTGAAGGCTCGATCGGTTCACTTGCATTGATTGCCAGCGTTGGTGCAGGGGTGGCCTGGCCAAACGAGTGGTCTGGATGAGGGGAGGATTGCAGATCTAACAGTGCCGTCAGCTGTTCGCTCAGCGCGGCATGCCGCGCTGGATTGAAGCCCATGGTTTTCAGCCTCTGCAGCAGGGATGGCGCATCGGCATGGCCGAGATTTCCCGGGATCGACTGCTGCAACAGCAATTCAAGTTCGAGACGCCGGCGATCGTCGATCACGGATCAAGTTCATGGGAGGTGCGGGCTTCCCCCGCTTGTGTGAGGCCTACCTCACCTATCAACATGTCTAGACGTGAATTCGCAACCGGTCAGCATGAGTGGCGATGCTCCCACCCCCGCGCAGGATCCGTCCACGGAAGTTTCTGACGACCAGCAACCTGGCGTGACGGCCTCTGAGTCCACAGAGGCGGCAACCGTTGATGCGGCTCCGTCTCCTGAGGCTGCCGCGTCGGAGCCAGCCATTCCAGCTGGCGATAACGAGGCTCGTCTCGTACAGCTGGAACGCGAACACTCCACCCTGCGTGAAGAGCACGAGGTGCTTCGAGGCCAGTACGTGCGCATCGCTGCGGACTTCGACAACTTCCGCAAGCGTCAGAGTCGTGATCAGGACGATCTCAAGGTGCAGCTCACTTGCAGCACCCTGAGTGAAATTCTGCCGGTGGTGGACAACTTCGAGCGTGCCCGTCAGCAGCTGAATCCCGAGGGTGAGGAAGCCCAGGCGCTGCATCGCAGTTATCAGGGTCTCTACAAACAATTGGTGGATGTGCTCAAGCAGCTCGGGGTCGCCCCCATGCGAGTGGTGGGTCAGGAGTTTGACCCCACCCTCCATGAGGCGGTGCTCCGCGAACCGAGCGAAGAGCACGGAGAGGACGTGGTGATGGAAGAGTTGCAGCGCGGCTACCACCTCAACGGCCGTGTGCTCCGTCACGCCATGGTCAAAGTGTCGATGGGTCCCGGTCCCCAGCAGGGTTCTGCCACTGAAGACCCAGCCAAGGATGCCGCTGCCGGCGAGGAGGTCGTCGGTGATGCCAACGGTTGATCCCGCACCTGCTTTTACTGTGACCTTCGGGATGACCAGTTGATGGCTGATTATTACGAGCTGCTCGGCGTCAGCAGGGACGCCGATGCTGATACCCTCAAACGCGCCTATCGGCGACTGGCACGCCAGTACCACCCCGACATCAACAAGGAGCCTGGCGCAGAGGACCGCTTTAAGGAGATCGGTCGTGCCTACGAGGTGCTCAGTGATCCTCAGACCCGCGGTCGTTATGACCAATTCGGTGAGGCCGGTCTTGGCGGTGCGGCCGGCATGCCCGACATGGGCGACATGGGTGGTTTCGCCGACATCTTTGAAACCTTCTTCAGTGGGTTTGGCGGTGCAGCTGGGGGTGGACGTCAGCAGCGGCGCCGCGGTCCCCAGCAGGGCGACGACCTGCGCTACGACCTCACGATCGATTTCGACCAGGCGGTGTTTGGTCAGGAGAGGGAGATCCGTGTACCTCACTTAGAAACATGCACCACCTGCGGTGGCAGTGGTGCCAAGAGCGGCAGCGGTCCCACCACCTGCACCACCTGTGGCGGTGTCGGTCAGGTCCGTCGCGCGACGCGTACGCCTTTCGGCAGTTTCACGCAGGTCGCCGAATGTCCCACCTGCAACGGCAGTGGTCAGGTGATTGCTGATCCGTGCAACGCCTGCGGCGGTCAGGGCGTGACCCAGGTGCGTAAGAAACTGCGCATTAACATCCCTGCCGGTGTCGACACCGGCACCCGGCTCCGGGTGGCAGGTGAGGGCAATGCCGGTCTCCGGGGAGGTCCTTCCGGCGATCTCTACGTGTTTATCACGGTCAAACCGCATCCTTCGCTGAAGCGGGATGGCCTCACGGTCAACTCGGAGGTGAAGGTCAGTTATCTCCAAGCGATCTTGGGCGACACCATTGAGGTGGACACGGTGGATGGGCCCACCAGCCTTGAGATCCCTGCCGGTACGCAGCCCAATGCTGTGCTCACCCTGGAGAACAAGGGCATTCCCAAGCTGGGTAACCCAGTGGCACGGGGCAATCAGCGCATCACTGTCAACGTGAAGCTGCCCACACGGCTGAACGATGAAGAGCGCGGTCTGCTCGAGGAGCTGGCCGGTCATCACTCTGCGCGTGGTGAGCAACATCACCATCACAAGAGTGGCCTGTTCGCACGCCTGTTCGGACAGCGTTGACCATGACGGAGCGTCTCCCGGACCGACAGCTCGATCTGTGTGGGACGCCCTGTCCGCTCAATTTCATTCGCTGTCGACTCACGCTCGAGTCCATGACTGCTGGCCAGATCCTGCAGGTGGATCTGGATCCGGGTGAGCCCGAAGAGATGGTGGTTCCCGGTCTGCGCCGCGATGGTCATCAGGTGGAGGTGCAGCCCATCGCGGAGGCGAGGGTGCGGCTGATGGTGATCTGTTCTTGTGAGTGATCGCCAGCTTCAGTCAGGCATGGTTGTGGCGCTTCAGGCCAACTATCTGGAGGTGGAGCTGGAGGCACCACCACAGGGCGTTCCCTCCCGTCTGTTGTGCACGCGTCGAACGCGGCTGAACCATCGAGGCGCAGCTGTGCACGTGGGAGATCGCGTGAGGGTGGAGGCCATCGATCAGGATCACGCTCGAGCTGTGGTGGCCGCCGTGGAGCCTCGCAGCAGCTTTCTCACCCGTCCGCCTGTTGCTAACGCAACCTGTGTGTTGGTGGCGGTGGCGGTGGAACAACCCGCTTTCGATCCTGATCAGGTCAGCCGGTTTCTACTGACGGCCGAACAGACAGGCTTGCAGGTGCTGCTGGTGCTCACCAAGTGCGATCTGCTGGAGCCGGAGGAGCTGGATCAGTTGAAACGGAGGCTGCAGGGCTGGGGATATGAGCCTCTGTTGGTGTCCACCCAATCGGGGATGGGGCTGGAGGCTTTGCGGGTGCAGCTCGCCTCGGCACCGATTTCCGTGCTTTGTGGACCGTCCGGGGTGGGCAAGAGTTCATTGCTCAATGGCCTGTTGCCGGGTCTCACCCTGAGGGTGGGCGCTGTTTCCGGCCGGCTTCAGCGCGGTCGCCACACCACTCGACATGTGGAGTTGCATGCCATTGCCCCCGGGGCTCGAGTGGCGGACACACCCGGGTTCAATCGTCCGGAACTGCCGGATGATGTGCGCAACCTCGAAGTGCTGTTTCCCGAGCTGAGGGCTCAGCTCGAGCAACATCCCTGTCGCTTCCGCGACTGCCTGCACCGGGATGAACCTGGATGCGGCGTCACACGCGACTGGGAGCGCTATCCGATGTACCGACGCGCGGTGGAGGAGTTGCTGGGACTCAGCCGCCCATCCCGGGGAGGTTGAGGTCGAGACCACCGGTGAGCTCCTGCATCCGTTCCTTCATCGTGCCGGTGGAGCTCTCGTACGCTGCCTGCAGAGCTTCAAGAGTCGCGGCTTCCGTGGCCTCTTGCCCCTCACTCAGCAGGCTGGGATCCAGTTTCACGCGCAGGGGCTGTTGGTTGCCCGAAAGCCAGATGCTGGCCCGACCGTCAGCGCTGCTGCCCTCGATTTCCATGGCATCAAGCTCCTCCTGCAGTTTCTGGGCGTCTTGCTGGATCTGCTGCGCCTTGCGGAAGGCTTCGGTGAGCTGTCCGAAATTGGGAAGTCCGAAACCGGCCATGGAATCGCTGAAGGAATCGGAAGATTAGGCCGCCGACTCGAATCCCAGTCGTTTCACTTCCGGATGCAGTTCGATGCCATGGGCATTGGCGACTTCCTGCTGCACCAAATGGATTAAGCGACGGATGTCATCAGCCCGTGCTGCACCGGTGTTCACAATGAAGTTGGCATGCATTTCCGACACCTGGGCGCCACCGATACGTCGTCCTTTCAGCCCCAGCCCTTCGATCAGTCGACCTGCTTTTTCCGGTTCGGGGTTGCGAAACACACTGCCGCAGCTGGGCTGTTTGTAAGGCTGCGTGCTGGTGCGGTGGCTGAGATTGCCGCTGGTGCGCCGTTGCAGTTCAGCAGGGTCGTGCCCAGGCTCCAGCTGGAAGTCAGCGGCGACCACCACAGTGGTCTTCTGCTGCAGAGCGCTGTGGCGATACGCGTAATCCAGGGCATCCCGCTCGATCCGTCTGATTGCCATGTCCTCAGCGTTGAGGTCGATGACATCCACGCTGAGGAGATGCTCAGCGATGCAACCACCTTGGGCTCCGGCATTCATCACGGCCGCACCACCCACGGTGCCGGGAATGCCCACAGCCCACTCGAGGCCCTGGAGACCCTGCTTGGCGGCGTGTCGCGCCAGCGTTGGGATCGCTTCTCCGCTCAAGGCCCGAATCCGGCCAGTGATGGCATTCACATCGGAGCCCTGTAGTCGACGCAGACAAAGCGTCAGGCCGGGAAGTCCTGCATCGGCAATCAGCAGATTGGAACCGGCCCCAATCACACGAACGGGGAGGTCAGCATCCGCTGCCCAGTGCAGCAGCGCAGCAATCTGATCCGGGTCGTTGGGTTCGGCTAGCCATTCGGCCGGCCCGCCCACACGCCAGGTTGTGT
Source organism: Synechococcus sp. A18-25c (assembly GCF_014280035.1). Lineage (NCBI taxonomy): Bacteria > Bacillati > Cyanobacteriota > Cyanophyceae > Synechococcales > Synechococcaceae > Synechococcus > Synechococcus sp. A18-25c. Next base: position 29,511 of record NZ_CP047957.1, read on the forward strand.
AGCCCGCCAGCGAGACCTGCTTTTGCAGGACGCCGTTGCTCTTGAGTGTCTTCAGCTCGCGACTGCTGACTGACATGACGCTTGGCCTTGCGCTGAGTTGGCAGACAACCGCGACCAGAGGCTGTTCACATCGCCGGCCCCCATGACCAGCACCAGATCATCGGTTTTGCTGTGGTCACGCACCAGCTCTGTAACTTGATCCATCGTGCTGGCCACATGAATGATCTGGTCGGATCGGAGCTGCTGCATGCAGCGGGCCAGCGCGTCGCTGGTCACACCAGCAATAGCCGACTCGCCAGCTGAAAATACGGGAGCCAACACCACAAGGTCGGCGCTGCTGAGGGCCTGAGCAAAGTCCTGCTGAAATTCGCGTGTCCGACTGAATCGATGGGGTTGAAATACGGCCATCAGCCGTCGTGGAGCCCGTGGCAAGGGGCTGCGCCCGCTTGACACCATCAGATCAGCCATGGCGAGAGTTGCAGCTACTTCACTGGGGTGATGCGCGTAGTCGTCAACGATCAACCGCCCTTCCCAGTCGCCTCTGAAATCGAAGCGACGTCCTGGTGATTTGAGCTGGTCAAGGTTCTGAATCAGTTGGTCCAGTGGAATGCCTTCCATGCGGCAGGCTGCGATGGCACCGACGGCATTACTCAGGTTGTGGAGACCTGGCAGGGGGAGGGTGATTCGCCCGACCTGAACACCTTGTTCATAAAGGTCGGCAATAGTGCAATCGCCTTCAAGGCTGACGGGCAGGGCGGCGAAGTCCACGTTGTCGCTGCGTTGCACGGACCACCAGGCATCCGCCTGGAAGTGTTCACTCAGGATTGGATCGTCCTGGTTGGCAAGTAGGCGGCCGCATCCGGATCCGAAGCGACGCATGGTGGTGATCAGGTCATCCAGATCCCGGTAGTGATCGGTGTGATCCAGCTCAAGATTGGTAATCACGCCTAGAGCGGCGTTGAATTTGATCAGGGATCCGTCCGATTCATCAGCTTCCGCCACGAGGAGTCGCCCTGATCCTGCATGACCATTGGTGCCGTAGCAGGGAACGACTCCGCCGATTACAGCCGTGGGATCTTCGCCAGCGCTATGGAGAAGGGAGGTGATCACGGTGCTCGTGGTGGTTTTGCCGTGGCTGCCGGCCACAGCAATGGAGGGTTGCTGATCGATGAGGGCAGCCAGCAGATCTGAACGGTGCCAGATCGTTAATTTGCGTGCGCGGGCTTCGATTAGCTCAAGATTGCTGTCCGGGATGGCGCTGCTGATCACCACCAGGGGGTTTGCGATGCCGCGTTGATCCAGTTCATCGAAATTTTCGGGGATCTGGGAACTGAAGGTCACCATGCCTTGGGCCTGCAGGCTTTCCAGGGCGGGGGACAGTCGTCGATCGGATCCGCTGACCTGATGACCACGCACCATCAGGATTTGGGCTAGAGCAGACATGCCGATTCCGCCGGCACCCACGAAATGTACCGACGACGGTCTGTCGAGAGGTCTGCTCAAAGAAGAAATTCGTGAGAACGCAGGATAAATCAGCTTTTCCGAGTGACCACTAACTGGCGCAGATTGTCTTTAGTGCGTTGTCGGAAGGCCTCGAAGACCTGTTGAGAAGGAGAAAATCCCCGATTTCTGTATGATCGGCGGCCAAACCCTGTTGCGGATCTGCCGCTTTAACGATGACCCTGCGCGTTGCGATCAATGGATTCGGCCGAATCGGTCGCAATGTGATGCGGGGTTGGATTAGCCGAGGTGCCGATACCGGAATCGAGATCGTTGGTGTGAACGCTACCTCCGATCCCAAGACCAGTGCGCACCTGCTCACCTACGACTCCATTCTGGGCAAGCTCGATCCCAGCGTGAAGATCGAGACCACCGACGATTCGATGATCGTCAACGGCAAGGAAGTCAAATTCTTTTCTGACCGCAACCCCCTCAACTGCCCTTGGAAGGAGTGGGGCGTGGATCTGGTGCTCGAATCCACCGGCGTGTTCAACACCGATGAAAAAGCCAGCATGCACATCCAGGCTGGTGCCAAAAAGGTGATCCTCACCGCGCCCGGAAAGGGACCCAAAGTCGGCACCTTCGTGGTGGGCGTGAATGAAGACCAGTACAGCCACGACGACTGGGACATCCTCAGTAACGCCAGCTGCACCACGAACTGCTTGGCTCCTCTGGTGAAGGTGATCGACCAGTCGATCGGAATCAACCGCGGTCTGATGACCACGATCCACAGCTACACCGGAGACCAGAGGATTCTCGACAACAACCACCGCGACCTGCGTCGTGCTCGCGCGGCAGCCGTGAACATGGTGCCCACCTCGACCGGTGCCGCACAGGCTGTCGCTCTGGTGTACCCCGCCGTGAAGGGCAAGTTCACCGGTATCGCCATGCGCGTTCCCACCCCCAACGTGTCCGCCGTTGACCTGGTGTTCGAATCGTCCCGCGCCTCCTCCGTTGACGAGATCAAGTCGATCATCAAAGGTGCCGCTGATGGTGCCATGAGCAAGGTCATCAAGTACGGCGATCTGCCTTTGGTTTCCAGCGACTACGCCGGCACCAATCAGTCGACCATCTTCGATGCTGACCTGACCTTGGCCATGGGTGACAACTTCTTCAAGATCGTCGCTTGGTACGACAACGAGTGGGGCTACAGCCAGCGCGTGGTTGACTTGGCCGAAGTGGTCGCCAAAAACTGGAAGTGATCGCTTTCTGAATGATCTTTAACCCTCCCCAATGGGAGGGTTTTTTGATGGCTTGATCTTCAGTTGTTGCGGAAATGATGGAAACTTTTGGTTTGCACGGGCTGTGCGTTTTCGCTCCAGCGGATAGTGCTGCTCTCGCCCGTGATGCGGCCGATGCGTCGGCTCCCTGCCTGTTTCTCTAACCAGCGCTGGGCCCAGGCAGGGGGCAGGCTCAACACCAGTTCGAAGTCCTCACCTCCTGCCAGACACCATTGGTCCCAGGGGTCACCGAAGGGCCAGTGTTGGGTTCGCGGCAGCCAGGCCTGTGTGAGTTCAGCACCGCAACCACTGCTTCTGCAGAGAGCTTCTACAGCCGCCAGCAGTCCGTCGCTGCTGTCGGTGCCGCCGGCTCTCCAGGCCAGCCCATCGGGTTTGCAGGCCAGAAGGGTGTCGAGGGCATCCAGTCGGGGAATGGGCCGTTGATGCGTTGCGATTGCCAGTGCGCGAAGTTGGGGATTGAGATCTGCAGTGTTCAGAACCTCATCGTTCTGCAGCAGTGCCAGGCCAAGCCTGCTCAACCCATGGGCACCGCTGGTCACGATCCAGTCTCCAGGACGGGCCTCGCCGCGATGCAGGCGCAGCGGTCCCAGACGCCCCAAGGCTGTGATCGAAACCAGTTTCTGGAGGCCTGCGGAACAGTCACCCCCCAGTAACGTCCCTCCGAATTCACTCAAACCATCGGCAATGCCTGTGTAGAGCTCCTCCACCCAGCTCCACGGGGTGGTGCTTGGAGCCACCAGGGTCACGGTGATCCCGTCGATGGCAACGGCTCCGCTGGCGGCAAGATCGGAGAGGTTGGCTGCCACCGCACGCCAGCCCACATCCGCTGCGCTGGTGGTTGCATCACTGAAATGAACGCCATCCACCAGCACGTCGCTGTTCACCAACAAGGGCCTGGAGTCGGAGCGGAGAGAGGCTGTGTCGTCGCTTAGTTGACCGTCCGGTGCAAAGCGCGCCAGTCGCTTCAGCAACTCCGCTTCACCCAGATCCCCCAGGGTCTCCGTCACGGTGCTTAGGCGTGCTCCATCAGACGATCCGCTCCCTCGACCACCTTCACGCTGAGGATTTCATCATCCACACCCAGTTCTTCGAGCACATCGAAGCCGTCCACCACGTAACCGAAGGCAGCGTTGCGGCCATCCACCAGGTTCAGACCAGCGGGCGTCAGCTCCGCTTCGTAAAGGAACAAGAAGAACTGGGAGGAGCCGTCATCGAGGGCTTGATCGGAATGCGCCCAACCCAGCGTTCCGAGGGTGGCGAAGGGCAGCACAGGGGTGGCCTTGTAAAGCCCGACATCCTCGAAGGTCTGGTTGTAGAAGGTGTCGGGTTCGCCTGGAACCCTGATTTCCAGTGGAACGTGGCGTTCCTGCTTGGTTTTGGGATCGACATAGCCGATCTCCGGACCATCCGGATCACCGCTCTGCAGGATGTAAAAGTCTTCAGCTCGATTGAACGGCAGCCCGTCGTAGAAGCCCTTCAGGCTCAGGTCAATGAAGGCTCCTGCGGTCAGCGGAGCGTTGTAACCGTCGACAACTGCGGTGAGGTCTCCCTGAGTGGTTGTCATGACGACGGTGGCCCGACCGGCCAGCCGCGGCAGGTTGTCGAACTCTGCGGGGATGTCCGGCAGACGGTCGTCGATCAACATCGCTTCGAGGTCTCCGATCCGGCTCAGCGCCAGGCGGCGGGTTTCGATGAAGCCGGCCTTGTCGGAGGCATCGACACGTGCTTGCAGCCGATCGAGATCGCTGCTCACCGAATCGAGAATCTGTTCAGCCTGTGCCTGGTCTTCGCCAGGGACCGCCGCAATGATCGTTCTTCGTCGGGTGTTTAGAACCGATTGGGTGCGTTTGATCCCTCGGCCCAGAGCGCTCCAGCGCTTGGCACGCAGGTCGTCGCTGGTGCCTTCCAGCCGATGTTGCAGTTCGCGAAGGTCCTCCTGATCCATCGGCAGCGAATCGCGCAGGATCGCCGCTGGATCCTGCACGGCATTGCCTTGAGGTAGCCCTGCCCAGGCCGGTGAGGCCCAGGTCATGCCAACTACCATCACGAGAGCGAGAAGCCACGTAGTCAGGCGTTGAAACGCCATCCGAATCGCCAAGGAGAACCCCAGGTGCTGAAAGGACTTTGGCACAGCCGTATGATCCCCTGAACCGTTCGGCGGGAATGATCTCCAGCAACGACTTTCGCACTGGCACCACGATCGAGCTTGATGGTTCCGTGTGGCGCGTGGTCGAGTTCCTGCATGTGAAGCCAGGCAAGGGCTCTGCATTTGTGCGTACCAAGCTCAAGGCTGTGCAAAGCGGCAACGTGGTGGAAAAGACCTTCCGTGCCGGTGAGATGGTCCCGCAGGCCATGCTCGAGAAAGCCACCCTTCAGCACACCTATATGGAGGGAGAGGAATACGTGTTCATGGACATGGCGTCATTTGAGGAGACGCGTCTCACGGCCAAGCAGATCGGTGACAGCCGCAAATACCTCAAGGAAGGGATGGAGGTGAGTGTCGTTTCCTGGAATGAGAAGCCCCTCGAGGTTGAACTGCCCAATTCCGTGGTGCTGGAAATCACCCAGACCGATCCTGGGGTGAAGGGGGACACAGCTACCGGTGGCACGAAGCCGGCAATCCTCGAAACCGGTGCACAGGTGATGGTGCCACTCTTCCTCTCGATCGGCGAGAAGATCAAAGTCGACACCCGCAACGATTCCTATCTGGGCCGGGAGAACAGCTGAGCATGCAACTCGATCACGACCAGCTTCACAAGCTGCTGGATGCTCTTGGTGAAAGCGACATCCAGGAGTTCCGCCTGGAAGGCGATGACTTCCGCCTCGAGGTGCGTCGCAACCTGCCCGTGACCACCGTTGCGGCACCAGTGATGCCGGTGGCCCAGGCTGCCCCTGCTCCAGTTCCTCCAATGGATGTGCAGCTCCAGGGCGAGACCGCATCATCGGCACCTCCAGCTGCTGCCGGCACCCGCTCGGATTTGGTGGATGTCACTGCACCGATGGTGGGTACCTTTTATCGCGCACCCGCTCCAGGTGAACCTCCGTTCGTGGAGATTGGTAATCGCATTACGGCCGGTCAGACCATCTGCATCCTCGAAGCGATGAAGCTGATGAACGAGCTCGAAGCTGAGGTGTCTGGTGAAGTCGTGGAACTTCTCGTTGATAACGGCACGCCTGTGGAATTCGGTCAGGTCTTGATGCGTGTCAAGCCCGGCTGAGTTGCCAGGCCGACTCGATCGCGGCCAGCATGCTGGCCGACCGCGCGATTCCTAGACCGGCGATGTCGAAACCCGTGCCATGGTCCGGTGACGTTCGCAAGAAGGAGAGGCCGAGGGTGGTGTTCACGGCCTGATCGAACGCCAGGAGTTTGACGGGGATCAACCCCTGGTCGTGGTATAGCGCCAAGAGCCCATCCGGGCTGTTGGGTGCAGGTGTCTGGTTCCAGGCCTGGGCGGCACTCAGCCAGCAGCTGTCCGGTGGCATGGGCCCCAGCAATGTCACGTTGGGATGCGCAAGCCGCCAACGTTCCAGCAAAGGAATGAGCCAGTCCAGTTCTTCTGTTCCCAGTTGACCCTGTTCACCTGCGTGGGGATTGAGACCCGCCACCACCAGCCTGGGGTTGGAATTGAAGCGAAGGCAGAAGCTTGTCAGCGCATCCAATTTCTCTTCCACCAGGTCAGCGGACAGTCGCAGAGCTACCTGATGCAGGGGGATGTGGGTGGTGGCCAGCAGCGTGTTGAGACGCCATCCCGTCTGCGGAGACAGGGCCGTGAACAACATGGAGGCCCGTTTTCCACCGTCGAGTTCTGCGAGGCGTTCGGTCTGTCCGGGATAGCGATGCCCTGCGGCATGCCAGGCGTGCTTGGCAATCGGAGCCGTTACCAGTGCACATCCCTGGCCCTGTTGCACCAGCTGCACGGCCCGGGTCAACCACTGGAAGCTGGCTGCACCGCTGATGCTCCCGGCACTGCCAGGCTCCAGCGGGCCGCCGGGGATGGGTTGATCGTCCACCTCCAAGCCATCCGGGTCAGCTATGGGTGCCTGGGTTCGTTCCTTGAGTTGCTGAGCGGCGCGTTCCAGGCTGGCTCTGCAGCCCACCAATAGTGGGCTGACGTTGGCCGGCCGTTGTGGATCTGCCAGGGCCTTAAGCGTCACTTCCATGCCGATGCCCGCTGGATCACCGAGGGCAATCACCAGCCGCTGATTAGCGTCGGGGCAATTGGAGGTTGTGGTCATGCTGCGCTGGCTGTTGATCGGTTTGCTGCTCTACGGCCTGGGGACGGCGCTGCGGCAAGGTTGGCTGGAGGTGCAGTGGAGTCAGCTGCTGCATGATGCTGGACTGACGTTCATCGATCCGGACCGGCCGATGCAGTGGCATGAGTTGCCGCTCTTGAACCCGCAGCGGACGGAACCTGTTGCTCCATGAGCCGTTCCTGTTCCAGGCACTGGGCCAGCCCGCTGCGGAAATTTGGATGCACCATCGTGTAGCCAAGCTCCTTGCAGAGCAGGTCATTGCTGACCCGTCGGTTCTCCGCCCAAAAGGAGCGCGCCATGGGGCTCATCTCGGCTTCCGCCTCGCCGTAGGGCTTGGCATCCGGCAGCGGGCATCCCTGCAGCTCTGCGGCATGGCGTTGGAGGAGTGCACTGGGTGCCGGTTCGTGATCACAAACGTTCACCACGCTTGGATGGTGACCCTCTGCAGAGCAGTGCATCAGGTGCAGGCAGGCCGCGGCGATGTCATCGATGTGCACCCGACAGAACACCTGTCCGGGCTTGTCGATCGGCTGAAGCGTGCCGGCCTTGACGGCGGCAAGTGGTGATCGTCCTGGGCCGTAGATCCCCGGCAGTCGCAGAATCTGAACCGGCAGACCACTCTTGAGCCATTCTTGCTCGCAAGCCAGGCGTCGCCGGCTGCGCTCCTGCGTCGCATTGGGCGGATCCGCTTCGCGAACCCACTCTCCATTGGTGTTGCCGTAGACGCCGGTGGTGGAGAGATAGCCGACCCAGCGCAGCGGTTGTTGTTGCAGCAGCGGGCCAAGGGTGCGCAACACCGGGTCGCTGGTCTCGCGGCCAGGCGGGATGGTGCTCAGCAGATGCGTCACCCCTTCAAAGGCTGAGGCTGGCGGCATCAGGTTGTTGGCGCTGTCGAATGGAAGCGCCTTGCTGCCTGGATCAGGGTTGCGTCTGGTCGTGATTACCCGCATCCCCATTGCTTCGGCGAGGGACGCGAGACGGCGACCACTGAAGCCGGCTCCAAGGATGCAGAGTGTTGAGCCTTCAGGCAGTGGCCGGCAGCGGTTGACAAGCGGATCAGGCATGAGTACAAACGTATTAGCAATGGTTTGGTCGTGACTGGTTCCTGTCTTTCTCTGGTGACTCCACAGCGTTCCATGCTGCCTTCTTGTGATGGCAGTCGTGTGATCAGGGCCTTTGAGCGGCAGTGGATCCCTTTGGACAGGCTGGTCAAAGCCCTTGTGGCGTCAGCGCTCCTGGGCGCTGCGTTTCTGCTGGCGCCTGAGCAGCCTGAGCAGCAGGCGTCGATTTGTCAGCAGCATCATTCCGTCGAAGCTTGCAGGGTCTGGTAAACAGCACTCCGTTCAGGCCACCTGCAACATCCAGTCGGAGTCGTCTTGATTGTTGAGTGACGGTTCGCCTGGGGTTGAAGGGGGAACCGATTGAGATGATTCCGGTTGTGCCCACTGGAGTAGGCGCAGGGCCAAGCGCAAGTCGCCATCCATCCAGGCTCGGATGGCCATTGCCCGTCGAGGATCGTAGAAGCGTTGACGGCGATACCAATCGAACACTTCAGCGTCAGATTTGTGACCATTGCATGACAGACATGCTGGAACACAATTTTCGGTCACGCTCAAACCTCCTCGAGCACGGGGAAGGATGTGATCAATAGATTCAGAAGGTTTGCCGCAGTAAATACAACTTTTACCGGTATAAGAGTGGAGGGATTGACGCCATCGTCGGACACGCAATTTGGGGCAAAGTTCTTCGAGGAAGACCGCATCCCTGTTGTGCATCCGAATGTCTCGGTTGGTCGAATTCTGACGGGTTCATAGCGATCGTCAATGTGTCCATCGCTGCATTTTTGAATCTTTTCCCGACTGTTTTGAATGTGATTTTTAACGTCCAACGGCTTGTTTTTATTGGCCAAAGCCTTAAAGTGTTTCTTGCTGGTTTTTTGCTACGACATCAATCGCCTCCTGCTGCTGCCTTGGGTTGACCCCAGCAGGACTTGTGCGGGTCACTTACCCCTTTGACGCTGTGACCCATGCTCAAATGGCGAGGATCCGCCCTCGGGGTGTTTGGAGAGGTTCGGGTCGTGGCTGGGAATTTCCTCTGGCAGCCGCCGATTTGCTACTTGAGCGTTTCGGAGGGCGCTTCCGTGTTGAAGAGGAGCTGCTGAGCTGGCTTCACTGGCATCGTCATCCGCTTCCACCGCTTCCGCACCATCGCGTCTTGGTGGCCAGTGCCGATTTGGATCAACCGCTGTTGGATGGACGCATGCCGTTGCCCCATCAGCGCTCGGGCGCGCGCTGGCTGCTGGCCAGGCGTGGGGCGTTGCTTGCCGATGAGATGGGACTTGGAAAAACGCTCACTGCCTTGCTGGCGGCCCGGGCGCTAATGCGTGCTGTCTCGCTGCGCCTGATGGTGATTGCGCCCGTAGGTCTGCACCCGCATTGGCGCCGCGAAGCTGCAGCGTTAGATCTGGAGTTCAGCTTGCACAGCTGGGCCAAGTTGCCCGTTGCGTTGCCAGAGGCCGGCACCTTGCTACTGGTAGACGAAGCGCATTACGCCCAATCTCTGCAGGCGCAGCGCACGCAGGCGTTCTTGAGGCTGGCGCGGCATCCTCGCCTGCGCGCGGTGTGGATGCTGACCGGCACGCCTATCCGCAACGGTCGTCCGATTCAGTTCTTTCCACTGCTGGCAGCGATGGATCATCCGATTGCGCGTGATCAGAAGGCCTTTGAAGAGATCTTCTGTCAGGGACATTGGAGTGAGAGTGGTGGTCAGCGCCGCTGGCGCGCTGATGGTGCCAGCCGCCTGGAGGAATTGCGTCATCTCACCCGCCCCCTCGTGTTGCACCGCCGGAAGCAGTCAGTTCTCGGTCTTCCGGCGAAGACGCGACAAATGCACTCGGTTTCCCTGGCGGCAGATCAGAACCGAGGGCTGGATCACCGCTTGCGTCTGGTGGTGGAGGACTATCGCCATCGCGTGTTGGCTGGTGAGGTCCGCTCCGATGCTGAATCCCTGGCTGTTCTCACCTCCATGCGCATGATCGCAGCGGAGTTCAAGCTGCCGGCGGCCCGCAGCCTGGTGCAGAAGTTACGCAGTACAGGAGAGGCCATTGTCTTGTTCAGTTCCTTTGTGAGCCCACTTCAGCTGCTTCAGGAGGATCTTGGTGGCGAACTGCTAACCGGCCGGCAGAAACCCGAGCAACGCCAGGAGGCGGTAGACCGCTTTCAAGTCGGCGATTCGGACCTGTTGCTGGCCACCTATGGAGCGGGTGGCTTGGGATTCACCCTCCACCGGGCCCGTCACGTGGTGTTGCTCGAACGACCCTGGACCCCTGGTGACGTGGAACAGGCGGAAGATCGCTGTCACCGCATCGGCATGGATGGTGGTCTCACCAGCCACTGGTTGCAGTTGGGTCTGGCGGATCAGCTCGTGGATGCCTTGGTGGCCAGCAAGGCCAACCGGATTGAACTGCTCTTGGGACCCCGCCAGGTCAAGCTTGATCGTCAACCGTTGCCGGCCATGGTGGCGCGCTGTTTGCAGGATTGCTGACGGACGGTCAGCTCATGTTTCAGCATCGGATCGTGGCGTTGGTCACCTTTGGCCAGCAGGGCTGAGGCCTGCTTCACGTCGGCACAGGCTTCGTCATCACGTCCGATCAGAGTATGAATTAACGAGCGGTCGGTCAGCGGGATGGGATTGCCGGGGTGGCCTTTCACCACGGCATTGCAATGATTGAGCGCTTCATCAAGACGCTGAAGGTCGAGCCCCTCCAGGCAGCTGGAAGCGGCCAATTCAGGATCGTTGGTCGGCTTCGCCGTTTCGCCACCTCGGACGCAGGCCTGGATCAAAAGCAGCAGCCCTGCCAACACCAGGGCTGGCATTATTCGGGCGGGATGCCGAAGCCCAAGCCTTTTTTGCAACACGGTGATCAGTAGCTGTACCGCTCAGTAGCATCCCAGCTCTCCGATGTTCCTGAGTCACTGGCACCGACCGAAGAGTTGTTGAAGCTTGAGCTGCTGTTCTGGGAGCCACCAAAGAGATCTCCGAGGTATTTGCCGCAGTCGGGGTAGTTGCCCGGGTCGGCCACCACCGCTTCGGCGATCATGACGGCGGCATGTTCCGGAGATGTTTTGAACAGTCCACTGCTCTGCCGCTTGATTAAGGCGTAGGACGCTTCCCAGCTCACCTCGTGGTTGTTGCCGTTGCTGCGCATGAAGCAATACATCTGAGCCCCTTTCTGGGCCGGACCGGCCGCAGCGGCTTCAGCAGGACCAGCGGCCAGCAGCATCCCGGCCATGGGAAGAAGGAGAGCAAGGCGGGTGCGGAGGCTGGCCATCGATGGACAGAACAATCGGTCTGCGCCAACGTATCGGCTCGGGTTTTTCTGTCCAGAGCTGGGTGGACTCAGGAATTGCCGACTCCCAGCGGTGTCAGCAGTTTCACCATCAGTGGGAGCACCAAGAGAACGGTGATCAGACGTACAGCGTGCAGCGCAGCCACGGCAGCGCCAACGCCGTAATTCGCACCCACCAGACTCATGCCGCTAATGCCGCCTGGTGCAGCTCCCAAGAGGGTGATTAGGGGGTCGACCCCCAGGAGCCGACTCGCCCACAGCCCGACGACCAGTCCCGTCATCACCAGCGTGAGGGTGATCAGAACGGCCGGTTTCCAGAGGCTTTGCAACTGCTCCAGCGATGCTCGTGTCAGTCCGGTGCCGATCACGGTGCCGATGCCGATTTCTAGAGCCGTGCGGGTGCCTGCTGGCCATTGGGCGGTCTCAATGCGACCGCTCATGCTCACCAGGGCGGCTCCCAGCAGCGCCCCGGCCAGAGGAGCCGCGGGAAGGCCGGTGCAAAGTGCCAGCAGTCCTATGCCGATCCCGGCCAGCACGTAGATCAGCAGGGTCATCAAAGGAGGCATTGCACCCGCGTGCATCAATGCTGTCAGTCTGAATGCAGAGCTGTCGTTGTTTGTCAACGTCTCTCTTGAGCCTGAGAGATGCATGTGTTGTTATCGGGCCAGCACCCTTCCCTTTCCGGATGAGTCAGTCCGTCTCCTTCCGCATCACGCGAACCGCTGAGGATGTTGCGCAGATGCTTAATGCGTTGTCTCAACGCCTCGTGAAGTTGGAACAACGACTGGAAACTCTCGAGCTGGAGATGCGCCACCAGCGCAGTCAGTCGGAGTCCATGCCGGCTGATGAGCTGCAACGTCTTGATGATGTGGATCAGTTGCTGCTCGACTGCCAAGAATTGCTGAGCAGTTCGGAGCCTGAGAGCCATGATGAGACGGCCGGTGCTGAAAGTCCTGCATTTGAGTCCGGAGATGCGGACCTGCAGATGGCTGCATAAGAGGGGTCAAAAGTGTCAAAATGAAAAGAAAGCCATCCATGGCACCAACAACTCTCTCCACATCCGGTAATAGCGGCTCTGGTCGTGGCCACCGGAGTCCTCATGCTTCGGCTTCGCTGGCATCCCCTGGGCCCAAGGGTTTCTACGAGGGAGGTCACCAGCTCGAAAAGCTGGAGTTTGCTCTTGCAGTGGCCATGACACGCGGTGACAGCAGCCGTTCTGAACTTCTGCGTCAACAGATTGCTGCATTGGGTGGGAATGCTGAGGAGCCTGGGACCTGACAGTGGCAGTCACGTCAGCGGGCTTTTCATATCGGGATCGATCGCATCAAGGAAATACTTGCATTTGTTGTTGGTGCATTGTTGAAATTCAAGATCACTTGTTAATATCCATCTGATGAATGTTGTGTTGAAGTGACAGCGTCGGTGAAGTCGGTTTTAACGCTTCCGTCATCCGATCTCGATCGGGAGCAATTATTGGTTCGTGCACGTCAGTGTCTTGAGCAGGCACGAGTGCAAGCGGAGGAAGGGAATATTGCTGGTTCGGCCCAAACCATCCTCAAAGCTCTTGATCAGGAGCGTCGTGCCGGCAGTGTCGGCCCCCAGGTGATGCAGCTAATCAAGCCACGACCTACAGCCTCAAATTGGGGAAATCGAAGTTAAACGCGAACAACCGCTCAATGTTTGCAAGCGGGTGACCGGATTCGAACCGGCGACGTTCAGCTTGGGAAGCTGACATTCTACCACTGAATTACACCCGCACAGACATGATTTTAACTCATGTCTATAGCTTCGAAGTGCCGAATTGTGTCACTCAGCGACTCAAAGCTAGTGAAGCTGCGCTCACACCTGCACCCATCGTTCCTTTATGCAGTCCAAGGGATTGGAGGACCGATTCAATGGCTGCTACAGCGGTGAGCACATCGCGATCGCACACAAATCCCAGATGACCGATGCGGAACACTTTGCCTTTGAGGTGGTCCTGGCCACCAGCGAGAAGAATGTCGTAGCGGTCTTTGACGGCCTTGCGCAGCTGTTCAGCATCGATGCCGTCAGGAGCGACAGCGGTGATGGCAGGACTTCCGTGACCTTCCGCTGCGAACAGCGGCAGTCCGATCGCTTTCATTGCAGCCAGTGAGGCGTCGCGATGGCGGGCATGGCGGGCAAAGATTGCGTCCAGGCCTTCGGCTTGCATCATCTCCAGAGCCGCGTCAAGAGCGAAATAGAGATTGACTGCTGGTGTGAAAGGGTTGCTGTTTTTGGCAGCTGTTTTTCGGTAAGGACCGAGATCCAGATAAAACTTGGGCAGATTGGATCGCTCATAGGCCTGCCAGGCGCGTTCGCTCATGGCCACAAAGCTCAGACCCGGGGGCATCATGTAGCCCTTCTGTGACCCTGATGCCACCACATCCAGTCCCCAGGCATCCATCGGGACATTGGTGGCCCCAAGACTGGTGACGCAATCCGCGATGGTGAGGGCGGTGCCGTGAGCGTTCACGTGAGCACTGATCGCCTCCAGGTCGTTGATCACGCCTGTGGAGGTTTCCGAGTGGGTGAGGATCACTGCCTTGATGGCTTTGGCGGTGTCTGCTTCCAGGGCAGCCCGGAAGGCCTCAGGGTTGAGGGGTTGGCCCCATTCGGCCTTCACCACCTCCACCTCGAGCCCGTAGGCGCGGGCCACTTTCACCCAGCGTTCGCCGAACTTGCCGTTGTCGCCGCAGAGCACCTTGTCGCCGCGGCTGACGGTGTTGATAATTCCGGCTTCCATGGCGGCCGTGCCGCTGCCGGTGATCACCAACACGTCGCTGCTGGTTTGGTGCAGCCAGCACAGTTGGGCGGTGGTGCGCTCCACCACGGCCTGGAATTCACCGCTGCGGTGACCGATCGGGTGCCGGCCCATGGCCTTGAGAACCGTTTCGGGCACCGGGGTGGGCCCGGGGATCATCAGGGTGAGCTTGTCCTGCACGGGCTCAAGGAGTGCCAATCGTCCATCCTAAAAAACGATCCGCTCTTCTCCTCATCGCTGAGACGTCTGCTGTGTCTGCAACCGGGTTGACCTTGCCCGTTTGGGTGGCGGCTGCAGCGCGCGCGGCTGTGCTGGTGCTGCAGGGTGGTGCTGCGCCTGCAAGCGTTGAACTAAGAATCCCAGGCGAACAGGCGTCTCGTTCTGTGCCTGTTTGGGCTGCTGCTCGCCTGGAGGATGGGACTCAGGCGCTGGCCATCACGGTCTGTGACCCAGGCCGAGGGCTTGATCTCACGCGCGGTCTGGAGATCTGGGTGCGTGCAGCCCGCACATCTGCTCCTGGACGCGGGTTTCAAGTGACAGCCGGTGCTGGCGTTGGACGGCACGTCCAGGACGGCGGGCTCTGCATTTCCGGGTTCGCTCGGGAGTTGCTGGACCTCAACCTCACGGATCTGCTCACAGTGGAGTCCGCTCTGGAGTTGGAGGTGGTGCTGCCCCGTGGCCAGGAGTTGGCCTTGCGCACCAGCAATGCAGCGTTTGGGGTGGTGGACGGTCTGGCGCTGATCGGAACGCAGGCTGAGGTGCAGACCAGTGCATCGCCTGATCAACTGGAGTTGCTGTTGGCCCAGTTAACAGAGCTGGCATCTCAGTCTGGCTTTGCTGGACAGCTCACCCTGGTAATCGGTGAAAACGGAATGGATCTGGCCCATCAACTTGGTTTGTCCCAGCAGCAACCGGTGCTGAAGGCGGGGAACTGGATCGGTCCGGTGTTGGTGGCCGCGGCCGAAGCTGGTGTCCGCGAATTGCTTCTGCTTGGTTACCACGGAAAACTGATCAAACTGGCCGGAGGGATTTTTCACACCCATCACCACCTGGCGGATGCCCGCTTTGAGGTGTTGGCCGCTCTGGCGGTGCAGCAGGGCCTGAGCACGGAGCGCATCCGTCCCTTGCTGCAGGTCGCATCGCTGGAGCAGGCCTGGGAATGGCTCGCCTCGCAGGATGCAGGCCAAGCCAGAGCGCTTTGGATGTCCATGGCTGGGGCAGTTGAGCAGCGCAGTCAGGGCTACTTGCAGCGCTATGGCTGTCCGGCCATGGCGATTGGCGCTGCCTTGTTCAGTCGTGATCGTCAGCTGCGCTGGGCAGGCCCTGAAGGCCTGCGGATGCTGGGCCATGCGGGCCTGAGTCTGGAGCCCTTGCTGGGCGGTGAAAGTGGAGGCCCTTCTCTACGCTGATGGATTGGCGATCGTGTTCAGCGATCTCCCGTTCCACGGATCACGTGCGAGATGTCTCAGGTTTCGAGTGAAGGTCAGCGTCAGCCGGCCATCGTCATCCTTGATTTCGGCTCCCAGTACTCCGAACTGATTGCACGTCGGGTGCGCGAGACCGAGGTGTTTTCCGTGGTGCTGGGCTACAGCACATCGGCGGAAGAGTTGCGCAAGCTGTCTCCGAAGGGAATCATCCTCAGCGGTGGTCCCAGCTCGGTTTATGCCGAAGGTGCGCCCCTCTGCGATCCCGAGATTTGGTCGCTGGGCATTCCCGTGCTCGGGGTCTGTTACGGCATGCAGTTGATGGTGCAGCAGCTGGGCGGTCGCGTGGTGGCGGCCACCGGTAAGGCCGAGTACGGAAAGGCACCGCTCGAGGTGGACGATCCCACCGATCTGCTCACCAACGTGGACAACGGATCCACGATGTGGATGAGTCACGGCGATTCCGTGCAGGCGCTCCCTGAGGGATTTGTGCGCCTTGCGCACACGGCCAATACCCCGGAAGCGGCGGTCGCCCACCACGATCGGCGTCTGTACGGGGTGCAGTTTCACCCCGAGGTGGTGCACTCCACCTGCGGCATGGCCATGATCCGCAATTTCGTCTACCACATTTGTGGATGTGATCCTGACTGGACCACCGACGCCTTTATTGAGGAAGCCGTCCAGCAGGTGCGTCATCAGGTGGGCGACAAGCGCGTGCTGTTGGCGCTGTCGGGTGGTGTGGATTCATCCACCCTTGCCTTTCTGCTGAAGAAGGCCATCGGGGATCAGCTCACCTGCATGTTCATTGACCAGGGCTTCATGCGAAAAGGCGAACCGGAGTTCCTCATGGAGTTCTTCGATCGCAAGTTCAACATCCATGTGGAGTACATCCACGCTCGTGAGCGCTTCCTTGAGAAGCTCAAGGACATTACGGATCCCGAGCAGAAGCGCAAGATCATCGGTACGGAATTCATCCGGGTGTTTGAAGAGGAGAGCAAGCGTCTCGGACCTTTCGATTACCTGGCCCAGGGCACGCTCTATCCCGATGTGATCGAGAGTGCCGGCACCAACGTGGATCCCAAGACGGGTGAACGGGTGGCGGTGAAGATCAAGAGCCATCACAACGTGGGCGGCTTGCCTAAGGATCTCCAGTTCAAGCTGGTGGAGCCCCTGCGCAAGCTCTTCAAGGATGAAGTGCGCAAGGTGGGTCGCTCTCTTGGTCTGCCGGAAGAGATCGTGCGCCGTCATCCCTTCCCTGGCCCTGGTCTGGCTATCCGCATCCTTGGAGAGGTCACGGCTGAGAAGCTCGATTGCCTGCGGGATGCCGATCTGATCGTGCGTGAGGAGGTAAAGCAGGCGGGCCTCTATCACGACATCTGGCAGGCGTTTGCTGTGCTGCTGCCCGTGCGTTCCGTGGGTGTGATGGGTGACAAGCGCACCTATGCCTGGCCGATCGTGTTGCGCTGCGTCTCCAGTGAGGACGGCATGACCGCTGACTGGTCGCGCTTGCCCTACGACCTGATGGAGACGATCTCCAATCGCATCGTCAATGAAGTGAACGGGGTCAACCGCGTTGTTCTCGACATCACCAGCAAGCCTCCCGGCACGATCGAGTGGGAATAGGTCTTCAAGGGGGCTGGTGGGTCGCGCTCAGCGCCGATACCCTGAGTCCCCGGCCTGAAGCGTGTGACCGCTGCCCAACAGCAGGATCAGCAACTCCAGCGACGTCTGCAGCAGGACAGCATCCAGCTGGCAGGCAAGACCGTCTACATCAATCCTTTTCTCTACTGGCGTCGTTTTGACAGCAACACCGATCGTTGGCTGCGCGAGCCCGGTCAGCTGAATGAGGATCAGATTCAGCAGAATCGCAGCCGCTTCTACCCTGAATTGGACTGGGCGTTGCTTGATGTCTCCGATCAGGACATTAAGGACGGCGCTGTCGAGATGTTCCTCAAGAGCCTGGAGCTAATCGGCACCTTTCATCCTGAACTCACCTCCGGGCAGCTGCTGGAGGTGGAGCGCAAGATGGCGATCACCAAGAAGCGTTCCTTTGAGCGCTGGGTTGAGAAGTCATACAAGCGGCGTGCACGGTTGGAGAGTCGTGAGAAGCGTCGTTTTGCCCGTGATCGTTTCCTGCGGGGCTGGTCGGAATGGATTGCCCTCGACACCACCCATCAGGCACTGGCACCGATGGTGGCCTTGGTGGTGATCTCTGGCGTGATCGGCTGGTCGTTGGGATCCTCCCGTGCCAGTTGTCCGGCACTTGTGCCTCCAGCGCAGCAGACTGGAGTTCGTTGATCGTTGAGGGCCTTGTTTAATGGCCGACAGCCAACCTCTCGACTCCTTTCGCCTGACCCTGATGCAGGACGTGCTGCCGATGGGTCTGGCTTTTGTGGATCGCGTTCGCACGGATGGTGCAGCCAAAGCGGTGGAATCCGTGGCCAAAGGGGAGGACCCTTTGGGTGATCTGCGCAAGCAGGGTGAACCAGCGGCCCGGGAGGTGCGTGAGCGGCTGGATCAGATCAGCCCAGGCCTCGGCAATCCCGTGATGACCGTGCAGGTGGAGGTGAATGAGCCTGATGCGGCGGCTGAGGTGATCGATGCCGCGGGCGAACCGTCATCGGATCGTGCCGATGCTCTGGAGATGTCCCCTGAGCAGCTTCAGACAGTGCTGGGCCGGATCGAAGATCGCTTGAAGCGTCTCGATGCCTTGATGGCGCCGGAGAGCTGAGCGGAATGGCACGCTCGGGCCTGTCGCAACGGGACGGTCAGCGTCAGAGCGGTCTGCGGCAGCAGCCGTTAGTGCTGCTCACTCTGGTGCTGCTGGTGACAGCAGCGATGGTGTCCCGCTTGGTGTGGCTGCAGGTGCTGGAGGGCAAGCGCTATCGCCAGTTGGCGGATGAGAACCGCATCCGCCTGGTGCCCCGTTCCCCGACGCGTGGTCGTCTGCTTGATCGCAAAGGGCGGGTGCTGGCCTCCAGCAAGTTGACTTATTCCCTCTACGTGGAGCCGCGCTTAGTGGACGATGCGTCCTGGCCGGACCTGCGGGATCGTCTGGCGCAACTCCTTGATCTTGATGCGGCCGAGCTCGATCAGCGACGCGGTAGCGGTGTAGCCCGTGATGGTTATCGCATCAATCTGGCGACTGATCTGAAGCCGGAGCAGGTGCTCCGGTTCCAAGAGCAGTCTCTGGGTCTCAAGGGAGCGCAGGTGGATGTGGACATCCTGCGGTATTACCCCCATGGAACGCTGGCGGCCCACACCCTTGGCTACACCCAGCCGATCACCGAGAGCGAGTACGAAACACTCGCTGAGAAGGGCTACAAGATCCGCGATCGCATTGGCCGGATTGGTGTGGAAGCGGCCTATGAAAGTCATCTCCGCGGTGCCTGGGGCGGCCAGATGCTGGAGGTGAATGCCATGGGCGAGGTCCAGCGCCATCTCGGTGATCGCCCGTCAGTGGCCGGCAAAGACCTCACCCTCACCCTCGATCTCGATCTTCAGAAGGCTGCTGAGCAGGCGCTGGCTGATAAACCTGGTGGCGCCATCGTCGCGATGGACCCCAACACTGGCGCGATCCTTGCTTTGGCCAGCAAACCCACCTTCGACCCCAACTTCTTCTCCAAGCTCGTCACCACCCAGACGGAGTACGACGCGCTGTTTTCCAATCCCAAGAAGCCATTGCTTAGTCGGGCCATGAATGCCTACGACCCTGGCAGCACCTGGAAAGCGGTCACGGCCATGGCCGGAATGGAATCGGGCAAATTCCCCCCGGATACGAAGCTCAACACCACGGCCTGCATTACCTATGGCGGTCATTGCTTCCCCGACCACAACGGTGCTGGTTTCGGCCTGATCGGCTATGCCGATGCCCTGCGCTTTTCCAGCAACACCTTCTTCTATCAGGTGGGAGTGGGGGCGGGCTCTTTGGCTTTGAAGAAGGCTGCGGATGCCCTTGGTTTTCAGCGGAAAACCGGCATCGAGATCGGTTGGGAGGAAAACATCGGTCTGGTGGGTGATGAGGCCTGGGCCGCGTCCGGCCGCGGCTGGGCTGAACCCGGTTCAACGCCCTGGATTCCAGAAGACATGGCCAGTGCATCCATCGGTCAGTCGGTGGTGCAGATCACGCCGCTGCAGTTAGCCCGGGCTTACTCCGTGTTTGCCAACGGAGGGTGGCTCGTCACCCCTCACCTGGCGGATCAGGGACTGAATTGGACTGAGCCACCCCGTCGCACCAAGGTGCTGATTCAGCCAACCACGTTGAACACCATCCGTGAGGGTCTGCGCAAGGTGGTGTCGGAGGGCACCGGTTTCGGCCTCAATGGCCCCGGCATCCCTTCGGCTGGAGGCAAGACCGGCACGGCTGAAGACAGCACGGGTGGCCCAGACCATGCCTGGTTCGCCACCTATGCCCCTTATCCGGAAGGGCAGATTGTGATCGTGGCCTTCGCGCAGAACACACCTGGCGGGGGTTCCGTGCACGCGCTGCCGATGGCCAAAAAGGTGATGGAGGTGTGGAACCGCACCCGCACCCAGTCCTGATCAGGCAGACCTGAATCAGGCGGCCACATTGAGATCCTGTTGCTGCAAAACACCGCGGTAGTAGCCGCGCAGTTGTTCGGTGGCTCCGGCCCAACCCCAGCGCTCGGCTTCATCGCGGGCTGCCTTGCGAAGGGCCTGTCGTTCCAGATCGTTGCCCAGCAGGCGGCGTGTGGCTTGGATTAGGCTCGCGGCACCGCCATCGGCACCGCCGGGTTCGTACAGACAGCCATTGGAGCCATCCGTGATGATGTCGGGGATGCCGCCGCGGTTGGCTCCGACCACCGGACAGCCTGCCGCCATGGCTTCCAGCAGCACCAGGCCAAGGGTTTCGGTGCTGGATGGGAAGAGGAACGCATCACCGCTGGCATAGGCGCTCGCCAGCTCTTCACCAGCCAGATAGCCGACAAACGTGGTGGCCGTGTCGGCGAAATGTTTTTCCAATTGCTGGCGGTGGGGGCCATCGCCCACCAGTGCCAAGCGGGCGTCCGGGAGGGCTTCCAGCACCGGCCGGATCCGTTCAATCTGTTTTTCGGCCGAGAGACGACCGACGTACAGCAGCAGGGCGCCCCGGTCGTCGTGCTTGCCCAGCAGCCGCTGACGCATGGCGTCGCTGCGCAACTGGGGCCGAAATAAATCGGTGTCGACCCCTCGCTGCCAAAGATCGGTGTGCTGAATTCCTTTGTCGCTCAGTTCCTGCACCATGGCGGTGGAGGTGCAGAGGTTGAGCAAGGCTTGATTGTGTGCTGCTTTGAGCAGTTCCCAGAGCAGGGGCTCGAGCATGCCCATGCCGTAGTGCTCTAAGTACTTGGGCAGATGGGTGTGATAGCTGGCGACTAATGGGATCGATTTGGTCTTCGCCAGCCAGATCCCCCCCAGCCCGAGCACAGCTGGGTTGACTACATGGATGAGGTCGGGCTGGAAGTCATCAATGGCTTCAGAGACGGCTGGGCGGGGTAGTGCCAGCTTCAGCTCGGGGTAGAGCGGCAACGGCATGGCGGGCACCCCAATCAGTCGCGCTCCCATGTAGTGATCGGGGCAGCCCTCAGGGCAGAACACGATCACCTCATCGCCGGCATCCACCAGATGCTTCACCGTCTTGGTGAGTCGGGTGACAATGCCGTCGACCTTCGGCAGGAAGGTTTCAGTGAAGAAGGCGATTTTCAAGGAGGAACCCCGATCAGGAATCAGGAGGCGGTGCTGATCGCCTGAGCCTGTGTTTTGGTCCAGGCGGAGGTGCACAGGATGCGAGCGCGATCGCAGCGGTCGGCGTAGCGGGTGGCGATTTCCACCACTTCCTTCAGGAGGCCGTCATCCAGGGTGGTGGGATTGAGGCCAAGCTCAAGGAAGCAGCGGTTGTCGACGATCAGGTCGTTTTCGACGGCTTCATTGCGCGGGTTGGGCAGGTTGTTCACCCGAGCACCTGTGAGAGCCGCCACTTTCTTGGCCAGTTCACCCACCTGATGACTCTCGGTCATCTGGTTGAAAATCTTCACCCGTTCACCCTGTTCGGGTGGGTTCTCAAGAGCGAGCTGAACGCAGCGCACGGAATCGCGGATGTGAATGAAGGCGCGGGTCTGACCACCGGTGCCGTGCACGGTGAGGGGATATCCGATCGCGGCCTGCATCAGGAAGCGGTTAAGCACGGTGCCGTAGTCACCGTCGTAATCAAAGCGGTTGGTGAGTCGTGGGTCCCGACTGGTGGCATCGGTGTTAGTCCCCCAGACGATGCCCTGGTGCAGGTCGGTGATGCGGACCTTGTCGTTCTTGTTGTAGTAGAGGAAAAGCAGTTGATCGAGCGTCTTGGTCATGTGGTAGACGCTGCCAGGGCTGGCCGGATGGAGGATTTCTTCCTCGAAACGGCTGCCGTCTGGCTGAGGCACTTCTACCTTCAGATAGCCCTCAGGGATGGTGGCGCCGCGGTGGGAGCCATAGCCATACACACCCATGGTGCCCAGGTGCACCACATGGATGTCCTGGCCTGATTCCACGATGGCGGCCAGAAGGTTGTGGGTGCCGTTGACGTTGTTATCGACGGTGTAGCGCTTGGTGGCGCTGCTCTTCATCGAGTAGGGAGCAGCCCGCTGTTCCGCGAAGTGCACAACGGAGTCGGGCCTTTCCTCGATGAGCAGGTCGAGTAAGCGTTGGTACTCGTGGGCGATGTCCATGTGCACGAAGCGCATGGGCTTGCCGCCAAGTTGCTCCCAGGCTTGCAGCCGCTCTCCGATGCTTGAAATCGGCGTGAGCGACTCGACTTCGAGGTCGATGTCGATCTTGCGACGGCTGAGGTTGTCGATGATCAGAACTTCGTGACCCTGATCCGCCAAATTCACGGCGCAGGGCCATCCACAGAAGCCGTCACCACCGAGAACGAGAACTTTCACCCCAAACTCCTGCTGAAGCGTTCAAGCCGCCAATGAGGTGCAAGCTACTACAGGGTTTTCAGCTGATCGCCACGGTGACGGCCATCAGAGCCACCACCAGCACCGAGCCACTGATGATCAGCAGTCTGGAGGCGTTGCTGCGGCTGGTGTCCTCCGAGATCACTTCCATGCGGGGTTCCTTCGCGAAGGCGTTCAGGCGTCCGCCGTCTTCGGTTGTGACCTGCATAAGTCCTCGTCGATTGCCGAGACCTTATGAGTCCAATTGCCTAATGACAGGCTTTGTTTCGCCCGCTTCATGTCACTTCACCTCTCTTCACTTCACGAGGCCGCTGGTGGGGGAGCTGGGGTTGGCCTGATCTCGACGCGGTAATCGGCCCGATTGGAACGCCAGACGGCCCGCCTGAACGGCTTGACCCATGGCTTCGGCCATTGCCGGAGGATCGCCTGCCAGTGCGATGGCGCTGTTCACCAATACGGCATCGGCTCCCATTTCCAGGGCAGCAGCAGCTTCGCTGGGGACGCCGATGCCGGCATCCACAACCACGGGGACGTTGGCGTTTTCGATGATCAGGCCGATGTTCGAGGCATTGCAGAGGCCCTGGCCAGAGCCGATCGGTGAGCCCAGCGGCATCACCGTCGCGCAGCCCACATCCTCCAGCCGTTTGGCTAGCAGCGGGTCCGCATTGATGTAAGGGAGAACGGTGAACCCTTCCTTCACCAGAGTTTCGGCGGCGTCCAGGGTGCCGATCGGATCCGGCAACAGGTAACGGCCGTCGGGGATCACCTCCAACTTCACGAAGGTGTTGTCTTCTTGACCCGCCAGCTTGGCCAACTCACGACCCAAACGGGCGACCCGGATGGCCTCCTCTGCTGTGGCGCAGCCAGCGGTGTTGGGAAGCATCCAGATGCGTGACCAGTCAATCGCTTCCATCAGGCCTGCGTGGCCTGCCGCCACCGCTTGCACCCGCCGCACAGCCACCGTGACCATCTCGCAACCTGAGCGCTCCAGGCTTTGCTGCATGGCTTGCAGGTTGGGGTATTTGCCCGTGCCGGTGAACAGCCGACTGTTGAACTGGCGTCCACCGATCAGAAACGGGTCGGTGCTGGACGGTGTCGAAGCCATCATGCGGAGCTGCGGACTGGTGTTGAACCGGATCGGAAGTCGGACGGGCCACGCTTGAGGGCCCTACCGTGCGCCCATCATCCGTTCTCGTCATGCCCATTTCCGTGGACATGAACGCGCCGATCGAGATTCCGGCGACGTTCGAACCGTCTCTCCCTCTGGATGCGTCTGTTCTACAGAAACCGGTTGAGCTTGAGGGATCGGTTCTTCGCTTTGATCCGGTGGCGCGGGCTGCAAGCTTGGCAGTGTCGATGCCCCGTCAATGGTGTGGCAGCTACACCTCGTTCACCAGCGGCAACACGGAGGATGTGGTGCTGACCTTGGCCAGTGTGGTGCCGATTGGCCAGATGCTGGATTTGCGTGGAGAGATGCAGATCGGTAGCGTCTCGACTCCGGTTCAGGGCAATTTCAACGCCACCTCGGATCAACTGGATCTGCTGCCCCTGGCCAGCGCACTTGCTGACGACATGGAGGTTGGCGGAGATTTTCTCGGCCTTCAGGGCCTTTCTCTGTCGAGCTGGCAGGCTCCGCGACTCACCAATCGCGGTGGCAGCCTCAATCTCGAGCCCAGTTGTTCCGCCTCAGAAGCCCCGGCCGTCCGAGCTCTCTGGTGATCCGCCACTGGATGACGACGATGCCTTGCCGGTTTGACGATGAAGGGTCCGCTCCAGGCGTTTCAGCCGGGTGCGGGCTGTTTTGTTAGCGGGTTCCAAAGCCAGCACCTTGCGATACAGATCACAGGCGTCATCGCTGTTGAGTAGACGCTCCTGGGCGAAGGCCAGATTGTTGAGCGCGACGGGGTAATCCGCTTTGGCTTGCAGCGCTGATTTGTAATGGCGGACCGCACCCGAGAAGTCCTTTTGGGCGGCTAAAGAAAATCCCAGTGCGTTCTGCACAAGGGCCTTCGCTTCATCAGGCTCGTTATTGAGCCGTTTCGCAGCTTGCTGCAGTGTTGCTGTGGCCTGCGGATAGAGCCGTTTGCGCAGCTGAACTGAAGCCAGCTCATAGAGCTGACCAGCGTCTTTGGAGGAGCTTGCATCCGCCTGCTCGAGCCGGATCAAGTTCATTTCATCGCGACGTACCCGCAGAAGCTGTCGACCGGCGACGACAGCCACGATTGCCAGCAGGCCGATTAGACCGAGCAGGTAAGTCTGCGGCAGAAAGGAGTCCATGAAGGAGGAGGGAAGTCCCGGGGCGGGACCCTACTCAACCCTGGGTTGCATTCACCACATTCGTGAAGCTTGCCGGATCCGCCACTGCCAGCTGAGCCAGCATCTTGCGGTTCAAACGCACGTCGGCTTGCTTGAGGCCGCCGATCAAACGGCTGTAACTCACACCATTGAGGCGGGCTGCTGCGTTAATCCGCGCGATCCACAGACGGCGGAAATCACGCTTGCGGCGGCGACGATCGCGGTAGGCATTGCAGAGAGCCTTCATCACCCGCTGGTTGGCGGTGCGGAAGAGGGTGCCGTTGCTGCCGCGGAAGCCACGGGCTAAACGGAGGATTTTGTTGCGGCGCTTACGGGCGACATTGCCTCTTTTGACGCGTGCCATGGGGAGTTGAAAGGGGAAGTAAGAAGGATCTGAGCGATTCAGTCACCGCTCAAGAGCAGGCCGTCATTCAGGCGTAGGGCATCATCAGAGCCACGCGATCTTCGTCCGTGCGGTCGACGACAGCTTTGGTGCCCAGATGGCGCTTGAGCTTGGGGCTCTTGTGATCCAGCAGGTGATTGCGGAATGCCCGCCGACGCATGAACTTGCCAGTGCCAGTTGCTTTGAACCGCTTGGCGGCTGCTTTGCGGGTCTTGAGCTTGGGCATGTCTCTGGCAGCGCGTGGCACAAACGACAACCATAGAACCTCACCCTCCCCCCAGCCAAACCTCCGGTTCCGGTTCATGCTCAGGTCATCTCCTCCATCGATAGCGATGCCATGGCGATGAACCGGTCCGTTCGAGCCGTGCGCAGTGTCGTTCCATGGGTGGTGTTTCCGCTTCTGGCGGCTGCGGGTTGTCGCGCTCAGGACGTTCGTGGCCCCGTGGTTCAGCCGCCTGCGCCAGTTGCTCCGACCCATCGCAGCGTGCCCCAGCCGCCCTCGGCGCGAAATGCCGTGCTCTGGGTGTCCCTGGACGACCATCTCGGTCGGGGCACGATGCCTGACCGTTCGGCTTCGCCATTGATCCTCACCACGGCAGGCGCGCAACCCTTGCAATTGCAGGATTGGGCAGGGAAGCCTCTGGAGACGGCTAACACGCTGCGCTTCAGCTGGCGATTAGTGGCCTTGACAGAACCGTTGGAGATCGCTCGGCGTGTCGCAGGCCCATACGCCAGTTTCGAGTCGGCGGATCGTGTTGCATCTCGTTGGCGGGATCAAGGGGTGGAGGCTCGGGTCGCCCATCCCGAGGAGTGGGAAGTGTGGGTTCCCTCCGATGCCCCGGATCTCATCGGAGTGAGCCTGCGCGATGTACGGGAACGCATTGTTGATGTGGTGCAACCGGTGCTGGAGGGTTTCAGTGGGGGCCGCACTTTGGACGGGCCGTTGCAGGTGATCGCCCCCGATGGCCTCCGCTGGGACGGAGGTGTTCTGCGCGGTCCTTTCCGGTTGCAAGCGGACGCTTACGGCAGCTGGACATTCCTTGAACAGCTCCCGGTGGAGCGCTATCTCGAAGGTGTCGTTCCCCACGAGATTGGGGCTGGATCACCGCCGGCAGCTCTGCAGGCCCAGGCCGTGCTGGCGCGCACCTGGGCGCTGGCCAACAGCCATCGTTTCGGCTTGGACGGCTACCACCTGTGCAGCGACACTCAATGTCAGGTGTACAGCGATCCGCGCCAAGCCAGTGAATCGGTGCGGGAGGCCATCCGAGCCACCTCAGGCCAGGTTCTGCAATTGGATAGTCAACCCATCCAGGCGTGGTATCACGCCACCAACGGTGGTGTGAGCGCAGGGGCAGAGGAGGCCTGGTCGATGGATCCCCTGCCCTATGTGCAGGCGCGGGCCGATGGGTCATCGGATTGGGTGGGTTCGATCACCTTGCCCATCCAGAGCGCCGAGGATGTGAGGCTCCTGCTCAATCGTTGGGACGGTGCCTTCGGCGCAGGTCATCCACGCTTCCGCTGGAATCGCCTCTACACCGCTGGTCAGCTCAGTCGTGCGTTAGCGGCAGCGGGTCAGGGTGATGCCCTGCCCACGGCGCTGCGGGCGGTGTCCCGTGGCCCCAGCGGCAGGGTCTTGGCCCTTGAGATGGATCGAGAGGGTGGAGCGGCGCCGGTGACGCTGCGTTTAGATGCAATCCGTCGCACCCTGCGGCGGTTGCCCAGCACCTTGTTTGTGATCCAGCCGGAGGGTGCCGGTGCCTGGCGTTTCCAGGGGGGTGGCTTCGGTCACGGTGTGGGTCTGTCCCAGGCCGGTGCGATCGATCTCGCCGGTCGTGGCTGGACTGCTGAGCGGATCCTGGATCACTACTACCCAGGAACCAAGTTGGTACCGCTGGCACCAGCACCTGAAACCACCCCTGCTCAGGCCCCCTAAAGTCCCCGTACTTCGTGGAATGGGAGGGTCGTGGCCGCAGGGACTGGTAACCACCGACGCGGCAAGACGGCTTTCTTCCTGGCGGCCTGCGGCTGTGCCGGTGCTGCGCCCCACTGGTTGGATCCTTCCCGCAGCCTGATCCCTGCCTTCACCCTCGCTGTGCTGTTGGGCGGCTACGGCCTGCGCACGTTGTTGCGCCGAGTGGATCCAGCCCTTGTTGGTAGTAACGATGATGGGACGTTGGCTTCCACACCGTTGGATGGGCAGTCCTGTCCCACGGTGGATGTCGTCGTGGCGGCTCGCGATGAGGAAGCAGTGGTCACCCGGCTGGTGGAGCGGCTTTCAGCACTCCGGTATCCCGATCGGCGGCTCACGTTGTGTGTGGTGGATGACGGCAGTGAAGATCACACGCCGGAGCGCCTGAGCGAGCTGCAGAGCCGGTTTCCTTCTCTCAAAGTGATCCGACGGCCTCGTAATGCAGGCGGTGGTAAGTCGGGGGCCCTCAACGCAGCTTTGAAGCAGACTCAGGGGGAATGGCTATTGATCCTGGACGCGGATGCGCAGCTGGCGGAAGATCAACTAGAGCGACTGATCCCCTTCGCCACAGCAGGAGATTGGTCCGCTGTTCAGATGCGCAAAGCGGTCACGAACCCTGACACCAATTGGTTGACGCGGGTGCAGGCCATGGAGATGGCGTTTGATGCCCAGCTGCAGCAAGGTCGCCTTTGCGGGGGAGGCGTGGCCGAGTTGCGGGGCAATGGCGAGCTTCTGCGTCGCGACCTGCTCGAGGCATGCGGCGGCTTCAACGAAGACACCGTGACGGACGATCTCGATCTGAGTTTCCGGCTGCTCCTCGAGAATGCTCGTGTGGGCATCCTCTGGGATCCGCCAGTTCAAGAAGAAGCTGTTGAATCGGTTCCCGCGCTCTGGAAGCAGCGGCAGCGTTGGGCAGAGGGTGGCCTTCAACGGTTTCTGGATTATTGGCCGGGGTTGTTCTGCCGTCGCCTGACCCTCGCCCAACGCCGCGATCTGGCCTGTTTCTTTCTGCTGCAATACGCGCTGCCTGTGGTGTCTTGGGCGGATCTGCTCACCAGCGCCCTCAGTCGCACTGCTCCGCTCTACTGGCCTTTGTCGATTGTGGCGTTCAGTGTGTCTGGCGTGGCCTACTGGCGGGGTTGTCGCCGTCCAAGCGAGGGGCCTGAGTTACCGCCGCCGGATCTGTTCAATCTGCTGCTGGGGATTGCTTATCTCAGCCATTGGTTCGTGGTCATCCCTTGGGTCACCCTGCGCATGGCGGTGCTGCCCAAGCGTCTGGTCTGGGCGAAGACGAGCCATCGCGGCCAGGAAGAGACGCTTCAGGTCTAAGCACAGTCCCCTTCAGCACAGTTTTCAGTTGTCAGTCTGCTGAGAAGGTTTTGTGCTCAACCGTTCAGGTCCACGTCCAGCACTTGACCGTTAAAGAAGTCGGCGAAGCGCTTCACCTTTTCATCCATTGCGGAGGGTTCGCTGCGCTGTTGAGCTTGTGCTTCTGGCGTCGCTTCCGGAGCTGAAGAGGTTAGTCCTGGTTCTGAGGGGGCCTGTGGGACAGCCTGGGGTGCTGGCACTGAAGGCGTGGGTCGCGGGGGCAGCTGGGCTCCTCCACCGCCGGATACCGGTGGCGCGGTTGCGGTGGGTGCTGCTGTCGTTGTGGGTGTCGGGGCGGCGGGTCCAGTTTTCGCGGGCATCGCGGCCGTCGGTGCGGGGCCG
Organism: Synechococcus sp. A18-25c; assembly: GCF_014280035.1. NCBI lineage: Bacteria > Bacillati > Cyanobacteriota > Cyanophyceae > Synechococcales > Synechococcaceae > Synechococcus > Synechococcus sp. A18-25c. Next base: position 58,378 of record NZ_CP047957.1, read on the forward strand.
CTGTGGTTTTCCAGCACCAGTTGACGCGTTCCGCCCATGGTGCGGGCGATGGCCTGTTCCAGCAGGGCCACTCGGCTCTGCACCATGCCCATCCAGTTGCCCGCCACCTGCACGACGGCGCGCTGGTTGTCGATGCGCACGAGCTGTGCCTGCTGCGACAACAGCATCCTTGTGGAGGGCAGCTCCAGGCCGGCCAGGATCTGCTGCCACAGTTCCCCGAGATCGTCGGTGGATGGCGCCGGCATTGCCGGTTCGGCAACCTCTGCTTCAGGCGGCGTTGGGCTGGAGGTGTTGGGAAGGCTGATCGCCGTTGGGGCCGATCGGGCCGATGGGGCAGGTGGTGGCGAAGCAGGAGGTGGCGGTGCGGAGGCTGCAGCTGTTGGTGCGATGGTTGTTGACGCAGCAGTTGTGGCGGAAACGTTCGCTGTTGCGACGGGCGTGGTGGTCGCTGGTGCGGTTGTAGGCCGGCTGACACTGGCCGTCATCGGTTCAGCCAGCAGTCCCAGCAGCAATACTTCAAGCCAGAGGCGGGGTTGCACGCTCTGGCGCAGTTGTTGCTCGCTTCCACGCAACTGGCCCTGCAACTGCAGCAACCGGGAGCGCCCGATGCTCTTGGCCAGAGGCGGTAGCTGATCACGGAACTGGGGAGAGACGCTGGTGAGCTCCGGCCGGTCAGGAGCAGCGGCCATCAGCACCAGATCCCTCAGGATTCCTGCCAGGCCCTGGAGCACGGATCCCGCATCCCGTCCGCGATCCAGCAATTGGCGCGTGGCCTCCAAGAGCGTCACCGGTTCGCTAGTGCTCATCGCTTTCACCAGTTCCAGCAGCTCCTGCTCAGGAACGGCACCCAGCAGATCCCAGACCGCATTGGCTTCGATGGGGCCGGGCAGCAGGCTCAGCTGATCCAAAAGGCTTTCGGCATCGCGCAGGCCGCCCTGAGCCCTCTGGGCCACCACATGCAGTGCGTCGGCTTCGATGGGAATCGCTTCCTGTTGGGCAATCCAGCTCAGGTGCTGTTCCAGCGCATCCAGGGGAATCCGTCGGAAGTCGAAACGTTGACAGCGGCTGAGAATGGTGGGCAGCACCCTTTGGGGATCGGTAGTTGCCAGCACGAACACCACCCGTGGCGGCGGTTCTTCCAGGGTCTTGAGCAGCGCATTGAATGCTGCGGTGGAGAGCATGTGGCACTCATCCACGACGTAGACCTTCCAGCGCGCCTGAACGGGCGCGAACCGAGAGCGTTCGATCAGGTCGCGGATGTTGTCGACGCCCGTGTTGGAGGCCGCGTCGATTTCGATCACATCCAGGGCAGTGCCTGCCGCGATCGTGGTGCAGAGCTCGCAGATACCGCAGGGTTCTGGTGTTGGCCCCTCACTGCTTAGGCAATTCAGCGAGCGGGCCAAGATGCGAGCGCTGGAGGTCTTGCCGGTGCCGCGAGGTCCACTGAACAGATAAGCGGGGGCGATCCTGCCAGAGCGCAGGGCGTGGCCGAGGGTGGCGGCGATGGCTTCTTGCCCCACCAGCTGATCCAGGCGTTGGGGCCGGTATTTGTGATGCAGTGGCTGGTACGGCTGGCTCATGCACTGCCGGCAAGACGCTGAGGTTACCGGGGTTTGGGCTCAGCTTTGGTGCTCGTTGCGGGCGATGTGTTCTCCAGCAGGGCATTGAGCTTGGCTTCCATGTCCTCCACGGCCGCCAGCTCATCAGCGATGGTGCGGCCGGTCAACAGAAGCTGGCGGCTGTGGCGATTGACTCGATCATCCGCTCCCTGACCGGGCATGCCCTCCATCCAGCTCTCAGCCTGTTCGAGGGTGCTTTCCAGCTTGTCGAGCAGACGCAGACGCAACTGCTGCAATTGGTCCAGGCCGCGTTGGGCCCGTTCCCGTGAGCGCTCATCGATCAGGCCCTTGCGCAGCAGCAGCCCCAGGCCTGTCAGGAGTGCCGCTGGCATCAGTTGCCCCAGTGCGAGAGCGCCGAGGCTGCCGGTGTGCAGCCAGTCTTCGACTTGACCGCTGCGGTGGCGACCGGTCTTGCACCAGTTCGCGAAATGCTCGCAGTTGTTGAACAACAGGTTGTAGTTCTGCTCGCCGATGCGGCTCATGGCCCGGCGCAGGGTCACGCTCGTGGGTGAGGCCCCCTCATGGCTGACCACGCTCAGCGCCTGGCCGCGGCGGAACTCATCCACGGGGCTGCGCAGGATTTCCCGGCCTTCCAGATAGTGGGCAACGGTGCCATCTCCCAGGTCAATGCCGTGATGCAGAAACAGCCCGTGCTGGCGTGGAACTTTCAGATGGTCTGCGGCGGCCATGGCCGTGATCAGCGGCTGGCTTCAGTCTGTCGCGGAGATGGCTGTGATCACGTCAGGCGGATTCCTGCTGACGGTCCGTGCCGGGCAGCGGCAGCACCTTGCCTCCCGTGTGCTCTTCCACCATGGCTCTGGTGATCGTGAAGGCATCGACATTTTTGCTGGAGGGAAGCTCGTACATCAGATCGAGCATCAGCTCTTCCACGATGCCGCGCAGGGCTCGTGCTCCGGTCTTACGCCGGTGAGCCTCCTGGGCAATGGCTTCGATGGCGCCTGCTTCAAAGTCCAGCTGGACGTTGTCCATGCTCAGGAGGGTGCGGAACTGTTTCACCAGGGCATCCCTCGGTTCGGTGAGGATCGACTCCAGGGCGTGCTCGTCGAGGGGATCAAGCACGGCGCTGACGGGCATGCGGCCGATGAATTCCGGGATCAGTCCGTACTTGACCAGATCATCGGGCTCCAGGTGCCGCAACACCTGTGAGGCCTGCAGGTCGCGGGTGGCCTTGCCGCGGCCGCGACTGTCGCTGGGCACAAAGCCGATGGCGTTGCGTCCCATGCGTTTTTGCACCACATCGTCGAGACCAACGAACGCCCCACCACAGATAAATAGGATCTGGCTGGTGTCGATCTGGATGCAGTCCTGGTAGGGATGCTTCCTGCCTCCCTGGGGCGGCACGTTGGCCACCGTGCCCTCGAGCATCTTCAACAGCGCTTGCTGCACACCCTCTCCGGACACATCCCGCGTGATCGACGGGTTTTCGCTTTTGCGGGCGATCTTGTCGATTTCATCGATATAGATGATCCCGCGCTGGGCTAGATCCACATCCATGTCGGCCTTCTGCAGCAACCGCAGGAGGATGTTCTCCACGTCTTCACCCACGTAGCCCGCTTCGGTGAGAGTGGTGGCATCAGCCACGGCGAAGGGCACATCAAGCATCTCCGCCAGGGTCTGGGCCAAGAGGGTCTTACCGCAGCCGGTGGGACCGATCAGCAGGATGTTGCTCTTGTGCAGGCGTGTGGCGGTTTCCTCGGTCTCGCCGTTGCCATCGCCCTGCCAGGCCAAGCGTTTGTAGTGGTTGTAGACCGCCACGGACATCACCTTCTTGGCGGCGTCCTGGCCCACCACCTGTTGATCCAGGAACCCCTTGATGTCGTGAGGTTTGGGGATGGAGGCCAGGGTCGGAGCGGGTTTGCTGCTCTTTTTAGTCTGGGTTGCTGTTCCTTTACGGGTTGGCTCAGCTCCCTGGCGTGCGCTGCCCTGCGCGTCGATCAACTCTTCGTCGAGGATCTCGTTGCAGAGATCGATGCACTCATCGCAGATGTACACGCCCGGCCCGGCGATCAGCTTGCGTACCTGCTCCTGGGACTTGCCGCAGAAGGAGCACTTCAGATGGGCGTCGAACTTGGCCATCAGGCGCGTCGCAGATCAGTCGGAGCAAGGAACCAGATCAAATGGATCCCAGCGTGAACACTGAGCATCGCGACGAAAAGGGTTGGTGTCAGCCCCCCGTAACGATTTCTCCGTCTCCGAAACTGTCCACCACCCGATCGATCAGCCCGTACTCCACGGCTTGGGCCGGCGACATGAAGTTGTCCCGGTCGGTATCTTCAGCAATTTTGTTCAAGGGTTGGCCTGTGTGCTCGGCCATCAGGCCGTTAAGGGTCTCCTTCAGGAAGAGGATTTCCTTGGCTTGGATCTCGATGTCCACCGCTTGACCCTGGGCTCCTCCAAGGGGTTGGTGGATCATGATCCGGGCGTTGGGCAAAGCCAGGCGCTTGCCTTTGGCGCCGCCAGTCAGCAGAAAGGCGCCCATGGACGCGGCCAGTCCGTAACAGATGGTCACCACGTCAGGGGCCACCTGCTGCATGGTGTCGTAGATCGCCAGGCCTGCGGTTACGGAGCCACCGGGAGAATTGATGTACACCTGAATGTCTTTCTCAGGGTCCTCGGCTTCGAGAAACAGCATCTGGGCGACCAGCGCATCGGCAACGGCGTCATCCACACCGGTGCCCAGAAAAATGATCCGTTCCCGCAGCAGGCGTGAATAGATGTCGAAGGCCCGGTCACCGCGGCCGGATTGCTCGACCACCGTCGGCACCCCTGGCGAGGATTGGGGATGCATGGAGATCGGCTGGATGCCCCGCCAGCGGTTCTGAATCGGATGGTGACTGCGGGCGTTGATCACGCTGCGACTGGGGGGCTGAATGAGAGCAATCTATGGGTGCCGATCAAGCATCGGCGTCCGCAGGGTCACTCTTCGCGGTTTTGGTCTTGGTGGTTGAGGCCTTCTTGGTGGTTGTTGCCTTAGCGGTGGTTTTCTTGGCTGCGCTTTTCTTGGCCGTTGGCTTGGCCTCGTCTTCAGCCGCTGCAGGCGCTTTTTCGGTGATGGTGCTGTTCTCTTCCAGCCAACCCAGCAGCTTGTCCTGGAGCAAGTCATCCAGCACCGCCTGACGCAGCCGCTCGGGATCGATGTCCCGTTCGCCGGACAGCTGCTGCTTCACTTCAGCGAGTTTGGCGTCCACATCGGCGTCCTCCACCACCAGCTTCTCGCTGTCGGCCAGGGCCGTGAGGGCCAGGCTGCGGCGCAGGCGTTCTTCGGCCTCGGGACGTGAAGACTCCATCAGGTTGCGCACCAGTTCAGGCGTGAACAGTGACTTCACATCCATGCCCTGCTGGGCGAATTGACCGGCGGTCTGTTCCACCAGATTGCGCACTTCCTGTTGGATCAGGCTTTCGGGCAGTTCCACCTCCAGTTGCTCCACCAGGGCACCCAGCAAGGCGTCGTGACGGTTGCTGCGGGAGCGGCGTTCCGCGTCGTCCTTCAGGCGCTTTTCAAGATCGCTGCGCAGGTCGGCCAGAGATTCCTGCTCACTGGCCTGCTTGGCGAATGCGTCATCCAGGGCCGGAAGTTCACGGGTCTTCAGATCTTTGAGCTCGATCACGAAGTTGGCTTGGCGGCCCCGTGCGTCTTCTTTGGGGTAGTCGTCGGGAAACTGGCACTCCACGGTCTTGCAATCGCCGACAGCCATGCCCACCACGCCTTCGATGAAGCCGGGGATCATGCGGCCGTGCTCCAGATCCACATCCATCGAATCAGCAGTGCCTCCTTCGATCTCACTGCCGTCATCGCTGTAGGTGCCCTTGAATCCCACCACGGCGATGTCGCCTTTTTCAGCCTTGCGGCCTTCCACTGGAACCACAGTGGCCAGCTGACGTCTGGATTGCTCCAGCATCTCGTCGACGCGCGCCGGGTCATAGCTGACGCTTTCGGCCTCGGCCTTCAACCCTTTGGTGCTTTTCAGCTTCGGTGTGGGGGCCACATCCGTTTCCAGGGTCACGGTGAGGCCTTCACCCGGTTTGAAGCTCTCCAGCAGTTCTTCAAAGCCTCCGCTGAGTTCTGGCTGGCCGAGGGCTTCGATGGTTTCTTGCTCGAGGGCATCACGCCAGATGCTGTCCACCAAGGTTTCCAGTGCATTGGCGCGGATGCGAAGCGCACCCAGCTGCTGCACGAGCACGGTGCGGGGCACCTTGCCTTTGCGGAAGCCAGGGAGGTTCACGTTGCGGCTCAGCCGATTGATCGCTTCCTCGTAGCTGGCCTGACACCGCTCCGCGGGAACGGCAACCTCCACAGCCAAGCGGCTGCCGGGACGGGAGGAGGTGGAGACCTTCAGGCTGGCGGCACTCATTAGGGGACGCAGGGACAAGCAGCCCAATACCTTAATTAAGTGCCTGACCGTGGCCCTCCACGTAAGCTGAGGCCAAGTTTCAGCTGTGCCCCTGCCTCGAGATTTTCAGGGTTGTCACGGCCGGTGGTTGCTCCACCACGTATCTGTTGTTGAGTCCCGTCCGCTTGTCCACCGCGTCTTCTTCCTCTGCCTCACTGCCGAATCGACCGCTCACGGTGGCTGTGCTTGGGGCCAGTGGTGCTGTGGGTCAGGAGTTGCTTCAGCTGCTCGAGGAGCGTCGTTTTCCTGTTGGTGAACTGCGGCTGCTGGCTTCGGCACGCTCTGCAGGCCAGACCTGCGTGTGGAATGGTCAGTCCCTCACCTTCCAGGAAGTGACAGCTTCCGCCTTTGAGGGCGTGGATCTGGTGCTGGCCTCCGCCGGTGGATCGGTGTCCAAGATGTGGCGCCAAGCCATCGTGGCGGCCGGAGCTGTGATGGTGGATAACTCCAGTGCGTTCCGCATGGAGGACGGAGTGCCTTTGGTGGTGCCCGAGGTCAACCCGGATGCGGCGCTTGCGCACAGTGGTGTGATCGCTAATCCGAATTGCACCACGATCCTGCTTACCCTGGCGCTCGCTCCCCTGGCGGCCCAGCGTCCGATGCAACGGGTGGTGGTGAGCACCTATCAATCGGCCAGTGGTGCTGGAGCTCGGGCGATGGACGAGCTCAAGGACCTCTCCCGTGCGGTGCTGGACGGAGAGACACCGAAGAGTGAGGTGTTGCCCCATTCCTTGGCGTTCAACCTCTTCCTTCACAACTCGCCGCTTCAGCCCAACAGCTACTGCGAAGAGGAAATGAAGATGGTGAACGAAACCCGCAAGATCATGGGTTTGCCGGATCTGCGATTCACCGCCACCTGCGTGCGGGTGCCGGTGCTGCGTGCTCACTCGGAAGCGGTGAATGTGGAGTTCACAGAGCCCTTCCCTGTGCAGGAAGCCCGCGATCTGCTGGCGGTCGCTCCAGGGTTGGAACTTCTGGAGGATCCCATCAATAACCGGTTCCCTATGCCCACCGATGTCACGGGTCGTGATCCGGTGGTCGTAGGCCGTATCCGCCAAGACATCAGCGAAGACAAGGCACTTGAGTTCTGGCTCTGTGGCGATCAGATCCGCAAGGGTGCGGCCCTGAACGCCATCCAGATCGCTGAATTGCTGTTGCCCGCCGCCTGATCTTTATGAGCATCGCTGCAGAGCTATCTCCCACTCCCTTCGGTCGTCTTCTGACGGCGATGGTCACTCCCTTTGACGCCAACGGGGCCGTTGATCTCGAGCTCGCTGGTCGTCTGGCACTGCACCTTGTGGAAGAGGGGTCTGACGGGATCGTGGTCTGCGGTACCACTGGTGAATCGCCAACCCTCAGTTGGGAAGAACAGGGTCGCCTGCTGGTGGCCGTGCGTGAAGCCGTGGGATCACGCGCCAAGGTGCTCGCCGGCACCGGCAGCAACTGCACCTCGGAGGCGGTGGCGGCCACCGCCCATGCTGCAGACGCTGGTGCGGATGGTGCTCTCGTGGTGGTTCCTTACTACAACAAACCGCCCCAGGCCGGCCTTGAAGCCCATTTCCGAGCGGTCTCGGAGGCGGCTCCCTCACTGCCGTTGATGCTCTACAACGTGCCAGGTCGTACCGGTTCCAGCCTGGCGCCAGCCACCGTTGCTCGCTTGATGGACTGCCCCAATGTGATCAGCTTCAAGGCTGCCAGCGGCAATACGGATGAAGTCACCCAGTTGCGGCTGACCTGCGGGTCAAGGCTCGCTGTTTACAGCGGTGATGATGCACTCACGCTGCCAATGCTGTCGGTTGGCGCGGTCGGTGTGGTCAGTGTCGTCAGCCATGTGGCCGGTCGTCAAATGAAAACCTTGATCGATGCTTTCCTGAGTGGCCGTCACTGCGAGGCTCTGGCCCAGCACGAAGCGCTGCTGCCCGTCTGTAAGGCCCTGTTTGCCACCACCAATCCCATCCCCGTGAAAGCAGCCCTTGAACTGAGTGGCTGGCCCGTTGGTGCGCCTCGTCTTCCCCTTGTTCCCCTGGACCCCGCCATGCTCGCTGCCCTCACCGACACCCTCGCTGCCCTGCGTCCCACCTGACGCCACGGCTGCTGAGAGCGCTGCCATGCGCCGACCTGATCGATTTCTCTTTCTCTTCCAAGCAACCCCATGACTGTGAGCAACGCCAAAACCCAGCAACCCACTCTGCGGGTGATCCCCCTGGGTGGTCTGCACGAGATCGGCAAGAACACCTGCGTGTTCGAGTACGGCGACGACCTGATGCTGGTGGATGCCGGTCTGGCTTTCCCGAGCGACGGCATGCACGGCGTGAACGTGGTGCTGCCCGACACCAGCTTCCTGCGCGAGAACCAGAAGCGCATCCGCGGCATGATCGTGACCCATGGTCATGAAGACCACATCGGTGGCATTGCCCACCACCTCAAGCACTTCAACATTCCGGTGATCTACGGGCCGCGGCTAGCCCTCTCGATGCTCACCGGAAAGATGGATGAGGCCGGTGTCACCGATCGCACCACCCTGCAGACCGTTGGTCCCCGCGACGTGGTCAAGGTGGGTCAGCACTTCTCGGTGGAGTTCATCCGCAACACCCACTCGATGGCCGACAGCTTCTCGCTGGCCATCAGCACCCCAGTGGGCACGGTGATCTTCACGGGTGACTTCAAGTTCGATCACACCCCGGTGGATGGCGAGCACTTCGACCTGGCCCGCCTGGCCCATCACGGCGACAAAGGGGTGCTCTGCCTATTCAGTGACTCGACCAACGCGGAGGTCCCCGGCTTCTGCCCCCCTGAGCGGTCGGTGTTCCCCAACCTTGATCGTCACATTGCGGAAGCCGAAGGACGGGTGATCGTCACCACCTTCGCCAGCTCAATCCATCGGGTGTCGATGATTCTGGAGCTAGCGCTCAAGAACGGCCGCAAGGTGGGCCTGCTGGGCCGCTCCATGCTCAACGTGATCGCCAAAGCGCGGGAGCTCGGCTACATGCGTGCGCCCGATGAGCTGTTCGTGCCGATCAAGCAGATCAATCATGTGCCCGATCGCGAGACCCTGCTGCTGATGACCGGCAGTCAGGGTGAGCCGTTGGCGGCCCTGAGTCGCATCTCCCGCGGGGAACACCCGCAGGTGAAGGTGAAGAGCTCCGACACGATCATCTTTTCCGCTAGCCCGATCCCTGGAAACACCATCTCCGTGGTGAACACCATCGATCGGCTCATGATGCTGGGTGCCAAGGTGGTTTACGGCAAGGGCGAAGGCATTCACGTGTCCGGCCACGGCTTCCAGGAAGACCAGAAGCTGATGCTGGCGCTCACCCGTCCCAAGTTCTTCGTGCCGGTGCACGGTGAGCACCGCATGTTGGTGCGTCATGCCCGCACTGGTCATTCCATGGGTGTGCCGGAAGACAACACCCTGATCATCGACAACGGTGATGTGGTGGAGCTCACCGAGGATTCGATCCGCAAGTCCGACCCTGTGAAGGCTGGCATTGAGTTGCTGGACCAGTCCCGCAACGGCATCGTCGACGCCCGCGTGCTCAAGGAACGTCAGCAGCTGGCGGAAGACGGCATCGTCACGATCCTCGCGGCCATCAGCACCGACGGCGCCATGGTGGCTCCTCCGCGCGTAAATCTTCGCGGCGTGGTTACCACCGCCGATGCGCGCAAAATGTCGCTCTGGACCGAGCGGGAAATCAAGTGGGTGCTGGAGAACCGCTGGAAGCAGCTCACCCGCAGCACCGGTGGCAAGGCACCGGATGTGGACTGGATGGGTGTGCAGCGTGAGGTGGAAGTGGGCCTCGGCCGACGCATGCGCCGCGAGTTGCAGGTGGAGCCCCTGATCCTCTGTCTGGTGCAACCGGCCCCTGCTGGCACTCCGGTTTACAAGGGTCGTGCCGATTCCGAACCCGACGATCGTCCGGCTCCCCGCGGCCGTGGTGGCCGCCAGGGTGGTGGCCGGCATGGCAGCGGCAACCATGGTGGTGGTCGCAACCGGGATGCCGGTCGCAACCGCGAGGCCACCCCAGCTCGGGTGATCACCACTACCCCTGGAGCGGGAGCGGCCGCTGCCGCTGCTGCGGCTGCTGCCAAGTCGGCTCCTGCACCCACTGCTGCCGCGACCTCCGCACCGGCCAAGGACCCTGCGCCTGTTGGTGCCGCCAGTGCTGCTTCGACGGCCACTGTTGATCAAGACATGCCTGCCGGCCGTACTCGCCGCCGTCGTTCAGCCGCGGCCTAAGCGCCTCCGCAGCCACGACCATTGAGTGCTGCGTTTGCCGCCATCTGAGCTCAGCTCAGGTGGCGGTTTTTGTTGGGCTGGAAGGGTCACCTGAAGCCGGCCCCGCTCTAGCCGTTGCAGGATGGAGGAGTTAACCCGAAGTCCTGGCTCAGGTTCTGGTTCGGGTTCGGCGATCATGTCTGCCTCGATCACGTCCTCTGATTCAGAACTGGCCCGAATCTCGATCTCCGGGCTTGGCTCAAGATCAGCTTCGGCTAGCGCATCCCCCTCGTCTTGATCGGCTACCTCCTCGTCCAAGTCATCAAGGGCCGTGGTGGCCGGGGCGTCCAGCCAGGGTGTGGCGGCGATTTGGCTTTGGTTCTGTGGAGAGTCAAGACCACCCGTGAATCCAACGGTGGTGGGCTGAGTCAGGAAGGGGTCCTGGATCAGCGTGGATGTCGGTGGTGATACTGGTGTCGGTGGCGGAGCAACCGCCTTAGCGGGGTTTTCCTGTCGCCCATGGATCCGTTCCAACCCCTGCTCAGCCAGATCTTTCAGGGTGTCCTGGGGATGGCTGGCAAGCACTAGTTCAAAAAAACCACGGGCTTGGTCCGGCTCATTCAGGCCATAGAGGTGAATGTTGCCGGCTAGCAAGGCCACGAAGGCGCGCCAGGCCAGAAGCGCATCCCGGTCGGCGTTGGTCTCGGCCATGCCATTCAGTTGGCCGAGCAGATCAACCGTGATGGATTGGGCTGTGCGGAAGTCACCAGCGCCATAGGCCTGTTCAGCAGTGAGGTAGTGCGCCTGGAAATCGCTGTCCACGCTTGTTTAGACCTGTTCATCCAGTTGTACCCAGTTCCTGCACCAATGAATCCGCCGGCCGCCGGCCAGATGGCGTTCGCCTGGGGGTTGGCCCGTGGCAATGGCAGCACTGAGTTCTTCCAGCTGCCGCGCTGACAGGGACCCCACACCTTGGCTCTGCAGCCAGTGCAGCAACAGTGTCCGCCGCACGGCTGCGGGTTGCTGCTGCAACGCCAGACGTTGCAGTTGCCCTGCCGTGGATTGGAGCTGTTGGAGGCTCAGCTCCACCAAGGCCAGCTGAGTGTCCCGCACCTGGGACATCCGCTCACTCAAGGCCGCCATGCGTTGGCTGCAGCCGGGGTGCAGGGCTTCCAGCACCGGCAGCACCTCCTGGCGGATGCGGTTGCGGTCAAAGTGAGGGTCGCTATTGCTGGGATCCAGCCACACCGGCAGTTGCAGGTCGTGGCAGATGCTTGCGGTCTCATCGCGGCTGAAGTCGAGCAGCGGACGACTCAATTGGATGCCATTGCCGGCATCGGCGTTGAGGGGGCGCTGGCGCCTGAGGCTGCCCAGGCCGGCCAGATCCGTGCCGCGGCTGAGCTGCAGAAGCAGCGTTTCGGCCCGGTCGCTGGCGGTGTGACCGGTTACCACCGTGATGCGGGCCTCGCCATTGGTCTGCCGTTGCTGGCAAAGCCGCGTGAGTTCGGCGTAACGCCAGTCTCGGGCTTTGGATTCACTGCTGGTGATGCTGACATCGGCGCGGCTGAGGCTCAGCTCCAGCTGTTGGTCCTGGCACCACTTCTGCAGCTCGCGGGCGATCTGAGCCGAGCCCGGATGCCAGCCATGGTCGCCGTGCCAAAGCTGCAGCGTCCACTGGTGCCGGCGGCGGAGATCCCGGAGCAGTCCCAGCAGCGCCATCGAGTCCTGGCCGCCGGAGACCGCCAGAACGAGGGTGCTGCTCTTGGGCAGCCACTGCGGATCCTGCAGCAGCTGGCGGTGCAGCCGGTCGTGCCAGTTCAGCCACGGCGTGCCGGCTGTCATTGCGCTGCATCAACAACGCTTTGATCCTGCCCGCTCATGCGGTGGGAGAATGGATTGATCTGATCTCAGCTGGATGTCCCGCCTTTCTCTGCTGCCCGCCGCCCTTCGCCGCAGCCTGAAACAGCGTTCCGCGCTCAAGGTGATCGCCGGACTGATGAACTTTGACGCTGACTCGGTCGCTCGCGTGGCGCGTGCCGCGGGCATGGGTGGTGCCGACCTGATCGATGTGGCCTGCGATCCCGCACTGGTCAAGCTGGCCATCGAGGCCTCCGGGGGTGTGCCGGTGTGTGTGTCGTCGGTGGAGCCCGAGCAGTTCCCCGCTGCTGTTGCCGCCGGTGCCGTGATGGTGGAAATTGGCAACTTCGATGCCTTTTATCCCCAAGGTCGCATCTTCGGGGCTGAGGAAGTGTTGGAGCTCACGTGTCAGACCCGGGCTCTGCTTCCTGAGGTGGTGCTGAGCGTCACCGTGCCCCATGTGCTGCCCATGGATCAGCAGCAGCAGCTGGCGGTGGATCTGGTGGCGGCCGGTGCCGACCTGATCCAGACCGAGGGCGGCACCAGCGCCAAGCCCTTCAGCCCCGGCAGCCTCGGCCTGATTGAGAAAGCGGCTCCCACCCTGGCCGCAGCCCACAGCATCAGTGCTGCGCTGGAACAGGCCTGTGAAAGCACACCGGTGCTCTGCGCCTCTGGTTTGTCTGCGGTGACCCTGCCGATGGCGATTGCTGCCGGTGCGGCTGGTGTGGGCGTCGGTTCTGCTGTGAATCGCCTCAACGATGAGCTGGCGATGGTGGCTGTGGTGCGCGGACTGCGCGAGGCTCTGGGCAGCGCGGTGGTCAGCCAGGTCTGATTTCGTCATTGGCGCAGTCCTTGGCTCACAGACGAATTTTTGCTCGGCCCGCCCGCTGTTGATCAGGCGGGTGGGTTTTTTTGATGGCTGTCGGGTCAGTCCTATCACCACGCCGACAGATGTTCCTCGTAACCTGAACAACCCTCACTAGGGCTTCATTAGGCAAGGACCATGCCCGCCTACGACCTCTCCGCCCCCTACAGCCCCAAGGGGGATCAGCCGACGGCAATTGCCCAGTTGGTGAAGGGGGTGAACGGTGGTCGCCGATACCAGACGCTGCTGGGAGCCACGGGCACGGGCAAGACCTTCACGATGGCCAATGTGATCGCTCAGACCGGTCGTCCGGCTCTGGTGCTTGCCCATAACAAGACGCTGGCCGCTCAGCTTTGCAACGAGCTGAGGGAATTCTTCCCTCATAACGCCGTTGAATACTTCATCTCCTACTACGACTACTACCAGCCGGAGGCGTATGTTCCGGTTAGCGACACCTACATCGCCAAGACAGCGTCGATCAACGAAGAGATCGACATGTTGCGCCATTCGGCGACTCGCTCATTGTTCGAACGTCGCGATGTGATCGTCGTGGCCTCGATTAGCTGCATTTACGGTCTGGGCATCCCCAGTGAATACCTCAAGGCGGCGGTGGAGTTTCGCGTCGGAGAATCCCTCGACTTGCGCGGATCTCTGCGGGAGCTGGTGAATAACCAGTACAGCCGCAACGATCTCGATATCACCCGCGGACGTTTTCGCGTGAAAGGGGATGTGCTCGAGATCGGCCCTGCTTATGAAGACCGTCTGGTGCGGGTGGAATTGTTCGGCGATGAGGTGGAAGCAATCCGCTACGTCGACCCCACGACCGGAGAAATTCTCCAGAGCCTCGACAACATCAACATCTACCCAGCGAAGCACTTCGTCACCCCGAAGGATCGCCTGGATGCGGCGGTCAAAGACATTCGTTTGGAGCTCAGGGATCAATTGGAGTTTCTGAACACAGAAGGCAAGCTTTTGGAGGCCCAGCGTCTGGAGCAGCGCACCACCTACGACCTGGAGATGTTGCAGCAGGTGGGCTACTGCAATGGCGTCGAGAACTACGCCAGGCATCTGGCGGGCCGTGAGCCCGGCTCAGCGCCCGAATGCTTGATCGACTACTTCCCCGATGACTGGCTGTTGATTGTTGATGAGAGCCATGTCACCTGCTCGCAGTTGCAGGCCATGTACAACGGCGACCAAGCGCGTAAGAAGGTGCTGATTGACCACGGGTTTCGCCTCCCCAGTGCTGCGGACAACCGTCCGCTCAAGGGCGAGGAGTTCTGGACCAAGGCGCGTCAGACCGTGTTTGTCAGTGCCACACCCGGCAACTGGGAGATGGAGGTGAGCGATGGTCAGGTGGCGGAACAGGTGATCCGGCCCACAGGTGTGCTCGACCCGATTGTGGAAGTGAGGCCCACCACCGGACAGGTGGATGACCTGCTTGGGGAGATTCGTGATCGGGCCAAAAAGCAACAGCGGGTGCTGGTGACCACGCTGACCAAGCGGATGGCGGAAGACCTCACGGATTACCTGGCGGAGAACGAGGTGCGGGTGCGTTATCTGCACTCTGAGATTCATTCGATCGAGCGCATCGAGATCATCCAGGACTTGCGCCTTGGTGAGTACGACGTACTGGTGGGTGTGAATCTGTTGCGGGAAGGCCTGGATCTGCCGGAGGTAAGCCTGGTGGCGATCCTCGATGCGGACAAAGAGGGGTTTCTCCGGGCCGAGCGCTCACTGATCCAGACCATCGGCCGGGCTGCGCGTCATGTGGAGGGTGTGGCTCTGCTCTACGCCGACAACATGACTGATTCGATGGCGAAGGCGATCGAGGAGACCGAACGGCGCCGCAAGATCCAGCAGACTTACAACGAGAAGCACGGCATCGTGCCCACAGCGGCGGGCAAGAAAGCCAGCAATTCGATCCTGTCGTTTCTGGAGCTCTCCCGCAAACTCAAAACCGACGGCCCGGATGCCGACCTGGTGGAGGTGGCCGGCAAGGCGGTGAAGGCTTTGGAAGACGATGCCGATGGCATGGCTCTGGATGCGTTGCCTGAACTGATTGATCAGCTCGAAGCCAAAATGAAAGACGCGGCCAAAAAGCTCGACTTCGAGGAAGCGGCCAACCTGCGAGATCGCATCAAGAAGCTGCGCCAGAAGTTGGTGGGGAACGTCTGAGGCTCAGACCGCCAAGGGTGATTCGCTTCCTTGAGCCTCGTAGCGAGTATCCCCCCCGAGTTGGAAACCAGCGTGAACGGCCTGCAAGGCAGCGATTCCGTCCGCTTCGGCCACCACACAGCTGGTGCGGATTTCGCTGGTGGCGATCATTTCGATGTTGACGCCTGCATCCGCCAAAAAGCGGAACATCCGTCCCGCCGTCCCAGCGGTCGCGGGCATGCCCGCACCCACCGCACTCACCCGTGCGATGGCCGGGCCGTCCTCCAGAATAGCTCCGGGCCATTGCGCCAGCAGGGCACTGAGGGCGCGATCAGCCGCGGCACGGTCTTCACGCTTGAGAGTGAAGCTGATGTCTCGGCTGCCGTCCTCGTGCTGGCGTTCCGACTGCACGATGGCGTCGAGGCTGATGCCGGCATCAGCCAGGGCATTGCAAAGGGCTCCCGCCGTCCCTGGGATGTCGGGTACGCGACGCACACTCACCTGGGCCTGGTCGCGGTCCAGAGCCACGCCGCGCACCTCTGGCTCGCCGTCGCCGCTAGCGGGGGGGTTGAGGTTGATCTGACCCGCCTCCAGCTCGAAGGCTTCCTGGGTGGCTTGAAGGGCTTTGCTGCCCACATCAGCCCCCACCACACAGCTCACCTTCACTTCGCTGGTCGCGATGAGGCGCAGGTTGATGCCGGCGCGTGAGAGGGTCTGGAACAAACTGGCGGCGATGCCGGGGCGCCCCATGATGCCGGCTCCGCTGATGCTCAGCTTGCTCATGCCCGGTTGCGCGACCAGCTCGCCGCCGAGGCTCTGGATCAGGGTTTGGCAGATGCTGCGCGCTTTTTCCAGATCGGCTTCCGCCACAGTGAAGGTGATGTCGTTGCTGTTGCCCTCGTGGGTGGACTGGATGATCAGATCTACGTTCACGTCTCCAGCGGAGAGGCTTTCGAACAGCTGGGCCGCCACACCGGGTTGATCAGACACATGGGAGAGGGCCAGCACAGCCTGATGCTCTACCAGTTCGGCACCATCAATGGATCGGCCCAGCTCAAGGCCGTCGCGGCCGATCGGACGTGCGCTGCGACTGGTGAGCGTGGTGCCCGGTTCATCGCTCCAGCTGGAGCGAACCACCATGGTGACCCCGTAGTTGCGGGCGATCTCCACCGCTCGGGGGTGCAGCACGGCCGCACCTAGGCTGGCCAGCTCCAGCATTTCGTCGCAGCTCACCTGTGACATCAGCTGCGCGTCATCCACCTTGCGAGGGTCGGTGGTGAGCACGCCGGGCACATCGGTGTAGATCTCGCAGGCGTCAGCGCCAAGGGCGGCGGCCAAGGCCACGGCGGAAGTGTCGGAGCCACCGCGGCCGAGGGTGGTGATTTCCGCGGTGCCGCCACTGCTTTGACTGGTGCCTTGGAAACCAGCGACCACCACGACGCGGCCTTCCGCCAGCCGGCTGCGAAGCCGGTCGGTGCGCACATCGAGGATGCGCGCTTTGCCGTGGGCGGATTCGGTGACGATGCCCACCTGAGGGCCGGTCATGGAGATGGCCGGCACGCCCAGC
Source organism: Synechococcus sp. A18-25c (assembly GCF_014280035.1). Lineage (NCBI taxonomy): Bacteria > Bacillati > Cyanobacteriota > Cyanophyceae > Synechococcales > Synechococcaceae > Synechococcus > Synechococcus sp. A18-25c. The sequence goes on from NZ_CP047957.1 coordinate 75,068, forward strand.
TCATGCAGGGCCATCGACAGCAAGGCGATCGACACTTGCTCGCCAGTGGCCAGCAGCATGTCCATTTCCCGTTGGGGCGGATTGCTGCTGATGGCGTTGGCCTTGGCCGTGAGTTCATCGGTGGTGTGACCCATGGCCGACACCACGATCACCAGCTCATGCCCTTCGTCCTTGCGGGCGGCAATGCGCTGCGCCACGGCCTGGATGCGCTCCACGCTGCCGACGGAGGTACCGCCGAACTTCTGCACCAGCAGGGCCATCCACGCCGCCTCAGGTCGCTGGCGATTGTCTCACTGAGCGTTCTGATTCAGCCAGGAAGCTTGTTCATCCCAGCAGCCTTTTTATCCGAGCAGCCCATCGCGGAAGGCATCACCCGGCTGTGCCCCACGCTTCACGGCTGCTTCGACATCCAGAAGCCGGCCCAGCAGGTTGAGGCAGCGCTGGGGTGAGCGGCCCTGCAGTTGCTTGCGCATCACATAAATGCGCTTGGGGTTGCCGATGCCTGCTGCTTTGGCAATCACCGCCACATCCCGTTCTCCCTGCTGTTCGAGCAGCAGCACCCAGAGCCATCCCCGGATCTGACCGGTGAGGGTGGCCACCACCCGCAGGGCCGGTTCGCCTGCATCGATTAAGGCATCGAGCAGGGCGATGGCCTGGCCAGGATCGCCGGCCAGCAGGGCGTCACCCACCTGCAGCGCGTTGGTGCTCTGGCCACTGATCAGGGTCTCCACGGCCTTGGCGCTGATCCTGGCCTCGCCGCTGCTGTCGGCATGCAGGGCCAGCTTTTGCAGCTCCATCGTCAGCCTGGCGCTGTCGCTGCCGATGGCATCGATCAGTGCATCAACCGCGGCGGCTTCCAGCTTGAGGTTGAGCTCATCGGCCGTGCGTTCCACGAGTTGGCGCTGACCGGCGCCATCCCAGACCGCCGGCAACTTGAAGCTGCGTTCGCTGGCGGCGCCCGTCTTCACCCGCTTCATCAGTGCCTTGGTGGTGCGCAAACGTCCGTCGGGTTTGGCTGGATTGCAGAGCAGCAGATGGGTGCTGTCTGGGATGCCGTCGAGAGCGCCTTCGAAGCGATCCGCCAGTTCGTTGGGGCAGGCGTTGCAAAACGGCGAGCGCTGCAACAGCACCACCCGGGCGCCGCCACCGAAGGGCGGGGTGCTGGCCTCTTCCAGCGCCTGGCGGGCCTGACCAGACTCACTGCCGTCGAGGCGGCTCACATTGACGCTGGCCCAGCAGGGATCGACGTCTTTGTCGATCACGGCCTGGATGGCGCGCTCCATAGCAGCGGAATCGTCGCCCCACAGCAACTGGATCGGCATCGCGGCGGGTCATCGGAGAATGCCGAAGTCTGCCCTGATTGGCAGTCGCCGTGACAGGAGCACCTTTGGCTGATCACCCGATCTTCACCGAGAGCATTCGCCGCATCCGTGTTCTGCTCGGTGAGACGGGGCTGGATTCCCTCCAGCAGCAGGTGCTGGAGCGCTTGGTGCACAGCAGTGGGGACCCTGGCTTGGCACCCTTGCTGCGTTTTAGCCCCGGTGCCTGTGAGTGCGGACTGGAGGCCCTGCGCCAGGGGGCTTCGGTGCTCACGGACACGGCGATGGCCACGGCGGCGATATCGCCCATGGCCCGTCGCACGCTCGACACCCCGGTGCGCTGTCTGCTGGATTGGGCACCGCCGCAGTCACCCGAAGGGTCCACGCGCTCGGCGGCGGCGATGCAGCGCTGCTGGCCGGAGCTCACCACCGCGGCCCGCACGGCGGGTCAGCCGATGCCGCTGGTGTTGGTGGGTAGTGCTCCAACGGCCTTGGAACAGCTGTTGGATCAGGTTGATGCGGGGGCCCCCAAGCCTGCGCTGGTGATCGGCATGCCAGTGGGATTTGTTGGGGTGCCGGAAAGCAAGCGGCGGTTGGCGGCTACGTCTCTGGATCAGATCCGTCTAGAGGGTACTCGTGGCGGCGCTGGCTTGGTGGCTGCTGCTGTCAATGCCCTGCTTCGGGCTGGCGGTCAGATTTAGGGGCTTTTCAGAAAAAAACCACCTGCCTGTGAAACAGGCAGGTGGTCGCAGGTTGCTGTGAATCGATGGAATTAGGCCATGAATTCGTTGTTCATCCAGAAAGAGGCCAGCTCCTGATTTTGATCGAGCGCATGAGCACGGCGCATCGCGCTTTCAGCATTGACGAGCCCGGATCCGAAGGTGTTGTCGAAGCCGCTTGCTCCGAGATCCATCGCACTGCCGATCAGGATTTCCCGTAATTCTTCGCCATTGATTTGCGTGTTCTCACTCCAAACAAGTGCTGCGACGCCGGCGAGATTGGGGTTGGCGCTGGAAGTGCCACCAAAACCGACAACATTGCCACTGCTGTTGTTAATTGACCAGTTGTCGGTGGGGGCAACCAGAGTCAGGTTGGATCCGCGGTTGGAGTAGCTGGCCAGGTCAGTGCCGGTGACATTGATGAGGTCATCCTCCCGAGCCTGGCCTGTGAATTGCAGTGCGCCAACGCTGGCAATGTTTCCAAATTGACTTTCAGCCTGTGCAACACCAGAAACAGAATTGAGGTAATTGGGATCGCTGAATGGTTCTCCACCAGGCCCACCATTGCCTGCCGCGATGGAGAAGAATCCTGTCTCCGCAGTGGAGCCCAGAAGATTGATCAATTCATCGCGTGTCGACCCATTGGTCCACCAGCCCTCGCCTTGAATGCCACCCTGGAAGACGAGCCGCTGATTGGTTTGCCTTTGATCCATTGCGGATTCAATTGCTTCATAAAGATTGGTTCCGCCGGCGTAAAGGTTGTATGCCCACAGGGAGGCATCGGGTGCAACTCCTGCCACCTCGCTGCCGTCATGGGCGGCTGCCATCACTGACATCGCTTTGTGCCCATGGTCGGGGTCGTCGTCTGCAGGGTCGACAGTGTTCGTGGCTGTGCGATTGACGGCGTGGTTCAGGTCGCCATGCACATCGGCGTCGCCAGCCGCATTGGCATCAAATCCTGTATCCAGCGACACGAGGACGACATCGTCAGAGCCGGTGTTGAAGCGCCAGGCACCGTTCACATCCATCACTTGGGTGTTCCATTGGCGATTGCTGGTGGTGTCGATGTTGGGTGTCAGATCGATGGTGACGTCGGAAAAACGCAGGCGCTCGATGCCTTGTAGGTAAAGTTCATCACCATTCTTGAGGCTCAGAGTGTCGAACACTGTGCCGCCGTAAAAGGCCTGTTGGCCCAGATCAGAGGCCGTGGCGGGATTGATGCCGGCACCGCCGTTGAAACTCAAGACATCACTGCTGCGGATGCCTTCGAGGTTGAGGTAGTCGGTGCCGCCACGGCCTTTGAAAATCCGGGCGGAACCGATGGCTGAGCCAACATCGCTGTAGTTGAATTTGTTGCTTGTTTCATCGCCAAGATGATTGCTGCCGTATTCCATCGGCTTGATCAAGGTGATTGCTTCCGAGAAGGAATCAAGGGGGCGGTTGTCATAGCCGCCTGAGAAATCCACCTGAATCGAATAGTGGTCCCGGAGACTCCCTGTGGAGACAGCATTGAGCTTGTCCTTCAGGTTGACGAGAAAGGAGCCCTGACCGGGCTCGACTCTTTGGGTGCCAAGATCAATGGTCTCTCCTGTTTCCAGATCCTTCGCTGTGACGGATGCGTTGACACTGGCGTCATGTTCAACACGTTGGACGCGATCAGAAATCTGAATTTCGTTGAAGTATTCAGGCCAGCCTTCGCTGTTGAAGTTGATTCTTAGGGCTCCATCTTCAAAGACCTCGGCGAGGCTGCCGTCACCTGATGCATCGGTAATCCGCCGGGCTTTGAGAACTGGCAACTTGGGCTCATAGGCGTCGCCAGGTTTGTTCCAATCGATCTTGAGGCTATTGGGGTCGAGATCAATCGCTTCGATCAGTTGTTCGCTGAGTGGTTGATCGTTATAGAAGCTCTTGTCTGTGATCGTCGATTTTGAAGCGTTTTTGTCGAGGGCATGGACTGGTTCATTGAGTCCAAGTCCAATGGTCTTTAAATCAATTGTTTTGGGCGGATCAGCCTTGGGTTGAAGATCCGAGTCAGGCGTGTCCCTGTTGAAGCGTGATTGCCACTGAGGAATGAAGTTGATCATGGTGAGATGAGGTGAAAACAAGCGAATGCTTGGGCCTCATCAGCGTCAACGGATTGCTTGCCGTTGTTGATGATTTAGAGATCGATCTTCTGTGACTTTGCTCACAGCTGCTCAGGCGGCTAACTGATCCAGCACTTGGCGGGCCCGTTGCACCACCGGTTGAGGCACGCCTGCCAAACGGGCGGCTTCAATGCCATAGCTGCGGCTGGCACCGCCGGCCTGCACCTGATGCAAGAACACCAGGTCGTCGCCGGTTTCCTCCACCATCACCTGGAAGTTGGCCACATTGGAGCGCTCGCCCGCCAGGTTGTTGAGCTCGTGATAGTGAGTGGCGAACACGGTTCGGGCCTGAAGGTCACCGGCCAGGTGCTCGCTGACGGCCCAGGCGATTGAGAGGCCATCAAAAGTGGCGGTGCCCCGGCCAATCTCATCCAGCAGCACCAGTGATCGTTCGCTGGCGTGGTGAAGGATGTTGGCGGTTTCGGCCATCTCCACCATGAAGGTGGACTGGCCCGCCGCCAGATCATCCACGGCGCCCACCCGCGTGAAGATGCGATCGGCCAAGCCGATCTGGGCAGAGCTGGCGGGCACCCAGCTGCCGATCTGGGCCAGCAGCTGAATGACACCGATCTGGCGCAGGTAGCAGCTCTTGCCGCTGGCATTGGGGCCGGTGAGCACAATCAAGTCGGTGCCGCTGCCCAGCTTCAGGTCGTTGGGGGTGAAGCTGGTTTCCACCAGCAGTTGCTCTACCACGGGGTGCCGGCCGCCCGCGATCTGCAGGGTGCGCGCATCGTTCAACTCCGGTGCGCACCAACCGCGAGTGGCGGCGGTGTCGGCCAGGGCCGCCAGGGCATCGAGGCCGGCGATGGCACGGGCGGCATCCCGGATCGGGGCTGCCATCAGCCCAACCTGTTCTCGCAGCTGGCAGAACAGTTCGTATTCGCGCTGGCAGGCGCGCGCGCGCAGCTGGAAGATCCGTCCCTCGCGCTCCTTGAGTTCTGGAGTGATGAAGCGCTCTTCATTGGCGAGGGTCTGACGGCGGATCCAGTGATCCGGCACAGAGGAAGCCTTGGCTTTGCTGACGGCCAGGAAGTAGCCGAAGGTGCGGTGATATTGCAAGCGTAGGTTGCTGTTGCCGCTGCGCTCCCGTTCCAGGCGCTCCTGCTCGGCCAGCCAGGCGTTCTGGTCATCGAGCTGGTTGCGCAGGCCATCCAGCAGCGGGTCCACCCCGTCGTGGATCAGGCCGCCTTCACTGAGGGAGAGCGGCGGGGCGTTCACGAGGGTGTGGCGGATCTGGCAGGCCAGATCGCTGAGGGCAGGATTGGTGATCAGCAGCGCGTCCAGTCCCAGGGGCCAGTGCTCCAGGCTGTTGTCGAGTCGTGCTGAAAGCTGCGGCAATCGCTCCAGACCATCGGCGATGGCCACCAGGTCGCGGGCACCGCCATGACCCGCGCCAGCCCGGCCCGCCAGCCTTTCCAGATCGCCCATGGGCCGCAGCAGTCGGCGCAGCGCTTGGCGCAAAGGCCGTTGCTGCACCAGCAGGCTGACCACCGCCTGTCGCAACAGGATCTCCTGCAGATCCATCAGGGGGGCTTCCAGCCAGCGACGCAAGCAGCGGCCGCCCATGGCGGTCAGGGTCTGATCAATGGCCCAGAGCAGCGAGCCCTGCAGTTGACCGTCCCGTTGGGTGGCGGTGAGCTCCAGGTTGCGGCGGGTCTGGGCGTCGAGCACCAGGGCATCGCCGATGTGCACGATCTGAGGCACATCGAGGGGGACGCGCGTCTCCTCGTCGAGGGGCTGGGTGTCGTTGACGTAGTGGAGCAGTCCGCCGAAGGCACGTAGAGCCAGGGGCAGTTCCTGTAAGCCCAGACCATCGAGACCTGCGAGCCGGTAGTGGGTTTTGAGCGCCTGTTCGGCCTCGGGTGCGCTGAAGGGGGTGCGTGCCATCGGGCTGAGCCGCAGCCGTTCGGGGCACCAGGTGGGTTTGCCTGCCCCCTCGTCGTTGGTCTCATCCGAACCAGCCCAGAGCAGTTCCGAGGCCTCCAGCTGGGCCAGTTGCTGATGCAGCGCGTCGCTGCCGTTGCGCTCCATCACCAGCACGTCGCCGGTGCTTACATCGGCGCTGGCCAGTCCCCAACGCAGGGGGTGCCGCGCCGTGGCGGGCTCCACCACGACCGCTGCCAGCCAGTTGTTGCGCCGGGCCGCCAACATTCCTTCTTCCAGCACCGTGCCTGGGGTGAGCACCCGGGTAATGCCACGTTTGAGCAGGGCGCCCTTGGCGGGTGTGGTCTCCAGCTGATCGCAGAGAGCCACGGAATAGCCGCGTCGAATCAGTTCGGCGCAGTAGCGCTCGGCGGCGTGGTGAGGGATGCCGGCCATGGGGACGCGTCCGATCGCCTTGCCTCCTTCCTTGCCGGTGAGGGTGAGTTCCAGCACGCGTGAGAGCTCGACGGCGTCTTCGAAGAAGCACTCGAAGAAGTCGCCGAGGCGATAGAGCAGGACGCGATCGGGATGCTCCGCCTTGAGCTCCACGTAGTGCCGCAGCATCGGCGTCAGCAGGGTTTGATCTACTTCGCTGTGGTGGGCCCAGGCCGGAGCATCGCTGTCGTCGTCGTTCTCATGGCTGGTCAGCTCCGGCTGGTCGCTGGTCTTGCCCTGCCGTTGCCTCGGTCGAGCTGCCGCATCGGCGCTAAGGCTGGCATCGCTGAGGTCTTCAAGCTCGGCTGTGAGGCCGGTCGTTGCGGCAGTCGCCGTTGGCTTGTGTGTCGGTTCGGGGCCGCCAAACAGATTGCCCTGCAGGGCCAACTCCTCAGGTTGGGCAGCGGGGCGGGGCATCGAGCGTCGGAATGTGGCTGGATCGTACCGATGGCTTTCACCACAAGCTGTGAAGCTTGATGCAAGCCGTGGCGCGAGACACTTGCTCAGCGTGGGACAATCGTCAAGACCGATCTGGCGTCGACTGAATTTCCATGCAGATCCTTAACACCCTCACCGTTCTGGCCCTGGTGGTGATGTCTTTCGCCCTGATCGTTGCTGTGCCTGTGCTGTATGCCTCCAACGAGGACAGTGGCCGCTCCAATCGCCTGATTCTTTTGGGCGGCATTGCTTGGGTGGCGCTGGTGCTGGTGAACTGGGGCGTCAGCTTCTTCGTGGTCTGAATCTTCAACGGGTTGCGTCTGATTGCCCTCTCCGCCGATGGGGTGGGAGCATGGACTGAGCAAAAAGCTGCTCAATGACCTCATTTGAAGGACGTTTTACGGATGTGCAAGGTCTGCGCATCGCCGTGGTCATTGCTCGCTTCAACGATCTGGTTACCGGCAAGCTGCTGAGTGGCTGCCTCGACTGTCTGAGCCGGCATGGTGTCGACACCAGCGCTGAAAGCAATCAGCTGGATGTGGCCTGGGTGCCGGGCTCTTTTGAGCTTCCTCTGGTGGCGCAGAAGTTAGCCGCCAGCGGTCGCTACCAAGTGGTGGTCACTCTGGGAGCGGTCATCCGTGGTGACACCCCGCATTTCGACGTGGTGGTGGCAGAAGCCAGTAAGGGGATTGCTTCGGTGTCTCGGGACACTGGCGTCCCGGTGATCTTCGGTGTGTTGACCACTGACACGATGCAGCAGGCGCTGGAGCGGGCTGGCATCAAGAGCAATCTGGGTTGGAGTTATGCCTTGCAGGCCCTTGAGATGGGATCGCTGATGAAGGCGATTCCCAACGCCTGAGCCGCTTCCTGATGATTGACCAACGGCACCTTGGTGGTGCATGCTTTCTAGGTCGCTAGGGGCACACCCCGAAGGCTGACCTGCGGATGTAGCTCAGTGGTAGAGCATCTCCTTGCCAAGGAGAGGGTCGAGAGTTCGAATCTCTTCATCCGCTTGATGACATCACTGCTTCCGAATCAGGAGGTGCTGATTGCTTGCATGGCTGAACCCCAGCTGTTGATAGAAGCCGCTGCTGTTGGTGGTCATGAGATAGACCCGTTCCACTTCGCGAAGGTGGGGTGAGGCCAGCAACGCTTCCACCACGCGGCGTCCCAGGCCACGGCCTTGCAGGTCGCCGGCTACGACAATGTCCCAGAGCACGGCCCGGTGGATGCCATCGCTGTTGGCTCGGCCGAATCCCACCATGCGTTTGCCGCGCCAGAGGCTCACCACCACCTGGCTGCCGGCCAGCATGCGTCGCAGTTGAGCGGGGCTGCGACCGCGGGCCCAAAAGGCGTGCTTGTCGAGCAGGCGTCGCAGTTTGAGCAGGCCCCGGCTGGGTCTCAGCTTCGGTCCTAGCCCCAGCCAGCGCAGGCCGGGAGCGCCCGGAGCGTGCTCAACCAGACAGATACGGGCCATGGCAGGAGAACGCAGGCCTTCATCATCGGCCTCCCGTGGTTTTCGGGCATGCAATCTCTTCAATCCGCTGCATCGACTGGCGCTTTTGGGCCCTTACTGAGGCATGCATGCTGAAATGGCGCCGGTTGAGGTTGAGGCAGCAGCAGATCAATGGGGCGCAAGGGGATCATCCTGGCTGGCGGCAGCGGCACCCGATTGGCCCCGCTCACCACAGCTGTGAGCAAGCAGCTGATGCCGGTCTATGACAAGCCGATGATCCACTACCCGCTCAGCACGCTGATGTTGGCGGGCATTCGCGAGGTGTTGATCATCACCACCCCCCACGACCAGGCAGCGTTTCAGCGCCTGTTGGGGGATGGCAGCGCCTGGGGGATGACCATCGCCTACGCCGTGCAGCCGAGCCCCGATGGACTGGCCCAGGCTTTTCTGATCGGCGCAAACTTTCTCGATGGGGCCTCTGCGGCCCTGGTGCTGGGCGATAACCTCTTCCATGGCCATGAACTGATCCCTCAGCTGCAGGCGGCTACAACCCGCCACCAGGGGGGCACGGTGTTTGCCTATCCCGTCCGCGATCCCGAGCGTTATGGGGTGGTGGAGTTTGATGCCGCTGGTAAAGCGCTCAGCATCGAGGAGAAGCCGGTCCAACCGCGCAGCCGCTATGCCGTCACTGGGCTGTATTTCTACGATCACACCGTGGTGGATCGGGCCCGTGCGGTGCAGCCCTCGGCACGTGGTGAGCTGGAGATCACAAGCCTGAATCAGATGTATCTGGCGGAGCAGCAACTCACCGTGGAACTGATGGGCCGCGGCATGGCCTGGCTCGACACCGGCACTTTTGATTCCCTGCATGAGGCGGGGGCTTACATCCGTACCCTCGAACAACGGCAGGGGCTGAAGGTCGGCTGCCCGGAGGAGGTGGCCTGGCGGCGGGGGTGGATCGATGCCGCTCAGTTGGCGCAGCTGGCCCAGCCTCTCCTGAAGAGCGGTTACGGCCGTTACTTGCTGCAGCTGTTGGAGGAGCCCACTGGGGAACATGCGCTGTTGCAGAGGAACCTGGAGGGCCGCCCCTCGGAGATCAGGCATGCCCGCTGAAACGCTGCTGACAGCATCCGATCAGCCCATGGCCGGTCCGCTGTTGATCACTCCCCAGGTGTTCGGCGATGACCGCGGATTTTTTTATGAGAGTTGGAATGAGCGCCGTTTCCGCCAAGACCTGATCACAGCCGGTTTGCCAACCGCTGAAGCGGAGGGCCTGCAGTTCCGCCAGGACAACCATTCCCGCTCTAGCCGCGGCGTGTTGCGGGGTCTGCATTTTCAGCTCCCACCCGAACCCCAGGGCAAGCTGGTGCGTTGCAGTGTCGGCAGTATCTTCGATGTGGCGGTGGATTTGCGCCGCGGCTCCCCCAGTTACGGCCAGTGGGTGGGCGCGACGCTGTCGGCGGAGAACCACCAGCAGTTGTGGGTGCCGGTGGGGTTCGCCCATGGTTTTCTCACCCTCAGTGATGACGCCGAGGTGCAATACAAGGCGAGTGGCTTCTGGAACCGCGACTGCGAACGGTCCTTGTGTTGGGATGACCCCTCCATTGCGATTGATTGGCCGCTGCAGCAGGCCGGTGTGACGACGCCATTGCTGGCCGCCAAGGATGCAGAGGCGCCGGGGCTGCAGACGTTGCTGTCGGCGGGTGAGGTGTTCGCTTGAAGGTTTTACTCACTGGTGCCGGGGGACAGTTGGGTCAGGCGTTGTGCGACTCGGTGCCGCAGGGCCTGGAGCTGATCGCCACCGGCCGCCAGCAGCTGAACCTTGCCGATGCCCAGGCCTGCCGTGCAGCAGTGGAACAACACCGGCCGGACTGGGTGCTGAATGCCGGTGCCTACACCGCCGTTGACAAAGCCGAATCACAGCCAGAGTTGGCGCAAGCGGTGAATGCCGGGGCTCCTCGTGCTTTCGCGGAGGCCTTAGCAGAGCGCGGCGGCCGCTTGCTGCAGGTCAGCACCGATTTTGTGTTCAACGGCCAGCAGGGTCACCCTTACCAATCGACCCAGCCCCGCCAGCCCCTCGGCATCTACGGCTTGAGCAAGGCGGCAGGGGAAGAGGCGCTGGAGGCAACCCTGGGATGTGGTGTTGCAGGGGCGGCCACGATCCTGCGCACCAGCTGGGTGTACGGCCCAGTGGGCCGCAATTTTCTGCTCACCATGCTGCGTTTGCATCGCCTCAAGGCGGAAGCCGGGGAACCGTTGTTGGTGGTGGCGGATCAGGTGGGCTGTCCCACCTCAACGTTCGGCCTGGCCGAGGCCTGCTGGGCAGTGATCCAGCAGCAGGTGGCGGGCATCCATCACTGGAGCGATGCCGGTGTGGCCAGTTGGTACGACTTTTCGGTGGCCATTGGCGAGCTGGCGGTCGCTCGTGGCCTCATCCCCAAGGCCGCCAAGGTGCAGCCGATCACGGCAGCGGAGTACCCCACGCCGGCGCAGCGACCGGCCTATTCGCTGCTCGCTTGCGCTGACACGCGCCGTCAACTTCAACGGCAGCCGCAGCATTGGCGTGCTGCCCTGGAGGAGGTCATCCGCCATGTGGAGGCATGATCCCCGCACGCTGATCCTGCGGGCGTTGCTGCTGGATGCGGCCGGTCAGCTGCTCATCTTGGGCTTGATCCTCTGGATGCCGTCGTTGCTCGGTTGGACGATCGGCGGCAGCAACCTGGAGGGACAGTGGGGCTGGCTGTTGTTCTCGCTGCTGCTCTATCCCTTGCTGGGTTGGCTGTTTGGCAGTTACACGGTGTTGCGCTGGCGGCGTCTCACCCTGCCGGTGCTGTTGCAGCGGCTGGTGATCACCGCGGCGGTGAGCGTGCTGGTGGTGGCCGTGGCCCGTTGGTTGATCAATCCCGCCGATGCGGTGTGGCTGGTGTATCGGCGCGTGCAGTTGGTGTGGATGGTGGCGCTCACAGGTTGGGCCCTGCTTGTGCGATTGGCGCTGCGGCGTGGGCTGCTGCTGCATGACACGCCTCGGCTGTTGCTGTTGGCCCAGCCGAACGACATCCACACCGTGCTCACTGCCTGGCGGCGCGTGCCCCATCGCCAGCGCCTCTCACCTGTGGATGCGCTTCGGCTGCAACGGCGCCTGGATCAACCGGAGCAGCCGCTCCTGGTTGCTGTGAGTTCGGAGTTGCGCCGGGATCCCAGCCAGCGCTCGCTGCTGGAGAGCCTGGAGATGCGGGATCCGCGCGTCGTTCGCAGCGTGTCGGTTCTCAGCCTGTTTGAACAGTTGCAGGAACGTCTGCCCCCTGTGTTGATGGGGGATGTTCCCTTCACGTACGACGATCTGCCTTGGGCCGCTACCTTCAGCGTTCAGGCTCAGCTCAAGCGCATGGCCGATCTGCTGGTGGCGGCGGTGTTGTTGCTGCTCACAGCCCCGTTCATCGCTGTGGCGGCTCTGCTGATTTGGTTGCAAGATCGGGGGCCCATCTTTTATTCACAGCAGCGCAGCGGCTGGCTGGGGCGCCCGTTCACTGTGTTGAAGCTGCGCACTATGTCGGTGCAACCGGCGGATGCCCCGGCGGAGTGGACCCAGGTCGGCGATCAGCGCATCACGGCCATTGGTGCTGTGCTGCGTCGGGTGCGACTGGATGAGTTGCCGCAGCTGTTGAATGTGCTCAACGGCGAGATGAGCCTGATCGGTCCTCGGCCGGAGCGGCCGGAGCTGGAGCATCAACTGGAGCGCAGCATTCCCCACTACCGCAAGCGGCACTGGATGCGTCCGGGCTTAAGCGGCTGGGCCCAAGTGTGTGCTCCCTATGCCAGCAGTATCGAGGATTCAGACCTCAAGCTCTCCTACGACCTCTACTACTTGCGGCACTTCAGCACCTGGTTGGATTTGGTGATCCTGTTCCGCACGATCAAGACGGTGCTCAAGGCGGGCGGGCGCTGAGATGAGCTTTAAGTGGCATCTCAGCAACCCGTCATGGGGTGGACAGGTTTGAGTCATAGTTTCGTCATGGGTTGTGAGTAGCTTGAATTGAGATCCACGATCAGTTGTTTCCGCCATGTGCATGCTTTGCGATCAGGCACGCGGACAACGTTTTGTTGCTGGTGAGTTGAACGACAGAAAGGCTTTGTACGGGCTTTCGATTGCGCCTGCGGAGTTGCTTGATAACGACAGTGTTGCTTACACCCAATGGTCCACAGCGACCGATGGCGTTCTCGATTATTACCTCCACACTCTTGGTGGTGAAGTAGTTGTCTACGGAGGTGGGTTTGGAGAACAAACGATTCAATCAGTTGCGATTTCACAGGCAGACCAAAATTATTTCAATGCGATGGTTCAACGGCTCGACAGCATTCTTGATCTCGATTTTCGTCAGGTGGGTAATGCTGACTCTGCGGATGTTGATCTCTACTACGACACTGTGATCGATGTGGGTGGAGGCGGTAACACGCTTGGCTTAGCGACCACCAGTGGTCGTGGTGGCTGGGAGCTGTTTGTGAATTATCCCGAGGTTGAATTTGATGAGGCCTATCGCCGTTATGTCTTAGTCCATGAGTTTGGCCATTCCCTTGGCCTAGAGCATCCTTTTGAGGCGGGTGATGGCGATGCGGTCAAAGGCATCACGGATCCCTGGTTGTCTGCCTATCCAGAAGACACGGTGATGGCGTACCGCAATCCATCCAGCGGCACATGGCCCGACTTCTTCACAACCAACGATCTGAACGCCCTGATTGCGGTGTGGGGTGCTGAAACCCGGTTGTTTGGAGACGATCGCGACTTCGTCATGGGGGCCGCGTATCGAGACATTTTTCTTGGAGCAGGCGGCGACGATGAATTAAGGGGTAGGAAGGGTGCAGATCGCGTCGAAGGTGGTCTTGGCAACGATCAGGTGATGGGCGGCGACGGAGCTGACAATCTGTTGGGCGGGGCTGGCGATGACGCCATCTTTGGCGGTTTCGGGCACGACACGATTAACGGTGGAAGCGGAACCGATCGGATTCGTGGCGGTTATGGCGGAGATTTGTTCCTGATTTCGTCTGGCCAGGATGTGATCGAAGATTTCCGTTTGACCGAAAATGATCGGCTTGGGTTGCGATCGTGGATCGATTTTGAGCTGCAACAGCAAGGCAATGACCTGCAGGTGATCACGTCGCTGGGCACGACCACGCTTTGGGGCGTGGATTTGGGCAGCTTCTTGGCTCAGGACCGCGTGATCACGGTCTGATTACGATCAGCCAGCGCGCTTCGCCTGCTGATGCCGTCTTTGTTGCCTGATTCCATCCGGCGTGTGCTGGTGACCGGTGGCGCCGGCTTCATCGGTGGCGCTGTCGTCCGGCGGCTGTTGCGCGATACCCAGGTGCAGGTGTTCAACCTCGACAAGATGGGTTACGCCAGTGACTGCAGCGGGATTGAGGCGGAACTCACGGGATTGGGGGCTGCTGCGGTCAGACGTCATCACCTCCTGCAGGTGGATCTGGCGGATGAGCAGGCTACCCAGGCGGCGGTCAAGCAGGCCGACCCTGATCTGGTGCTGCACCTGGCGGCTGAAAGTCATGTCGATCGCTCCATCGATGGGCCGGGAGCGTTTTTGGAGAGCAATGTCAGCGGCACGTTTTCGCTGCTGCAGGCCTGCCGGGCCCACTGGGAAGTTCTTCCAGATGAGCGCAAAGCACAGTTCCGCTTTCAGCACATCAGCACCGATGAGGTGTTCGGTTCGCTGGGCGCTAAGGGCCGCTTTTCAGAAACGACCCCCTATGACCCCCGCAGTCCTTACTCCGCCAGCAAGGCGGCCAGTGATCATCTGGTAAGTGCCTGGCATCACACCTATGGAATGCCTGTGCTGCTCACCAACTGCAGCAACAATTACGGGCCTTGGCAGTTCCCGGAGAAGTTGATTCCGGTGGTGATCCTCAAAGCGGTGGCCGGTGAGCCGATTCCTCTGTATGGCGATGGTGCCAATGTGCGGGATTGGTTGTTTGTCGACGACCATGTGGATGCCTTGTTGCTGGTGGCTTCCAAAGGTGAGGTCGGCCGCAGCTACTGCGTCGGTGGTCACGGGGAGCGCAGCAACCGTGAGGTGGTGGAAACCATCTGTGTACTGCTGGATGAACTGCGGCCGCAGGACGCTCCCCATGCACGCTTGATCACCTTGGTCAACGACCGGCCTGGCCATGACCGTCGCTATGCCATCGATCCCGGGCGGATCATGGTGGAGCTGGGCTGGCAGCCACGCCATGCCTTCCGCACAGGTCTTGAAGCCACCGTCCGTTGGTATCTCGAGCATCTCGACTGGTGTGCGGCAGTGCGCAACCGTGCCGACTACAGCGGGGAGCGCATTGGAGTGACGGGATGACCTTGCGTCTCCAGCTTCATGTCGGCCATGGCAAGACCGGTAGTTCGTATCTGCAGAGCTGGCTGGCTGCCAATGCCGCCGTGCTGCTGAACCAGCATCAGCTGCTATATCCGCAGATCTGTCCGTTCACGCGCGTCCGCGACCGCCGCGCGGAGCAGAGTCAATTCAGCATGGGCAATGGGTTTGTGCTCAACCCTGTGTTGCAGGACGGGGTGAGCTGGCGTCGGCAGCAGCGTTGGTGGCGGCGGCTGTGCCAGCAACAGTTCCTGCAGCCGCAGCAGCTGACATCGCTGGTGTTCAGCCATGAGCCCTGGGCGCGACAATTGCCCTCGCAATGGCCGCAGCTGATGCAGCTGGTGGCGTTGATGGAGGTGCAGGCCCTGGATTGCTGGTTGCTGGTGCGCGATCCCCTCGACCATGCCCTCTCCGTCTACGGGCAGATGGTGAAACGCCATGGCTTTTCTGGCTCAGTGGAGGACTGGCTCGGCATCTACGACTTCCCTGAGGTGTTGATGCGCTTTCTGGATGCCGTTGAGGCCTCAAGCCATGCTGTGTGTCTGCGGGTGGATCACTACGGCTCCAGGCGTCAGGAGCTGCTGCGATGCTTGAAGCAATGGTTGGTGCTTCCCGCCGATGGCGACTGGACGGCGATCAGCGATGACCGGGTGAATCGCTCACTGACCGCCGCTGAACTCACCCTGATGCGTTGGTTGAATGCCCGTGACCCTGACCTGGCCTTGCGCACGGGTGAGCATCTGATTCAGCGCCTGCCGCAGTTGCGTGGTGCTGTGCAGCCACCGTCCGTGCCGGTGATCGAACGCTTTTTGCAGAGATGGCAGGGCACAGTGGATCGGCTTAATCAACGCCTGCCATCCCATGCGCAGCTCCGCTTGCCGAGGCCTGAGACAGGTGGCTTGCCTGGCGACGATGCCTTTGCAGACCCTGCCCTGACCTTGACGCGGGAGCAACTTGACTGTCTGTTGGATGCAGCCCAGGGGGTGCGGTGATGACGGAGCGCAGTGGTCCTAGCAATTGGTTGCTGATCAGCGTGGATCAATGGCGGGGTGACTGGTTGCACCAGTCCTGGTTGCAGCTGCCGCACCTCCAGCGCATGGCCCATGAGGGCTGGGACGTTAGGCGTTGCTACACCTCGAGCCCTCAGTGCATTCCGGCGCGGGCCAGTTGGCTGACGGGGCTGACGCCGGGGCAATTGGGCGTGACCGCCAACGCGCATTACACCGTTCCTGCGGATGCCCCGTCGTTTGTGCGTGATCTGCGCGATCAGCATGGTTTTCACACGGTGCTGGTGGGTAAAACCCACTGGACTCCCCACACCAAAGGCGTCGATCTGCGCGACAACCTCCCTTTGATGCGAGAGCTGGGCTTTGAGCATGTGCGCGAAATCGCCGGGCCGCGGGCCCTGGCGGAGGTGTCATGCGAGTTGACGGATCGATGGCAGGAGGCCGGCGTGATGGAGGCCTACCGCGCTGATCTGTTGGATCGCTACCAAGACGGTTGCGCTCATACGGTGCGTCCCTCGGTGCTGCCGGATGCGCTCTATCCCGACCTCTGGCTGACCGGCGTGGCCCTCGAGGAATTGGCCCGCATGCCGCAGGATCGGCCGTGGTTGTTGTGGGTCAATTTCCCCGGCCCGCATGAGCCTTTTGATGTGCCATCCAGCTGGCGCGGCCACCACGGTGCGATTCCTGCACCGGAGCCTCGCCCAGAGGATGCACAGGAGCTGCAGCGCAGCGCGCCCGAGGGATCCGAGCTGGCGCGAAAGTTGCAACGCTGGCCCGATGGTTTGCCAGAAGAAGCGCTGCAGGCGCTGCGGTCGGACTACGCCGATCACCTGTATCTGTTGGATGCTCAGATCGGAACGTTGTTGAGGGCGATGGCCGACCGCAGCGACGGAGCTCAGACGGCAGTCAGCGTTTGCAGTGACCACGGTGAATTGCTGGGGGATTGGGGCCTGTTGCTCAAGGGCTGCTTCCTCGAGGGCGCCATGCGCAGCCTGTTCCTGCACCGCCCCCCTGGTGAACGCTCCTGGCCGCGGCGTCTGTGGCAACCCAAGGGGCGGCCGCATGGGTTGACCCAATGCTTGTGGGATGCCGCAGCGGCCGTGACTTGGCCGGAGGAGGGAAGTTTCGGCTGGCGCTTGCGCCGTCAGGATCCGGAGGTGTTGGTGGAGTTCGCCGCTGAAACGCTCACGCTGCGTTGAGCGGTTGCCGGTTGCTGTCGATCAGTGTCTGGAGGTCGAGCTGGAAGGTGTGGCAGAGCTCGGCGGGTGTGCCATAGAGCTTCACGCCTTGAACCCGCGGCAAAGCGATCTGCTCACCAGCCTCCAGCGCCGCTTGCAGCATCGGAGCGATGTAATGCTCGCCATTCACGGTGGCACCCTCGTTCAGCTGTTGGTGGGCTCGGTCCAGAAACTGCGCGGCTGACCGGAAGCCGTAGAGACCGATGGAGGCAAGATTGGAGATGCGCCGCTTCTCGGCGATGGCGATCGCCCGAAGCGGATTCTGGGGATTCGGTTGCCCGAAGGACCAGTGCTCTCCTTCTGCTTTAAACACCGGCATGCTGGCGACGCCGTCCACCTGCTCCAGGGCCGGAGACCATTGAAATCCGGTGTCGCAGTTGTGGATCAACAGGCTGAGATCCCTGCACTGCCGTTGTTCCTGCAGCAGGGCGTCCACAGCCGCTGCGCTGGTGGCCAGCTGGCCGGGCAGCAGTTGATCCATCTCCAACCAGTGCAGGCGGAGCTGGGGATAGCTGTGCTCCAGACGCGCATTGATGGCCTCTCGGATGCCGTGGCGTCGTTGCACCGCCAGCATCAGATGATCACCGTCTGCAAAGGCAAAGCTGGTGAGCGTGTGCTCCAGCAGGGTCTTTCCCTGCACCTGAATCAGAGGCTTGGGCGCTTTGATGCCGGCTTTGGCAAACCGGCTTCCTTCGCCGGCGGCGGGGATAAGCACAAGACGGCTCATGGGCGGTGCGGGAAGGTTTGCAGGTAGCTCAGAAACGAGGGATGGCCGTGCTCCACGGTCAGAAAGCCCTGATGCGGCGCGGCTGGCTTGAGCACTGGAAAGTGTTGCAGCACGGTGAGGGTGGCCGCCGTTTCCAGGGGGCTGACGAAGCCGTCATTGGGCAGCGACTGCTGGCGCAGGTGTGCAACCTGCTTGGGGCCCAGCACGAAACAGCCGGCGTGGGGGTTGTCGGTGATGTCAAAGCTGATTTCCTCACCCTCTGGATCGAACCGTCCGCGCATAGCACTGGCCTGGGGGGTGCAGAAACGGCCAATGAATTCCGGGCGCAGCGGGCCATCCACCAGCAGCCGCGCCTGCGGGCCGGAGGCAATCGGCTCGAAGCGATGGGGCGTCAGCACCAGTTGCTCTCCGGTGCGATTCAAAAACCAGTGCTGTTTGTCGAGGAACAAGGGGTCAGCGATGACCAGATCATCTTCCAGGTAGAGCGTGAGATCGGCTTTGGGCTCCTGCTGGATCAACCAGTTGCGGGTGGCCAGCGGCAAATGCCGTGGGTTGTCCAGCTGGACGTCATGGAGCTGGATCCGGCCTGCATGAAGTGCCAGCGCATCTTCCAATCGGTGTTCCCCATCGGTGAACACATGCAGCTCGATCTCAATGCGATCCAGCCGTTGCTGGGCACTACGACGGTTGTTCCAGTGATCGATGCGTTGCCCGCCGATGTGCAGCAGGGCATCGGTGGGCGATCGGCGCAATCCCAGCAAGCTGCCGAGGCAACGGCCCAAGGCGAGGCAGCGGGCCAGTCTCTGCCCGGGCCGGCCGCTGCCGTAGCCACTGCCGCCGTTCGTTTCGCGGAAGAAATGCGGGATGCCGATTCTCACGTGCAGAGTGGTGTCCGCAGTCATCGCAGCACCGCATCGAACTTGGCTTCCAGGATCATCATGCCGATGGCAATAAACGCTAGGCATCGATCCCCATCCTCGCGGTGCAGCGGCAGCATCGAGACAAACAGGCTGCTGGTGAGCCAGCGTTCCTCTTCCGGGAGCAGACCCTGCAACAAACCTGAGCTGTCCATCGCCTGCTGCAGCGCGTCGTAGTGGGCGGGCACATCCAGGTGGAGGCGCAGATGGCCAGGGCTGAGTTTCTCCAGGCTGAAGAGATCGTTCACCACCACGTCATAGAGGTAGCGGCCCGAATGCAGCAGCTTGATCTGGTCGTAGCGCGGATCCCCGAAGCCAATGGGCCATGGGGCGCCATCAGGTCGTTCTCCTCGGGGGTCGATCAGGCGAATGGAGCCACTCTGGGGTTCGGCCAGGATGTTGTTGAAGCAGAGATCCCCGTGGATGCGCTGCAGTGGGCGTGATGCCTCCAGGCTGGGGAGGTGCTCCAGCAAAGAGGTGGCGGCAGCGGCTGGGGACGGCAGCGTCAGGGTGTGGGTGGCATCGCCATGTCGTGCGCAGAGTTTCAGCGTCCAGCCCCGGGTCCACCAGTCAGTCCAGTGGCTTCCATCCGCCAACAAGGGTGGTTGGCGTTGTAGTTGCTCCAGCCGCTGCTGCAGCTTGCGGCTGTAGAGCCAATCCACGGTTACGGGCGGCGGCGGCGTGATGGCGGGGGCTTCCCCCAGGCCGGTGCGCACACGGCTGAGGCGTTGCATCAACTGACGCCAGCTGTTGGGTCCGATCTGCCAGTGCAGAAACAGTTCCGCGAGGCTGGGAAAGGGGATGTATTCCAGTTCCAGCTGCCCAGGTTCATGGCTGAGGCAAGCCGGGAAATAGCGTTGCAGGGGTTGCGGTAGTGCCTCGAAATAGGCCGCTTCCTGGGCCAGCCGTGTGGCGTCCTTGGAGCGCTTGCGGATCAGGTCGTCGCTGGCGCAGTAGCTCACACTGTTGAAGCCGCGACTGGTGAGCCGGCTCAGCCGGCGGCGACTGGCAGTGGCCCGGTGACCCAGATCCAGCCACGGCACTCGTTCCAGGCGCGTATCGCCTTGCATCCAGAGGCCTTCAGCAACGGAGAGCAGATCCAGATCGCTGCTGGGTGTCCAACCTGGTTGTTGCTGGCGCTCTGCCAGCAGCTGGCGCAAGCGTGCAGTGGGAGCGCTGATCAGGCCGGTGAAGGGATGGCTGTCGGGTTCGTGATCCGTTCTCGGCTGCTGCTTCGGGTGGAACTGCGGCGCGTCGGCATCAAGGGCACTAACGGCCGACCAATTCTCCCGTGGCAGCGCTTGATCCCCCAGTCCGATCCAGCAGCCCTCCGGTAGTGACGTTGGTGGCAGGGTGGTGATCGGTTGCACCAGCACCTGTTCGGTGCTGATGACGGCCAAAGCGGCCTCCAGGCTGGCCAGTACACTGGGCTGGGCAGGGATGGTCAGACACTGCCATTGCTGGCGCCCCCGCATGGGCCTCGCATGGGGTTGGTCGGCGTCTACAACCACCATCAAAGAGGTGATACTTGGTGCGTTATTCAGCCGTTCCCTGATGTGATCCAACGCGAAGCCACTTCCGTCGGGAAGCTCCGCCGGACTGCGGCTCAGCAGTGGGCTGGGTCCAAGGGTTTTGCCTGCCAGGCTGCCACCGGCGAGCACCAACGCAGTGGTGGAGGTCACGGGCAGGTGTTTCGGTCGCTGTAGAGAAAGCCTCGCAGGCTGCGGCAATCTCGGAAGGGAATGCCGTTGAAGTTGAGAAAGCGGGCGAAGCTCACTTCGGACGCGAAACGTGGATGACCTTTAAAAAGGCGGTGGTACTTCGTGTCATGATTAGGTTTGAACTTCGCTAAAGAATCAGCCAGCGATCTCCCACCTTTATGAAGCTGTTGACGCCAGATTTCCGTATTAGAGGGTGTCCCTACGAGATCGATTGGCCAATTTAATCCATACCACTTAATAGAATCATCAGACAAAAGCACTTGCCGAGCATTGATAGGCCAATAGCCACCTTCTTTTTGATCAAACCAGCCATTTAGATTTGCGTAAAATGCTTGCAAAAGCATCATCAAGTCTCGGCTGCCTGCAAAAACTTTATCGGAAGCCCCAATAAGCCCAAAATCATTGCCCTGACAAGCTTCAACGACGTTTTTGATAAATCGTTGAGGATGCACAAAGTGATAGTCTGTTCTGAGTTTGATTACATATTTATATTGCCAACCCTGAAATTTTTCAGAATTTTTTATCATTTCTAGCCCAATACTCAATTTATGCCATTGCTTCATTGATGAAACTGGCAAACCAAGATCTTCGTTGAACTCTTTGATGTGATCATCTATAATAAAACAACGTTCTTTTTTCGAAATCTTTTGAGCCGCTTCGCCGAATCGCGAAGTTGTAACTGTAAAAATATCTATTTGCTCTCCGAGGCCAGTTAAAAATTCTTTGTTTCTTTCATAACATCTTAATTCCCCAGCAATCACCAGAGCTATTTTGCGACGAAAATTGCCAAACGATTTTCGGGAGGGGGGTTGTTCAAGCCGTGACGGGCAGCGTGTATTGAGCTCGCGTGCTGCAAGCAGCTCGGGATCGTCCAGCGATTCCTCAAGGGAGCAACTTTGATGATCTCCAGAGGCGCTGAGCAAAACCCACTTTGGTTGATAAGGATTTTTCACCTTTCCTTCAGCTCGTTCCCACATCCACGTGATATAATGAATACATATTTTTTGTGATCGAGTCAGGACATCCTGACCATACTCAACGACCACTTGCTGAATTGCACAATAACCGTTGACCTGCCTGGGGTTTCGGGCTATTTTGCCACGGCAAGCTAAATTTTTGCTTTAAGTGGCCTCTTCTCTTCCGTCCTCAACTATCACGGGCACTTCAGCTAGTGATGTGAGAGCCTCGACGCCAGGTGTCGCGGCCCTAATCGAAACTTTTGGCTCAGCCGACACTATTACTCTCCAAAACACAGGCGATTGGGGTATCGGTGGTGATGGGGCTGACTCAATCCGTATCGGTGCCACTGACGCTGTTGCACTCAATCAATCGGTTCAAGGTGGGTTTGGTAGCGACACCATTTCTATCGGAAGCACCGCAATAGCAGCAGCAACATTTGCAGTTGGTGCAAACCAAGGCAATGACTCCATTTCAATTCAAGCAAACGCCTCCATTGCCATGTCTTTGGCAAGCATCGGTGGTGGTCTTGGAAATGACACTATTGCTACCTCAGGTATTGCAACGATGTCGTCGGCCACTATCAAAGGTGGTGATAACAACGACAGTATTGTGATTGCTTCTGGCGCAATCACTAATAGTTCCGTTAACGGCAACAAGGGTGCTGACTTCCTGGATATTGGTTTTACTGCATCGACTGGAGGCACCGTTGGTGGTGGTCTCGGTCAAGACACCATCTTGCTCTCTGGCGTTGCTGCCGGCAACGCAGCCAGTTTTGTTAACGGTGGCGGCGGAACTGACTCCATCAACTTGCTTCTAGCTGGTGGTGGAGGGACAACCATTAATGGTGGTGGCCTTTCCGACACGATCACTCTTAACGATGCAGTAAATGGTGTCGTTATTTATGGTGACGCTAACGGAATAACAACTTCTGGCTCAGGCACAGGTGGCACTGCTGATGGAGCTGACTTAATTGGTGCATCCACTGCCAACCTCGATGCTGCGTCATCCATCTACGGTGCTGGCGGAAACGACACCATCACATTTTTGTCTGCAGCAGGAACTGTAGTCGCTGATGGTGGTGACAACGCTGACTCGATTACTCTCACAGAACTAGATGCACTTTCCACTGTCTCTGGCGGTTTAGGTGGAGACACCATCGCCATCGGAACTGCAGCACTTGCAGTTACCGTTGATGGCGGCGCTGGTGCAGACAACATTCAACTTGAGGCTGGTGCTGGTTCATCAATTCTTGGTGGATCAGGTATCGATACCATCGCGATCAAGCAAGCCGCCGCTGGTAATTCTGTTATTGACGGTGGTACTCAGGCAGATGGAATTTATTTCGCTACCGCAACCACCGGTACTCTGGCCCTCCTCAATGGGGTAGCAACTGTCAAAGGTGGTGACGGTGGAGACACAATTGCCTTCGACCAGTTTGAAACAGCCGCGAGTGTGCTTGGTGGTGCTGGCAATGACTCCATTGCCATTGGCATGACAACCGTTCAGGACCTCACCTTCTCTGATATTGGAACCATTGATGGTGGTGCTGGCGTCGACACCATTTCATTCCTTTCCAGTAAGGGTGATGTTTTCGATACTGGCGGTGTCGTGGTAACAGGCCAGGCGAACATTGCTTATGGTTCTGGTGATGTGATTGTTATTAACACCACAGCTGCTGTCGACTCCACCACTGTTTTCAATGGTTCCACCGCTGGTTTCGCCAACGGTTACCTGAAGACTGCTGCCGCAGGAACAATTAGTGTTTACAGTGACGGAACTGACACTATCTTCGCCATTACCGATTTGGTGTCTTCCGGTGTCACGTTCAGAATCACTGGAGCTGATCTGGTGACTACTACTGCTGCGGACAATACCGCTGTTGGTGGGGGCTCTGGAAATGCTAACTTTGGCTTCAGTGTTGCAGCTGACACTGCTACCAGCTATACCATTACTTTGACCTAATTTTTAACGGTCTAATTTCCCAATTTATAGAGAGCGCTCAAGCTCCTTTATAATGAGGCCCTACGGGGCCTTTTTTTATGCGGGAGAATCTGGAGAATCATCAAAACAATGCCTATCTTGAAAAAAATCAGCGAATTGCCCAAGCTTCCATGGGTGCTCGTTACGAAGCCCTTGATTGGAAAGTAATCAAATCAAGGAGAGATGCATGTAAGCGTGTTTATGATGAGGAACCCTTTAACCTAAAATCAGATGATTTTTTATTATTACCTCCAATAATGCCAGCTAATAATGATATTGCACAACATTATGCTAGCCTTAATAAAGATTTAAAAATTGGGCAAAAACATTGATCAGTATATTGATGTACATGCACGAGACCCTCATCTCTTCTATCCTTTATTAAAGTTCCGCCAGGCAGTGATTGATGTAGGCTTTGATCCAGATAATCAAATTACGAATTTAAAAGGTTTGCGACCTTATTTTCTTGTCGTTTTTGCTACAGGAGACGGAGATATTTTGCGAAAAATAATCAATACATTTCAGCCTCATCATATTGTTCTTGCACTTTCCGATTGGCATGATTTTGCTACTAGCTTTTGGGATTTAGATTGGGGTGAAATTCATAAACAGCAAATTTCTAGAGGTAAATTTTCAATCTGCCGCTATGATGACGGTAAGCAAATTCTAGCCTTTCTTGCTGGTGAGTGTTTAGCTGGTCTTGATCACGCGTTGTGTTACCTTCCTCCCGAATCTAGTTGTAATCCAAAGGCATATGAATTTCATAAGCAAATCACCCAAGCTTCTCTGAATAACGCTATTTCATATCTCGGCTATACGATTGACGAAATTAACATGGTTTGGAATACTTGGAAAACTTTAAGTCATCAGCCAAAAATCTATTCAAAACCGCAACGAGCTTTGGGTGGTCGAATGGTGGTGTGTGGAAGTGGGCCTAGTCTTGACGAAAATATTGAACACTTACGAGATTTGAGTCGTACGCATTTGATTACAGCTTGTGGTTCAAATTTCCGAACATTGAAAGCCAATGGTATTCGAGTAGATTTTTTGGCTTTGGTAGAGAGAGCGGATGAGGTTCTCAGTGATGTTAAGCAAGTCGTCCAAGAAAGTGGTGCTGGAGAAACACGTCTTGTGATGTCAACTACTTGTCATCACGAGCTTCAAACCATGTTTGGTGAAGCCATGGTTTATTTCCGACCAGCCTTAACTCCATTAGCTTTATTTTCAAATAGACCTGATGAAATTTTGAATTTTGAAGGGCCTGAAAGTATCAACGCCGGTGTGGCTATCGCATCAGCTTTTGGTATGGATGAGTTAGTTTTGGTTGGAGTAGATTTAGGTGCTCGATCTCTAGACAAGGTTCGGAGTGCTGATGCAGTCGGTTGTGTTGTTCGTGATCTTGAGTTCGAAGAGGTAGGAAACTTTGGTGCGAAGGTGTTTACATCTAGGCTTTTACGAGATGCACGTACGACAGTCGAAACCTGTTTAATTCACTTCTCCGAACTGAAAGCCTTCAATGCCAGTGATGGTGTACAAATCAAAGGAGCTGAGACTTGTGTGCTGAGTGATCGTGTAGCTGCATTTAAAAATCAACCATCGCTTCAAGATTTCGATTCAACAGCTTTGGGGAATTGGTGGATTTCCTCACCACGTTACACGCCGGAGCGTTTTAAAGCCTCTTGGCAGAGCAGGCGTCCACGTGCTGAGATTCATTCAATGATTTCTGCTTTGGGCAAGGTTTTCTCTTCAAGTGATTACTCTTGGGAGACGAATCTTATATTTCAAGTGACCCAATTATTAGATTTATCCGGCCCACCTCATATTCAGTTTCCGCGTAGAATGTTGAGGAGTACAATACATAAGTTGGTTGTTGCTGTGCACCGACAACTTTTGATTATGGGCCCAGGAAGTCAGGAAGCTCATGATTTTGATTTGGCAGCACGCGAAATATTGCTTGACCTACTCCCAGTCCTGGAACTAGAGCTTTATGCTCTTTGTGACGCTGTCGAAGCATTGCCTGTCCTCGCAACATGCGATAATTAACTTATGTCATCAGAAGGTGAGAATGATGGATCAAAATGTTGACTGCTTGCAGGCAAACTTGAAATGGCTGGCTAATGTTCAGCCAGAATTGGCGAATCAAGTTGCAGAACTAACTGAAAAGGATGTTGTTTTCCGATTTGACTCTGTTTCTTCAGATTATGATCTCTATTTTAAAAATGAGAGAGTGTTAGAGGGCAGTATTGAATCCCTTGAACAGATTTTCAATCTTCAACTTGAATCTACAGATGGAATTGCGATGCCAAGGCTGCATCGTAATTTTCCTGAGTGCTCTAACGCTCCTGGGAATATACTTTCGGCAATGGTTGATAAGCACCATGAGCTGCTTTCTGATTTTATGCCTGCACTACCTTATAAAGATGATCCACTTCAGCATAAAAAACCACCATATAGAAATTTACTTGTAATGGGCAGCTTAATGTTGTCTCCTCTTTTGTCCTATCTAAAACAAGTAGATGAATCACCATGGGTGAGCATTACAGTGGTAGAGGACGACGTTCGTCAATTGCAAGCGATGTTGTCATTGGTTGATATGCCTACTCTGGTTAATATATGCAAAAAAAGATCAATTTCTTTCGTATGGCATGTTGATGCCAATAGTTCTAATCTTCGAGACCGAATCTATTCACAACTGAGTACGACTAGTCCTACCTTTTTATTTGGCTGGCAGATCCTTCGAAGTCCTGTCCAATCACCCGCTCTTATGGAGTTGCGTAGTTGGCTTCATGCTCCCGAGGGTGCTGCTCAGAACATGCTGGCGATGCTTGGCTTTGCCACTGATGAAATTAATCAATCCCAACAAGCCTTGTGGAACGCTGTTTCGCAACAGACAATGCATATCTTGTCTTCCGACATATTGACTGAAGACACCCCAATAGTTGTTGTAGCGAGTGGTCCTTCTTTAGATAGCAACATTGAATGGTTAAAACAGCATTGTCAACATTTTAATATCGTTGCTGCAGGAAGTGCACTCGGAACTCTTTTAAAGGCTGGAATTCGCCCTTCTGTTGCCTTATTTTTGGAGCGTGGCTCTGAAGTCTATTCGGATCTTTGCACTCTTTTGGTTGAGGGATACACATTAAAAGATATCTTTGTTTTTGTG
Source organism: Synechococcus sp. A18-25c (assembly GCF_014280035.1). Lineage (NCBI taxonomy): Bacteria > Bacillati > Cyanobacteriota > Cyanophyceae > Synechococcales > Synechococcaceae > Synechococcus > Synechococcus sp. A18-25c. The sequence continues at coordinate 101,586 of NZ_CP047957.1, forward strand.
TCTAGCACGATTGATCCTAGAGTTCCGGCTTTGTTTGATCGCGCTGCATTCTATCACCGACCTGTCGCAGCAGCTACAGAACTTTTCCCAAATGATCAAAATGCCACGATGCCAATATCTGGTCCTCACGTAATTAATTCTGCCGTCGAAACTATGCTTTGTCTAGGTAGTAGAGAGATACTTTTGGTTGGTGCTGATTTTGGTGCTGTTAACAAAAAATCTCCTAGATCACTGAATGCTCTTGGAGTTTCACCACGAGACTTTACGATCCCTGTCAAGGGTAGTCGTGGACGCACTATTTTTTCTGAGCCTGAGCTTTTGCATACCGGCTATTTGCTTAACCGTGTGATCTTATCTTTTCCAGGTTGCAAAGTGTTCAGGTTAGGGGAAGGTATAGTCATGTCTTCAACGAAAAATGTTGAAGAATCAAACGAGCTAGCCGCACAATTTGCAAGATCACCTAATGCTTTAAGACGTAAACTCAGTAATTTGCCTGTTAGTAGCTTTTCTAAATCAGAGTGTTCCATTTTCTTTGACTCTGTTGAGAAGGATCTTTCAAAATGGGTAGAAGAAGTGTATTCATCTGTCCATATGACAGACGGTTGGTGTAAATCCATCGCTGACGCCATTTCTCCATTGTTGCTTCGGCTTAATATGGGTGATTCTAGGGAAAGGAAATTCATTACTCGAATTTTGAGTCAGCCTCTCTTTTTTATTTGCATGCAACTCTATGATGTATCTGTAGAAGACACAGATCAGTTTAAGCAGCGACAATATGACTTCTTAAAAAGTGTTGATTTATTGGCGAGCACATTATTATTTTGGCTCTCTGTCATGCGTCCTTGGCTATCGGCTCAGCAGCTACCATCTTGGAATCCAGAGTGGCTTCGTCAGCACTATCAAGTGTTTAGTTCCCAGAACATTTAAACTTCTGAAAATTTATTTAATTTTTGTTAGGACTATGTCTTCTTATATTCACTTTTAGTTTTAGAAAGCGTTACGCTGAAATCATACTTATAATCTTCACATTACTTAGGATCTATTTTAGCAAATTCTTTTTGTGAATGCGCTTGCTTTGTAGTGCGCTTAAGCAGCATTAATACTTTCAGGCTATATTTATCTTTAGCAAATTGTTAATCAGTGCTTCCCACTTTTTCAGGCTATTTGTAACCGAAAACTCTTGGCGTATTTCGCAACGCTGTTGCGATCTTTTTCTTAGTCTGCTAACCATTGTTTTTTCGATGGCTTGAGGGTTGTCGAGATCTATCCATGTCACGTCTGATTGATTTTTGACGATTCCTTCAGTGGCTTCAGTCTCATTGACGCAGAGGCGTGCACCACAAGCTGCCGCTTCAAACAAACTCCAACTTGTCACATATGGCCTAGTGAAATAACAATGTAAGTTGCTTCTTTGTAACACCATACGATATTGTGGGTAAGGCAACAATCCGGTGAAATGTAGCCGTTCAAGGCCTTTGAAATTACCCATTTCGGCTAATATATATTTTTTCCAACTTCCTTCGTGGGTTGGTGCATCGTAGCTGTAGGCACGTCGGTCACGGCCTGCAATTACTACATGAAGGTTTTCAATTTTTTGAAGGGCTTTTGATGCTGAGCGTAAAAATTCTGGAAATCCACGCAGTGTCTCCATCCCTCGCGTTGCATAACTTAAGATGACCATGTCTGGGGTTATGACTAATGGTTTGTCAAGTTCTTCTCCAGTAATTTGAATGGTTTGTATATCTACTTCATTGTATGGGTGAAAAAAATCTGTATCGATTCCGTCAAAAATAACGCTTAATTTGTTTTGAAATTCTTTAGGGAACTGTTGATGCTGCCATGCTGTGGGTACGACTCCAGCATCACAACTCGATAGCTCCTCCAAGATGTTTAGATTACGCATGCGGGTCTTTAGTTGTTCGTCCAACCCATAATTGTTGAGTAACCACTTCGCGGTTGCTTTTTTGAAATACCATTCAAACAGCCCTATGTGTATGGTCTTGGGCAACAAGTCCTTGATGAATAAACCTAATCCAACACCGCCGTGGGTTATAACCAGTTTGGGGTCAAAACCTTCTTCTAATAAGCTGTTTATTTCGCGTATTACCGCTTGTCCTTTTAGGATCGACTCTTCTGTAGCCGTTAGGTAGTGGTGTGTGCTTGGATGAGCTGAACGATGGAGTTTGAAGCAGCGGATCGTTACGCCTTGAATTGGTTGTGTGGCTGCATCCTGTCTCCCAGTTAAAAACACCACACTGTTTTCTCTGCTTGCGCCTAGAGCTGCAGCAAGATGCTTGAACTGAGCCGGGTAGTTGCCGTGAATGAAAAGGATGTCCATGTTTATATTGTCTCCTAACCCACCCTCTTGTGACCAATCCTTGTATGCGAATTTTATTCGTTCATCAGTCTTTCCCTGGTCAGTATCGTCATGTATTAAGGGCTCTTGCTAAGGAGGGTGGTCACCAGATCGTTGGTCTCGGTATTCACCCATTAACTGAGCCTATTCCAGATGGTGTCACGTACGTTCGCTATACACTTAGCCGTGGTACAGGCAAGGATACTCATTCTTGGGCATCTGAAACGGAGACCAAAGTTATCCGCGGGGAGGCTTGTGCTAAAGCTGCTCATCACTTGGTTCAGCAGGGATTTTATCCAGATTTAATCTGTGCACACCCCGGTTGGGGCGAAGCATTGTTTCTTAAGGATGTGTGGCCTGCTGCCAAGGTTCTTAGTTATCAAGAATTTTATTACCGAGCTCGAGGTTTTGATTATGATTTTGACTCGGAATTGCAGGGGCCACTGGATTGGCAGGCTTGTGCCAAGTTGAGAATGAAAAATGCTAATAATTTACTGATGCTCGAATTAAGTGACTGGAGCGTTACTCCTACTCTATTTCAGAGAAGTAGCTTTCCATTGTGCTTTCAGGATCGTATTAGTGTGATCCACGATGGAATTGACACTCAGCTAGCTGCTCCTGATCCTGCTCCCCAGCCTTGCAGGCTCCCTGGTGGCGTCATCGTTTCTCCAGGAGAATTGATCGTCACATTTGTGAACCGTCGTATAGAGCCCTATCGAGGCTGTTTGACATTCATCCGATCTATACCTGCAATTCAAAGGTTATGTCCAACTGTCAAAATTGTTGTTGTGGGCGGACATGAAGGCGTTAGCTATGGGCAGGAGCCACCAGTGGCTAATTGGAGAGATATTTGTTTGGCGCAAATTAGGGGACACTATGATGAGTCGAGCATTCATTTTGTAGGGAATTTGGACTATCAAAGTTTCCTTTCACTCCTAAAGTTAAGTACATGTCATGTGTATTTGACATACCCTTTCGTTTTGAGTTGGAGTTTGCTCGAAGCTATGAGTGTTGGCTTGCCAATTGTCGGGTCGTCTACAGCTCCTGTTCAAGAAGTTATTCGCGATGGGGAAAACGGTATGTTGGTGGATTTCTTTTCACCAGATCAGCTTGCGCATGCTGTTGCGGAGATTCTCAGCGATCGTGAGAAAGCTATTGCACTTGGAAGAGCTGCGCGGGAAACAATTTTAGCTAATTACAGTTTGGAGAGATGTGTTCCACAACAGTTACAGCTGATGCAGCTTGTTGCTGGTGGGGTGTTTTAAGTATCTCCTTGATGGGAGTATAAGGTGGCATATCTTCCCCCAAGGTTCATTAATTGATCGTGAGTTCCTTGTTCAACAATTCGACCTTCATGCATCATCACAATTCGATCCGCATGCTTAACTGTACTTAGACGGTGGGTAATGAAAAATACAGTTCTTCCTCTCAGTTGATCCTGGAGATTGCGACATACATTGGATTCAGTCTCATAATCTAATGCACTTGTGGCTTCATCAAGTACAAGCAATTTTGGATTCTGTAGTAATGTCCTAGCAATGGCAATGCGTTGACGTTGACCACCGCTTAAACCAGCACCACGTTCACCTAATTGGGTGCCGTAGCCGTCCGGGAGTTCCATGATGAAGTCATGAGCTTCTGCTGCACGTGCAACACTGATCACTGCGTTAGTGTCAGCCTCAGGTGCGTTCATCGTGATGTTGTCCCTGATTGTGCCCTCGAACAACAAGCAATCCTGAGGGACTATGCCAATTTGTTGGCGAATGCTGCTTAGATTTACCTTATTGATGTCATAACCATCAATGAGGATCCTCCCTTCGTTGGGTTCGTACAGCCTGGGAAGAAGCTTCATAAGTGTGCTTTTGCCGCTTCCACTTTGGCCAACGATTCCAATAAAGCTTCCTGCTTCAACAGAGAGGTCCACTCCATCTATCTGCATACTTCCTTGAGTACCAAATCGAAATTTGAGAGAATCGAATTTCACATTACCTTTAATTGGAGGAAGCGAAATTTGATCTGTATCACGGTCTCCCGTTTCTGATACCTGATCGACGATGTCAGCGAGTCTCTCCATTGAGATTCCCACTTGTTGGAAGCCTTGCCACAAACTTGATAGGCGAAGGATCGGACCTGTGACATAACCAGCAATGATGCGAAAAGCTATTAGCTGTCCCAGGCTAAGTTGCCCATCTATGACTTGATATACACCAACCCAAATGATTAGAAGTGAGCTAAGTTGATTTAAAAAATTACCAACTTCGCTAGCGCTGCTTCCGAGGACAACACTTTTGAAACCTTCAGCGATCTGACCTGAATATCGTTCTTGCCACCGCCAGCGTGAATTCAGTTCAAAGTGTTGCGCTTTAACGGTCTGAATACCACCTAATGTTTCAATGAGATGACTCTGTGTGCGAGCAGCGAACTGGGCTTGATTACGTATAAGCCTTCGATAGACAGGAGCAATAAAAAGAATCAGCAAAATATATAATGGTATGGTGCCCAGAGCGACAGCTGTTAATAGTGGGCTATACATTAACATAATTAGAATATAGATTGTTGCAAATAAAAGATCTAGCGCGCTCGTAATAGCTGTGCCTGTGAGAAATCCGCGAAGATTGCCCAGCTCGCTGAGGCGTTGCGAAAGCTCCCCAACAGGACGCTTTTCGAAGAAGCGCAGCGGTAATCGCAGAAGCTTATCGATCACCTGGCTCCCCAGTAGAAGGTCCATGCGATCAGTGGTGTCGATCAGCAACCATGTGCGCACTGCCGTTAGCAGACCCTGGAATAATGCAGCCACGACAAGAGCAGCACCCAGCACTTGCAGTGCTGAAAGGTTGCTCTGATTAATTACTTTGTCGATGATTTGTTGCAAAAGCAATGGGTTGGCGAGTTGGAAAAGCTGTATGAAAAGGGATGCAAGTAACACCTGAATTAGTGGCCACTGAAAGCGCTTTAGTACTGGAGCAAACCAACCCCAGCCGAATTGTTTTGTTGGTGTGTTGGACAGGCGTTTGACCAACACTACTTGAACTTCATTGCCCCATTCTTCAAGAATTTTGTTGAATGGAAGGTTACGCCAGCCTCGTTCAGGATCGGCAAGTAAAACTTTGCCACCTTTAACTTCTGTCAGGAGGGCGAAATATCCCTGGGTTGCCACAATTACTGGCAACTCAAGGCGATGTATTTGTTCAAATTTCACAGAACCCACCTGTGTTTGGAGGCCCATTGTTTCAGTTAATTGGCCGATGGTGTGAATTGGAATCTGTCCATTGCGTTCGCTTGCACCCTCTAACACTTTTTCGATCACATCTATTGGACATGGTGTGTCGTAGGCACGGGCGAGCATGCGCAGGGTGGCCAGATTGGCACCTACTGGCCCATGTCCACGGATCGGCCGAAATCCCTGGAGGTCAGCCTCGTTCCTGGCGTCTCGTAGGCCAAGTTCGGTTAGATCAAGATTGGTGCTCGGATTCCACTTATTAGTGTTGTTTGTGTTGTTTTTGGACTCCTTCAAGGTGGAGAAATTGTTTTTGTTAGCTTGTGTAGCTAGGTGCTTAGCCGACAAATTTTGGGTGGGTGTCCAATACCAAAACCGAAGTGGAAGGCGGCTGACTTTGCTGAGCTCCTCCTGCTCAAAGAGTGTAACTACAGTACCCGTGAGTGATGCATGCTCAGGGAGCACTGTGCTCAGCAGTTTTTTGGTGTGATCTGAGTGAGTCGCTTCTGGAAGGCTTGCTTGCAATTGCTCAATGATCCACTCACTTGCATTGGTTGGAGGATTGGCTTGCGTCTGTAGGTGTCTGCTGAGGACGGCAGCACCCTCGCAGGGCGACCAATGGTTTTGTAGGCCCACTGTTAGGCCTTCATCCTTCTTAATAAGGTTGTTCAGAAGCTCCAGAGGCACGCTGACCAATTGCGTTGTTCGTCGTGCAATTGCTCCTTCGCAGGCGGATTGACGTAATAAACCGACCACTCCGACTAGCTGCCCAGCTTCAGCTCGACCCACGCTGAACAGATCGCTGTGAAAAGGCTCTTTGGCCAGTAGTCGAAGGGCACCTTCGATAACGACGAAGGCATGAGTTTCTAAAGCTCCTGCTCGCAAAAGAGTCTGGCCTTGCCGTAACGTAATTAGCTCGGATGCTCCAGCGAGTTGCTGAATGGATGGCAGCAAGGCTTGCTGAAACTCTTTGACGCCTCGAAGAAATTCAAGTCGGTTGGCGGGGTTGACGCTTGCAGTCATTCCGGAAACCTGATCTTGTTGAGCATCTTGCTGCATTCCTGGGACGCCCATTCATTAAATGCTTGTCTAAGTATTGTCTTACGCACCTCTTCCCCAAACGGAGTGGGCTGAAACTGCTCAAGAGCCACCACGATTACTTGGCTGCCAACCTGTATTGGTCGTGAGATGCGACCAGGTTCGTTCTGGCGTAGAGCGTTCAGCACGGGTTCTTCTACCTCAGACACAGGGATTGGCCCCCGTCGGGCAGTTGCATCAGCAGCCGCACCAGGGAACTGGCGTGCAAGACCGTCCCAGCTTTCCTCGCCGTCCTTCAGGCGGAAATAAATTTCTTGCATCACGTCAGAATCGCTTGATTCAAGGCGCTGATAACTCACAAAGTCGAATTGTTCTTTATTTTTGAGGTAAAGGCTTTGGGCGAAAGGTCCCCAGCGATCTTCTCTATATTTAATAATCTGGTAAGGCCGAGCAAGCATCCGCAGCAGCAATTTTTCATCAATATGTCGTTTTTGAAGGTGGTCAGAATATGCTTCGTCGCTGACAAGTTGATTATTGGTTCTGAATTCATTCAGTAATTCATCTAGTTTTTCCTGATTGATATCGATATGGGATACTGTCTTCTCTAAGACCCATTCTTGTACTAGACGTGTCAAGGCTCCCTGTTGGCGAACTAATCTAACCGTCTCGCTAATTGAGAGTGGATTATCGTCAATCCACATAGCAGTGCTATCGACTTTTGTGTCAAGGGTCATGGTTGACGCAAGCGCTTTAGGCTTTCGCCTCGGTTGGTGAATAAATCGCTGAGCAGTTCAATTAATCTTCTGTCACGTAACTTTAGATTGGTAGTAATGGTCATGCCTGATTGTAGTGGGATTACTGTGCCGTCTTTAGTTTCAAGTGTGGAGCGGCTCAGGTTCAACTCAACTGGAAAATGGTATGAGCGTATGAGCTCGCTCGGAGGTAGGGCATCGGCACCAATGCTACGTATGGTGCCGTCAATCTCGCCATATTCGGTATAGGGGAAGGAGTCAACACGGATCTTTGCAGATTGGCCAGGGCGAATGAAGCCAATGTCTTGATTGCCTACATTAACTTCTCCACCAAGTTGGCCGTTGGGAACGATTTTCAGCAATGGTTCAGCATTGGTCGCCACATAGCGATTGTTGTCGGGTTGGAGATCAAACACCGTGCCGCTGATCGGTGCTTTCACCACTTCATTGCGTAATTGGCTTTGGATCTGTTGCAACTTCCCTTCTAGGTTAGCGGTGCGGCTTTGACTGTCATTCTGCAGTTCTTCCCGTTCTGTTTGCATCTGCAGCAATTCATCGCGCAAGGTTTCGAGCTGGTTGGCTTGCTGGAGGATTTGAATTTCGCTGATGGCGCCGCCGCGTTCCAGCGGGGTGAACCTCTCCAGAATCCTTTCCGTAAGGTTGATGTTGCGTGTGAGGGTTTGCTGGCGTTGTTCGTTTCGGCGTAGTTGGTCAGTCAAGCGCTCGCGTTCAAGCTCCAGTTGCCTCGCAATGGTGCTCTCCTCAGCTTCGGCCGATTTCACGTCGAATCGCAGTAGTGGTTCACCCTCTTTTACTTCCTCCCCATTACTCACCAGTACTTGGCTGAGCTGGCCGTTGACAGGGCTCTTGACTTCAACACCCCCCTTTTGTGGTACGAGGCGGCCTTGCACAGTAATTACCTCGTCCAGGCGATAGAACCAGGCCGTGGCAAAGGCTGTTGCACCCAGGCCCACCAGCGACAGCAGGAAAATCTGCCCCCACTTGGAGGTTTGCCGCACCATCACAGTGTGTTCCTGCGGCAGCAGCATGAAGCGCCGCTTCTGCCGTGTCGTCAAGAACGTTCGTCCAAAATCATCGAGGTACTTTACCGGTCCTGATTGGACCGCTGGTTATGGCAGCCACGGATGTGTTGTTCATCAGCCTCGATTCCTGCCGGTACGACACGTTTGTGGCTGCGCATCGTCAGGGCGGCCTCCCCCACCTTTCCGCAGTCGGGCCTCTGCATCGCGCTCAGGCACCCAGCTACTTCACTTATGGCAGTCATGCCGCCTTCTGGATGGGCTTCACCCCGGGGGTTGAGGGTTGTGCTGAGTCCTGGTTGAACCCCAAGGCCGGCAAGTTGTTCCGGATGGCTTTCGCTGGCCATGCCAGCCAGGATGGCGAGCAAGGCTTCCGCCTCGAAGGTGCCAACATGATAGAGGGCTTCCGCCGGCAGGGCTACTGCACGATTGGCAGTGGTGCCGTCGACTGGTTCAACACCGCCAGCGACACCGGTGCCGTTTTGGCCCAGCCCTTTGAGCACTTTCACTTCGCAGGCAACACCTGGAGTCTGGGCGCGCAGCTGGAATGGATTGAGGAGCGTTTGGCTCAAGCGCCCGAGAGCCAGCCTCGATTTGTGTTCCTTAATGTTGGTGAGACCCATGTGCCGTATTGGCATGAGGGTGCCGATTGGGACCGTTGGCCCAGCCCCTGTGTGCCGTTTGGATCCGAGAATTGCAGCGCTGCGGAGAGCGCTCGTCGTCAGCGGGCCTGCCTGGAATGGATCGATCACAAGTTGGCGCCCCTGCTCGAGCGTTTTGCGCAGGGGACGGTGTTTATCTGCGCCGATCATGGCGACTGCTGGGGGGAGGACGGCTTGTGGGAACACGGCATCAGCCACCCCGCCACGCTCACGGTGCCCCTGCTGATGCGGGTGCGTGGTGTGCCCGTTCAGGCTCCAGCGGCCCCGAGGCTCTCCAAGCGCCAGCGTCTGCGCCGCATGCTCACCAACCTCCTGCCCTGAGTGGTGTGCGGTCTTTGGCCGTGCAGCGTTGTGTCTGGATCGGCAGCGTTTGCTGCAGGTGAGCCAGTTGTTGGTTGGCGGCCTCTTCGAACCCTTGGATGTCGTTCGCAGTGGCCTCCCAGCCGAAACGTTCACTCAGCTCCGCTGCCAGCTGTTTCCAGTCCAGTTGGGCGACGCCCTTAACCCTAGGATTGGCGGGGGACAGCCAATGCAGGGCTTGCACGGCATCGATCCAGCGCAACAGAGGGAAGCGGCTTTGCAAAGGGCTTTCCATTCCTGGCCAGAGCGGCCGTCTGGCGATCACTGTCACTGTTTTGTCTGGTTGGCGGCCGATCAGTTCCAGTGCATGCAATGCACTGCCCTCCGCCACGATCAGGTGTTGCGTGGTGTGCAGCAGTTCCAGTTGCTCTTTAAGTGGCAGCGTTTCCGGATACACAATCCGAGCGCCCTGGCGTTGCATCCATGCATCCAGGGCCGCTTCCCCGGCCACCGATCCCCGCAGGCTGGGTTGGTCGCGGCCGGCTGCGTAGCGGGAGCGCGAAAGCACCACCACCTCATTGACGGACGAGGCTGAGCGCTTGAGACGGCCGAGGGCCCGTAGATGCTGTGCTGTGGGCGGGCAGCCCAGGCGTTGCTGTTGAGGGACCACCACCAGCTCCTGTGCCCGGAAGCCCCCACCGCGGATCAGCACTGGTTTGTTGGTTGGGTTGAGATGGCGGATCCAGGCCTGTTGCCAGGCGGTGAGCTTGTCGAAGGCTTGATCACCGTCTGGATGCAGAAACAGCAGCTGACCGGGTCGTGGATCCAGGCTGGCCAGCAGGATGCGGCCGCCGAATTCCCCCAGTTGGTGGCCGAAGTGATGCACGATTGGGCCGCACCAGAACAGGCGGCCGCTCTCCACCGGCCACTGATCGGCTGAGTTCATCTGTTGAGCAGGATCATCGGCCGGTTCGTCCCCGCGGTAGTGGCGCAAAGCCGGGCAGAGCGGATGCCACGGCATGGGTTGGGGACCTCCTCGCCAAACGCTGCCGCCTGCCCAGCGCATCAGCAGTTCTTCAATCGGCGCAACCGGGACGTCCCGCAGGGTCATCCGTTGCCAGCGTCCCGGTTGGCGTGCGCGAAACCGCCAGTCCTCCCAGATCAGCTGACTCCAGTCTTTGACCTCTCGGATCCATCCCACGCGATCAGCTCCAGCCCCAGTCGATGCCGTAGCGCTGTTTAACGCCAATAGCGGTGATGGACAGCGCCTCTCTGAGCTGGGCCCGCACGGCCGCAGGCACCTGTGTGGCCTCGCCGCTGCCCGCATTGGCCTTGGGCAGGGCCATTGGCAGCGGGATCGCCTCCAGATTCAGAAACTGTTGGATGGCGTCCCAAGCCGCAGGGGTGTTGTTGAACAGGTCTTCGCTTTTCAGCACCAGCAGCTGCCGTTGAGGGAACAGCGCCTCATAGCGATCCAGCTGCTCCAGGTAGCGGCTGCGCGCCACATAGCTGTGCTTCTGGAAGCTGTAGGTCCCGCCAGTGGCCAGCCGTTCCGGTTCCGCTGCCAGAGCATCCGCCACTTCCAGCGCTTCAAAGCCATGGCGGCGGGCATGGAACACCTGTGAGAGGGTCCGTTCCACCGGATCCCGTAACAGCACAATCATCCTGGCCCGCGGCAGCAGCGCGTGGATTCGGGCGGGCACGTCGGGATGGAACAAATAAAAGGGTGTGATGTCGCCCCGCCGCTGGCCGCGGCGGGCGTCGCGGTAGTGCTCGGCGTACCAGCGCGCGGGTTCTTCGGCGTGCTGGCTGAAGTAGTGCACCTCCTTGCAGGGCGGCAGATACACCCCAGGGTGCTGTTCCAACAGTTTCTGCAGGCTGGTGGTGCCCCCTTTCTGGGTGCCGAGCCCGAGAAAGTGGGGCAAGCGCTGGCGGGGCCAGCGCACCCATGAAGACAGCGTCGAGCGGACGGGCATGCAACGGCATGCGGGTTAGCGTCTCCCCATCCTGCATCTCCTGTTGTGTCCAGGCCTCCTCTGTTGTTGGTGGTGGGCATGCATCGCAGCGGCACCTCCCTATTGGGGGGAATACTCCAGCGCTTGGGCGTGGAGCTCCCGGGCGAGACCATCGCTGGCGATCAGCACAACCCCGAGGGTTACTTCGAGTGGGATGCGGTGGTGGCCCTGCAGGAGCGGCTCTTGATTGATCTGCAGCGCTGGTGGCCGGCGCGCGAGGGCACCCTGGCCTTGCCGGAGGGTTGGTTGCAGCATTCCGTCACCCGTCAGGCCTATGGCCAACTCCGTGCTTTGGTCTTAGGGGCGGTGGATCATCAACAGGGGTTGTGGGCGGTCAAGGATCCCCGTTGCAGCCGGTTGTTGCCGCTCTGGCTGGAGCTGTGCCGCGAGCTAGACATTCCATTGCGTTTGCTGTTGGCGGTGCGGGATCCAGCCGAGGTGGTCACTTCCCTGGTACGCCGTGATGGGCCGCTGGTGGGCATGGAGCCGCTCAGGGCGCAGCAGCTCTGGTGGCGCCACAACCTTGAGGTGGTCGATATTGCCCAGCAGGCTGATTTGCCCTGTGCCGTAGTGGATTTTGATCGTTGGTTCCAGGCGCCAGAGCAGCAACTCGAATCGTTGGAACTTGCACTTCCGGAGCTGCGCCCCTCCCTGCACCAACGGCGGCAGGCTTTAGCTTTGATCAATCCACAGCACCGCCGCAGCCTGGGCTCCCGGCAGGCCCCCAAACTTCAAACCAGCGTGCGTCGTTTGCACCATCGTTTGTTGCGGCAGCCCTTGCCCCGTCGCTGGCCTGCCCTGCAGCCCCCTTTTGGATTGCCGGCCGCTGTGCTGCCTTGCCAGCCAGAGGCTTGGCCCGATTGGTTGGCGGCCCACCGCTCGTTCCCAGCGCCCCGTCTTACAGAGAGCGTGTCTTTGGCACGGGAGTGTCAGCTCAGTGTCTGTGGTCCGTCTTGGTTGGAGCTGCGGCCGCATCTGCTCCTGCAGCATTTGCCCCTGCCGGATTTGGGACAGGGACGAGTCGATTTCGAGCGCTCGGGCCTGCATCAATTGCAATTTGTGCTGCATGCCGATCAATCAGATCAACCTCCGCAATCACCAGTGACCGTGCAGCGGCTCACCCTCAACCTGGAGTTGCCACCTGCGGAGCGGGCCTCCCATTGGTTGGCCCATCTCCAGGCCCAGCAGCTGATCCTGGATCCCGAGCCTGCGCGAGTGCTGATGCTGCGGGTACTTGGATTGCCAGTCTGGTGGTTAGATCCAGATGCTGGGATTAACGGCTGGCTGCAGCAACCTCAGGCTGTGGATCCCCATCAGTGGGCAGCTCGCCTGGGGATGACGCCTCCTCCAAAAGGACAACTGCAGGTGTTGGGATCGGCCGGGGCTGGTTTTGAACGGGCTCTCACCCAGGACATGGCCGTGTTGGTTGAAGCAGGGGCTGTGCCCGGCGAGCCGGCGATCGCCTACTGGCCGGGATGGCCCGAGTTGGTGATTGGCGATCCTGCCGCGGGTTTGCTCCGGGCCGGTTGGCTTCAGGCGGCGGCCCAGCGGGCAGCCCGCTTGGTCCATGCGGGTGCTGATCACTGCCCGGATGAGTGGACTTTGCTGCAGCCTGCCAGACTGTGTCTGGCTCATCCTTTGGATGCCACGCCGGCGGAGCTCAAGGCTCGTCATGCCGGCCTACCGCTGATGGCTTTGGCGGAAGATCGCCCTATGCCGTTATTGCAGACCCTGCGTCAATGGAAGGCTTCCGATTTGGCCCAGCGCCCGCCCCTGGCGGCGGTGGTGGTGAGCCTCTACAACTACGCCGATCGCATCACTGAAGCGCTTGAGAGCGTTAAGGCGCAGACTCAGCAGCGCCTCGAACTGATCGTTGTTGATGACGCCTCCACCGATGACGGCACGGCCGTTGTGGAGCGCTGGATCGATGCCTGTCTAAGCACTGGGAGTGCCCCCTTTGTTCGGCTGCTGCTGTTGCGCCATGGCCACAATGCCGGTTTGGCAACGGCTCGCAACACCGCCCTGGCTCACAGCCAGGCCCCTTGGTGTTTTGTGCTCGACGCCGACAACGCTCTCTTCCCGGATGCGGTGGCGGGGTGTCTGGCGCTGACCGATGCTGCTGCCCCCCAGCTGGCGGTGGTGCACCCCCTGTTGGCGGTGGAGGCGGAGCCGGGACGCCCGGATGAACAGCGTTCGTTAGTTCGTCCTCAAAGTTGGCAGCGGGAGCGGCTCAGGTTTGAAAATCATGTGGATGCCATGGCCCTGGTGCGCCGCAGCGCCTGGGAGGCGGTGGGGGGATACACCCACATCGAAGGCGGCTGGGAGGATTACGACTTTTGGTGCAAGCTCGCGGAGGCTGGTTTTTACGGCCTCCAATGCCCCCGGATCCTGGCCGTGTATCGCAGCCATGCCGAGTCAATGAGCCATCGCGCCACCAACCGCAGCTGGCATGCGCTCTCACGCACCTTGCAGCAACGTCACCCCTGGTTGCAGTTGCCGCTCGCGCTGTCGGAGGGCGTCTGATGACCCTTCGGCTTGGAATCTTGCGCTTTGTGCGGAGTTTGTCTGCCGATCGTTCCGAGCGCCGCCGCCTTGGAGCGGCGGTGGTGAGGTTGCTGCGTCAGCGCCGCCGAAGCCTCGCGGCCCTGAGCCCGCTGCTGCGGGTTGCGCCCACCGGTGGCAAGGCCAAGCTGCAGCTGTGGCAGCACCTGGCCCGCAGCAGCGCTGCAAATCGCTGGCCGTCCCCTGAAGCTCCAAGCGAGGTGGCGGCGGCGATCCGCTCCACCCAGGCCTATGCCGATGCCGTGACGGCCCTCAGTCGTGACCGCAACGGCTTTCTACAGCGCGGGCCCGACTACGGTCAGTTGCGCAAGCGTTGGGGTGAACAGACCCCTGAACGTCTGCTGGTGTTCCACCACTACGACCGACGCGGGCTGTTGCCTCAGAGTTGGTGTGAGGCGCTCTTGGTGTTGCAGTCGGCCGGCTGGCAGGTTCTTCTGTCCTCGTCCCATCTCGATCCCGTACTAAGAGCGAAGTTGGCGCCGGCCGGGGTACAGATCGTTGGTCGCGCCAACATCGGCCTCTGCCTGGGGGCCTACCGCGACCTTGCACTGCTGCTTCAGTCCACCCCCGCAGCTCACCAGCAGTTGCAAGCCTTGGTGCTCTGCAACGACAGCAACCTGCTAGTGCAGCCCCCTGATGCGCTGGTGGCCCAGCTGGAGCGGTGGACGACCCAGAACGCGGTCCCGCGGCCGGTGTTGGCGGGCCTCACCGATTCTGCCCAGCGCAATTGTTACCACCTGCAGTCGTTTCTGCTTCATGCCAACCGTGCGCTGTTGCAACATCCCGCCTGGTTGCGGTTTTGGCTGCACTACGCCATCAGTGGCTCCAAGGATGACCTGATCAATCAAGGGGAGATCGGCCTCTCCCAGGCGCTATTGGCGGCTGGGGTGGAGCTCCAGCCCGCCTATCCGCTGGTGCAGGGGCTACTCACGGATGCCGCCATGGCGACAGAGCTGCAGGCCTATGGCATCGACCAGCCAGAGCATGTGAATCAAAGTTTGTTTGCTTGGCGCAGTTTGTTGGCTCGGGGCTTCCCCATGGTGAAGAAGCATGTTCTGTTTCAGTTGGCGGAGCATCGGGGCCGACCGATGGCGATCGCCGAGCTGGCCCGCTGGATTCCTCCCGAACGCCGCGATCAGCTGGCCCGCGACATTGAGCAGCTGCTGATCAGTCGTTACAGCGGGGGTGCACCGCGCATGGGTTAACCGATGGTGGAGCAGCTGTTGCGCGAATGGCCGCCGGGTTATGGCGGTGTTGAACGCGTGGCCCACGAGCTGGCCAGTGTTTGGGGCGGTGCGGTCTACAGCCTGGATGTGCAGCGTCAGGAGGCCATCGGCCACGATCCATTGCCGGTGGGATACCCCCGTCGGCGGCTGCCCAGCACCAAGCCCATTGCCCGTTTGCAGTTGCCGCTGCCGTCCCGAGCTCTTTGGCGCTTGCTGCGCTCACAGTCTCCTCTGCATGGCCATCTGCCGTCACCAGGGGTATTGCTGGTTTTGCTGTTGGCTCGCTTGATGCGCCCGCAGCGGCGGGTCACTGCTCATTGGCACTGCTTCCTAGAGCCAGACTGCACCTTCAGTGGTTGTCTTTTTGTTCTTTATCAGTGGCTTGCCCTGAGGCTGGTGCCTCAGCTCTCGGCGGTGATCACTACCTCGCCCCTGTTGGCTCAGGAGCTCCAGCGCTGCGGGTGCGATTCCCAGCGTTTGTTTGTGTTGCCCTGTTGCCTCAGTCAGCAGCAGGAGCAGTTGGGGTTGGCCTTGCCTGTGCCGGAAGCGCATGCTGGCGAACCGTTGCGGGTGCTGTTTATCGGCCGTCTTGACAGCTACAAGCGCCTCGACTGGTTGCTTGCGGCGCTGGCACAGCTCACCAGTCCATGGCAGCTGGTGGTGGTGGGGGATGGACCTAAACGTCCTCGTTTTGAACAGTTGGCTCAGCGTCTTTTTCCGCAAGGGTCGCCAGTGCGTTTTCTCGGCCGCTTGCCGGAGACCGCCAAGCTCGATCAGCTGGCGGCAGCGGACCTATTGGTGTTGCCTTCCGACTGCAGCAATGAAGCGTTCGGCATCGTGCAACTCGAGGCCATGGTGGCTGGCCGGATCGCCCTGGCTTTTGATCAATCGCGATCGGGCATGGGCTGGGTTGGGCAGTTGCCCGGTTTGCCGTGGTCGCAGTCGCCTGAGGGTTTGGCGGACGTGTTGCAACACCTCGCAGAACAGCCGGCCTTGCGCCAGCAGCTCAGCGTGCAGGCACGGGAGCGTTACCTCTCCTTGTTTGCTCGTGGGGTGTGGCTGCAGCATCTGCAAGGGTTGGGCGATTCGGTGGTAACCAGTAAGGTCAGCGCCTAAAGGAGTGAATGTGCCTTGCCGATCGACCATCCGTTATCTCCAGCCGGTCCACCGCCTTTGGCATTGCAGCTCAACAAGGTGTCTTTAGAGATTCCTGTATTGACAACGGAAACACGCAGTCTGAAATCTTCGTTGATTCGTTCCGTGACCGGTGGCCGCATCAGCCGGAGTGGTGGCGCTGCTGTCGTGACGGCACTGCAAGATGTCACTCTGGATATACGACAGGGCGGTCGAATCGCTTTAATTGGTCATAATGGAGCCGGCAAATCTACTTTTTTAAGACTTGTTTCTGGTGTCTACAGGCACACCGCTGGTTATTTCAAGGCACACGTTCCTGTGTTCCCAATGATTCATAAAGGGTTTATCACAAGCTCCGAGTTGAGCGGTTTGCAGGCGATTAAAGCGCATTACTTATTAGTGAACGGAAGTTTACGTGGATTTGAAGAATTTTCTGATGATGTAATCCAATTTTCAGGTTTGGGTGATTTCGTGCACCTACCTGTTAAAACCTACAGTCAGGGCATGTCGGCGAGGCTTCTGTTCGCTGTTTTGACTGGAAGTCGACACGAATGTTTGGCAATGGATGAGGGGTTTGGTGCTGGCGACACCAGTTTTTATGAAAAGGCGCAGGAGCGTATGACTCAGTTTTTGAGTTCTGCTGGAACGTTACTGTTGGCATCTCATTCTGATGAATTGCTGCGGAGATTTTGCCACCGGGGCCTTGTGTTTGACAGCGGTCGTATGGTCTTTTCTGGGCCTCTTGAAAGTGCTCTCGACTATTACCACCGAAATCACGCTGTCTCTTCATTGGTCAGGGCGAAATCATGAGCGATGCATTACGTCCTCGATTGGGAACAAGGACATCCACTGTTCGTGCAACTGTGTTGGACGCCTGGGCGACGCGTCGGGCTTGGTGGTTCACGGCGACTGCGCGCACCCGGGCAAGGTTTGCGCGTACTTTTTTGGGGAGTTTTTGGCTTGGTTTGTCAAATCTGTTGTCAATTGCCGCATTGGCATTGGTATATGGAACGGTTTTCAAAGTCCAAGATTTTAATACCTACGTTGTTTATCTAGGTGTTGGTCTTGTCACTTGGAATGGCATAAGTGCTGCGATTGGATCGGCACCTAATTTGTTTGAGCACAACCAGGCTCAGGTACACAACACCAATCTCAATCCTATTTTTTATGTCTTAGAGGAATGGGCTTTTCAGTTGCAGACCTTCCTTCAGTCCTTCGCTCTTGTATTGCTGGCTCTTAGTTGGTTTCAGCATGATTTGGTACTGAATTTAGTCTTGTATGGGTGGCTGCCTCTTTTGAACTTATTTCTATTTCTTTTCTGGGCTCCAACAATTGTCTGTTTACTGGGCGCGCGATATCGGGACATCTATCAATTGGTTCCGATCGTTCTTCAATTGGTATTTTTGTTGTCCCCCATTTTGTACAAAAAAGACAATCTCGGAGCAATGGCTTGGACTGCAAACTTAAACCCTTTGTATCGCGTTCTTAGTCCTGTGCGCCACTCTTTGATGGCTGGTGAAGTTCAATGGTCTGCAAATTTTGTAATTCTTTTGTTGAATATTTTTGGTTTGTTGATCGCCCTGCGATGGATGAATCGTGAACGTTATTCAATTCCATTTCTGATTTGAACTACACTTTTCTCGGTAAATACTGATTTGTCGTCGCGTTTAATCAATTTGCTGCCTTGGCAGCCTGGGCATTCTGGATTTGGAAGCTACGTTCAGCGTGTCATGCCTGGAATTCCTGGGACTCGATTGCAGCTTGATGATCGTGGTGAGGCGTGTTTAGTTCAAACTGATCAATGGATTTCGCAACCGCCTCCGTTGGCTCCTGGTGTGCTGACGCGCATGCTGCAGCGAAATGCCATGGTCCAGCACGGTCAAGGGATAAGGCGTTTGTTGCGAAGTGCAGGTGTTCAGCCAGATGTGATCTATTCGCCGTTCTTTGATGCCTTGCTGGGATTTCCGAAGATTCCACAGCTGATTACTTGTCATGATCTCACGCCCCTCAGTTACCCCAACAGTCGTCGGGCTTGGTTGAAATACCGCTTCTGGCAACCGCGTCACTTGGCCTGCGCTGCGAAGGTGGTTGCGATCAGTCGGCACGTGGCTGATCAGTTGATCGCTTTTGGAGCAGCAGCAGATCGCTTGGTCGTGGTTCCAAACGGGATAGCAGTGACTCGCCTTCCTGTTGCCGTTCCCGCTAGTGAGGATTTGCTGGTGATTGCTCGTCATGATTCCAATAAAAATCTGGTTGGCCTCTTGCATGCTTTGGCCACTGCCCAGCAGCTGTTGCCTCATTGGAGGGGCGTTCTTCGGATCGTCGGTCGTGATGTTGCATCCTCAGTGGAGTTGCAGGCTTTGCGCCGTGCACTGCCGAGGCCTGATGGCTTGCAGTTGCTTCAGCAACTGGACTCACGTCAGTTGTTGGCAATTCTTCGTGGCAGCCTGGCTTTGGTTTCAGCTTCTTTCGAGGAAGGATTTGATTATCCAGTGTTAGAGGCCAAGGCGGAGGGAATCCCCACATTGCTGAGTGAGATTCCCGTTCATGCAGAATTTCATTCCAACAGTTCGCTTTTCTTTCCTGTTGAAAATGGTGGCAGCTTGTTCGCTGCTGAGTTATCGCGGTTGTTGGATGATGGTCAGCTTTGGAAGGATCTCAGTAGAGCCGGTCGTGAGTTGGCGTTATCGCTTTCGGTGACTCGGCAGCAGAGCGCTATTAATGCCTGCATTGCCCAACTCACTTGAGGATCGTGACGAGGTCATGTTGTAGTTGATCGGTGAATAAGGTTTGGAATTGGCAGTAGCGGCCAATTCGTTCACGGCGCGTCTGTGCCGGATGGTCGGCAAGATTGAGGTTGGTGCCCGCAACGGCCTGCAATGCAGCTGCCCATTCGCGACTGTCGAGTGTGTCAAGACACAAAACATGCTGGTCGAAGTCATGGAGGCCTTGGATCTCCAGGTGGGATTCGCAGTCGCTGGCAACCGTTGGTGTTCCCAGGCAAGCTCCGTCGAGAACCGGAATTCCGAAACCTTCCACGAGTGATGGACTGAGCAGCCCTAGAGCGTTGAGATAAAGGTCGAGTTTGGAACTTTCATCCACATAACCAGTCAGGATGATGCCCGGTTCGTGCGCCACGATGTCTTGGAGGGCCTTGCTGTAGTCGTCGCCTTTGAGTTTGCCAGTTACACATAGTTTGATACCCATTTTGTAGAGATCAGATTCGGCATAAGCCTTCGCGAGAAATAAGATATTTTTTCGAGCTTCGACAGAAGAGTTGAACAGAAAATAACTAAATGGTTTGAGGATTTTTTTTGAAGGCACTGAGTTTTTGGATTTAGACGATGATTTTCCTGGGTTGGTCTGTGCTTCATTCCTAAGTAGGTGGCTTACAGGTTGCAAGTCAGCAATTTGTTCCGGATCTTCCGTCAGCCAGTTGGGGAAGCGTAAGGATGGGGATTGGATGATCACTGCCTCATTGGAGTTGTCGGCGCCGCGGCTTGAGCGTTGGTTGGTGTTCTGAATATGTTTGCTGTATTTATTTGCTGTTGATTGGGACACAAACAGTCTGCGGGCGGGAAGGCATGACTGAAGGCGGTGGCTGAACATCAGCGGGTCTTCGTTATGGGCGACATATTCCAGGGGAATTAAGTCGTGAATTGTCTGCACAAACGTACGCAGATTGTGTGGGCTGATGTTGAGCGGGCAGGTGGTGATCAGCGTGTCAAAACCGCGTAGGTCAATGCGAACGGGGCGCAGCTTTGGCAGCTGCGCAGCCAATTGGGTGGATAGGTAGAGCTCGGGCGCGCTCACGATGCCGGTGACGCACTCGAGGTAGTCCAAGCGTTCGATGCGCACATAAGGATTGTCGTACAGCTCTTGAAGTCGAAAACTGTTGAGCTCTTTGGCCTTGTATTGTCTTGGCCTGCGTAGAAGGTTGCCGATCAGGCGAAGGTAGTTGCCCCAACGTTTCGCTTTGCGGGCGAGTTTGAATTTCCGTTCCAGCACTGTTGTGGGGCGTTCTCGTCGTCCCAGGGCCAGGCTGTTGAGAATGCGGGCATTGTGAATCATCACTTGCGTTCGTTTGGGCAAGCGCTTGAGCCCTTTTTCGGAGAGGCTGTCGAAAAACTCGGTCAACAACCAAACTTCTGCACCTGCTTCATACAAGCAGCGCATTAATGATTTGCTGTAGACCGCAATGCCGCGATGTTCGCTTTGTTCCAGGTCGTAGGCCGTGACCAGGATTTTTTGTCCTTTCAAGGGTTGTGATTGCATTAATCAATACCCCTGGTTTGCACGTTTGAGCTTCTGCTCCAGTTTCAGTCTTGATAATTGAAGGGCATGGGTTTGCTCCCGTAAATGAGTGAGCTCAGTCTGGATTGCAGGATTGACAGTCAGTTTTTCAGCCTCTTTTTTCTGATCAATTTTTTTCAGCTCAGCCAACAGTTGACTAATCTCTTGGCCTTCTTGACGCCGATGGGTTTCCAGTGATCGAAGCGCATCGGCTTCAGCAACGCTTGCGGCTAGTTCAACTCGAAGCTGATTGGGACTCGCGGTATTGAGGAAGCGCTCATGCAATGCGCGCATGCGTGTTAGGTCCTCACTGTTGCCACGTTGATCCTGGTCATTGCCGCGAGTGGCTTCACCGCTATGTTCGCCGCTGAAGAGGGGGCAGTAAATCACATTGAGATTTAGCTGTCCTCTGAGTGCCAGGCAAAGTTCGACATCCTCTCCGCAGACCCGATAGTCGGTGCTAAAGCGCAATGATTGAAAGTGATCACGGCGGATCAGCATCGCGGCCCCAGTGGCTGCAGGCACCGCCCTTGGTCTACCCAGCACAGCATGGTGCTCTGACCCGATCAGGCGATCGAACTGGTGATAAGGAGAATGTCTTTGGTCGAACAAGATCCCCGCATGGGTTAGCCATCCGTTGTGATCACGCAACCGTGCACCCACCAGACCTGTGTTGGGTTGTTCATCGTGACAGTCCAATGCTGCATCGATGCTGTTGTGATCGAGAACAACGTCATCGTTGATCAGCAGTAATACTTCTCCGTTGGCTTTGTCGGCCAGCTCGTTCATGTTGCTAGCAAAGTGGTATGGCGTCCGGTTTGCGACCAAAAATTCGTATCTGGATTCGTTTTGGATTTGGGCCTCATTTTCTGTTACGCCGTTCCATGAGCAAAGGATTTCAACCTCCTCGCTAGGGACATGCAGGGCCTCGTTGAGGCTGCTCAGCATGGTGCTCACAAGGCCTGCTGTACGGGACACCACCAGGATGGAGAGGCGCATGGGTGTCCAAAAGCTCGCCAGACTTTATCAATGTTGGTTCGGATGGCCCCAGTATCACCGTTAAGCAGGCTCAGTAGGCTGTCGCTCAGACGATTTGGCGCCTTCCATGCTCAAGCTGTTGTTGGGTGACCCCAATGCCCGCAAGCTGAAGCGCTATCAGCCGATCGTTTCAGACATCAATCTGTTCGAAGAGGAGATTGCCCCCCTCAGCGACGACGAGCTACGTCGGCGCACCGCCGAGTTCCGTCAGCGTCTCGAGAATGCTGGCACGCTCGACAAGCAGCGCCCGGTGCTGGATGAGTTGTTGCCGGAAGCCTTTGCAGTGGTGCGCGAAGCCGGCAAGCGGGTGCTGGGCATGCGTCACTTCGACGTGCAGCTGATCGGCGGCATGGTGCTGCATGAGGGGCAAATCGCCGAGATGAAGACCGGCGAGGGCAAAACATTGGTGGCCACCCTCCCCAGCTACCTCAATGCCCTCACCGGCCGCGGCGTTCACGTGGTGACCGTGAACGACTATCTGGCTCGCCGCGACGCGGAGTGGATGGGTCAGGTGCACCGTTTCCTTGGCCTGTCCGTCGGGTTGATCCAGCAGGACATGGCGCCGGCGGAGCGGCGTAGCAACTACGGCTGCGACATCACCTATGCCACCAATTCAGAGCTTGGGTTTGATTACCTGCGCGACAACATGGCCGCCGACATCACGGAGGTGGTGCAGCGGGAATTCCAGTTCTGTGTGATCGACGAGGTCGATTCGATCCTGATCGATGAGGCCCGCACACCCCTGATCATTTCCGGTCAGGTGGAACGGCCCCAGGAGAAATATCAGAAAGCTGCAGAGGTGGCCTCCTACCTCACCCGTGCTGAAGAAATGGGCAAGGACGGCATCGATCCCGAAGGCGACTACGAGGTAGATGAAAAGCAGCGCAGCTGCACCCTCACCGATGAGGGCTTCGCTAAGGCCGAGCAGATGATCGGCGTCAGCGACCTCTACGACCCGCAGGACCCCTGGGCCCACTACATCACCAATGCTCTCAAGGCCAAGGACCTGTTCACACGGGATGTGAACTACATCGTCCGCGACGGCGAGGCGGTGATCGTGGATGAATTCACCGGCCGGGTGATGCCGGGGCGTCGCTGGAGCGATGGCCAGCACCAGGCGATCGAAGCCAAGGAGCAGCTGCCCATCCAGCCGGAAACCCAGACCCTGGCCTCGATCACTTATCAGAACTTCTTCCTCCTCTATCCGCGTCTGGCTGGCATGACCGGCACTGCCAAGACCGAGGAAACCGAATTCGAGAAGACCTACAAGCTCGAGACCGCCATCGTGCCCACCAACCGGGTGCGCGCCCGTCAGGACTGGGTGGATCAGGTGTACAAAACTGAAGAAGCCAAATGGCGTGCCGTCGCTAAGGAAACTGCCGACATCCACCAGCAGGGTCGGCCGGTGCTTGTGGGCACCACCAGCGTTGAGAAGAGTGAGCTGCTCAGCGCTCTGCTGGCGGAGCAGAACATTCCCCATAACCTGCTGAATGCCAAGCCGGAAAATGTGGAGCGTGAGGCCGAGATCGTGGCTCAGGCGGGGCGTTCCGGTGCCGTCACCATCGCCACCAACATGGCCGGTCGTGGTACCGACATCATTCTCGGTGGCAACAGCGACTACATGGCCCGTCTGAAGTTGCGGGAAGTGCTGCTGTCGCGCCTAGTGCGCCCCGAGGAGGGCCATCGTCCGCCGGTGCCTCTGCAGCGCAGTGCGGACGCGGCCAGTGGCTTTGCGGTCAAGGCAGCCCCGTCCACCGGACCGCATGGCAATGCCCCCAGCGAGGCTCGTGCCATTGGCAATCTCTATCCCTGCCAGCTCACTGACGGCACCGATCAGGCCCTGGCAGATCTGGCCCGTGATCTGGTGAAGGCCTGGGGTGATCGCACCCTTTCGGTGATTGAGCTGGAAGATCGCATTGCCACGGCTGCGGAGAAGGCCCCCACCGATGACCCGCAGATCGCAGCGCTGCGCACGGCTATCGCGCGGGTGAAGGGGGAATACGACGTGGTGGTGAAGCAGGAGGATGAACGGGTGCGTGAGGCCGGCGGCCTGCACGTGATTGGCACCGAGCGCCACGAATCTCGCCGGGTCGACAACCAGCTGCGCGGTCGTGCCGGCCGTCAGGGCGATCCGGGTTCCACGCGCTTCTTCCTGTCCCTCGGCGACAACCTGCTGCGCATTTTCGGCGGTGATCGTGTGGCCGGACTGATGAATGCGTTCCGGGTAGAGGAAGATATGCCGATTGAATCCGGCATGCTAACCCGCTCTCTGGAAGGGGCCCAGAAGAAGGTGGAGACGTACTACTACGACATCCGCAAGCAGGTGTTTGAGTACGACGAGGTGATGAACAACCAGCGCAAGGCGGTGTATTCAGAGCGTCGCCGAGTACTCGATGGCCGAGAGCTCAAGAAGCAAGTGGTGGGCTACGGCGAGCGCACGATGAATGAAATCGTGGAGGCCTATGTGAATCCTGATCTACCGCCTGAAGAATGGGACGTGGCGCAACTGGTGAGCAAGGTGCAGGAGTTTGTCTACCTGTTGGAAGACCTCAAGCCCGAACAGCTGCAGGGCCTGTCGATGGAGGAGCTCAAGGCATTTCTGCAAGAGCAACTGCGGAATGCCTACGATCTCAAGGAAGGCCAGATCGAGCAGCAGCGTCCTGGCTTGATGCGCGAGGCGGAACGCTTCTTCATCCTTCAGCAGATCGACACGCTCTGGCGTGAACATCTGCAGGCGATGGATGCCTTGCGTGAGTCTGTGGGGCTGCGTGGTTACGGCCAGAAAGATCCCTTGATTGAATACAAGAACGAGGGCTACGACATGTTCCTCGACATGATGACGAATATGCGTCGGAACGTGATCTATTCGATGTTCATGTTCCAGCCGGCACCTCCTGCAGGCCAAGCTTCGAGTTCTTAGTTTTTTAAACTAAATGCATCGATAGTTTGCGATTGGTTGATCAGCAATGCAATTCATTGAATTTTTGCGATTGTCAAAATCTAAAAGTCTTGCTTCTCCCAGGTCGAGTAGTCGGAGTGTTCCATATCTTCAAGGTCTAAGTCCATCTTTAATTATTGGCAATAGATGGATAAGGTTGTGGCAAGAAATTAAGCAAAGTCCTTGTTAATATCCTTTGACTCTTTTCATTATGAAAATGTGTTTACAAATACATAAGATTTCCTGCGCAGAGAATATAATGAGCTGATGCATGGTAATTTCAGCAATTATTTGTCCGGTGAGTCAAGAAAAAATCATGCTGCAGTTGCAAGTAGCAATTTCGCGGCACAATCAGGGAGATTTGGATCAGGCAGAAGAAATTTACAAGCAAGTCCTTTCTGATGACGCTGAAAATCCCTATGCATTGAGATTTCTGGGCTGTTTGCAATCTTCTCGAGGGTGTCATCATTCCGCAATTTCGCTTTTGCGGCAAGCTACAAGAGTCTCTGCGATGGATCCAGAGTGTTGGTTCAGCTTGGGAAATGCATATAAATCTGATTACAGGTTTGAAGATGCAGTGGCTTCTTATCGCATGGCCGAAGAGTGTGGATCTTTAAATCCTCATGTTTTTAATAATTGGGGGAGATGTTTGCAAGAGATGTCTCGGCAGCAAGAGTCGATATCAGTTCTGGAGAAGTCGGTAGCTCTCGATAGTAGTTGTTTTGGGGCATGGTTGGCACTCGGCAATGGCTGGAGAGAGCTTGGCAATGTATCGCGAGCTATCTTTTGCTACAAGAAGTCAATTATTGCATCTCCTTCCTTTGCCGATGCATATTTAAACCTCGGTAGTCTTCTTAAAGACGAGGGGGAGTACGAGGCAGCGCTTGACAATTATCGCAAGGCAATCAAGCTAAAGCCGGATTTTGTGCAAGCTTATTTTTGTTTGGCAAATGCGCTGAATGAGCAGGGAGATATTGAGGCAGCGCTTGACAATTATCACAAGGCAATCGAGCTAAATCCGGATTTTGCGCAAGCTTACTTTTGTCTGGCAAATGTGCTGACTGAGAATGGGGATTTTGAGGAAGCCCTTGACAGTTATCGGAAAGCAATTGAGATAATGCCTGATTTTGTGCAAGCTTATTTTAATTTGGCAAATGGGTTGAAAAAGAAGGGAGTTATCGAGGAAGCTCTTGACAGTTATCAGAAAGCAATTGAGCTAAAACCAAATTATGTGCAAGCTTATTTTAATTTGGCAAACTTATTGATTGATGAGGGAAGAGTTCTGGAAGCTCTTGAAAATTATCAGAAAGTGATTGAGCTAGATCCCAATTTTGCAAGTGCTTATCTAAATTTGGGCGCTTTGCTGAAGGAACAGGGAAAACTAGAGGATGCTATATTAAATTATCGGAAGGCGATTGCAGTAAACCCAGATTACGCGGACGCATACTTTAACTTAGGTCTTGTATTGAAGGAAGTGGGGGAGTTGGCTGCTGCTGCGGAAGCTTATGCCCAGTATTATCGATTAAAACCAATTGCAAAGAGTCTATCCCTTCCTTCTCTTGATTCCAAGCAATCTTTCGGCACTTTATTGCAGATAAAGGTGCCTGAAAGCGTTGAGCTTATTCCTTCTTATGTTTCAGCCACTATTCCTTTCGGCATGCACTTGATTTATGTGCACATCCCCAAGACCGGGGGTATCCGTTTCTCAAATCCTATCTTTGAGTGTATGCAACGTATGCTTTTTAGTGGAGGCTGGGAGAATTACCAGGATCTCATTGCCATTGCTAATATACAGAAAAACTTTTCTTTACTGGTCAGTCATCGGATTGATTCCGTCTCGATGCGAGATGGGATTGTCGCAGCTCTATCTTCTTACGATATTACCTCACTTGACTTTTCATTCTTGACTTCTCATGGCGTCTCTTCTCGTGAGCTTTCCTTGGCGATGAGGGATCATTTCAATGCGCAGCCTCTTCGCATCGCAACTTGGAGGGATCCTATGAGCCGCCTACGATCAGCTCTGGACTATTGGTATAGGTTGTCTGAGGGAGATTTGGAACTTGTGAAACAGAAGATTGATCAAAAAGATCCTTTTTTAGACAATGCGATCTATCGTGGCTGTTATAGTGATTTCTCATTTCAGCTGTCGCCTGATGAGCTGCATGAAGCCCAGATCGACTATCTGATTGATATTGGAGACTTCTCCGTGATGAACCAGATCATGAGCTGTTTCCTCTCTAGATGTCGTCTTCCTAATATCATTATCAACAAAAGGGTGAATGTCACCCCTTTTAAACAAAAAATAGATTTAGCTCTTTCTGATTCTTTGATTATGCAGTGCGTGGATTCCGACTTCCTGACACGAGATTCTAGTTCTGGTATTCTCAAGATGGTTTCTAGTGGATTACCAGCAGCGTTCGTTATGGAATTCGATCCACACTTAACTTCTTTTCATCCCCTGACTTTTATTGTCAATGGGACAACTGATGTCACGACTTCAATGCACAATTGGTTGCTCCCAACAGAGTATTTAACTACTGACGAAGGGCAAGTATTTTTGCAGAAAATTTTCTCTTGATGTGAAAGTTTATTTGATAACGCACGCATTAGATTTCTACTGGGAATCGTAGATACCATTTCCCAAGGTTGTGGGTGCTCTGCACAAATTAAATTTTTATTGGTCCTGTCTTTGAGGGTCAGGATCCCTAGATGTCAAACATTTGTTGTGAGGTGATATTTGACGTAAAATTGAAGTAGTAAAGAGGTGCCTTGTGAATTATGACAACATTATGAGGCTGCTCCAGCAGGGCATACAGGCATACCAGAGAATGGATCTTGATAATGCCGAGTGTATTTTTAAACAGATTCTTGCTCAAAATCCGAAGGAGCCGAATGCCCTTCATTTGATTGGCTGTATTTATAAAGACCTTGGACAGTACGAGCTCGCTGCTCAGATGATCCAGGCATCTATAAGAGAAGACGATAGAAGTCCAATTCCCTTTCTTAATTTAGGTAAAATTCTTGTTATAGTTGGTCAGCATGAGAATGCTATTAGTATTTTTCAGGAGTCATTGAAGAGAAATCAAGGTAATGCTGAGGCTTGGTTTTGTATTGGTAATTCTCTTAAGCAAATCATGAAATTAGAGGAATCCAAGCAGTCGTATCGAAATGCATTGCAATTAGATCCTTCTCATGTTGGAGCAGCATCTAACTTGGGGGCGATACTCACCAATGAAGGTGAGTTCGATCAGGCGGAGCACTTGTTTTTAAAAGCCCTTGAACATACCCCTGGCGATATTATTATTAGGAATAATTATGGAAAATTATTATTTGATAAGGGGCAGTACGACGCGGCAATTAATCAGTATCAATGTGCTCTTTCGTATGCGCCACAGTATCCTGAGCTCCACTACAACCTTGGTAATGCATGCGTCGAAAATCGAAACTTTGGCAAAGCTATCATATGTTATCGAAGGTCGATTGAGCTTAAGCCGGATTTAGCTGATGCGTATTTGAATCTGGGAGTTGTTTTGAATATTGAGGGATCTGTTGACGAAGCGATAATAAATTACCGGAAAGTGATTGAGCTTAAGCCGGATTTAGCTGATGCGTATTTGAATCTGGGCGGTGTGTTGAAGGATAAAGGGTGTGTTGAGGAAGCAATTGCAAATTACCTGAAAGCCATTGAATTGAATCCAGATTTAGCTGATGCGTATTTGAATCTGGGCGCTGTGTTGAAGGATAAAGGGTGTGTTGAGGAAGCAATTGTAAATTACCGGAAAGCGATTGAAGTAAAGCCAGATTTTGCAGTTGCGAAGCAAGCTTTAATGCTATGTCTTGCTGAGAATGGTATTCGAGAGAGTGTTTCATTAGAGGACTATCAGGCTTGCAGAGCGTTAGTTGAGCAGGCAGGCATTCTGATCGCTGCTTATGCATCTTTTGAGCAGATCCCATCAAGCAGGCGGTCGATTAATTCCTGGATTGAGGACAAAAATGCTGGTTATTTCCAAGGACAGATGTTTGCCACTGTTTTTGTCAATTTGCCTTGGGTGAAGTCAAAACATTTTAAAGAGATAAGCGGTTCGTTGATTCCAGAGCCTGGCGATGGCTACTTAGATGCTGTTGACGCTTGTTTGTCTTCAGTCCCGACTTTGCAAATTCGGATGTCTCAAGCGCCTGTAATTTCTTCTTTGGTGGAATCTGTCGCTCGAAGGAAAGGAGATCTCATTGACGTAATTGACGTGGGTGGATGGTCAGGCAATGCTCTGTTTCTTTCGGGATTTAACGATTCTTGGGATGCTGTGAACTCTTGGACCGTAGTGGAAACCCATGCTGTTTGTGCTCCTGCGCGTGAGCAGTTGCCTCGACTGCTTGAATCTTTGCCAGAAGAGTCGGGAGGAAAAAAAAATCTTGTTAAGCTTTCTTTTGAAGAGCTTAACTCATTTTATACTGCCTCTAGTGCTTCGCGTAAACCAGATTTAATCTGGTCAAGCACTGCGCAGCATTATAATGCTAACTTTCCTTGTGATTTGGATGCTTTGCTTTCATTTGGGGCGGATTTAGTTTATCTCGATACACTTCCTTATTTGTCAAGTTCCTGCTCAGCTTTGAACGTTTGTGAATTTACCGAATTAAGGGTTGCTGACCAGATGGTATCTTTTCTAATGAGTTTAAAATACTTGAAAGAATTGATTGCAGAAGCAGCTTTGAAACACGGTTACTCTTTTAAAGTTTGGGATCAGCATATTGAGCCAAAATTAGTTTTTTGGCAGCCGCAGGAAAACGATAGTTCACTGCCCAACATTGTGCAAAAAGATGCTAAGCCCTTGCTGATGAAAGTTTGTTCCATTCGTTTTGATAAGTTGGACTGAAAGTCTTTGTTGTGTGAAAATGACCTAGTCAATAACATGTGTTCGGCGAATTAATTGCCATTTAATCTTACTTCCGATTAGAGAAGCCTTGCATTATATTTGCAGGATTCCTCATGTTAATTAAACACAGTGATGTATCCCTGCTTGTGGGGTGCGCGATCTTCAAGGTGGAGGCGTATTCGCAGCTATGCCCCTGTCTGGTGTGGTTCTCCTCATGCCCTAAAGCACGTTAGTCCCCCAAAAACTCCAGGATCTCCCGGTCTTTGAGGTTCTGGGCTTTGCCGCTTCGCACCTCGCGCAGGGTGCTGCCGTTGGCAGCGGCCATGGTTCTGAGGTTGTCCTGGAGGCTGCGCACCTGGCCCTCTAGCTGATCGATCCGCTCCATCAGGTTGCGGATCACGTTGGCTTCAGCATCGGGCAGCGCTGAGTGGGCCAGAGGATTGATTCGCACGCCGCTTTGGTGGACCACCCGGCCGGGGATACCCACAACCGTGCAGTCAGCTGCCACGTTGCGCACCACCACGGATCCCGCGCCGACGCGGGTGTTGGCGCCCACTTCAATGGCCCCGAGCACCTTGGCGCCGGCACCGATCACCACGTTGTTGGCAAGCGTGGGGTGCCGTTTGCCGTGATCTTTACCCGTACCGCCCAGGGTGACGCCCTGATACAGCAGGCAGCGGTCGCCCACCTCGGCGGTTTCGCCGATCACGACACCCATGCCGTGGTCGATGAACACCCCGTGGCCGATGGTGGCGCCCGGGTGGATTTCCACGCCAGTGAGTCCCCGCCCCAGTTGGCTGAGCAGGCGGGCTGGCAGCTTTAGGGGCAGCCTGGAGCGCCACAGCCGGTGGCTGAGGCGGTGCAGCGTCAAGGCTTGGAAGCCTGGATAGCAGAGCAGGATTTCCAGCGGCCCACGCGCTGCGGGGTCCCGTTCACGAATGATCGCCAGGTCGGCGCGGAGGTGGTTAAGCATGCCTGGGCGCCGCGCTTTCAGCACTGGAGGGCGTCATTGTGGCAGCTGGCAGTGCTCAGCTGGTTTGGAGACCAATCTCCTTGCGCAGCTGCTCGATCGTGTCGCCGCTCAGGTAGCTCTCGGCGCAGTGCACTTGGGGCATGCGCATCAGCTGGGAGCGGTTTTGGCGCAGGCTCTGCTCCACTAGGGGCATACTCGGGCGATCGCACAGCACGTGACTGGAGGCCCGCAGTAGGGCCAGCAGGCGGCTCTGCACATCGGGTGTTGCGGTCATTAGCAGCAGTTCGTTGCCGCGCATGCTGTGCAGGATCACCTCCGCAGCGCGCAGGATGCCGGGGCTGATGCTCACCAGGCCTACGCAGCTGCCTTGGCGCAGCTCCTTGAGCATGGCCAACTCGCCGCGGAAGTCGTTGAGATCCACGGCCACAGCTCGCACGCCGTGTTTTTTGGCCAGCTCTTCTACGGGTTGCAGGAAGTAGCGGCTGGTCACCACCGTGCCGTTGCTGGCGCTGTCCAGCACGCTTTCCAGCTCCTCCATTGGCACCACCTCCACGGGCACGTCCAAGCAGGGCTCCAGCTCTTCGGCGATCAACATCGAGGCACCGATGTCTTCCCGGGGGGTGCTCACCAGCACGCGGGCGCCGCAGCGCAGGCGCCAGTCGATTTCACGGGTGAGCAGGTCGCGGGTCTGCTGCAGGGTGCAGCCGGCATTTAGGAGTCCATCCACGCACTTGCGCACCTCCCGGTCGATGTCGGTGACCCCGCGGTTGCGCATGGTCATCGGCGAGCGGATCTCCCGCGGCTTCTGCTGGTCGCGCACGTAGATGCCCGAGCCGGCCATGGCTTCCACCACGCCATCGGTTTCCAGCTGGCGGTACACCTTGCTGATCGTGTTGCGGTGCAGTCCGGTCTGCATCGCCAGCTGACGGGTGCTAGGCAGGCGATGACCCGGGGGGTAGTGCCTGGCGGCAATGGCGAAACAGATCTGGTTGTACAGCTGGGTCGACGCGGGGATATCGCTTTCCTGCTGGATGTGGAATCGCACGCCGGTGGGCCGGATCAAGATGCGGCCACCATAAGGAGTGAACGGCTCGGTGACAATTGGCTGGGTGGTCAGTGTCCCTATGCCAGTTCCCGTCACACCGGAAATCGAGTCCCGTTGGTGCGTGGTGGATGGGGGGCCTGTGCCCTTGCGCTGCTGGTGGTCGCTGCCCAAGTCATTGCGTGGCGATAAGGTGATGACGATACGAAATAGTAACCAGGGCGGTACGAGAAAGGAACATCAACGTGCCATCTTGGTGCTTCCCGAAGTGTCTGGTGTGAATGCTTGGGTGCGCTCCGTGGCCGATCGCTTCGCGTCCATGGGCGTACCTGCCCTGGCGATGCCCCTGTTCGCACGCACGGCTCCTCAGCTCGATCTCGGTTATGGCGAGATGCAACTCGCGCAGGGGCGGGAGCACAAAAACGCCACCCAGGCCGATGAACTTCTGGCCGACCTGCAGACGGCGATCGCTTGGCTCCGGCGCACCCTGGAGGCTCCGAATCTGGAGATCACCGTGGTGGGGTTCTGTTTCGGGGGGCATGCAACTTGGCTGGCCGCCACCCTGCCGGAGGTGGCCCGCAGCTTTGCGTTTTACGGAGCTGGTGTGGTGCAGGGGCGGCCCGGTGGTGGCGCTCCCACCCTCGAGCTCTTGCCGCAGGTCACAGGCGCGTTCACTTGCCTATTCGGCCTCGACGATCCGCTGATTCCCGCCAGCGATCGCGCCGCGATTGAAGCGGCCTTGCAGGTCGCCGATCCAGAAGGGCGACGCCTGCGCGCATTCAGCTTTGCCGGCGCTGATCACGGCTTCATGTGTGACGCCCGCGCTGCCTTTGACGACAAAGCCGCCAGCGCGGGCTGGCGGCTGTTGAAGGACTCGCTTGGCCTTAACTGAGCGAACGGATCAGCCGTTGTTGCTGGGTTTGCCCACGGTGCGCACGGCGCGTGGGGGTGCGGTGATCGTGCGCACCGCTTTGTTCGCCACGTCGTCTTTGTCGTCTTTTTTCACCAGCGGCGTTTTGCGAGGTGTGAGGAACATGATCATGTTGCGGCCTTCCCGTTTGGGAGGCTGCTGGATCTCGGCCGGTTCCTCCAGGTCTTTGGCCATGCGGCGCAGCAGCGTTTCAGCCAAAGCGGTGTGCTGAATCTCGCGGCCGCGGAAAATCACCGTGCACTTCACCTTGTCGCCGGCCTTGAGAAAGCGCTGGGCCTGACCGATCCGCACGTCGTAGTCGTGCTGGTCGATCTTGTAGCGCATCTTGACCTCCTTCACTTCGGTCTGGTGCGACTTCTTCTTGGCCTCCTTGGCTTTCTTTTCCTGTTCGAATTTGTATTTGCCGTAATCCATGATCCGGCACACCGGCGGATCGGCCTTCTCGCTCACCAACACCAGGTCGAGCTCTCGCTCCTGTGCCACGGCCAGAGCCTGTTCCCGGTCGATCACCCCGAGCTGGGTGCCATCAGCATCGACCACCCGCAGTTGGGGGTAATTGATGCGTTCGTTGATGTTGGGAAGCTCCCGAACGGGAGCGCGGCGGTCAAAACGAGGACGTGGTGGCATTCAGTGGGAGCAAGGGCGGCTTGGCCACAATCAGCCAAGCAATGTTGTAAGCCTCACCCTAGACCCGCCTCGATCAGCTGGGTGGCTTCCTTAAGGGCATCAGCATCTCCCAGCCAATGCGGTTGGTGCTGACGCCGGAACCAGGTGCGCTGGCGTTTGGCGAATTGCTGGGTGCGTTGGGTGGTCTGACGGATGGCCCGGTCCTGGTTGAGGCGGCCATCCAGCACTTGCAGGGCTTCGCCATAGCCGATGGTTTGCAGCAATGGCAGCGCGGCGCCGTAGCGCTCCTTGAGTTGACGGGTTTCCTCCAGCAGGCCACCCGCATACAGCTCTTCAGTGCGCTGGCTGATGCGCTGGCGCAGATCCGCCGGGTTCAGGCCCAGTTCCAGCACCCGCCAGGGTGGTGGCTCGGCGCTGGTCTGCTTGCTCATCGGCTGGCCTGTCGCATAAAGCACCTCCAGGGCTCGCTGGGTGCGCACGGCATCCGCCGCGGCGATGCGTTGGCCGGCGGCGGGGTCGGCTTCCTGCAGCAATTGATGGCAGACCGATTGGCCCAGGTTGGCCAGCTGCTGTCGCAGTGCGGGCTGGGGTGGAACGGCCGGAGGGCGCAGGCCACTGGTGAGAGCCTTCAAATACAAACCGCTGCCCCCCACCAGGAAGGCCATGCCGCGTTGTTGCAGGCTGCCGTTGATCGCTTCATTGGCTTCCTGCTGGAACTCCTGGAGGGTGATCGGTTGATCGGGGCGTCGCAGATCCAGCAGGTGATGGGGGACGCGCGCCTGCTGGGCGGCGGTGGGCTTGGCTGTGCCCACATCCATCTCGGCGTAAAGCTGGCGTGAATCGATGTTGAGGATCTCCAGTTCGAAGCGTTCCGCCAGCTCCAGGGCCAATGCCGTCTTGCCGCTGGCGGTGGGTCCCAGCAGCACCACCACCAGTGGTGGATCCAGCGCTGCATCGGGCGCTGCAGGTGGGCTGGAGTCGGGCATCGAGTGAAAAGGGGGTGCACCCCTGCAAAAAATGACGTCTGAGAGGCCTCTGTGAGCGCCTCTGTTGCGCCGGTGGTAAATTCAGCCTGACAGGAAGCCTGGCCGACCGAAAGCGCATGAGCGAAGCCGCGAAAGTACAGGCGGCCTACGGTGCCGAACAGATTCAGGTGCTGGAGGGTCTTGAGCCCGTCCGCAAACGCCCTGGGATGTACATCGGCTCCACGGGGCCGAGGGGTTTGCATCACCTGGTGTACGAGGTGGTCGATAACTCCGTCGATGAAGCGTTGGCGGGGCACTGCAACGAAATCCAGGTGGTGCTGGCTCAGGACGGCTCTGCCTGCATCACTGACAATGGTCGTGGTATTCCCACCGATGTGCACCCGCGCACGGGCAAAAGTGCGCTGGAAACGGTGCTCACCGTGCTGCACGCCGGCGGCAAGTTCGGCGCCGGTGGTTACAAGGTGTCCGGCGGCCTGCACGGCGTTGGCGTTTCGGTGGTGAATGCCTTGAGTGAATGGGTGGAAGTCACCGTTCGCCGGCAGTCGAAGCTGCATCGCCAGCGCTTTGAGCGGGGTGCTCCGATCGGCAGCTTGGCCTCGGAAGACCAACCGGCCGATGAAGGCGGGCGCACTGGCACCAGTGTGCGCTTCAAGCCCGATATTGAGATCTTCACGGGCGGCATCGTTTTTGATTACGCCACTCTTTCGGCCCGATTGCGCGAGCTGGCTTACCTCAACGGTGGGGTTCGCATTGTGTTCCGCGATGAGCGCGAGTCGGCACGCGATGCCGAAGGCAACGCTCACGAGGAGGTCTACTTCTACGAAGGCGGCATCAAGGAATATGTCGCTTACATGAATGCCGAGAAAGATGCTCTGCATCCCGAGATCATTT
Source organism: Synechococcus sp. A18-25c (assembly GCF_014280035.1). NCBI lineage: Bacteria > Bacillati > Cyanobacteriota > Cyanophyceae > Synechococcales > Synechococcaceae > Synechococcus > Synechococcus sp. A18-25c. Next base: position 136,478 of record NZ_CP047957.1, read on the forward strand.
ATGTGAACGCCGAAAAGGATGGCGTTTCCGTCGAAGCGGCACTGCAGTGGTGCGTGGATGCTTACTCCGACAGCATCCTCGGCTTTGCTAACAACATCCGCACCGTCGATGGCGGCACTCACATCGAGGGTCTGAAGACCGTGCTCACCCGCACGCTCAACACCTTTGCCCGCAAGCGCGGCAAGCGCAAGGATTCCGATTCCAATCTCGCTGGAGAGAACATCCGCGAGGGCCTTACCGCCGTGCTCTCGGTCAAGGTGCCGGAGCCTGAATTTGAAGGCCAGACCAAAACGAAGCTGGGCAACACCGAGGTTCGCGGCATCGTCGACAGCCTGGTGGGTGAGGCTTTGAGCCAATACCTGGAATTCAATCCGGGCGTGATCGACATGATCCTGGAGAAGGCGATCCAGGCCTTCAACGCCGCTGAAGCTGCTCGCCGTGCCCGCGAGCTGGTGCGCCGCAAGAGCGTGCTGGAAAGTTCAACTTTGCCCGGCAAATTGGCCGATTGCAGCTCCCGCGATCCGGCCGAATCCGAGATCTACATCGTGGAGGGCGACTCCGCTGGTGGATCCGCCAAACAGGGCCGGGATCGGCGTTTCCAGGCAATCCTTCCTTTGCGCGGCAAGATCCTCAACATCGAGAAAACCGACGACGCCAAGATCTACAAGAACACAGAGATTCAGGCGCTCATTACAGCTCTTGGTTTGGGCATCAAAGGAGAAGACTTTGATGTGAAGAATCTGCGTTACCACCGCGTCGTGATCATGACTGACGCCGATGTGGATGGTGCGCACATTCGCACCCTGCTGCTCACATTCTTCTATCGCTATCAGAAAGAGTTGGTGGAAGGTGGCTACATCTACATTGCTTGTCCGCCCCTCTACAAAGTGGAGCGAGGTAAGAAGCACAATTACTGCTACAACGAATCCGAGTTGCAGAAAACCATCGACGGGTTCGGTGAGAAAGCCAACTACAACATCCAGCGATTTAAGGGTCTGGGTGAAATGATGCCCCAGCAATTGTGGGAAACCACAATGGATCCCACTACCCGCACCATGAAGCGGGTGGAGATCGAAGACGCTCTGGAAGCGGATCGCATCTTCACGATCCTGATGGGCGACAAGGTGGCTCCCCGCCGCGAGTTCATCGAAACCCACAGCGCTGAGCTCGACATGACAGCGCTCGACATTTGATGAATCGCTCAGCTGCCGCGATGCTGCGCTGGAGCTGGTTGCTTGGCGTAGCGCTGCTCGGTCCTGCTGCTCTTCCGGCGGGCGGTGCGGAGCGCCGCTTGCCGCAGGTGCGTCGTCACCAGGCCGGTGGGTCGCTACTCAGCGGTGATCGTTGGACGTTACTGGCCAGCCCGCGCGTGGCGGCCCCGGCATTGCGTCGCCTTGAGGTGGGCACACCTCTGCATTTGCTGCGCCACTGGCGCAGCGATGATGGCCGTGACTGGATTCAGGTGAAAGTATCCAGTGGCTCAGCTTTGCCCATGGCTGTGGATGGGCAGCGCGGATGGATCCATGGCTGAGCTCGCTGCGGTGGATGCCACCTTCCGTCAGGCGGTGTTGGTCGGGATCGGAGCGATTCCCGGAGCCTGGTTGCGTCTGCGGGTGGTCAACCACCTCGAGCCGATGGTGCCGCGCAAGCACTGGGGCACGTTGTTGGTCAATCTCACCGCCGCCTTCGCTTTGGGGTTGGTGCTGGGTCTTCAACGGTCCGGCCGCTGCGTTCTTTCGGCTGGTATCTCCCCGTTGATCCTGCTGATCGGTGTGGGTTTCTTCGGCAGCCTCAGCACCTTCTCCACCTTTGCCGTGGATGTGCTCAATACCCTGCGCGATCGCCGCTGGGGGGAAGCCCTGCTGCTTGGGGCTGGTTCGGTGATGGGCGGTTTGCTCGTTGCGGCAGCGGGCTATGGATTGGGGCTGACCGATGGCTGACAAGACCCTGTCGATGCGCGACGAGTTGCAGCAGCTGCTGTTGGTCGCCGCCGGTGCCGTGCCGGGGGCGCTGTTGCGCTGGCAGCTTGGTGCTGCGCTTCACGATCGCGACGTGCTGGCCAATGTGCTCGGGGCGTTGATTCTTGGACTGTTGTTGGGTTTGCCCTGTGGGCCCCGCCTGCAGCTGCTGATTGGCGTTGGTTTTTGCGGCGCCTTCACCACCTTCAGCAGCTGGATGGTGAACAGCGTTGATCTGATCAGCACAGGTCAGCCTTGGGCAGCTGTCGGTTTAATCGGGCTCACCTTTGGGCTGGGCCTCGGTGGCGCAGCCCTCGGGTTGTTGGTGGGTCGAGCGCTCGGGCGCCTGACGCTCAGGCCTTGAGAGCTGCCTCGATTGCGCCGGTGAGTTCGGCGTCTTCCGGTGCCACACCGCTTTTGAAGCGGTTGATCACGGTGCCATCCTTGCCCACGAGGAACTTCTCAAAGTTCCAGGCCACATCGCCGGCGGGCTCGGTGGTGTTGAGGGTGGTGTAAGGCTCTGTGGTGCTGCCGCTGGCATGCACCTTGTCGAACAACTCGAAGCTGGCACCAAAAGTAGTGGAGCAGAACGTTTTGATTTCGTCCAGAGTGCCAGGTTCCTGGGCGCCGAAGTCGTTGCAGGGGAAGCCGAGAACGCACAGGCCTTCAGGGCCGTACTTGTCCTGCAGGGCCTGGAGCCCGGAATACTGCTTGGTGTAACCGCAGCGGCTCGCCACATTCACGATCAGCAGCACTTTGCCGGCGTAAGCGCCAAGGGACTTTTCGCTGCCATCGGGGGTGCGCACGGACACGGAGCTGATGCTGGGAGCCATGACGGTCGGGAACGTTCGGCGCAGACGATAACCGGCTTGGGTCGATCTACACTTTGGTGCGCTGGAGACGGGGCATGGATCAGGCACCGGACTCCCGTGAGAGTGCACTGCTCACTGAGGCTTCGGGCAGCGCAGCGTCGGCGCAGCTGGTGGTGGAGGTGGTGGCGCGTCAGCTGGAATCCATGCTGAGTGTCAGCAATTACGACGGCGTCAAGCTGTTGCTGGCTCCGGTCCAGCCTGTGGACGTCGCCGAAGCGATCGGCAGCCTTCCTCGCACCCTGCAGGCACTGGCCTTCCGCTTGCTGCCCAAAGACGAGGCCATTGAGGTGTACGAGTATCTCGAGCCTCCGGTGCAGCAGAGCCTGCTGGAGCGGCTGCGGTCCAGCGAGGTGCTGGAGTTGGTGGAGGAGATGTCTCCGGATGATCGGGTGCGCTTGTTCGATGAGCTTCCCGCCAAGGTGGTGCGCCGGTTGCTCGCGGAGCTCAGCCCGGCGGAGCGCCGAGTGACGGCTCAGCTGCTGGGGTACGCCAGTGAGACCGCTGGTCGCCTGATGACGACCGAATTCATCGATCTCAAAGAATTCCACAGCGCGGCGCAGGCGCTGGCAATCGTGCGCCGCCGGGCCCGCGACACCGAGACGATCTACAGCCTCTATGTCACCGATGCTGAGCGGCATCTCACCGGCATTTTGTCGTTGCGAGATCTGGTCACCGCGGACCCGGAGGACCATATCGGTGATGTGATGACCCGGGATGTGGTGAGCATCAACACCGACACCGACCAGGAGGAGGTGGCCCGGGCAATTCAGCGTTACGACTTTCTGGCTGTGCCGGTGGTGGATCGCGAGATGCGCCTCGTGGGCATCGTTACCGTCGATGACGTGATTGACGTGATCGAGCAGGAAGCCACCCGTGACCTCTACGCCGCTGGTGCTGTGGAAGCGGGCGATGAAGACGACTACTTCCAGAGCAATCTGTTCACCGTGGCGCGCCGCCGGGTGGTGTGGCTGTCGGTGTTGGTCGTGGCCAGCTTGGTCACCTCCGAGGTGATCGCCGTCAACGAAGACGTTCTTAAAGAAGTGGTGTTGCTGGCCGCCTTCATCCCACTGCTAGCGGGAACCGGCGGCAACGTCGGCGCCCAGAGCTCCACGGTCGTCATCCGTGGTCTCAGCACCCAGAGCATCTCCTCTCTCGGGCAGCTCAAGGCTGTGGCCCGTGAAGCCATGGCCGGTTTGCTGCTGGGTCTGCTGATGATGCTGCTGGTGGTGCCGTTCGCTTGGTGGCGGGGCCAGAGTCCGTTGGTGGGCTTGTCCGTGGGCACCAGCCTCCTGGCGATCACCACCCTGGCAGCCACGGCGGGCGCAGGCTTCCCGTTGCTGTTCAACCGCATGGGGCTGGACCCGGCCTTGATGTCGACGCCCTTCATCACCACCTGCACCGACGTGGTGGGCACGCTGATTTACCTGAAGACGGCGCAGTGGCTTCTGGTGCATTGGCCCCAGCTTCTGCAGGGGGCAGGTATTTCTACCCATTTCTTCGCTGCCACCCTTTTCTGAGAGGACGTTTACGTTTCTTAGGAGTACGCTTCACACAACTCAAAGAAGCGATATGGCTCCCGCTCTCGCCGCTGCTTCCGTTGCGAACGCTGCCAAGATTTCAGCCAAGGGTGTGGCATCCGCCAAGGCCTCCACGGCTAAGACCTCCCCGTCCAAAGGGTCGTCGTCCAAGGCTGTTGCCGTCCGTCCTTCCGGCACCGACGTGGACCTGGTGCGCTCTTATTTGCGGGACATCGGTCGTGTGCCGCTGCTGAGCCATCAACAGGAGATCACTCTGGGCCGTCAGGTGCAGGAGCTGATGGATCTGGAAGCGCAGGAAGCGGAATTGAGCGATCAGCGTGGCGGTGACCCGGTGCCTGCGGCCGAGTTGGCCAAGGCGGCGGGATTGAGCCCGGTGCAACTGAAGCGCAAACTGCAGGCGGGCCGGCGTGCCAAGGAGCGAATGGTGGCGGCGAATTTGCGCCTGGTGGTGAGCGTCGCCAAGAAATACACCAAGCGGAACATGGAATTGCTGGATCTGATCCAGGAGGGAACGATTGGTTTGGTGCGGGGTGTGGAGAAGTTCGATCCGACTCGGGGCTACAAGTTCAGCACCTATGCGTACTGGTGGATCCGTCAGGGGATCACGCGCGCGATTGCGGAGAAGAGCCGCACGATCCGGCTACCGATTCACATCACCGAGATGCTGAACAAGCTGAAGAAAGGCCAGCGTGAGTTAAGTCAGGAGCTGGGCCGCACACCATCGGTGACGGAATTGGCAGCGTTTGTGGAACTGCCGGAAGACGACGTGAAGGACCTGATGTGCCGGGCGCGTCAGCCGGTGAGCTTGGAGATGAAGGTGGGCGACGGTGATGACACCGAGCTGCTGGATCTGCTGGCGGGTGAAGGCGAGCTGCCAAGCGAACAGGTGGAGGGTGAGTGCTTGAAGGGCGACCTGCGGGATCTGCTGGGTCAGCTGCCGGAACTGCAGGAGCGTGTGCTGCGGATGCGTTACGGGATGGACGGCGAGGACCCGATGAGTCTTACCGGCATTGGTCGTGTGATTGGCATCAGCCGTGATCGCGTGCGCAACCTGGAGCGTGACGGTCTGGCTGGTTTGCGTCGTCTCAGCGATCAAGTGGAGGCTTACGTCGCCTGCTGAACCGACAGTTCTCAGGCGTCAGAGCGATTTCACTTCGCGCATGGCTTCGAGAAGGTCCAGAAGCCGGGCATTCACCAGATCGGGAGCTTCATCGTGGGGACAGTGCCCAACGTTTGGCAACACCCGTAACGATTGGATGCAGCGGAAGCGGTCAGCCCAAGCGCGTGCTTCCGCTACCGGTTCCCAGGGATCCCGTTCGCCCCAGATCAGATGGACCGGTTGCTGGAGAGTCTCCAGCAGGTCAGGGGCCAGGTGGTCGTCAAACAGATTGATGAAACCGCGAAAGGCCTCTGCTGCTCCCGGTCGCTGCGTCGGTTGATAGAGCAGTTCAACAAGTTCATCGTCGATGTTGGCGCCACTGGGATAGGCCTGGTCGAGCACGCTGCGGATCACTCGCGGTCGGGCTGCGTTGCGGAAGAGTGCGGTGCTCAACCAGCGCTGGCTCACCAGCGTTTTGAGCAGGGGCCGGATCCAGGCCATCCAGGCCGGTTGGGTGGCGAGTTGCTTGTCATCCATGAGCCGCTGGGCGCAGTCGATCAGCACCACACCCCGGCAGCGTTGCTCCAGCAGCTGCGCCGCCCGCAGAGCCACCACGCCACCGATGGAGTTGCCCACCAGCAGCACAGGGCCTTGCACCACCTGCTGGCAGAAGTCGGCCACCTGCTGCCCCCAGAGATCAAAGCCGTAGCTCAGGGCGCTGCTGCGTGATGGAGGCTCGGTTGGATCTGATTCTCCTGCGAGCAAGGCCCGGGGCTGGCTGCTGGCGCCGAAGCCGATCAGGTCGAGCGCGTAGGTGTTGGTGCAGCTTCCCAGCACCGGCAAGGCGTGGCGCCAGTGACCGCTGCTCGCACCAAAGCCGTGCACCAGCACAACCGACGGGGTGGATCCAGACGACTGCGAAGCTGCGACGCCGTGGCCTGCATGGCGCCAGGCGACGCTCAGCTCACTGCCATCGGCTTGCGCCCAAGACCAGAACAATTCAGCTGGCACCAGCGATTGCTGCGTCGTCGCCCTCATCTTGCTGGTTGGGACCGAACCACCGTGCCTCCAGCCCCTTGATCACCACATAAAAGGGCGGCACGACCCCGAGTGAAAGCACCGTGGCCACCACCAGACCGCCGAAGATCACCGTGCCCAGTGATTGCTGGCTCTGGGCACCAGCGCCGTTGGCGACCACCAGGGGCAGAAATCCCGCGAGGGCGGCGATGGCGGTCATCAGGATGGGGCGCAAGCGTGATTCAGCCGAGGCCACCACCGCTTCGGTGGGCGACAGTCCATCTTCCAGATGTTGTTCGGCTACTTCCACGATCAGGATGCCGTTTTTGGCGGCCAAACCGATCAGCGTCACCAGACCCACCTGGGCGTAGATGTTCAGGTCGATCGAGCGGATGGCCAGAAATGCCAGGGCACCGAGCATGGCCAGGGGCACGGTGGCCAGGATGATCACCGGCGTGATGTAGCTCTCGTACTGGGCCGACAGCACTAGATACACGATCACGATGCCCAGGCCAAACACCAGCACGCTGGCATTGCCTGCCGACAGCTGCAGCAACGCCAAACCGGTGAAGGCCGAGCCGATGTTGTTAAACGACTGCTGGCTGAACAGCGACTGGATCGTCTGCAGCGCTTGTCCGGAGCTCTTGCCTACGGCTTGCGCGCCCTGGATTAGCACCGTTCGGTAGAGGTTGTAGTGGCTGATGATCGGTGGTGCGCTGGAGAGCTCCACCTGCGCGAACTGAGACACCTGCACCAGTTCGCCATCGCGACTGGTGACGTAGTAGCTGAGGATGTCGTTCACGTCGGCCCGTTGCTCGGCGCCGGCCTGCAGATAGACGTTGCGGACCTGACCGTTCTCGTAGGTGAGGCCCGTGTAGCTGCCACCGGCCAGTGTAGCGACGGTGGTCATCGCCTCTTTGTAGTCGACGTTCAGGGCACCCATCACGACGCGGTTGATGGTCAACTCGAAGGCCGGCGCGCTGGGGATGAACTGGGTGTAGAGCGTGGAGAACATGCCGCTTTCACGCCCCGCTTTGATCAGTTTCTGGGCTTCATCGTTCAGCTCGTTGAAGCTGTAACTGCCGGTGAGGTCGTTGAACTGGAAGTAGAACCCCCCCTGGGCGGAGAAGCCGGGCACCGCCGGGGGCTGTCCCACCACCGCCATGCCGCTGCTGAGCTGGGAGAGCTTGGCGTTCAGCCGGTCGGCGATGGCGAAGGAGCTGTTCTTGGCTCCGGGGCGTTCACTCAACGGTTTCAGGCCGATCAGAATCGTGCCCTGGTCAGGGCTTGAGCCATTGAAGCCATAGCCGCTGATCACATTGGCGTTCAGGATGTCGTCCTCTTGTTTAAGGATGGCGGCGATCTCTGCACCCATCGCTTCGGTCTCGTTTAAGGAGGCGCCGTTCTGAAGCTGATAAATCCCTGCGAGATAGCCCTGGTCTTCATCAGGAATGAACGCGGAGGGGAGGGCGGTGAAGGCAAGCGCGGTGATCACGATGCCGCTGCCGAGGGCCACCATCACCCAGCGTCGGGCGCCGATCAGGGTGTGGACCAAGCGGGCATAGGCGCTTTGCAGACGATTGAACTGTTGGTTGAACACTCGGAAGATCAAGGGCAGATTGGCGCCGGCCAGGCCCCCAACCACAACGCCGAGTAGATAGGTCCAGCTGCCGAAGGAGGCGGCGCTGAAGCGTCCGAAGGCCAGGCCCACGATCACGCCGGCCACTGGCCACACCCAGCCTTTCGGTGTGGGTGCTTCACCACTTTTCAGGATCAGGCCCGAAAGCATCGGCGAGAAGGTAAGTGCATTGAAGGCGGAGATGGCGATTGAAAAGGCGATCGTCAGCGCGAATTGCTGATAAATGATGCCGATGCTGCCGGGGTAGAAGGCCACTGGCACGAACACGGCCATCAGCACCAACGCCGTGGCTACTAGTGCGCCGAACAGTTCACCCATGCAGGCCAGGGCCGCCTGCCGAGGCTTCATGCCCGCTTCGATGTTCTTGGAGACGGCCTCGATCACCACGATGGCGTCATCCACCACGAGGCCCGTGGCCAACACCAGTCCCAGCAGGGTGAGTTGATTGATCGAAAACCCGAACACCTTGATGAAGGCGAAGGTGCCCACCAGTGAGATGGGAATTGCCAGGCTGGGCACCACGGTGGCGCGCCAGTTCTGCAGGAACAGAAACAGGATCAGCAGCACCAGCACGATCGCCAGGCCCAGGGCATCGATCACGCCATCCACCGAGGATTCGATGAACTGGCCGATGTTGTAGATCTGCTTGACCGTGACGCCCGGCGGCACATCGACGGCGAACGACTCCAGCTGCTGCACCACCGCGTCGGCCACATCCAGCGCATTGCTGTCCGGTGTTTGGAACACCGCGACGGAGACCGTGTCGTGGTTTGACGCGTCGACGGCGGAGCTGGTGTAGTTGTTGAAGCCGTAGCGCACTGCACCCACATCCTTCAGCAGAAGCAGGTTGCCGGTTTCGCTGCGACCGACGATCAGATTGTTGAACGCCTCGATCGAGAGCAGGTTGCCGTTGTCCTCCACCAGCAAGGGATAGGTGTAGGCCTGATCGCCTGCCGCGGGGGGACCGCCCACCAAGCCACCGATGGAGGTGCTGTTCTGCGCCTGCACGGCGTCCACCACCTCGCTGGCGGTCAGTTGATTGGCTGCCAGTTTGTTGGGGTCGACGAAGAGCCAGTAGGCGGGGGTGCTGCCGCCCAGGATGTTCACATTGGCAACCCCTGGCACCCGCTCCAGGGGGTAGTAGAGCTCTTCGTAGACGAGCCCATTCAGATAAGCGGCGTCGTATTGGCCTTCGGTCGACGACACCTGGTAGGCCAGCAGGATCGATGGTGTCGACTGCTTGACCGAAACGCCAGTGTTGGAGACTTGCGGCGGCAGCTGCGGCATCGCCAGGGAGACGCGGTTCTGCACGTTCACCTGGTTGATGTCGATGTCAGTGGTCTCGTCGAAGTAGACCTGAATGATGCTCTGCCCCTCCATGTTGCTGGTGGAGGCGATGTAGGAGGCGCCCGGGACGCCATTGATCTGCGCTTCGATGGGGTTGGTGACCGCTTGCTCGGTGACCAGGGAATTGGCACCGCCGTAAGTCGCCGTCACTGAGATCAGCGGCGGCGCGATGTTGGGCAGGTTGGCGATCGGCAGCGTGGGGATGGCAATCACCCCCATCAACACAATCAGGATGCTGCAGACGGTGGTGAGCACCGGCCGCTTGATGAAGTTGTCGGAAAACGCCATGGCTGCCCTCAGTCGCTGGCGCCCTTGCTGGAGTCCGTGGCGATTTTTACCGGAACGCCATTGCTGAGTAGAGCGGTGTTGCTCACCACCACCCGGTCACCCCGTTGCAACCCTGACTGAATCAGATAAAGATTGTTCTGCAGGTCGCCCAGGGTGACGGCGCGCTGCACCACGATTGGCGTGGTGCCGGGCAATTTGGCCAATTTCTGCTTCTGGACTTCGGGCACGGAAGCCGATGCCTTGATTTTGGGTAGGGCACGGCTCAACGACACCGTCACGTAGACGAAGGGTTGCTGGGCTTGCATGAACACCGCCTGCACCGGCACCGCCAAGGCCTGCTTTTCGCCGATCACGATTTCACTTTTCACAAACTGACCGGTCTTCAACTGGCCGCTGAGGTTGGGGAAGGTGGCTTTCACCATCAGCGTGTTCGGCGACTGGTTGTTGCCACTGATGCCGAAGTAGGGAGAGATGAAACTCACGGAGCCTTCACCCGTCACCGGTGGGTTGGTTTGGGAGGACACCTTCACCGTTTGACCGATCGCCACCTCGCTGGCGCGGGTGGCGGGCACCTGCATCAGGGTCCACAGGGTGGAGTTGTTGACGATGCCCGTGATCGCCTGGCCGGTCTTCACGTAGTCACCCAGCCTCACCGTGTCGAGATCGCCGATGACGCCATCGATGGGAGAGCGTACGAATTTGTAGCCGAGGTTGGCCGCGGCGGTCCGCGCCTGATCGCGAGAGGCAATCGCCTGAGTGGCGTATCGGTCCCGTTGCTTGGCGGAAGCGGCGCCGTTTTCGTACAGAAACTGATAGCGCTCGGCGTTGATTTGGTCGGTCCGGGCTTGCGCTAGGGCTGAATCCAGTGCTGCGCTCAGCTGCACATTGTCGAGCACCAGAATCGGCTGACCGGCCTTCACCTGCTGCCCATCCTTGGCCAGCACTTTCACCACGCGGCCGTCGGTTTCCGGTCGCAACGACACCGTGGTGGTCGATTCCAGCAGGCTGATGGCCTGGATGCTGGGCTGGAAGGTGGCCTCACCAATCGTGGCGGTCTGCACCGTCATGATTTTGGGCGCTGCTTTGGGTTGGCCGCAGCTGGTGAGCAGAGCTGTGGCGGCCAGAACGGAAAGCAGGAGCGGTCGCCGCACGGAAGCCCTCGCAAGTTGGCCGGACGTTACTGGGTTTTTCAGGGCGAAACCGGTCCGGTCGTGGTTCCGTCGCAGGGGGCTATGGGTTGGATGTCTTAATGGTGCGGATGGGCGACTGATCAGGAGCTGTAAACAGCGCGTCAATCCACGGTGATCGCCGCATTTTTCACAGGTTTTCCACAGATCGGTGATCTCGGATCCCATCACTGATCGGGGCTTTAGCCAAGGCACGGGGAAAAGTGGTTCTCCCCTTGACGCCGAGGCTGTTGGTTGTCGCCGATTCCGGGCTGGTGTCCCACCGCGCACTCAGAAGCCTTGCAGGCACTGGGTTTTTGTTTTTGGCTGCTTGCAAGACGGAGTGATTCCGTTGTTTGACACCGTTTCCGTCTTCATGGCCTGATAGACACGTTGACAGCGAGTGGCTTGAGTTGCGCGAGACGCCTGATGCGATTCCGATTCACGTGAGTGTGGAAAATCAGATGCCGGAAGACCTCCATCGCGCCATGGCGGCATTCATTGCCGACCATCCCCAGTGGGATCAATACCGGCTCGTGCAATCCGCGATCGCTGGTTTTTTGTTTCAGCAGGGATGCAAGGACCCTTCGGTGATTCGCCATTATTGGGGTGGACTGTTCCGCCGGGAGCCCTTCTCCAAGGGCGGGAGCGTTCTGCAGTGATACCCACGACCAGCCAAGCTTGGGAGGACGCCAACATCGAGGATGTGAACCGTGATGGACTCCCGCTTGATTCAATGAAATCGAGTTTCGTAACACTTGAGCTTCGTTTCAGCGGTCACAGTCGTGTCAAAATCGTTAGTTTTTAAATTTGAAAATCATCCGTCTTGATCCTCTCCATCACTTCTGTATTGATCCAACGCTCTGGCGTGCAGTAAGAACACTAGCCAAGGCACTCATTTGACTGCGGTGTCCACAATCATGGCTGGTTCATCTTGACGATTTTGAAGCTTAAATCTTTCGTATTCCTGCGATCAAATGGAAGCATGGTTGTGCTTGTTGCACCTCCATGCCGTCGCTGGCCATTGGGGGATGGAAGCCAGCAGGGATGCGCTGAGGTGCGTTGGTCTTCACTGCTTTGCAGCCTTTCAGGCGCCGTATGCTGAGTCCTAAGAATTGCGTTTTGTCTTGGACAACAGTCCTGTTGTGGATGCTCGGCGGCAGCAGTTGATTGCATCGCTCCGCCAACGGTTTCGTTTGGCGCAGGACCGGGACGATTCTCGCGCCAAGCAGGAGTTGTTCCGCGAAGCGATTTATCTCGGCATCCAGCCTCACCTGTTCACCGACGGCCTTTGACCTCCGCCCTACTGCTGTTCAAGACCCTCTGGGGTTGGACGGATTCCCTGGATCAGGCCTGTGAATGCTCCCAGCGGGGCGGGTTTGACGGGTTGGAAGTCAATTTGGATCATCCCTGCCTGGAGGCTTTGCCAGCCGCTGCGATCCGGAGTCGGTTGGATCGGTCGCAGCAGCACTTGATTCTTGAGATCGTTACTGGTGGTGATTACACCCCGTCGCTGCAGTGGAGCCCTGCTGATCACCTGGCGCAGTTGGACCAAGATCTGCAGCGAGCCGCAGGCCTCGAACCCCTGAAGATCAACCTGATCACCGGCAGCGACAGTTGGTCGGATGACGTTCAGGACGATTTTCTGGACGCCCTGCTCGATCGACTCGATGCAGTGCCGGTGGCGGTGATGCTGGAAACCCACCGCAGCAGGAGCCTGTTTGACCCTTGGCGTCTGCCAACCCAGCTGCAGCGGTTCCCGCGGCTGCGTCTAACGGCTGACCTCAGCCACTGGTGCACGGTGAGCGAACGTCTGATGACCCCCGAGCTTTCGCCGGTGCAGGCGATGGCCCCTCGGGTTGATCACATCCATGCTCGGGTCGGTCATGCCCAAGGCCCCTCTGTTAGTCATCCCTTCGCACCGGAATGGGCTGAGGCCTTGGAAGCCCATCGCCGCTGTTGGCAATTGTTTCTGGATCAATCCGCCCGGCTGGATCAACCCTTCACGATCACGCCGGAGTTTGGGCCTGATGGCTACATGCCGCAACTTCCCTTCAGCGCGAAGCCGTTGGCTGATGTTCAGGCTCTTAATGCTGAGATGGCCTCTTGGCTGCGGTCCAGCTTGAGCATGCCCGCTTCCGATAGCTGTTCGCTGTAGAGGCTTTGCCAATGCAGGATGCGCTGTTCGAGTTGATGAGCGGGTCCTGGCTGGAAGTTCTCGTCGTACCCCCGTTGAGCAGCCTCCACGAGGGCTTTGTCCTCGTCTAAAAAAATCAGCAATTGCTCCAACCAGGCTTCAGCCTCCACGGTGTTGACGGCCCCAGTCGGTGCGAGGAGCTGAAGCTGCATCGTGCATTGCAGAGGCTGCTCCGGCAGAAACTCCAGCAGGGCGATCCGTCCGTCAGGCCAGATCAGCACATGGGTCCAGGGCGGCAGGCCAAAGGTCTGAAACGGTCCCCCATCCGGGTGTGGCGTTTCGAGCAGGTTGACGTAGCGACTGAAGTGATGGACGTAATCGCGAACTGGTCCCTGTTCGCGGTGCAGGGTCGTTGGATGGGCAATCGCGACGTGGTAGTCGTCGAGTGTGTTGTCGTGGGCGATCTTCCAATTGCAATTCAGGCTGCGTCGCGTCCGCCCGCAGGCTTCCACGGCTCGGCTCCAAGCGGCTGCGGCCGTGGTTTGGATCAGAGCCAGTTGCTGCTCCAGCGGGATCGGTTCTTCAGCGAGGGCGACCCAGATGAAGGGTCCTTGGATCCGACATGACAGTTCGCTCAACCCCCAGGCCTGGCGATCAAACCCGGTCTCAAACCCCGACTCTCTGGCCGCCGATTGCAGAGTGCCATCCAGGTTGTAGGTCCACCCGTGATACGGGCAGATCAGTCGTCGGCATGACCGAGCGGTTTCTCGATCCGCTTGAAAGGCGACTCCGCGATGGGGGCAGCGATTACGAAAAGCCCGGGGTTTGCCGTTGTCCGGCCAGGTGAGCAGCAGAGGTTGATGCAGCAGCGTGATGGCCAGGGTCTGCCCGGGACGGAGAGCGGTGGCTGCTGCAACTGGATGCCAGAAGCGGTTGGCATAGACACGGCAATCCCACTGATGCATCGCTTCGTGGCGATACATCCATCCCGGCAGAAACGGCTGATTCAGCCTCGGGCTCTTCAACACAGTGAAGGCTCCAGCTCACGCATGGTTCCCGATAGGGATTGCCGTAGGGCCAGAAAGTCGCTGCTCACGCGGAGCTGATCGAGATCACTTTTGTTTAAGTCAACATCGATGGATCGGATGATCCGCCCCGGGTTGGGGGCCAGCACGTGGACGCGCTGGGCAAGCACCAAAGCCTCCTCCACGTCATGGGTAATCAGCAGAACTGTGAGGCCTGTTCGTTGCCAAAGCTTGAGCAGGAAGTCCTGCATCGATTCCCGGATCTGGAGATCCAGAGCGCCAAAGGGTTCATCCAGCAGCAGGACGCTGGGGTTGGTGGCGAGGGCGCGAGCGATGGCCACCCGCTGCTGCATGCCGCCCGATAGTTCGCGCGGCAATTTGGTCGCGGCGTCACTGAGCCCGACGACTTCCAGGAAATAGGCGGTACGCGCCTTGATCTCTGCTGCTTTCATCCGTTGAAGACGCATGCCGAAGGCGACGTTGTCAGCAGCGTTCAGCCAGGGAAAGAGGCTGTACTTCTGAAACACCATGCCCCTGTCTGGCCCAGGGCCAGAAACGGGGGTGCCGTCGACAGCGATGCTGCCGCTGCTCGGTTGATCCAGGCCAGCTATCAGCCGCAGAATGGTGCTTTTTCCGGATCCAGAGCTGCCGACTAGGGCCATGAAGTCTCCGGATTGCATGGAAAACGACAAGTGATCGAGGATTAATTTTTCCCCGAAACGTTTGCTGAGGTTGTTCACAATCAGCTCCATGGTTCATACCGCCCATTTGCAGCTGAGGCGAAGCAGGAGCCGGAATCCCATGTCGATGGCGAAGCCGATCAAGCCCAGCACGATCAACTCGGCGAAGATCTGATCGGTGCGGAAAAAGCGCTGAGCCAGCTGGATGCGTTTTCCAAGGCCCACTTCCGCGGCCACCAGCTCCGCCACCACCACGAGGTTCCAGGAGGTGGCGATGTTGATTCGCAAGGTGTCGATGATGCTGGGCAGGCTGTAGCGGGCGACGACTTGCACCAGCACCTGCCGGCTGCGACCACCCAGGGTGAGTGTGGTTTCAATGAGTTCTTTGGGAACGAACTTCACCGCATCCATCACCATCAGGATGTTGAAGTAGATCGTGCCGAGAAAAATCAGAGCGATCTTGGGTTCCTCCCCGATGCCGAGGTAGATGATCAGTAGAGGGATGAAGGCCGCTGCAGGCATGTAACGCAGCATGGCGATCAGCGGCTCGCAGATGGCGCAGATCGCCGGGTAGACCCCCATGCAGATGCCAATCGGCACCGCCAGAAGTGTGGCGAGAAGAAATCCTGCGAACACACGGCCGGTGCTCGCCACAATGTCTTGAAAAAGAATTCCGCTCTCCGCCATGGAGGCCAGGGAGCGGAACACGGCCTGCGGCGAGGGCAGGAATTTTTCATCCACCAAGCTGAGGGAGGCGATGGTGGTCCACAGCAGGAGTGGCACCAGCAGTGATGCCACCTGCAGACCGCCCCGCACGGCCTTGGATGGCATGGCACCCAGGGTGAACAGGGAGAGAAGTCCAGTGCTTCTCTCCTTGTTGGCAGCGGCGGCCGTCGCAGTCATCAGGAGGCGGCGACCTTCTTGATGAAGCTGTCATCAAACAGCGAACTCATGTCGGGTTTCTCGGGAATGAAGCCCACCGAGACCATGAAGTCAGCCATCGACTCCGCTGCGTAGGGCATGAACTTCATGCCCTCACCATCGCTGAACGCTTGGAGGTTCTCCTCGATGGAGAAGAAGCGGGTGCCGTCTTTGTACTGCTCGTATTCTTCGGTCGGAATGCCGGCACGCTTGGCCATGATGGCCTCAGACTTTTCGGGGTTCTTCTCCATGAACTCGCGAACGTCCCACCAGGTCTTCACAATCTTCTGCACATCGTCGGGACGCTCCTTGATCAGATCAGCGCTGACGGTGAGCAGATCAGGGATTGCTCCGGGGTACTCCTTCGAGCTGGCAATCACCTGAGCACCTTCACGCTGCATGGCGGTGCCGGTGTAGGGAGGGAAGGCGCCAACGGCATCCACCTGACCAGCCGCGAAGGCTGTGGCTGCCTGATCGGTGGGCATGCCTTTAATCACCACGTCATCGCGGCTCAGGCCCGCATCTTGGAGGGCCAGGCTGAGCAGGTAGTCGTCCACGACGCCTTCCTCGACAGCCACGGTCTTGCCTTTGAGATCGGCGATGGAGGAGATGGATGCGTCAGCAATGATCTGGTCATTGCCGGCCGAGTTGTCGTTCACCAAAACCACCACTTCACCGCCGTTCTCGCCCGGCAGGAAGGAAATGGTGTCGTTCAGGGTTTGGGAGTTGCCGTCGATTTTGCCGGCGGCGAAGGTTTCCATCGACTGCACATAACCGTCGAACCACTTCATCTCCACATTCACGCCGTTCTTTTCAAACAGCTTTTCTTCCACGGCGATGGCCCAGGGCCACCATCCGGCCCAGTTGCTGTAGCCCAAAACGATCGGTGGGCCCTCCACTACTGGGGTGGAGGGCTTGGAGCAGGCGACGGCCAGCACGATGGCGAGGCCGGCGAACAGAAGGTTGCGCAGTTGTTTGGTCATGGCATGGGCGGGAGGGAGGAGATGTTGGATTGATCTGCTCAGGCGGTGGCCAGAGCAGGGGCTGTGGTGGTCCGGCTGGCGAGGGCTTGCCGCACCCAGATGTGCCAGGCATCGAGGCCCTCGCCTGTCAGGGCGGAGACCTCGATCACCGTGGCGTTGGGGTTGATGCTGTGGATGTTGCGGCGGATCACCGCCACATCTATTGGCAGGTGGGGTAGGAGATCCACCTTGGTGATCAGCACCACATCTGCGTTGCGGAACATCAGGGGGTATTTGAGCGGCTTGTCGTCGCCCTCGGTGACGCTGAGCAACGCCACTTTCTGATGTTCCCCGACGTCAAATTCCGCTGGGCAGACGAGGTTGCCCACGTTCTCCACAAGCAAGAGATCAAGCGCGGAAGGGTCGAGTCGCTGTCGCAGCAACGTCAGGCCACCACTCACCATGGCCGCATCAAGGTGGCAGGCTCTGCCGGTGGTGATGGGCACGACCGGAATGCCAACGGCTTCCAACCGGTCGGCATCCAGTTGGGTGGTCATGTCGCCCTCCAGCACGGCCATGCTCAGCTCGCGAGCCAAGACGGGGAGGGACCGTTCGAGCAAGGCGGTTTTGCCTGCGCCTGGGCTGCTCATCAGGTTGAGGCACAGCAGATCCCAGCTCTGGAAGTGCGCGTTGTTGTGCTCGGCTTGATGGGTGTTGGCTGCAAGCAGATTACGGCTGAGGTTGTCCTCGAGAGGCATATGCATGGCAAAAGGGGAGGTATTGGTTTCAGCGCTGACGCTGGATTGGAATGGACTCAAGGGCAGCGGCGGCATCGCTGCGGTAATCAATGCTGCGGATGCGTAATTCCCTGCCGCTGACGATCTCTTCAAGTGGGTGATCGCAGCAGGGAGAGCGGTAGGCGTTTTCGGGCACGGGGTCGTAGGTGCCGTTGCAGGTCAAGCAGCGGCCCACAAAGGGGATCTCCGTGATCGTGAGCCGGGATCCATCCAGCCAGGTGCCCTGCACCGCAGCCTTGTAGGTGGTCACCAGCTGATCGGGTTCAACGCAGGTGAATCGCCCCACATCGAGATGAACGGTCTCGACCATTGCAGAGGTGT
This sequence comes from Synechococcus sp. A18-25c, assembly GCF_014280035.1. Classification (NCBI taxonomy): domain Bacteria; kingdom Bacillati; phylum Cyanobacteriota; class Cyanophyceae; order Synechococcales; family Synechococcaceae; genus Synechococcus; species Synechococcus sp. A18-25c. The sequence goes on from NZ_CP047957.1 coordinate 154,245, forward strand.
CTTCGCGACGGTCGCGCCATTCATTCAGGGAGATCAGCAGGCATTTGGTCATGTCAACTTCATGCATGGTTTATCTCCACTTCTGATCAACGGTCATGTTGCAGCTGTCGCTGATCCACTCCGGCTTCTCTTTGCGGGGCAACTGACCGCTCACCACGAGGTGGGCCATGGTGTCGCAGATCACCCGGGTGGCCATCAACGAGGTCATGTCACTGATGTCGTAAGGCGGTGACACCTCAACGATCTCTAAACCGCAAACGGGAACGTTGCGCACGATCAGTTCCAGCAGCTTGAGCGCCTCACGGGGCATCAGGCCGCCGGGCTCCGGCCAGCCAGTTCCCGGTACGAAGCCGGCATCGATGCAGTCAATGTCGAAGGAGATGTAAACGCAGTCCGTGCCATCGGTGGCTCGTTCAATGGCGTATTGGGCGGCGGCCTCCAGCCCCATTTCGGTGATGTCGGTCACCGTGAGCACATTGGTGCCCCGTTCTCGGCAGATCTTGACGCCTTCCCGAGGCACTTGCCAGCCACCGATGCCCAGCTGCACCAGGTTTTCAGCCGGAGCGTTGGCCATGTTGGTGGCATGGAACCACGGGCAGGTGTGCATCCGCTCGTCCAGATCGATCTCCTGGGTGTCGACATGGCGATCGAAATGGATGATTCCCACCTTTTTGTCGCCGAGATGGCGACAGACCCCGCGCACCGTGGGAAAACCGATTGAGTGGTCGCCACCGAGAATGATCGGGAAGGCACCGCTTGAGAACACGTGGGCGATGCCTTTGGAGATCTGATCGAAGCTCTTTTCGTTGTTGGCGGGGATCGTGAAGATGTCACCCACATCGCAGAGGGTGATTTGTTCGCGGAGGTCCACCCCCATCTCGTAGTTGTAAGGGGTGTAAAGCGCTGAAATGCGTCGGATGCCCTGAGGCCCAAAGCGTGTTCCGGGCCGGTAGGTGGTGCCGCAGTCGTGGGGAACGCCAACGATGGCGACGTCGTAGTTGCCCACGTGATTGACGTCTTCCAGGTAGGGAGCCTTCATAAAGGTGTTGATGCCGGCGAAATGCGGCAATTCACCCCGGGAGAAGGTGGAGATGTTGCGGTCGACGATGCTGGCCGCCGCCTCAAGGCCGAAGCGCTTGGCTTGATCGACTTCTTGTTGCCAACCGGTGAGGGGAAGTTTGCGTTCTTTTTCCAGCGCATCCATGCCTTCGCTGGGGTGCGAACGCTGGAATGCCCCTGAGGAATCAGTCGTCGATGCCATAAAACGAGGGAGTGGGCTTGGGGGCGGTCTCCCGGGCTTTTATCCCTCCGTGCGCCGGCGAGCCGGCTGAAACCTCTTGGACCAGTCGTCCCGAAGGACCGGAACCCTAGATCTCTTCCGCGGGCTCACTCTCCGATTCCGCCTGGTGCACCGGTGTGTCAGCTGCTACGGAATCTTGATGTCGAAGTTGATGGTCAATTCATCCTGGTGTGAATCAAGCTGTTGACATCATTCAGCGCCATTGTGGGGTCGATTTCGGTTATTGAGACCTTTGAAAGTGAGGTAATTGTTTGGTTCTATGTCATGCATTCTTCGAACAGGTGGTTGATATGTTTGTCCCTTTGCTCGTGTTTAGATCGGGTCGAGATTTTGATCGACATTGTTCGATTGGCTGATGCCAAACGGATACATGTGGGTTCTGCTGAGACTCTATTGAATCGGCTCAACGTTGCCCCTGAGTCCTGTTGGTGGCGATTTCTTGATCAGGAGGGCGTTGAGGCCATGGCCAGTTCATCGCTCTTCACACGGCTCAACACGTGGTTTGATGCAGGTTGTCTTCACCTGATCATTTCTTGATTCAGGTTGGTTTGCGCGCTTTTGACCGCACTAAGACAAACTGTCAACGACTACAAACTGCCAACGACTGCACGCACTCGATCTTGAAGCGCAACGGGCCGCAGTGGAAGTCATCACCTCTGCGCGGGGGCTGTCGTCGTGACTGAATTCCTGGAATCCAAAAGTGATCCCAAACCCAATCGACCTCAGTTCGCTGCGGTCCTGGCGCAGGCTCGTCATGCAAGCGTCGTTTTGAAGCTCGCCAAGGAGGCCCAGAAGAACGGGCTGGGTGGCGTTGTTGGTTGCCACTGGTTGGATAGGAATGCCACCACCGGTGGTGGTCGGCTCCTCCGATGCTTCGGTTTGTCTGGACAGCTGTTGGGCCGTGACCGGGTTTGGGTCGCTGCGACATGAGTCAACAAAGCAACGTCGAACATCCCGACCTCAGCGCACTAGCGCCTGACCTCTCTCTGTCGCTGTTGGCCTGGTGGGACGTCAATGGCCGCAAGAATCCTGCGCTCAAGCCATGGATGTTCACCAAGGATGGACGGTGGCCCGAGCCTCATGAACAACTCTCTGCGCTGCAGTGCTGGATTGCGGAGGTGATGCTCCAGCAAACCCAGCTGCAGGTGGTGTTGCCCTATTGGCAGCGTTGGATGCAAGCTTTCCCCACCCTCGTCGCTCTGGCTGAGGCTGATGAGCAGTCGGTGTTGTTGCGCTGGCAAGGCCTCGGTTATTACTCCCGCGCGCGCCGCCTGCATGGCACGGCTCGGTTGCTTTTGGCTCAAATCGATGGTGATCCTTCGAAGGTTGAGCTCTGGCCCCAGGATCTCGACAGTTGGCTGGCCTTGCCGGGGATTGGCCGCAGCACGGCGGGCGGCATCTTGTCGTCGGCGTTCAACAGTCCGCTGGCGATTCTTGATGGCAATGTCCGTCGCGTGCTGGCGCGTTTGATGGCCCATTGCCGCCCTCCCATGCGTGATCAGGCGCTGTTCTGGACATGGAGTGAGGCGCTGATTGCGGCCCTTCCTCAGCGCAGTCGCGATCTCAACCAGGCTCTGATGGATTTGGGCGCCACGCTGTGCACGCCGCGCAATCCTTCCTGCGACCATTGTCCCTGGCAGACCAGCTGCGCTGCGTACGCTGCTGGCACTCCAGAGTTCTATCCCGTGAAAGAGGCGCCCCGCAGCATTCCTTTCCAGGTGATCGGTGTCGGCGTGGTGCGCAATGGGGATGGTGAGGTGTTGATCGATCAGCGGCTCAATGAAGGTTTGCTGGGAGGACTTTGGGAATTTCCAGGGGGAAAGCAGGAGCCTGGTGAGGCCATTAACGACACCATCCGCCGCGAGTTGCGCGAGGAGTTGGCGATTGAGGTGGAGGTTGAGGAGGAACTCATCACCGTGGAGCATGCCTACAGCCACAAAAAGCTTCGCTTTGTGGTGCATCTCTGCCGTTGGCTTTCGGGTGAACCCCAGCCCCTGGCCAGTCAGCAGGTGCGTTGGGTGCACCCCGAAGGGCTTGGTAACTTTCCCTTCCCCGCCGCCAATGCCCGGATGATTGCAGCGCTGATGGATCACCTAGGGCTGCCATCTATTCACGCTTGAGTCGTGGACCTTCGCCTGGTAGTGGGGTTCTAACCACTGGCCTCATCCTTCAGTCATGCCAACAACAGTTGGTCGATCCACTGTCGCCAGCTCAGTCCTTCTGGATGATTGGCATAAACAAGATTGGTTTCTGCGCTGGTCAAGTTGGTCTGGCCCAAGCTGCGCAGCAGCCGATCGAGCTCGTTCGGCTCAAGATGATCATCGCCATTGGCATCCATGGGGATCAGGTAAAGCCGCAGCCGGTCTTCGCCGTCCCGTAACCGTTGCAGGTGCTGGATGAAGTGGCCGAATTCCATCCGGTTGATTTGACCATCTCGGTTGAGATCCATCGCTGCCAGGACCGTGTTCAGTTGATCGTCCAGCAATGGATCGTTGTTTTCGGCCTGCCTTTGAATGAGGTTGCTCATGAGGGCATGGCGTAGTTCAGCAATGCTGAGACGTCCATCCTGGTCGCGATCAAGTTCGGCAAACAGCTCTTGGGTTTGGTGATTGAGTGGTTCTTCCAACACCGGTGGAGCGCTGATGGTTGGGATGCCGGCCAGTCGTTCTTGCAGGTGACGACGGAACCTCTCCAGGAGCACACGGGTGACGCCATAGCGCTGGCGATGTTCTTCAGGGCTGACCACAGCGTGTAAGCAGATAGGAATCAGGGCCGGCAGCCTGCGCTTCGCGAGGCGTTGCAGGCACCAGGTCGTGATCACGAAGCTCAGGGTGAGTGGCGGCAGGATTCCGATCATGCGGATCTGCAGCACCTGAAGCAGTGTGGCCAGGCTGGCTCCGAGCATGGCCAGCAGAATGCTTCTGCTGCTGGGAGTGTGGAAAATGCCGCCGAGGGCTATGGCGGTCAGCACGCTGTTGTATCCCCAGAGGCCTTGGGCGACGGCGCTGGCGTCAGCACCTTGGATCAGGCTGCTCGTCATGCCGATGATCGCGCCGATGACACCCAACCCAGCCGCTATGGGGCTGGCGATGACAACAGCGATGGCCACCAGGCACCCACTGGTGAGACTTGAGCAAAGAAACACCTGCCCAAAACTGTGCGGGATTCCGAGCAGCAGCGTTTCAAGCGGTGTCGTCGCGGCAGCGGGCTGAATGGCTTCGAGTGGTGTGGTGAGCGAAGGAGGAACGACAGCGAGCAGAACCCAGGTGATCAAACAAAACGGAAGGGTGAGCACCGGCGGATCGCCTCGACGGTGAAAACGCAGCCGCCAGAGTTCAATCATCCAGGTGGTCAATCCACCACCGATCGCCACCAGCAGCGTCAGTTGTGCCGCGTTTGCGGCTGATGGCATTGGGGTGTTCGCCAATGCTGCGGTGGCGCATCCCACCAACACACCGTTGAAGCCATGAATGCCCTGGTTACGCAACTCCGGGGACAACCGCATCCAATGGGAGACGCCATTGGCTGCAGTCATCCCCACTAAAGCCCATCCCGCCATCCAGGGCGAGCTGAGCCAGAACGCCAGCAGCAGCAAAGCGCCGCTGAGGGGATGGTTGATGAAAATCACCTGGGACACACTGCGCAGCCCGCGCGCCCAAGGACCCTCGAGGGCCCGTGCTCGATTCAGCCAACCCGTTGGTTCGATCGGTTTCGGCGCAGGCAACAGGGTCTGCAGCCTCTCGTAAACCGATGGGGACTCAGCCTGCATGCGTTGCTGAGGTGGGCGTGAAGCGTTCCGCGAGCACTTCCATGCCGGCCCGATAGAGGCTTAGAGACATTTCGGCCAGGGTGTTAAGCACATCCAGATGGGGATTGATCTCACAGATTTCCCAGCAACACACCCGTGGGTCCTTCAGCAGGGTTTTGATCAGCAGCATCACCTCATGGGCCCAGAGCCCATTAGGAACCGGAGTTCCGGTTCCTTTGCAAATGGTGGAGTCCAGTGAATCCACATCCAGGCTCACGTAGATCAGGTCCACATCGGAGAGATGCGTCAGGCATTGTTTGGCGGCCTGTGTGGCGCCATTCCTCCGCACCTCTGCGGTGGTGATCACCGGGATTTCATGCTGGGCCAACGTGATGTCTTCAGCAGCTTCCGTGTCTCGAACGCCGACATAAATCAGATCACGCAGGGAGATGGCTGGTGATGTAGAGCCATGCAGTTGCTTGAGGCTGTTCCAGAGCGATCGTGTTGTCGCGTCGGGATCATTGATGGCTTCTGGCAGGTTGTCGTGCTGCGCAGCAATGGCCAGCGGCATCCCGTGCATGTTTCCAGAGGGTGTAGTGAAGGGCGAATGAATGTCGGCATGCGCATCGATCCAGATCACCCCCAGTCGTTGCTCAGGGTGTGCCCGTCGAATTCCCGCGATGGTGGAGGCAGCCGTTGAATGGTCTCCGGCCAACACCAGTGGGAAGCTCCCCTGGTCCAGGGTTGTGGCCACAAGGTCGGCCGCTTCCTGCATCACCTTGGTGATCTTTTCGATATGACGGGCGTGGGGTGTGGTGGTCGTTGCAGCGTTGTCATCTGCGCGGGCCCTGGGAGAGCGATCGTCGTGAATCTCTTTGATTAAGCCGTCGCTGAGTTGGCTCAAATCGTGTTGCCGCTGGACCGCGTTTTTGAGAAGTTCAATGCCTGAGCCTGCTCCAGGGATGCCTGCGCCGAGGTCACAGTCCACCTCCACCAAGGTCACGCCGTCCAGACGTGCCGCACTCTGAACCTGAACCAAATTCTTTTTCAGGCGTTTGAGATCGGCCAAGGAACACGGCAGTTCCAGGGTCTTGTCCAGAAGGTCAAGAAACTCATTGGCGCTGATCTGAGCATCACCATTGCGATCCAGTTGTGTCGTCAGTGTTTGCGCGTCGTGAGGGGACTTGGCTGAATACAGCATGCGCATCATGCGGTCGAGCTCTTCTCGACTGAGCCAACCGTTGTGGTCGGCATCCACCAGATCAAACAGGTCCCGCAGCAGTTGATGCCGTCCAAGCTTGGGCTGCTGTTGCGCCCACCGCAAAAAATCATCACGACGGATGATTTTTTGCTCGTGCAGCAACTGTCTGAGGGCATCCGCTTCTTCGGGGGCAATCACCGCTGCCATGGATGTCAGCACTTGCTCGACCTCTTGTGCTGTGATCGACCCATCACCGTTGACCTCAAACTGTGCAAAGAGCGAGGACAGCTCGTTCATCAGCAGAGGCGTGGTTGTCATGGCTGGACGGCAGGTGATGGGGGCTGTGAGGAGGTCGAGTTGCGTTGGTTGATGACATTCCGAAGAAAAGTCGTTCCTCTATGGCGTGTTTTGAGTGGCGTTGCTACTGGGCATTCTTGTCACTATTTCAGCTCTTGCGACACGGTCTCATTGTTTTACTAGCATGAGAATCAGGCGCTTCATTGTCATGCAATTCAAGGGAAGCCTGATGGCTTTGCAGGTCCTTGTTGAGCGACTGGGTGTCCCCTGTCATTGGCAGCATCGCGGCCCATTTGAAATGGCGGTGTTTGACGACGGCGTTAGTAATTTGAAGCTCAATTGGTGGCCTGAGACCGGTGAATTGAGGCTTGTGGGAGATCCCGAGGTGCGTGATGAGTTGGCCAAGCGCCTTGAAGCATTGTTGGCAGAGCATGCTTCAAGCGCGTCTTGATGGTTTGTTGATGGGGTTGGGGTGTTGACGTCATCGTCTGCTGGCTCCGGGGCCCATTTGGTGTGAACCATGTCGCGTGCCGATTGTTTGAGATTGGGTTTCAGACATTGAGAGATGGTGGTCAGACGAGTCAGCCCTAGAGAGTGGTTGTTGCTCGTCTGTTGGTTGACCGGTCAGGAATCGTTGAGTCCGCTTGTTGGATGTCATCTAACGGGTGATGTCATCGCGATGGGCTGATGGGCTTCGGCCATGGGCCTGATCGGTTGAGTGGTTTCCTTGGTTGGCAGTTTTGGTGCTGCTGGCCACGCTGCAGTCAGTTGATCCGGCCCAATGGCCATATCTGCAGGCGGTGCTCCCCTGGTGCTCTGTTTGGGTGAGGCTCTGGTGGATCGATTGGGTCCCCTGGGTGGTGACCCCGCCACGGCGGCGCCGGCGGACTGCGACGACCGACTGGGGGGAGCTCCGGCCAATGTGGCCTGTGCCCTGGCGCGACTGGGCACGCCGGTGGGCTTCATCGGCCGTCTGGGTCTGGATGGCATCGGCGACAGTTTTCGCGAGCTCCTTGCAGATCGCGGCGTCGATCTGCGCGGCTTGCAAAGTGACCGTCACCGGCCCAGCCGCGTGGTGTTGGTGCGACGGGACGCCACCGGTGAGCGGGTGTTTCAGGGTTTCACCGGGGATCTGGGTGAGGGCTTCGCGGATCAGGCCCTTGATGCCCAGAGCCTTGGGCTGGTCTGGTCTGCCTTGGCGGATCAGGCGTTGTGGCTGTTGGTCGGCACCATTCCCCTGGCCACAGAGGCCTCGGCGCTGGCATTGCAGGCGGCGGTGCAGCAGGCCGCGGCATCCGGGGTACGTCTTGCTCTGGATGTGAACTGGCGCCCCACCTTCTGGGATGCCGCTGCCGATCCCGCTGCCGGCCCCGGGCCTGTTGCATTGACGCAGATGCGTCCGCTGCTGGAGCAGGCGGCCCTGATCAAGCTGGCGCGCGAGGAAGCCGAGTGGCTGTTCAGCAGCAGCGATCCTGTGGTGATCAGTGCAGGTCTGCCTCAGAGCCCCGATGTGCTGGTCACCGATGGTGGTCAGCCGGTGCGTTGGTGCATGGCGGGCCATGGCGGTTCGATGCCGGTGTTGGCGCCGCCACGGGTGGTGGACACCACTGGTGCCGGTGATGCCTTCACTGCAGGGCTGCTGCATCAGCTGGTGGCACTGACGCCATCGGCTGGGCAGCCGCTGCGGCTTAGCGAGGCGGTGGTGGAGCAGGTGGTGCGTTACGCGGCCGCCTGTGGTGCGCTGGTGTGTGCGGGTCCCGGAGGGATTGACCCCCAGCCCTTGCCCCACCGCGTGATGCAGTTTCTCAACCAGCTCAACGACTGAAGCGCAGGTCCGTTTCAGAACACTTCCACAGGGAGCGGGTGGCAGGCCATGAATTGCAGAGCTTCCTCGCGGTTGAACACGCTCGCGGTGGCTGAGCTGCTGCGCACGCAGCTGGCGCCAAGGGCGCTGCCCCAGCGCAGGCAGGTCGGCAGGTCTTGGTCGTCCAAGAGCGCCGCGATGAAGCCGGCATCGAAGGCATCGCCCGCACCGGTGCTGCCGACAACGTCCGTGCTGTAAGCACCGATGCGTAAACGCGTGGTGTCGCTCACCAGGTGATCGCCATATTGTCCTGAGGTGATCACCACCGTGTGAGCGCCTGCGGCCCGAAAGGCATCGGCTTGCTCCCAGGGGTGGCGGCAGCCCGTCAGTTCGGCGGCTTCCTCGTTGTTGGGCAGAAACCCGTCCACGTGGGGAAGGATGGCGCTGAGCCGCGCCATGGCGTTCGCATCCGCGACTTTCACCACATCCAGCACGATGCGCGTGCCGGCTGATCGGGCCAGTGCCAGTCGCTCAAGCATGTCCGGGCTCTCCAGACCATTCAGCATCAGAAATCCGCCGATGTAGAGCACGGCCACCGTCTCGATCAAATCCTCTGGGATCAGGGCGGGCGACAACAGCCTGTTGGCGCCGGCGTGGGCGATGAAGCGTCGGTCCTCTCCGCGCACATTGATCACGGCTGCCGTTGCGCTGGAGGCGTCCGTTGCGTGCACTAAGCCAGCGGTGTCGACACCTCTGTCTTCCAGCGTTTGTCGGATGAAAGTACCGAAGAGATCCTTCCCAATACAGGCGGCGATGCCCGTGCTCACATCCAACCGGGCCAGATTGAAGGCGGTGTTGGCGGCGCAGCCGCCGAGGCTGAGTTCGATCCCGTTGGTTTCGACCAACTGCCCCTGAGCCGGCAACGCCGGGATGGGCTGGCAGACCAGGTCAGCGCAGACACCGCCAAGGCAGAGGCAATCCATCGTCAGCGCATCAGCGTGGCGCGCCGGCCCCCATCGCTGCGATGGGCCAGTGTCAGCGTCCAGGCCTCCGGCAACGGCAGGCTGAGCCGTTCCGGCCACTCCACCACCAGAAGGGCTCCCATGCTCAGCGCTTCCTCTTCCTCCTGCAGAAACAGATCGTTGGCGGCCGCCGGTATCTCCAGCCGGTAGAGATCGAGATGCACCAGCGGCGGTGAACCCTGTGGGTAGTGCTGGGAAAGGGCGAAGGTGGGGCTAGTGATCGGTTCATCAATGCCCAGCGCGGCTGCGATGCCTTGGACGAGTGAGGTTTTTCCAGCGCCGAGCGGACCCTCCAGCATCAGCAGGCACGGTCGATCCGGCTGTTCCACCAACCAGCGGCCCAACGCGCGGGTGGCCTCCAGGTCCGCTAACACCCAGGACCGATCGGTAGATTGCGTGTCAAGCGAGCCCGAAGCCTCGGCGTCTCTGCAGAGATTCAACTCCACGTTTTTTTAGGGAGCACCGAAACCATGGTGGCAGCGCCCACGTCCGCGGCTGAACTGAAGCTTGACGTCGATTGCGTCATCGCCGATCTCAACCAGGCCGACTTCGGCCGCAAAGAGCTCGACATTGCCGAGACCGAGATGCCTGGTCTGATGGCGCTGCGAGAGAAGTACGGCAGTGAGAAGCCGCTGAAGGGTGCCCGCATCGCCGGCTCTTTGCACATGACCATTCAGACGGCCGTTCTGATCGAAACCCTGGTGGAGCTGGGCGCTGAAGTGCGCTGGGCGTCTTGCAACATCTTCTCCACTCAGGATCACGCCGCCGCGGCCATCGCTGCTCGGGGCATTCCCGTGTTCGCTGTGAAGGGCGAGACCCTGGAGGAGTATTGGGAGTACACCCACCGCATCCTCGAGTGGGGCGATGGTGGTTCTCCCAACATGATCCTGGATGACGGCGGCGATGCCACCGGTCTGGTGATGCTGGGTAGCAAGGCCGAGCAAGACATCACCGTTCTCGACAACCCCGGCAACGAAGAGGAGACCTTCCTGTTCGCTTCGATCAAAAAGAAGCTGGCGCAGGACCCCAGCTTCTATTCGCGTACCAAGGCCCAGATCCAGGGTGTGACCGAGGAGACCACCACCGGTGTGGCGCGTCTCTACAAGATGCAGAAGAGCGGAGAGCTTCCCTTCCCCGCCATCAACGTCAACGACTCGGTCACCAAGAGCAAGTTCGACAACCTCTACGGCTGCCGTGAGTCCTTGGTGGACAGCATCAAGCGCGCCACGGACGTGATGGTGGCGGGCAAGCAGGCCCTAGTGATCGGCTATGGCGATGTGGGCAAGGGTTCAGCCCAGTCTTTGCGCGGCCTCGGCGCCACGGTCTGCATCGCGGAAGTGGATCCGATCTGCGCTTTGCAGGCGGCCATGGAGGGCTACCGCGTGGTGCGTCTGGAGGACGTGGTCGAGGAGATGGACATCTTTGTGACCGCGACCGGCAACTTCCAGGTGATCCGCAACGAGCACCTCGAGAAAATGAAGGACGAGGCCATCGTCTGCAACATCGGTCACTTCGACAACGAGATCGATGTCGCCTCCCTTAAGAACTACGAGTGGGAAAACATCAAGCCGCAGGTGGATCACATCACCTTGCCCAGCGGCAACAAGATCATCCTGCTGGCGGAAGGCCGTCTGGTGAATCTTGGCTGCGCCACCGGCCACCCCAGTTTTGTGATGAGCAACTCCTTCACCAACCAGGTGCTGGCTCAGATCGAGCTGTTCACCAAGGGCGATGAGTACGGCAAAGAGGTGTACGTGCTGCCCAAGCATCTCGATGAGATGGTGGCCCGCCTGCACCTTGGCCGCATTGGCGCCAAGCTCACTGAGCTCAGCCAGGAACAGGCTGACTACATCAACGTGCCGGTGGAAGGTCCCTTTAAGCCTGACCACTACCGCTACTGATCGGTTGACGGTCAGCCAGGTCGCTTCGACGGCCTGGCTTTTTTGATACCCATTTTCAGCAGTGGCAGAACGGCTGATGACTCAGCGGTGGTTGGGTCTTTTGGGGCATCCGGTGTCTGACACAGTTGCTGCGGCTCTCCGGCGACCCGGCTAGCTCGCTTCCTTGCACCTGAGTGTCATTCATAGTCTCTTCATGGAAGACTTGCCCGGTCTTCCAGTGCACGCATGGGGCTCACCGAATTTGTCACTCAGCTGCCGGATTGGATCGGTGAGGCGGTAAAGGCCAATCCCTGGGCTGGGTATGCCGCCATCTTCGCGGCGATGTTCTTGGAGAATCTGTTTCCGCCCATTCCTTCAGAGCTGATCATGCCCCTAGGTGGCTTCTACGTGCAGCAGGGGCAGCTGCAGTTAATTCCGGTCGTTCTGGCTGGCTTGCTGGGCACCGTCCTTGGCGCGCTGCCCTGGTACGGGATCGGTCGTCTGATCAATGAGGAGCGAATTGAGCATTGGCTCAGTCGTCATGGGCGTTGGATCGGCATCAGCCCGGAAGAACTGGGGCGCAGCCGGCGCTGGTTCAACCGTTACGGCACGGCCCTGGTGTTCTGGGGGCGCCTTGTGCCCGGCATCCGCACCTTGATCTCGGTGCCGGCAGGGATTGAGCTGATGCCGATTACCCCGTTCCTGATTTGGACCACGGCCGGCAGCCTGATCTGGACCTTGCTGCTCACTGTTGCCGGCATGGTGCTAGGTGAGGGTTACAGCAATGTGGAGACTCTGATCGATCCGATCAGCAAAGGGATCAAGGTGGTGCTGGTGATTGCAGTGCTCGCCGGCGGAATCTGGCTTGGCCTGCGCATCTGGCGTCGTCGCAACGCCGCCGATTAATCCTTCGAACCCTCCGCCAAGATGCTGGCGTTGCCATCCGGTAACGCCAGCGCCCTAACGGCTGATCAGAAGGGCACTTCCTCCTCGCTGGGGGCGCCGCCGCCGAAGTTTCCGCCACCGAAATTGCCGGAGCCGGCCTCGTTGTCGCGCTTGGATCCCAGCAGTTCCAGACGATCCACCCGCACCACCGGCTTGCTGCGCTCTTCGCCGCTGTTGCGGTCCGTCCAGCGATCCAGCTTGAAGCTGCCGATGATGCCGAGCAGCGAGCCTTTTTTCACGTAATCGGCAGCGACCTGTGCTTGCTTGCCCCAGATCTCGAGATTGAACCAATCGGGTTCGTCATCGCGGCTGCGTCGGTTCACGGCGATCGTGAGGTTGGCCACCATGCTTCCGGATTCGAAGTAGCGCACTTCGGGGTCTCGGCCTGCCCGGCCGACGAGGGTCACGGAATTGACTCCCATTGAATTGCTCCTGTTAGTTGGGTTCATGATGCGCCACGGTTGCCGGAATTGACCGTTGTCGTGGCTGCTTTCAAGGAGTTCCCCCGTCGTGGCCAGACGTAACAGATGGGTCTGGAAACTGCTCCTATGATTCGCCGAAATGTGGTTCCGCCAGTGCTCTTCCGCCGCTTCCAGTTGTCCCGCGACATCGGCATTGACCTGGGCACGGCTAACACCCTGATTTACGTCTCCGGCAAGGGGATTGTGCTGCAGGAGCCCTCGGTGGTCGCCCTCGATCTTGAGCGCGGCGTCACCATGGCGGTAGGTGATGAAGCGAAGTTGATGCTGGGGCGGACGCCCGGCAACATCCGCGCAGTGCGTCCCTTGCGCGATGGCGTGATTGCTGATTTCGATGCCGCAGAGCAGATGCTCAAGACCTTTATTCAGAAGGGCAATGAGGGCCGCGGCATTGTTGCGCCAAGGTTGGTGGTGGGTATTCCTAGTGGTGTGACCGGGGTCGAACGGCGGGCCGTGCGCGAAGCCGGTCTAGCCGGCGCCCGCGAAGTGCACCTCATCGATGAGCCGGTGGCAGCTGCCATCGGTGCCGGTCTGCCGGTGACCGAACCGGTCGGAACGATGATTGTTGATATTGGTGGTGGCACCACCGAGGTCGCTGTGCTCAGTCTTGGTGGCACGGTGCTCAGCGAGTCGGTGCGGGTCGCAGGCGATGAAATCAGCGATTCCATCGGTGTGTATCTCAAGAAAGTGCACAACCTGGTGGTGGGCGAACGCACCGCAGAAGAGATCAAGATCCGCATCGGCTCTGCCTTCCCCGATAACGAGTTCGACCAGACTGTGATGGACGTGCGCGGCCTGCACTTGTTGTCCGGTCTGCCTCGCACCATTCAGCTCCAGGCCGGCGACCTCAGAGAGGCCATCGCCGAGCCACTCAATGTGATTGTGGAAGCGGTGAAGCGCACCCTGGAACGCACGCCGCCCGAACTGGCCGCCGACATCGTCGATCGCGGGATCATGCTGGCTGGAGGCGGTGCCCTAGTGCGGGGCCTTAGCGACTTGATCAGCCATGAGACCGGCATTTTCACGCACATTGCTGAAGACCCTCTGCTCTGCGTGGTCAAGGGATGCGGTCAGGTGCTTGAGGATTACAAACGTCTCCAGCGGGTGCTTGACACCCCTGAATTCGTTCGAGCCGCGGCTGCCGTCTAACCGCTATGGGTTCTTCCCAGTGGCCGCAGGGGTCGCGGCTGCGTTCGGTTCAGCGCCTGTGGCCCTGGTTGCTGCTGCTCGTGGCGCTTGGCTTGGTGCGATTCAGTAAAGGTGCCGGTTTCGCCGATGCCTTTGCGTTGATTAGCCGCCCGTTCTGGCCCGGTACGGCGCAGCGCGAATGGGTTCAATCCGCCACAAAGCAGGAAGAGGCTGCCCGACTGATGCTGCTGGAGGAAGACAACGCTCGCCTTCGGGGCCTGTTGAAACTAAACCAGCAGTCGTCTGGCGATTGGCTTCAAGCCGCTGTGATTTCGCGTGCCGCGTCCGGTTGGTGGCAGCAGCTGGAGCTCGGCACGGGATCGATCCAGGGTGTGGCCAAAGACGATGCGGTGGTGGGTCCCGGTGGTCTGGTCGGTCGTGTGCAGAGCGTGACGCCCACCACCAGTCGCGTGCGTTTGCTCACGGCTCCTGGTAGCCGGATCGGCGTCTGGTTGCCCCGCACCCGTCAGCATGGCCTGCTGTTGGGGCTGGGCACGGCTCGGCCTCAGTTGCAGTTTCTCGACAAGGAAGTTCGGGTGAAGGAAGGGGATCTGGTCAGCACCTCTCCTGCTAGCACTCTCTTGCCCCCCAATCTGCCGGTGGCGGTGGTGCAATCGATCAACCTGCGGGCTGTGCCAGCTCCCACGGCTCTGGTGCAATTGATTGCTGCTCCTGATGCCATCGACTGGGTTCAGGTGAAGGTGCGCTGATCCATGACCCCACTGCATCGCCAGCCCACCTGTGTGGCCTCCGTGTTGCTGGTGCCTCTGCTTCAGCTCGCAGGACCGTCCTGGCTCACTTTGGAGGGCGTCCCTCCCAGCTGGGCCATGCTCTGGTTGCTGCCCTGGTCTTTGGTGGATGGACCCGTCCCCGGTTTGATTGCTGGAGCCGGCCTGGGGATGGTGTTGGACGGGCTCAGCCTGGGCGACACCACGCAGGTGCCGGGATTGATGTTGATGGGCTGGTGGTGGGGACGACTGGGACGTCGCGGGCCACCGATTCAGCGCAGCCTCAATCTCGGTTTACTGGCCTGGATCGGCACGGTGGTGCTTGGGTTGAGCCTCTGGCTGCAGTGGCTGGTGCTGGGGGTACCGGAAGCGATGATCCAGGCTTGGGCACTGCACACCACCGTGGCGCAGTCGCTGATCACTGGACTGCTGGCCCCGATGGTCGGATCCTGGCAACTGCTCCTCTGGCGACGCCGGTCCCCTGCATGACTGAATTCAAACAACGGCGGTTGGTCCTGGTCGGTCTGGCGGTTGCAGGCCTGGCGACCATTGGCTGGGGCTGTCGTAGACCCGCAGCTCCGGAGAGCACGCTGCAGCTCTGGACTCTGGAGCTAGCGCCCAAATTCAACCCCTATATGACATCGGTGATTGAGGCCTGGGAGACCCGTTATCCAGATGTCCCGGTGCGTTGGACCGATCTCCTCTGGGGGACTGTGGAACGCAAGCTGCTGGCCGCGGTGTTTGCCCGCACGGCACCGGATCTGGTGAATCTGAATCCTCCTTTTGCTGCCAACTTGGCCAGCAAGGGAGGACTGACGGATCTCACCCCGCTGTTGCCCGATGGTGCCTCCGAGCGCTACTTGCCTTCGGTCTGGGATGCAGCTCGGGACCCAAAGGGCGGGCAGATTGCGATTCCCTGGTACCTCACGGTGCGTCTGAGCCTGGTGAACCGCGATCTGCTGCGCGGTGCTGGGCTCGAGCAGGCTCCTCAGCGCTGGGAGGACGTGCCCGCTTTTGCCAGACAAATCCGCGAACGCACCGGGCACTACGGAGTGTTTGTGACTGTGGTGCCGGATGACTCCGCCGAACTGCTGGAGTCGATGGTGCAGATGGGTGTGACCTTGCTCGATGACCGCCAGAGGGCTGCCTTCAATACCCCGGCCGGTCGCAAGGCTTTCGCCTTCTGGACCAATCTTTACCGGGAGGGTCTCTTGCCGCGGGAAGTGGTCAGCCAGGGACAGCGGCGGGCAGTCGAGCTGTTTCAGAGCGGTGAGCTGGCCTTGCTAGCCAGTGGTGCGAAGTTCCTGGGCAACATCCAGACCAATGCACCCGGGGTGGCAGCGGTCACCGAGCCACGACCGCCGCTCACCGGGACTGATGGAGTGGCCAATGTGGCTTTGATGACCCTAGTGGTCCCGCGGCAAAGCGACAACGCTGCGGATGCGGTGCTGTTTGCTCTCTTCCTCACCAATGGCGAGAACCAGGCCCGCTTCGCGCGCGAGGCGCTGGTACTGCCCTCGTCGACGCAGGCCCTGGCGGCGGTGAGGGCGGAGTTGGAGGCAGAGCGTCCCTCGGATCCAGGCGCTGCTCAGATTCGTGAGGCACGGTTGCTGTCTGCTGAAACCCTGGAGCGGGCACGGGTGCTTGTGCCGGCTACACCAGGTGTGAAGCGGCTTCAAAGCATCATTTACACCCAGCTGCAGCGGGCGATGCTGGGCCAGATCAGCAGTGATCAGGCCGTGCGTGAGGCTGAAGAGCAGTGGAATCGCTACGCACGCTCACGCTGGCCTTGAAAGACTCGGATTTGGCGAGATCTAATCCTTAAGAGAAGGCAAAGTCTGCGCTCCTTAGCCAATCAAAAGTCTCGATCTGCTCACCCCGAACGGTAGGGTTGCGACTCTTCAAGTAGGGAGCGCATGCCAGAAGGGCCATCACAAACCAGAGGTGATGGGCCGCTTCAGCTGGCTCCTGAGCCCCACAAAGCCACCGTGCTGGTGGTCGACGATGAGCCTGCAGTTCGTCGCGTTTTGGTGATGCGGCTCCAGTTAGCTGGTTACCGAGTGGTCTGTGCCGAAGATGGCGAGCAGGCCTTGGAAATGTTCCACAGCGAGTCACCGGACCTGGTGGTGCTCGATGTGATGCTGCCCAAGCTCGATGGCTTCGCTGTTTGCCGTCGCTTGCGCGCCGAGTCTTGTGTACCAATCATTTTCCTCTCCGCGCTGGAAGCCATTTCCGAGCGGGTGGCGGGACTTGATCTTGGGGCTGACGATTACCTTCCGAAACCCTTCAGCCCGAAGGAGCTGGAAGCGCGCATCGCCACCATTCTGCGCCGGGTGGGCCGCGGCTCTGCCACCGCCGAACCCAGGGAGCTGCCAACCGGTCAGGGCGTGGTGCGCGTCGGTGATCTGGTGGTGGACACCAACCGTCGACAGGTGACGCGTGGTAACGAACGCATCTCGCTCACCTACACAGAGTTCAGCCTTCTTGAGCTGTTGTTCCGCGAGCCCGGCCGTGTGGTGCCTCGTGCCGAAATCCTGGAACAACTCTGGGGTTACCCACCCCGCCGTGCCGCTGATCTGCGTGTGGTGGACGTGTATGTGGCCCGCTTGCGTGGCAAGTTAGAGCCCGACCCTCGCAACCCGGAGCTGATTCTCACCGTCCGTGGCATTGGTTATTCCTCTCAGCGCATGGGCGATGGTGCTCCTGCTGCTGCAGCTGGCTAGGCCTTTGCAGGGTGTGTTTGATTGTTGAGGGTCGCCTTCGGGTCCCATCGACCGGCAGAGTGGCGCCCGACTGCATCCCGCTCCCCTGTGTCTGAACTGCGTGAGACCCGCCTCGAGAAGGCGAATGCACTCAGAGATCAGGGCCGTGAGCCCTACGCCTTGCTGTTTGAGCCGACCCATCGGATGGCTGCGCTGCAGGCGAACCATGCTGATTTGCCCAAGGGTGAGGAGCGGGACTGCACTGTGGCGGTGGCCGGCCGGGTGATGACCCGTCGGGTTATGGGCAAGCTCGCCTTCTTCACTCTGGCGGATGAAACTGGCACGATTCAGCTGTTTCTCGAGAAAGCTGCCCTGGGGGAGGCTTTTGCCCAGATCACGTCCCTAGTGGATTCAGGGGATCTAATCGGGGTCCAGGGCATCCTGCGCCGCACCGACCGCGGTGAATTGTCGGTGAAGGTGAGTGAGTGGACGATGCTCACCAAGGCTTTGCAGCCTTTGCCAGACAAGTGGCATGGCCTGGCGGATGTGGAGAAGCGCTACCGCCAGCGTTACCTCGACCTGATCGTGACGCCCCAGTCCAGAGAGACCTTCAGGCGCCGGGCGAACACGGTGAGTGCCATTCGCCGCTGGTTGGATGACCGTGCGTTTCTGGAGATCGAGACTCCGGTGCTCCAGAGCCAGCCCGGTGGTGCCGATGCCCGTCCCTTCGAGACCCATCACAACGCTCTGGACCTGCCGCTGACGTTGCGGATTGCCACGGAGCTGCACCTCAAGCGTCTCGTGGTCGGTGGATTTGAACGGGTTTACGAGCTGGGGCGCATCTTCCGCAACGAGGGCGTCAGCACCCGCCATAACCCTGAATTCACCTCGGTGGAGATTTACCAGGCCTACAGCGATTACATCGGGATGATGGAGCTCACCGAGCAGATGGTGAGCTCGGTCTGTCAGGAGGTCTGCGGCACCACCACCCTCACCTATCAGGGAACCGAGATTGATCTGGCCCCGCCTTGGCGTCGCGCCACCATGCATGAGCTGGTGGAGGACGCCACCGGACTGGATTTCAACAGCTTTACTCGCCGTGATGACGCAGCGACCGCGATGCAGGCGAAAGGCCTGCATGCACCTGAGCTGGCTGATTCGGTGGGTCGATTGCTGAACGAAGCCTTTGAGCAGTCGGTGGAGTCGACGCTGATCCAGCCCACATTCGTGATCGATTACCCGGTGGAGATTTCACCCCTGGCGCGCCCGCATCGCAGCAAGCCTGGACTGGTCGAACGCTTTGAGCTGTTCATTGTGGGTCGTGAACATGCCAATGCGTTCAGTGAGCTCACCGATCCTGTGGATCAGCGCCAGCGCCTGGAAGCGCAGCAGGAGCGCAAGGCTGCCGGCGATCTCGAGGCCCAGGGTCTGGATGAAGATTTCGTCACGGCCTTAGAAGTGGGCATGCCGCCGACGGGCGGGCTTGGCATCGGCATTGATCGGCTGGTGATGCTGCTTACCGACAGTCCTTCGATCCGCGATGTGATCGCCTTCCCGCTGCTGCGGCCCGACGCTTAAAGCAGTCCTTCAAGCCGGAATTGGCCACCCTGAACCCTCAGGGTGGATAATGGTTCACAGTGGCATGGTCCCTTTCCCATGAGTGGTGAGCGCGTAGGTTTCCGCTTCAAGCACGCCGATGCGGTGGTCAAGCGCAATCCCCAGGGGCGCTCCCGCCGTGGCTGGGTGATGGAGCCGGTGGAGCAGACCACCAGCCGAGGCACCAAAATGCCCGCCTATCGCATCCGCTGGCGAGACAGTGAGCGTCCTGAGATCGTGTTGCAGCACATGCTGATTGCCGATCCTGACCCCACGCCTCCACCCGAAAATGTGAGTCTCGAGCCCCCTGCCCCCAAGGCTTGAGGGTCGCTTTCAGCTGAGGCCCTGACGGCGCCTCAGCTCCTCCAGCTCCTGGTGGGCCTCGAACAAGGCCCAGTCTTCATCCAGGCTGCGTTGTCCCGATTGTTGACTGGCCTGCTGGTTGAGGTCAGAGATCTGACGGTCGAGGTCCTTGAAGCTCTGTCCGAGCCGATCCAGCTCTGTCCAGAGAACTCTGCCTTGATTCATCAAGGTGCTGACGTGGTCTTTGGCCCGCTGCGCCAGGTCATCGGCACCGGCATCGCGGGCTTTGTCGCTGCGTGCACCCCAGGCCTGCACCTGTTCGGCAAGCGACAGCAACTGGCGACGTAGGTCCCGGGCTTGCAGCTGCATCTGATCGCGTCTTCGGCAGAGATCGCGTTGCCGGTCCTGCAGGTGCTGCTCCTGGAGCAGACGATCTTGATCGGGATTGGAACGCAGAAACGCGTCCAGGCGCTCTTCCAGATTGCGCTCCAGTTGATCCAGCCAGGTGGGGGCCATCAGTTGGTCTGGCCGGCCTGGTCCGGTGCTCGGGTGATTAATGGTGCTTCGATCTCCTCCTGGAGCGGCGTGATCGCTGCTTCGCGGGAACGCAGCATCAGCTGCGTCAGCCGCGCCACCGCCCCTTCCCCCATTTCGAGTTGGCCGATCCGCTCGAACGCTCCCATGTAAATCGCCTCCAGTTCGCTGATCAGCTGCTCACGCTGGGCCTTGATCGTCTGACGTCGTTCTTCAAGTCCCATGGCTGTGCTTCAGCGGCTCTAATGTTCAGTCTGCCGGTTCCAGCCAGTGCAGGGAGAGGTCGTCGGCCGGGTCGTGCCAGCGGCGACACCAGCGCCAACCTGCGGCTTCAGCCAGATCACAGGCCATCTCGGGTGAATACTTGACGCTGTATTCCGTCACCAGCGGTTCACCAGCGGCAAAGCGCCAGGAGCTGGAACCGATGGAGACGGTCTGTTCGCAGTCGCTCACCAGAACCATCTGCACGCGGCTGTGCGCCGCTTGCCATTGCGCCTGATAAGAGAATCGTTGGGGCTGAAAATCGGCGCTCAGGTCCCGGTTCAGGCGCTGCAGCAAATTGCGGGCGAAGGCGGCGGAGATGCCTGCCGCATCGTCGTAGGCGGCTTCCAGCCTTGTCTGCGATTTGGGCTGATCCAAACCGAGCAGCAGGGGGCCGCCATCCAGCAGCAGGCGGAAGCGCCGCAACAGCCGAACTGCTTCCTCCTGCGTGAAGTTGCCGAGGGAGCTGCCAGGGAAAAAGCCCAGACGTCGCTGCCCTTGCAGCAGCGGGTGGTCAGGCAGGACCTCCAGCCGGCTGTGATCGCAGCAGATGCCCAGCATCGGCACCCCGGGGTGCGCAGCTTGCAGTGCGGCTGTGGCCTGCTGGAGATGGGCTGCACTGATGTCGAGTGCCACATAGGCCGCGGGTTGCATCGCGTTCAGCAATGGCCCCACCTTGCGGGCGCTGCCGGCACCGAATTCAACGATCACGCCAGAGCCCATGGCGGTGGCGATCTCCTCGGCTGACTGCTCCAGGAGGGCAATTTCCGTGCGCGTGAGGCTGTATTCCGGTTGTTGGCAGATTTGATCGAACAGCTGCGAGCCCTCAGCGTCGTAGAGGAACCAGGCGGGGAGCTGTCGGGGTTCCCGTTCCAGGCCTTCTTTCACCAATCGCTGCATGTCCGCCGCGGGCGGATGCAGGTCGATCAAGGTTGGCCGTGTGGCGGTGGTAATTGTCATGGGGGGTGGTCATCGCGCCAGACGTAGACCTGCGGCCATCCACCGGCTCACTGGGGGGAAGAAGTTTCGGTAGGTGTCGCGGGCATGTCCAGGGGGGGTGAGCCGGCTGCTGCCACGCAGCACGAACTGGGAGGTCATGAATTTGCCGTTGTATTCGCCAACAGCCCCGGCCGCGGGATGAAACCCGGGATAGGGCCGATAGGGGCTGGCGGTCCATTGCCACAGCTGGCCATGGCTCTGGAGCAGGTTTTCTCCATGCTGAACCCTGGCGAATTCCCATTCTGCTTCGTTGGGTAACCGTGCCCCGGCCCAACGGGCAAAGGCATCAGCTTCGAACCAGCTGAGGTGACGCACTGGCCGGTGATCCTCTAGTGGGCGTCGGCTTCCCAGAGTGAATTCCCAGCGCCAGGGCCCCTCTCCATCGCGATCCCGCCGCCAGTAGCGGGGTGCTTGCCAGCCCCGGCGTTGGCACTCCGCCCACCCCTCGCTCATCCACAGGTCTGGGCGGCGGTAACCACCGTCGTCGATGAAGCGGCGATAGGCCCCGTTGCTCACCAGCCGATCGGCGATGGCAAAGGGGTCGAGCCAGGTGCGGTGGCGTGGTCCTTCGTTATCGAAATGGAAGCTATCCCCTTGGTGGCCCACCTCCACCAGCCCTCCCCGGCAGTGCAGCCAGGGACCATGGAGGTCGTCGGCGCAGGTCGGGCCGCTGTCAGGCAGATCCTCATCTTGCTCACACCAGTCGTCGCGATAGGCGGGCTCCAGGGGTTGCCGGCTGAAGCCATCGAGTAGATCCATCAGGAGCAACTCCTGATGCTGCTGCTCGTGCTGCAGTCCCAGCTCCACCAGCTCCCGCCAGGGGCCATCGGCGTGATGCACTAGCAGCGTCTCCAGGGCCTGGGTAACCCGTTGTCTCCAGGCCGCAACGTCGGCCATGGGTGGTCGGCTGAGGAGGCCTCGCTGCGGCCGCGGCTGGCGAGGACCGACCGTGTCGTAATAGGAATTGAACAGGTAGCTCCAGCGGGGATCTGCCGGTGTGTAATCCGGCTGATGGGGCTTCAACACGAAGGTTTCAAAAAACCAGGTGGTGTGGGCTAGGTGCCATTTAGGCGGGCTGGCATCGGCCATGCCCTGCAGATTGAGGTCCTCTGCGTCGAGCGGAGCGATCAAGGCTTCGCTGGCCTGACGCACCTCCAACAGTCGATCCAGGAGGGAGCCAGCGGCCATGGGATGGAGTCGTACCCGAGTGACCCTAGGGAGATCCTCAGCAAGTTCAGCGAGACACTGCACTTAGCATCAGCCAACTCTGCAGCCCCATTCGTGATCGGCACGTTGTTGGCTGAGCGGTATCGCCTGGATCGGTGTTGCTCCAACGATCCTGATCGATCGGATGCTGTGCTCTGGCGTGCTGCCGACCAGATGGCCGGGGATACGGCTGTGGCACTCAGGCAGTTGAAAACTGATGCGGCTCAGCAGCGATTTCGCCAGTTGTGGCCAGCGATCCAGTCGGTGCTGCATCCTCAGATTCCTCGCTTTGGAGGGCTGATTGAGTCCCACGACAGCTTCTGGCTGGTGCGCGAGTGGCAGGAGGGGTCGACCCTCCACCAGATCCAGGAGCAGCGGCTTCAGCGCCAGCTGGTGTTTGGTGCTGGTGAGGTGCTGCTCTTGATGCGTCAACTGCTCTCACCTCTGGCGGTGCTTCACGGCCATGCGCTGGTGCACGGCGACATCAATCCCCGCAATCTCCTGCGCCGCGATCATGACGGGTTGCCGGTGCTGCTCGATTTCGGACTGTTGCAGCGCTCTGGAGCCCAGCCCCTCGAGGGTGCCTCAGCGAGCTATGCCCCGCGAGCGCAAGGCCGGCGGGAACCGGCTGCGGCCTGGATGGATCTTCATGGGCTCGGGGTGACGGCGCTCACCTTGCTCACCGGGCGGCCGCCGGAGCAGTTATTGGATGCCGAAGGTCTCCACTGGAGCGCGCCCGCTGATCTTGAACTGGCCCCCCCCTACCGCCAAGTGCTGGAGCGTTTGCTGTCGGAGCAGCCGGACCAGCGCTTTGATGAAGCCTCTGAAGCCCTCCGCGCTCTCCAGGCGGTAACGATGCCTGAATCGACGGGGCCGCAGCCCCGCGCCGATCGCACCGTGGTGTTGGCCCCTGTGGTGGCGGCTGATCCCGACCCTGAATCCATCGCAGCCCACTCACCGGATCTGCCGACGTTCACGCCGCCAGCCAGGCAGGCCTCGCGCCGCCGCCCGCGGGCGGAGGAACGTCAACAGGCAGCGGAAGGACGCCTCTGGCCTGTGGTGGCTGCCTTGCTGATCTCGGCTGTGTTGGGGACGGCCATTGGTTGGTTTCTGCTCAGCAGGGGTAAATCACCGGCTGAGGCGCCTTCCACCGATCGTGATCTGATCGGTCGTGGGGCCACCAGCCTGCCCCCCGCTGAGGTGGATCAACGACAGCAGTTGCTCAGTCGTCTGCGGGCGTTGCAGGTGGATCGCAGTTGGTTCCTGCAACTGGTGGATGCCAGCCTGATGGCCCGTTTCCCCGAGCGTGGTGGTCGCCTGCCCAGTGATTCCCTCGACGATGCCCCACTTCGGCGGGTCTGGAATGACCTGGCCGATGAGTGGCTGGCTCGGGTGGAACGACTGCCGCCCGCCCTGCGCAGTCGCCTGGGTCAGCTCAAACCTGCCGACTGGCAAAGTCAGCGACAGGCCTTGGTCGATCAAGGGGTGAACGCCAGGGTGGTAGAGCAACTTGTGAGTGCTTCAGCCCAAGCGCTGTTGCCGGGTGCACCGGCAGGGGTCAAACCGCCGGAGCCTTACCGGCAGCTCTGGATTGCTGCGGCGTTGCGCAGCCTGGAGGACGTGCAGATTGAAACCGTGAAGGCCCGGCAGCTCACGCCCACGGTGCTCACCAGCCGGGTGCCTGCAGGTGGGGCACGATTGATTTCAATTGCGGTGCCGGCCGGGCGCCGTCTGGTGCTTGGCATCAATGGCACCCCACTGATGCAGATGACGGTCTTTGCAGCCGACGGTGCAGTGATGGCGGACCGTGGACCGCTTCGGGTGGTCACCCTTCCGGTCGAGGCGGGATCACCGGTGCAGGTGCTCGTCACCAACGACGGTGTGTCCTCGGGACTGCTGACGCTGTCTTGTCGTGCCGATCTGCCGGGATCTCAACCGTTACCGGAGGTGGACCTGGATCCGATTCCAGACCCGGCCACCGGCGTGCAGGGCCCTGTCGAGGCGCTTCCGGAACCGCCCGGTCCGAAGCCGGCGGGTGTGGAGGAGCCTCCGACTCAGTCCGATGCATCTGGCGAAGCTGTAGAGCCCAGTGCACCTCAGGCTCTGCCGGCACCGGCTGGCATCGCTTCACCGCCGCCGCCCTAAGCGCATCGCTTAATAACGGGCGATGGCGGCCCGGGTTTCTTTCTTAATCTGCTTGTCTTTTTCGGCGGCACGCTTGTCGTGCAGCTTGCGGCCTTTACCAAGGCCAATTGTCAGCTTGATCCAGGAGCCCTGCAGGTGCATGTTCAGCGGGATCAGCGTTAACCCCTTCTGATCCAGCTGACCGCGCAATTTGTCGATCTCCCGGCGATGCGCCAGCAGCCGCCGCACTCGGAGGGGGTCGTGGTTGTAGTAGCCGCTGGCGTGGGTGTGAGGGGAGATATGCACGTTGTGCAGTTGCAGCTGGCCGTTGCGGATCAGACAAAAGCCATCGCGCAGGTTGGCCTGACCGGCCCGGATCGACTTCACCTCGGTCCCCACCAGCTCAATGCCGGTTTCCAGGGTTTCGAGGATGTCGTATTGGTGCCTGGCCAGCCGGTTGTCCGCCAGTAGGCGATTGGCGGCAGCCCGCGCTGCTGCGTTCTTTTTGCCTCCACCCTTGGCCATGGACCGTTCGGCTCCTCAGCCGCTTGATTCCCCGACCCTATCCAGGGCTCGGTACCCTTCCAACCATGGCGATCGTTTCTTCCAACGCCGCAGCCCCACGCCCCCGGCCGGAACGGCCGACTAGCCGGGTCGTGGATGGTGCCCGGCAAGCCGGAGACGATCTGGATCCAACGGCGGCCCCTGGTCGCGATGACGGCCTCAGACCTCGCCGTTTGGACGACTACATCGGTCAGCGCGAGCTCAAGCAGGTGCTCGGTATCGCCGTGCAGGCGGCCCTCGGTCGTGGTGATGCGCTTGATCACGTGCTGCTCTACGGACCGCCGGGTCTCGGCAAAACCACCATGGCCATGGTGTTGGCCGAAGAATTGGGGGTGAACTGCCGCATCACCAGTGCTCCTGCTCTGGAGCGCCCCCGTGACATCGTTGGCTTGCTGGTGAATTTGCAGCCTCAGGAGCTGTTGTTCATCGATGAGATTCACCGGCTCAGTCGGGTGGCAGAAGAACTGCTCTATCCCGCGATGGAAGATCGGCGCTTGGATCTCACCGTGGGTAAGGGCAGCACCGCCCGAACCCGTGCCCTTGAGCTGCCACCTTTCACTCTGGTGGGAGCCACCACCCGGGCCGGTGCGCTCAGCTCGCCGCTGCGCGATCGCTTCGGTTTGATTCAGCGGTTGGAGTTCTACGGATTGGACGACCTGCAGGCAATTGTGGAGCGGGCTGCGGGACTGCTGGAGTTAGACCTCAGCCCTGAGGCCTGTGCTGAGATCGCCCGCCGCTGCCGGGGCACGCCGCGGATTGCCAATCGTTTGCTTCGGCGGGTGCGTGACGTGGCCTGTGTGCGTGAGTGCACCGGCTGCATCGATCGCGACCTGGTGGATGAGGCCCTCACACTGCACCGGGTGGATCAAAAGGGCCTGGATGCCAGTGATCGCAGGCTGCTCGAGCTGCTGATCCAGTCCCATGGCGGTGGCCCTGCAGGGTTAGACACCCTGGCGGCAGCCCTCGGAGAAGATCCCACCACGTTGGAATCCGTGGTGGAGCCCTATCTGCTTCAGCTCGGCTTTCTGCAGCGCACACCGCGCGGACGGGTGGTGACGGACGCGGGGCGATGTCATCTTGGCTGGTCGGATCAGGAGGCAGCGGCATGAACTGGCGGAGACAGCTGATCGCATGGTTTCTGCCGGTGCTGCTGCTGGCGTCCTGGCCTCCAACGGCGGCCTGGGCGGCAGCGGACGATCTGCCAACTCTGTTCGATCGCGCCCTGGCCCTCAGCCGACAAGGCGATCCTGAGCAGGCGCTGCCGATCTGGGATCAGGTGCTCGACCTCGCTCCCAGGGATGCGGCGGCCTGGAGCAATCGCGGCAATGTGCGCTTGATGCTCGGGGATCCGGAGGGGGCGATTGCAGATCAGACCCGCTCCATTGAATTGGCTCCCGATGACGCTGACCCGCATCTGAACCGCGGGACCGCGGAAGAAGCCCTGCAGCGCTGGCCCGAGGCCGCGGCGGATTACGACTGGATTCTCAATCGTGATCCGAGCGATGCGTCGGCGCTTTACAACCTTGGCAATGTGCGTGGTTCGGAAGGCGACTGGCGGGAAGCCCAGCGTCTCTACCGCCTGGCTGCCGATGCCAGGCCGGGTTTTGCCATGGCCCGTTCCAGTGATGCCTTGGCTCTGTATCAGCTGGAGGATCTTCAGGAAGCCGAACGCCAGCTTCGCAATCTGATCCGTCGGTATCCCTTGTTTGCCGATGCCCGCGCTGCCCTTAGTGCTCTGCTCTGGCGCGTGGGTTCCCGCGGTGAAGCCGAAAGTCATTGGGCGGCAGCTGCTGGATTGGATCCCAGCTACCGCGATGCTTCCTGGCTGGCACAGGTGCGCCGCTGGCCGCCAGGCCCGATTGCGGATCTTGAGCGCTTTCTTGCGCTGGAGGTGGCATGACGACCCTCGCTCCGTCTTGGTCCGAGCGCCTGATCCAGCTGCTGCCGGAGTTGATCGAGTTCCGGCGTCATCTGCATGCCCATCCGGAACTCAGCGGTGAGGAACATCAGACAGCAGCGCTGATTGCCGGTGAGCTGCGCGAGGCCGGTTGGCGAGTGCGTGAGGGGGTGGGACGAACCGGTGTTGTGGCGGAGCTGGGGCCTGGGCAAGGGCCAACAATCGGCCTGCGGGTCGACATGGATGCGTTACCGATTGAGGAACGCACCAAACTTCCTTATTCATCTGTTCGCCAGGGCGTGATGCACGCCTGTGGGCACGACCTGCACAGCACCGTTGGCGTGGGTGTGGCGCGACTGCTGGCTGCTGAAGCGTCGTTGCCCTTTGGTATCCGTCTGCTGTTTCAACCGGCGGAGGAGATTGCCCAGGGTGCGCGCTGGATGCGTGAAGCCGGCGCCGCGGATGGTCTGGCCGGCCTGTTCGGGGTGCACGTGTTCCCCTCGTTGCCTGTGGGCAACATCGGCGTGCGCTGCGGCAGCCTCACTGCCGCTGCCGGTGAGCTGGAAATTGAAGTGATCGGTGAGGGCGGCCACGGAGCACGACCGCATCAGTCGGTGGATGCGATCTGGATTGCATCCCGGGTGGTCACTGGTTTGCAGGAGGCGATCAGCCGCCGGCTGGATGCCCTGCACCCGGTGGTGGTGAGTTTCGGCCGGATCGAAGGGGGCAAGGCTTACAACGTGATTGCCGATCGCGTCACCCTGCTGGGCACCGTTCGCTGTCTCTGCAGCGATCTGCACGATCGATTGCCCGGTTGGATTGAGGACACGGTGCAGGCCATTTGCTCGACCTTTGGGGCGACGGCCGTGGTGCGTTACCGCTGCATCGCGCCGCCTGTGCACAACGACCCTCGGCTCACGGCGCTGTTGGAACGATGTGCCATCGAGCAGCTGGGATCGGATCAGGTGCTGCGGTTGGAGCATCCATCGCTCGGAGCGGAAGATTTTGCTGAGCTGATTCGCGATGTGCCGGGAATGATGTTCCGCCTGGGAGTGGCAGGTCCCGACGGATGCGCTCCCCTGCACAACGGTCATTTCCTGCCGGATGAGCGTTGTTTGGAGACAGGTATCCGGGTGTTGACCGCTGCGATCCTGGCTTGGGAGCCGGTGTTATGACCCGCCCATCGCGTTTGCCCGTGTCTGTGTTGCTGTCTTTAGCAGCACCGTTGCTTGTGTTGTTGGGCTTGGTTGGCCTGGTTCAGAGGGAGGGGACCGATCGTTGGCAGGCTCTACCTGCCATCCTTGTGGGCTCTGGCCTGGTGATCCATGCGGTCGTGGGTCGCCGGCGCCGGCGCCACAAACTGCTGGTGGCTTTGCGCAGCAGTCGATTCGAGGAGCACTGAGTCCATGGCATCCACACCGCCATCGCCTGCGGATGACGCTCCCGATCTCGACGCGCTGCGCACAGCGATCGGTTCTGGAGACCCCACCCTGGCGATGCCGGCTCTCACCCAGCTGCGCTTCTGCACCGACGAGGAGGCGGTGCCTTTGTTGGTGCTGGGCAGTGAGCAGGAGGCCTTCCTGGTGCGTTCCCTGAGTTGCAGCGGGCTGGGTTACAAGCGCACGGAGCAGGGTTGGTCGGTGCTGGAGAAGCTGCTGCGAAATGACAATGACAGCAACGTGCGAGCTGAAGCCGCCAATTCCCTAGCCAGTTATGGCGTGGAGCGGGCCTGGCCTCTGCTGAAGGCAGCGTTCCTGGCCGATGACGCTTGGCTGGTGCGCTGCAGCATCCTCTCGGCTCTAGCGGAGCAGCCCCAGATCAACTTGGGTTGGTTGTTGGACCTTGCCTCCGTCGCCATCACCGATGCCGATGGCACCGTGCGGGTCAGTGGCGCCGAGATCCTGGGTCGGATTGTGCGTGAGGGCCGGGATCAACCGGTCGGTGAGCAGGCGCGGACGTTGTTGCGGCCCTTGCAGCAGGACGGCGACCATCGGGTGGTGGCGGCGGCACTGAACGGCTTGCAAGCGACCTGACCCCTCCACTTTCGGAACGCTTGCTACGGTTCAAACACCACTAGGGGTGCCTGAGGTCGTTCGCGGCCGGAAGGGCTGAGATCACACCCTCTGAACCTGATCCGGGTCATGCCGGCGCCAGGGAAGTGACCACATGTGATCCGCGGCTGATCGGCCGGCTCCTGGCAGTCCATTTGCTGAACGGATCATGCGTACTTCCTGGGTTGAGTCCCGTCGCGGACAAGCCAACGTGTCGCAAATGCACTTCGCCCGGCAGGGTGTGGTGACCGAAGAAATGGCCTTTGTGGCCCATCGGGAGAACCTGCCTGAATCGCTGGTGATGGAGGAGGTGGCTCGGGGCCGGATGGTGATCCCCGCCAACATCAACCACGGCAATCTGGAACCGATGGCGATCGGCATCGCCAGCAAGTGCAAGGTGAACGCCAACATCGGTGCCTCCCCTAATGCCTCTGACGCCGAGGAGGAGGTAAAGAAGCTGAAGTTGGCGGTGAAGTACGGCGCCGACACGGTGATGGATCTCTCCACCGGCGGTGTGAATTTGGATGAGGTGCGCACTGCGATCATCAACGCCTCCCCGGTGCCCATCGGCACCGTGCCCGTGTATCAAGCACTCGAGAGCGTGCATGGTTCGATCGAACGTCTGTCGGAAGACGACTTCCTGCACATCATCGAGAAGCACTGCCAACAGGGCGTCGACTACCAGACCATCCATGCGGGTCTGCTGATTGAGCACCTGCCCAAAGTGAAGGGCCGGATCACCGGCATCGTCAGCCGTGGCGGCGGCATCTTGGCCCAATGGATGCTGTATCACCACAAGCAGAATCCGCTCTACACCCGCTTCGACGACATCTGCGAGATCTTCAAGCGCTACGACTGCACCTTCTCGTTGGGTGATTCCCTTCGTCCTGGCTGTCAGCACGATGCCTCCGATGCTGCACAGCTGGCTGAGCTGCACACCTTGGGTGAGCTGACGCGCCGCGCTTGGAAGCACGACGTGCAGGTGATGGTGGAGGGCCCTGGCCATGTGCCCATGGATCAGATCGAGTTCAACGTGAAGAAGCAGATGGAGGAGTGCAGCGAAGCACCCTTCTATGTGCTGGGCCCTCTGGTGACCGACATCGCGCCTGGTTACGACCACATCACCTCCGCCATCGGTGCCGCCATGGCCGGCTGGCATGGCACAGCGATGCTCTGCTACGTGACGCCCAAGGAGCACCTGGGTCTGCCCAATGCCGACGATGTGCGTGAAGGACTGATCGCTTACAAGATTGCCGCTCATGCGGCTGATATCGCCCGTCATCGCCCTGGTGCGCGGGATCGTGACGATGAGCTGAGCCGTGCCCGCTACGCCTTCGACTGGAACAAGCAGTTCGAGCTGTCCTTGGATCCAGAGCGGGCTAAGGAGTATCACGACGAGACCCTGCCGGCCGACATCTATAAGCAGGCGGAGTTCTGCTCGATGTGCGGTCCCAAGCACTGTCCGATGCAGACCAAGATCACCGATGAAGATATCGAGGGACTCGAAAAAGCTTTAGATGCCAAACGTGGAGCCGCTGATATGGCTGGAGTGAAGTTGAAGAAGGCGGACTGAGCGTTAAGAATTAGGGCAGGCTTTCCATTGTCTGCCCGAGGAATTCACCTGTCTGCGCGTTGACAATCCAGATGTATTGAATCCCTTGCTTTATGTTGCGATCGGTGATGAATAGGCTGCCATCATAATCATCATTTAACTCGGCTTTGACAATTTCAAAATCACCTCGATCGGAATTCACTGGCGCATCGTTTCTTGAAATCAAAATCCAAAGTGAATTCGCTTGTCCTTTGGTTTTAAAATAAAGACCGCTGGATTTAGAACCAATTAAAAAATCTCCATTGTTGAGAAGTATGTTTTCGACGCTTTTGGTTGTAATCGTCATATAGTCTTCAGGATCTCTGAGTGATGCACTTCCTTCGCTGTTTAACGTTGCGACGCACCAGCTGTTTGTGTCGTTGACGGCACGTGCTTCGTGATGGTTTTTATAACTTGCGAGCTCAATCCATTGAAAGGCGTTTCGTCCGGATGGATTGGTGAACGGCCATTGGTCCCGTGGAAAATGTCCGCTGTAGCCGTTAGCCGTGGGGATACCTGTGCGCTGTTGGGCATGCATCGCCAGAACATGTGCGCGCCATGGAACTTGTTCACTCCATTGATACCAAAATGCAGAGCATTGGCTGCTGCTAAGCGATGCGGTGAGAGTGTTCAGTTCTTTTTTCCATTGCTTCAGCGAAAACGATGGCCAATTAATGGGCCAGATCCCCGCAAAGCTCCCAAGCATTGCGAGGAACCCAACCAATGTTGCCCTGGTGAGATTGAGCTCAAGTTTCCAGCGCTGCGCCGCTATTGCCAGTGCAGGAGCAGCGAAGAGGATGATCATCATTCCAATCCTGCTGGATGCTCGCAGTGAGCTTGCCCCTGGCAAAAGCTTGCTAATCAGGGGCCAGGCGCTAATCCCGCTCCATGAAAGGCTGAAAAGTACCATGATCGCGATCACGCAAAGCCACTGAATCAACCCATTAGGTGTTTTTCTGTTTCTGCGGACTGCTGTGATTATTGCTGCGGTCAAGAGGATGAGAAAAATCCAGCCTGGAAAGAGCTCTTGCTCGGCTCCATAAATGAGTTCCGTGGGGCGATTATCGGGAGTCCAGGGTGCATGCAACAACCAGATTTTACTGCTATAGAAGTAGCTCAAAGGTTTTGGCAGATTATTGAGAATTTCACCTCCCGGACGCTTTCCAAATATTTTTAATGTTTGAAGGTACGGCCAATAAATAATTAAATTTGCACTTATAATTGAGATAAAGATGACTACGTTTCTTTTAAAGTGTTGACCAACTCTTATGATTCGATTCTTGACCCTTAATCGCTCCCAAAGGTGAATAATGCTACAAATCAATGTGCCATAACATGCATAGACACAGATATAAATATTGAAAAAACCGATGGAGAGTATCCAAGATGCTAGGCCGAGCCAGCATGTCGCCGAAAAATCTTCGCTTGGCTCTTGAATCAAGCGGTGACAGAGAACCAAGATCGGTCCAATCAAGAAGAGGCTCAGGAGTTGAGGGTGTCCTAACTGTTGGGTGATCGTGGGGCTGAATGCTGTTGCCAGAGCGATGATGCTCATCCAGATGGCGGCAGTTGTTGGGGCGATCCGTTGAACGGCGACTCGGATGGAAATGTAATTAAGCGAAAGCGTTAAAATTAGCCAAGATACGTAGCTTTGAAAGGGATCCAGAAAAAATCTGAAAACCCCGTAGAGTACACTTGGTCCTAAAAGGTGATCACTCCACGACAAAGTATTTCTGATCGGCCAGAAGAAATTAGGTGACCAGTATTGATCTGGATTGAGACTATTGGGTCCTGAGAAATGTTGAAAGGCGTGTTCTAGGAAGTAAAGATTTAAGAGCGTATCCCCAGGATCCGTTTGTAATTGTTCTAATCCGCTTGACAGTGTTGGCCACAACGTCATTGTCACTGCGATGGCAGGGACGATTAGATAGTGCAGCACAAGATGAGCCGCCTTGATGATTTGAATGTTGATCATGTGTTCAGCTTTTGTTCAAGCTTGTTCTGAACCAGTCAATGGTGGGTTGGAGCCCATCGTTCAGGGCCACTTTGGGTTCCCATCCCAATTCTTTTCGAGCGCGCTCGATGATCGGTTGCCGTTGCAAGGGGTCATCCTGCGGAAGTGGCTGTGTAATCAGCTCCAGGTTCGGATTGATCTGATCTCGCACCAGTTCAGCCAGTTGGCGGATGGTGAATTCGCCGGGGTTGCCAATGTTGATGGGACCTGTGTGGTCACCGTTCATCAGGCGAATCATGCCTTCGATTAGATCATCGACGTAACAGAAGGATCGGGTCTGGCTGCCATCGCCGTACAGCGTCAGGGGTTGGCCTTGAAGGGCCTGCACGATGAAGTTGCTGACCACACGGCCATCGTCGGGGAGCATCCGAGGCCCGTAGGTGTTGAAAATTCGCATCACACGGATTTCCGTCTCATGCATGCGGTGGTAATCGAAGCAAAGGGTTTCAGCGATGCGTTTTCCCTCGTCGTAACAGCTGCGAATGCCGATGGTGTTGACGCAGCCGCGATAGCTCTCAGGTTGAGGGTGCACCTCTGGATCGCCATAGACCTCGCTGGTGCTAGCCAGCAGCAGACGCGCGCCGACGCGGCGTGCCAGCCCCAGCATGTTGTAGGTGCCAAGAAAGCTGGTTTTGGCGGTTTTGATTGGATTGAACTGGTAATGCACCGGCGAAGCGGGACAAGCAAGATGCCAGATCCGATCCACCTCAAGGCGGATTGGATCGGTGACATCGTGCCGAATCAGTTCAAATTTCGGGTGACCAATCCATTGGGCGATATTGCTTTTGCGTCCTGTGAAGTAATTATCGAGGCAGATCACTTCTTCGCCTGCTTCCATCAGGCGATCGGTGAGGTGAGAGCCAAGGAAGCCAGCGCCACCAGTGATCAGATTGCGGGTGAGACGCATGGAGGAATTCAACGTTTAGACCAAAGATTGTATTTGAGAATGCAGTAAATCGCCCTGAAGCCGTCTCTCCATCCAATCTTTTTACCTTCGTCGTAAGTGCGGCCGTAGTAGGAGATGCCTACTTCGTAGATTCGAAGATTCATCTTCGCAACTTTGGCGGTCACCTCAGGCTCGAAACCAAAGCGATTTTCGCGAATATTGATCGATTGGATGACTTCGCGACGGAATGCCTTGTAGCAAGTCTCCATGTCGGAGAGGTTCAGGTCCGTGAAAAAATTGCTCATTAGCGTCAGCACCCCGTTGCCGATGCGGTGCCAAAAATACACGACGCGATGTGGTCTTCCGCTTTGGAAACGGCTTCCGAACACGACGTCAGCCTTGCCTTCCAGAATTGGCTGGATGACCACCGGAAATTCCTGGGGATCGTATTCAAGGTCGGCATCCTGCACGATGCAAATGTCTCCCGTTGCTTCCTGAAACCCGGTCCTGAGAGCAGCGCCTTTGCCTTGATTTGCTTTGTGAAAAATAACGCGGACTTCAGGATCGCTTAGTTCACCAAGAATGTCGCGGGTTCCATCTTTGGAGCCGTCGTCGACAATGATGATTTCTCTCTCTTTAACCGGTGATTGTTTGACAGCTGCAATCAACGATAGAATGGTGCTCGACTCGTTGTAGCAAGGGATAATGATGCTTAGCTTCATTATCTGAACACCCAGTATTTTTGTGCGATGAACGATAACATGGCCAGACAGGGGATCAGCCCTGCTGCCACAAGGTTTTTATTGAGTCCAACTGTGGCTCCGAATTCAATGCCGACGGTGTTCAGCAGCCACATGGCTGTCATTAGCAAGATGTAGCGGAGCAGCGGTCGATGGTGGCGGAGCCCTTGGGCTTTGAAAACGATCTTTCCGTATATGGCGTACCCCAGGCAGGTGTTAATCAGCTGGCTGATCAAGGTGGCGGCAGTCACGCTCACGATGCTGCTGGCCAGCAGCACTTGCAATACCAGGTTGGTCAGCAAGACATTGATAATTCCGGCAGCCCCAAAGCGTCGTTTCTGACCACGTTGACGCTTCGGAGTGGATGCAAAAGTCCCCCCCTGCTCGATCACAGAAGAGGACATTGATGATGCGTCATCCAAGGACTGTGAACGAGACGGCAGGGGCTGCTGACTGTTCACAGGCATGTCGTCTTCATCCAAGAAGCGCCTTGGATTTTGCCACAACATTTTCAACGGTGAACCCGAACTCTTTGAGGCAAGTGCCCCCCGGGGCGGAGGCGCCGAAGCGATTCATGGTGACGCTGTCACCATCGAGGCCGATGAAACGGTGCCAGCCGAAGGATTCAGCGGCTTCCACCACGAGGCGCTTGCGCACGGCATTGGGAAGCACGTCTTCCTTGTAGGTGTCGCTCTGCTCGTCGAATAGTTCCACACAGGGCATTGAGACCACGCGGACCTTTTTGCCTTCGGCAGTTAATTGCTTGGCGGCTTGCACGCAAAGGTCGAGCTCGGTGCCGGTGCCGATCAGGATCAGCTCAGGCGTGCCTTCGCAGTCTTCGAGCACGTAGCCGCCCAGGGCCACCTTGTCGATAGAGGAATTGGCCTGGTTGACCATGCCTTGACGGCTGAGGCAAAGGGAGCTGGGGCGCTTGCGGTTCTGGATCGCGAGCTTGTAAGCACCACTGGTCTCGTTGCCGTCGCCAGGACGGAACACCAGCATGTTGGGCATCGCCCGCAGGGAGGGAATGGTCTCGATTGGCTGGTGTGTGGGGCCGTCTTCACCGACGCCGATGGAGTCGTGGGTGAGCACATAGATCACGCCGAGCTCGCTTAGAGCCGAAAGGCGCATGGAGCCACGCATGTAATCGGCGAAGACCAGGAAGGTGCCGCCGTAGGGGATCAAGCCGCTGTTGTGATAAGCGATGCCGTTGAGGATGGCCGCCATGGCGTGTTCGCGCACACCGAAGTGCAGGTAGCGCTTCTCGGGGCTGCTGGCTTGGTAGGAGCCGGTTTCACCCTTGATGTCGGTGTAGTTGGAGTGGGTAAGGTCGGCGGAGCCACCGATCAGCTCAGGCAGGTTGGGGCCCAGTGCGCCTAGGCAGATTTGGGAGTGCTTGCGAGTGGCCAGCCCACCGTCTTCGGGAGTGTAGGTGGGCAGATCCTTGTCCCAGCCCTCCGGCAGCTCACCACGCAGCATGCGCTCAAATTCGGCGGCTTCGGAGGGGTATTTGGTGCGGTAAGCAGCGAGAGTTTGGTTCCACTCCGCTTCGAGGCTGGCGCCACGCTCGATGGCCTGACGGAACTGGTCGTAGGCCTCCTGGGGCACCTCGAAGGGGCCGTAGTTCCAGTTGAGCTGCTGACGGGTGAGCGCTGCTTCCTCTTCGCCCAGGGCGGCACCGTGCACGCCAGCGGTGTCAGCTTTGTTGGGGGAGCCGTAGCCGATGGTGGTCGTCACTTTGATGATCGACGGCTTGTCGGTCACAGCCTTGGCCGCTTCGATCGCCTTAGCGATGGCATCCACGTCGGTGTTGCCTTCGGCCACGTATTGGACGTGCCAGCCGTAGGCCTCGTAGCGCTTCAACACATCCTCGGTGAAGGACACATCGGTGCGACCGTCAATGGTGATGCTGTTGTCGTCGTAAAGGGCAATCAGCTTGCCCAGTTTCAGGTGGCCAGCCAGGGAGGCAGCCTCAGAGGACACGCCTTCCTGATTGCAGCCATCACCCATAACCACATAGGTGTAGTGATCCACCACGGTGGCGTCGGCCTTGTTGAACTTGGCGGCCAGGTGGGATTCGGCGATAGCCAATCCCACAGCGTTGGAGATACCGGCACCGAGGGGGCCTGTGGTCACCTCAACACCAGGGGTTTCGAAGGTTTCGGGGTGACCGGGAGTCTTGGAGCCCCACTGACGGAACTGCTTGATGTCGTCGATGGTCACGGAGTCGTAACCGGTGAGGTGCAGCAACGCATAGAGCAGCATGCAGCCGTGACCGGCCGACAGCACGAAGCGGTCGCGGTTGAACCACTTGGGATTCTTGGGGTTGTGCTTCAGGAACTTGTCCCAAAGGGCGTAACCCATCGGAGCGCAGCCCATCGGCAGGCCGGGGTGGCCACTGTTGGATTTGTTGATGGCATCAACCGCCAGCATGCGGATGCTGTTGATGCAAAGGGTGTCGACAGAAGCGGGCGCAGCGACCATGACGTGGAGGGTGTAATTCGGTAAGGAGTACGAGCAGTCTGAAACAACGGGTCAAGGGCCCTGAGAAACGGGCCAGACCGAAAGATTCAGCTCATGCGTCGGAAGGCGAGGCAGACGTTGTGGCCGCCGAAGCCGAAGGAGTTGGACAACACCGTGACTAGCTTGAGCTCACGGGCGGTGTTGGGCACGACATCCAGATCACATTCGGGATCGGGATTGGTGTGATTGATCGTGGGGGGCACCACGTGATGCTGGAGAGCCAGCACACAGGCCACCGCCTCGATGCCGCCGGATCCACCCAGCAAGTGACCGGTCATTGATTTGGTCGAGCTCACCGGGATCTGCTGGGCGCGACTGCCGAGAGCGCTTTTGATGGCTGCTGTTTCGTTGCTGTCGTTGGCCGGGGTGCTGGTGCCGTGCGCATTGACGTAGTCGATGCTGTCGGCGCTCAAGCCACCGTCCTCCAAGGCAAGTCGCATGGCTGTTGCTCCGCCCACGCCACCGGGGGTTGGTGATGTGATGTGGTGGGCATCGCAGGTGGTGCCGTAGCCCACCATTTCAGCCAGGATCGTGGCGCCGCGTGCTTTGGCGTGCTCCAGGGTTTCCAGCACCAGCACGCCGGACCCCTCACCAATCACGAAGCCATCTCGCTCCCTGTCGAAGGGGCGACTGGCCGTAGCGGGATCGTCGTTTCGGAACGACAGGGCTTTGGCACTTGCGAAACCGGCCACGCCCAGCGGGGTGATGGCGGATTCCGCGCCGCCGCAGATCATCACGTCGGCCTTGCCCATCTGCAGCAGACGGAAGGCATCGCCAATGGCATTGGATCCTGCGGCGCAGGCTGTGGCCACCGCGGAACTGGGACCTTTGGCTCCGAGAGCGATTGCTGCCAGGCCGGTGGCCATGTTGGGAATCATCATCGGCACGGTGAAAGGGCTCACTCGGCCAGGACCCTTGCCGTCCAGTACGTGGGCCTGGGTCTCCATGGTGAGCAGTCCGCCCACCCCGGAGCCGATGCTGACGCCAATCCGATCGGCGTTGGCATCGGTGATCGCGAGGCCAGCATCGGCTAGGGCCTGTTTGGCGGCGACGACACCGAACTTGCAGAACCGATCCCAGCGTTTGGCCTCCTTGGGTTCAAGGACGCCACTGGGATCGAAATCCTTGACCTCGGCGGCAAAACGGCAGGCGTGTTGTTCCGCGTCGAACAGGGTGATCGGCGCGACGCCAT
Organism: Synechococcus sp. A18-25c; assembly: GCF_014280035.1. Lineage (NCBI taxonomy): Bacteria > Bacillati > Cyanobacteriota > Cyanophyceae > Synechococcales > Synechococcaceae > Synechococcus > Synechococcus sp. A18-25c. The sequence continues at coordinate 192,020 of NZ_CP047957.1, forward strand.
TGCGGCCTGAGGTGAGGCCAGACCAGTACTCGGCAACGCTGTTGCCGATCGGTGTCACCGCGCCGAGGCCAGTGACCACGACGCGTTGGAGACCCTCCACCATGCTGCCGATCCTCAGGCCTGCTTGTCTTCGATGTACTTGACGGCGTCGCCAACAGTGGCAATGCCTTCAGCGGCTTCGTCGGGGATTTCGATGTCGAAGGCTTCTTCCAGGGCCATCACCAGCTCGACTGTGTCAAGCGAGTCAGCGCCCAGATCGTTCTGAAAATTCGACTCCGGCTTCACTTCGCCGGCGTCAACACTGAGTTGCTCCGCCACGATCGAACGGACTTTTTCGAGGATCGCTTCCTGGGACATGGCCGTGAAGACGGGACGCCGCATCTTACGGGCTGGCCTTATCCCCACCACCTCTCGTCGTTAACAACAGTGACGGCAAAGCGCGAGCTTGGCCTCAGAAGCATTCACCCCGGGTACGTTGACCCCAAGTCCTCTGCACCGAGACGGGTACATGTCCCACGCCGTCAAGATCTACGACACCTGCATCGGCTGCACCCAGTGTGTGCGCGCATGCCCTCTCGACGTTCTCGAGATGGTTCCCTGGGACGGTTGCAAAGCCGGCCAGATTGCGTCTTCGCCCCGCACCGAAGATTGCGTGGGATGCAAGCGCTGTGAAACCGCTTGCCCTACGGACTTTCTCAGCATCCGCGTTTACCTGGGCGACGAAACCACCCGCAGCATGGGTCTGGCGTATTGATTACGCCAATCGGTTTTCTATCCAACAACTCATAAGCTCAGCCCGGCATTGCCGGGCTTTTTTGTATGTGCGGAATCGTTGCGGTGATCGGTTCGCGGGAAGCGGCACCGCTGCTGTTGGAGGGCCTGCGCCAGCTGGAATATCGCGGTTACGACTCCGCAGGCATTGCCACGGTTGATGTTTTAGGGGCCGATGGCGCTAGCGCGCTCCACTGCGTGCGTGCCAAGGGCAAGCTGGTAAATCTCACCGCTAAGGTGGATAAGGAGGGGGCTCCTGGCTTCTGCGGCATAGGCCACACCCGTTGGGCCACCCATGGCAAGCCGGAAGAGCACAACGCCCACCCCCATCGGGATGGATCGGGTCGTGTGGCGGTGGTGCAGAACGGCATCATCGAAAATCACCGGCTGCTCCGCGATGAGCTCACCGCGACGGGGGTCACGTTTCGCTCCGACACCGACACCGAGGTCATTCCGCATCTGGTGTCGGCTGAACTGGAGCGTCGGAGTACCGCCGGAGAGCCTGCGGATGGCAGCACCCTGTTGGCGGCTGTGCAGGCGGTGCTGCCGCGCTTGCAGGGGGCGTACGCCTTGGCGGTGCTCTGGGCAGAGGTTCCTGGAGCGTTAGTGGTGGCGCGCAAGGCAGCCCCGCTGCTGATTGGCCTCGGCGAAGGCGAGTTTCTTTGCGCCAGCGACACGCCTGCCCTGGCGGGCTTTACCCGCACCATCCTGCCGATGGAGGACGGCGAAGTGGCGTTGCTGGGGCCGTTGGGCATCGAGCTCTACAACGCTGATGGTGCGCGTCAGCAACGCAGCCCCACACTGCTGAGCGGTCAGGAGCATGTGGCGGACAAGCGGGAGTTCCGTCACTTCATGCTCAAGGAGATTCATGAGCAGCCCGAGACGGCACGGCTGTGGGTGGAACGCCATCTGCCGGAAAGCCTGCCGGCATCCAAACCCGTGGCGCTGCCCTTCGACGAAGGCTTCTACGCCAATGTTGATCGCATCCAGATTCTCGCTTGCGGCACCAGCCGCCATGCGGCCCAGGTGGGCGCCTACTTACTGGAGCAATTCGCTGGTGTGCCCACCAGCGTGGATTACGCCAGTGAATTCCGCTATGCCCCACCGCCGCTGGCTCCGAACACACTCACCATCGGCGTCACGCAGTCGGGAGAAACCGCCGACACGCTGGCGGCCCTGGCCATGGACGCCGAACGACGCCAGGCCCATGGGGATCCGGCCTATGCCCCTCGTCAGCTGGGGGTCACCAATCGTCCGGAAAGCTCCCTGGCACGGCAGGTGACGCACCTGCTCGACATCGGTGCCGGCATTGAAGTGGGAGTGGCTGCCACCAAGACTTTTTTAGGCCAACTGCTGGCCTTCTATGCGTTGGCCCTGGCCTTCGCCGCAAGACGAGGGTCTCGCAGCGGTGCCGAGATCGCTGCTTTAGTGGCGGAGCTGCGGGGCTTGCCTGAGGAGCTCAGCGCCCTGGTACAGCAGCACGATCAGCGCTCGGAGGCCATGGCCCATCGCTTCGCGGAAACCCAGGATGTGATCTTCTTGGGGCGGGGCATCAACTACCCCATCGCTTTGGAAGGGGCGCTGAAGCTTAAGGAGATCAGTTACATCCATGCCGAGGGCTATCCCGCCGGCGAGATGAAGCACGGGCCGATCGCGCTGCTCGACACCCATGTGCCGGTGATTTCGATCGCGGTGCCTGGCGTGGTGTTCGAGAAGGTGCTGAGCAATGCTCAGGAAGCGAAAGCTCGCGATGCCCAGTTAATCGGTGTGGCGCCGATCTGCGCTGACACCGAACTGTTCGACGAACTGCTGCCGGTACCGGAGGTGAGCGAGTGGATTAGCCCGCTGCTCACCGTGGTGCCGATGCAATTGCTGAGCTACCACATCGCCGCCCATCGGGGACTGGATGTGGATCAGCCTCGCAATCTCGCCAAGAGCGTCACTGTGGAGTAATCACTGCTTTGGCTGCAGCGGCCAGATCGCTGCGTCCGTACACATCGTCAAAGCGCACGATGTCGTCTTCGCCGAGGTAGGCACCGCTCTGCACCTCGATCAGTTCCACGGGAATGCGCCCGGGATTGGTGAGCCGGTGCTTGCAGCCCAGGGGGATGTAGGTGCTCTGGTTCTCGCCGATCAGCTGTGATTCGCCGTCGCGTTCCACCATCGCGGTGCCCTTGACCACAATCCAATGCTCGGCGCGGTGGTGGTGCATCTGCAGCGACAAGCTGGCGCCAGGATTGACGGAGATGCGCTTCACCTGCCAGCGGCTGTCTTCCACCACGCCGGTGTAGTGGCCCCAGGGGCGGTAGATCTTGCGGTGGGCCTTGCCTTCGGGGCTGCCGTCGGTTTCCAGCTGCTTCACCACGGTTTTCACGTTCTGCGCCTGGCTGCGGTCGGCGATCAGCACGGCGTCGTCGGTTTCCACCACCACCAGGTTTTCCACGCCCAGTCCCACCACCAGACGGTGCTCACTGCGCAGGTAGCAGTTGCGGCTGCCCTCGCTAATCACACGGCCGCGCAAGACGTTCCCGTTATGGTCGCGATCAGCTGTGTCCCAGAGTGCGCTCCAGCTGCCTACGTCGCTCCAGCCGGCCGAAAGCGGCAAGACCGAGCCCAATTGGGTCTGCTCCATTACAGCCACGTCGATGGCCACGTTGGGGCATTTGGCGAAGGCTTCTCGCTCCAGGCGCAGGAAATCAAGATCGGCCATGTCCTGTTCCAGCGCGGCGCGGCAGCAGCTCACCACTTCTGGTGCCAGACGCTCTAATTCCGCAAGCATGGCGCTGGCCTTGAACAGGAACATGCCGCTGTTCCAGGTGAAGCGGCCGCTCTCCAGAAACTGCTCGGCGGTGGCGCGGTCGGGCTTCTCCACAAAACGAGCGATCGGCACCGTGGTGAGGTCTCCGGCCTCCATGGGGTTGGCGGCTTCGATGTAGCCGTAGCCAGTTTCCGGTGCGGTGGGCACGATGCCGAAGGTCACCAGTCGTCCAGCTTCGGCGGCGCTGCGTCCGGCATCGATGGCGGCGCGGAAGTGCTCACCATCACGGATGACGTGGTCGGCGGCCAGCACGAGCAGCAGCGGGTCTTCGCCACGGGCTGTGGCTTGCAGAGCGGCGACAGCAACTGCGGGAGCGGTGTTGCGCCCCATGGGTTCCAGCAAGATGGCACCAGGCTCGACGCCGATCTGGCGCATCTGTTCGGCCACGATGAAGCGATGGTCGTCGTTGCAGATCAGTAGTGGTGCTCCAAGGGCCTCGATGCCTTCCAGGCGCTGCTGGGTCTGCTGCAGGAGGGTTTCCTCACCATTGCCGCCCAAGGGCCAATACTGTTTGGGATAGCTGGCGCGGGAGAGGGGCCAAAGGCGTGTGCCGGTGCCGCCGCAAAGAATCACCGGAATCAGAGGGCTCGTCACAGCACGCGCCGGATACAGTGCGTGCCATTCTCCCTCAACTGATCTCCGGCGGCTACTTAGGGGGAATCAGAGCTCCAGCAACCCCGGCGGTGGGGTGACAAGCAGCCAGCCGTCGTCGAGGTGCACCTCCGGCACAATTTCCTCGACGAACGGCACCATCAGCGTGCGGCCGTCAGGAGTTTTGATCTCCAGCAGTTCGTTGCCGCCACTGATCAGGTCGCTCACGCTGCCGATCGCTTCCCCATCGGCGCTGAGGCGGGCCTCCAAGCCCACTAAGTCGAGCAGGTGGAACTCGCCCTCCTCCAGTTCGGGCCGATCGTCCGCCGGCACCATCAAACTCTGGCCCACTAAGGCTTCGGCCGCGTCGCGACTGTCGATTCCGGCGAAGCGCACCACAAACACGCTCTTGCCCGGCAGCTGACGGCCGCTTGTCAGCTCGATTTCCCTCGGCGCCTTGCCCCGGGCTTTCAGCCAGCGGGTGCCGGGCTCCGTGAACCGCTCCGGGAATTCACTGGCGGGGTTAATGCGCAGCTCGCCTTTGAGCCCCTGCACGGCCACCACCTTGCCCACTGGCAGCCAGTCGTCAGCGGTCATGGAAGCAGGAGCAGTCGCCACGTCATCATCCTTCCGCGCGATACTGAGTTCTTGACCGATCCTTTGCCATGGCTTCCGACGTTCCGATCCTGCCTGGTGCCACGGTGACGGTGGTGGATCCCCGCTCCATTTACAACGGCTACACCGGCTTTGTGCAACGCATCAGCGATGACCGAGCCGCCGTACTTTTTGAAGGTGGTAACTGGGACAAGCTCGTGACCCTGCGCCTGCGCGATCTCAGCGCCGACTGACGCCCATGGCGGAATCCCTGCGTCTGCAGCTCCGGCGCGTGGTGCTCGAGTCCGGCACCCTTGCCGGGCGGATCTACAACCTGGTGATCTTTGGGACGATCCTGCTCAGCGTGATCGGTTTGCTGGTGCAACCCCATCCGATGCGGGTGGCGGCTCCCGGTGAGATTCCCCTCTGGGTGGAGGAGCTGGAGCGGGCCTGCCTTCTGGTGTTCATGGCCGACTATCTGCTGCATCTGTGGGTGTCGCCGAAGCCGCTGGCCTATGCGCGCAGTTTCTTTGGTCTGATCGACCTTTCAGCGGTGCTGTTCTTCTTTGTGCCCCAGATCAACAGCGGCTTGATCCTCTGGATCTTCAAGTTCGGCAGGGTGCTGCGGGTGTTCAAGCTGCTGCGCTTCATGGATGAAGCTCAACAGCTCGGCCGTGCCCTGAAGGCCAGCGCCCGCCGCATCGGCGTGTTCCTGTTCTTTGTGGTGATGGCCCAGGTGGTGCTGGGTTACCTGATGGTGGCCTTTGAAAGCAATCATCCCGACACTCAGTTCCAGACCGCGGGGCAGGGGGTGTACTGGGCGATCGTCACCATGACCACGGTGGGTTACGGCGACTTTGTGCCTCAGACGGTGCAGGGGCAGTTGCTGGCGGCGGTGGTGATGCTGCTGGGTTTTGGGATCATCGCCATCCCCACCGGCATCGTCACCGTGGAGTCGATTCAGCAGGCCCGTCAAGACCGGCTGCGCGTCTGCAGCCAGTGCGGCCACCAGGAGCACCGCCGCGGGGCGGTGCACTGTGATCAGTGCGGTGCGCCGTTGCCGGCGTTGCCTCAGTCGCCCTCCAGCTGATCAAGGACCGTTCGGGCCGCCTGTTGTTCAGCGTCGCGTCGGGAGCTGCCCCAGCCTTCAGCTTTGAGGTTGGGCGGCAGGGTCACCGTGCAGTGGAAGCGGCGCGGATCGCCGTGCCGTTGGCTGATCTCGTTGCTGCTGTAAGTCGGCAGGCCAAGACCCTGCCCCTGGCTCCATTCCTGCAAGGCGGATTTGCTGTTGCCGCGGTGGGGGTCTGTCAGCACCGCTTCAGCGCTGCGGGTCCAGTGGGGCGTCAACCAGTGCTGCACTGCAGCGGTGCCAGCAATCCGGTACACTGCGCCAATTAGCGCTTCGCTGAGTTCGGCGCGGATGGTGGCGGCCGCCGTGCTGTCGCTGCTGGCCTTAGGGCCGATGCGCCACCAGCGTTCGATCTCCAGGATGGCGCCTAGCTCCGCCAGCCAGCGATCGCTCACCAGTTGAGCCCTAAGGCTGGAGCGCTCACCCACGGGCATCTTGGGGTAGGCGGCGGCGATGAATTCGCTGGCCGTAAGCCGCAGTACCGCATCTCCCAGGAACTCCAGCTGCTCGTGGTGGGGATTCAGTCCGCTGGAGGTGTGGGTGACGGCCTCTTGCAGCCATGCCTCCTGTTCGGAACTCAAAGCGTTGGGTTCGAGAGCCATGCCTTGCCAAAGCGTCGCAACCGGTTCGGGGGATGGAGGCATGCCAGCTGGATTTGTGCTTTTTTGTTGGATTGATGCTTATTCATAACTGAGTCACATCTGATTGTTATCAATGAATTGACTGAGAGTATTTCTCTTGCATGACCCTCGAGCCTGCGACTGGCAGCGATCAGACCCAGGGTGATGCGACCCCAGTGGCGGTTGCCGAGGCTCCTGCCGGGGCTGTCAGCGTTAGCCAAGTTGCTCTTAATACGGCTTGGTCTGAGTCGGAGCAGGTTGAGTCTTCCGAGCCGGTTGAGCTGTCAGGCCCAGCGGAGGTGGACCCTGTTGGCACCGCACCCGAGCCGGCCCCGCCTGAGGAGGCAGAGGCGAGTGCACTGTCAGACGACGGTGCTGCTGAGAAGGTTTCATCTGAGGTCGTTCCATCTGATCCGCACCAGCCTGAAGCCGTTCTTGCGGATCCGGTCCAGCCTGACCTTGTTGAGCGCGTGTTGCATGCGGCGGGTTGTGCTTGCGCCGCGTGTGGTGGTGTTCCGTCGTCACAATCGCAACAGGGATCGGGCGGGGAGGTGTTGGCGGCCGCTTCGTTGGGGACTCTCGACCAACTGGCGGATTATCTGGAAACGCAATTCTGGACTGACTCGGACACGACCAATCGCAATTTCAACCTGTCGGAGTCAGGAACCCATGCCAAGTCTGGGGTACTGACTTACAACAGCAGTGGAAATACGTTCGATGCCAACGGTCTGGCGACTGGCCGCGCCAGCATGGTGGATGAGGCCTTCAAGATTTTTGAGGCCACGCTCGGAATTGACTTTCAAGAAACAAGTGCCTTTGACGCAGATTTCGACTTTAGTGATAACGATTCTGGGGCCTTTGCTGTCGCCGATTTTTCAGGCAGCGCGATCAATTATTCTTGGATCAATGTTGCATCAAGCTGGTTTTACGGCAGCGAAGTTTTAGGCGATTACGCCTTTCAAACGATCCTGCACGAGATTGGCCACGGCCTCGGTTTAGGGCATCAAGGTCTCTACAACGGCTCAGGCAGTTATGCCACGGATGCCGATTTCACGAACGACTCGTGGCAAGCCTCGATGATGTCGTACTTCGATCAAACGTCGAACACATCGATCGATGCCAGTTTTGCTTATCTGAGCACCCCGATGGTGGTGGATTGGATCGCATTGGACGATCTGTATGGACCGCAGGGCTACGGCATTAGCAATGCCTTCCGGGGGGACACCACCTATGGCTTCAACACCACGATTACTGCCAGCGCCAGTGCGGTGTTCAATCAGCTCAAAGATTGGATTCCCACCACTGCCTTCACCGTGGTGGATGGAGGCGGTGATGACACGCTGGATTTCAGTGGCTTTTCCTCCACGCAGCTGATTGATCTCAGACCGTCCGATGCGTCGGCCACCAATGTGTATGCCTCCAATATCGGCGGCAAAACCGGCAACCTCACTTTCGCTCCCGGAACGCTGATTGAAACGGCCATCGGTGGTTCTGGTGCCGACAGCTTCCGCGGCAACAGCCAAGACAACACTTTCGATGGCGGACTGGGTACCGACACCCTGCTGGTGAGCGGCTCTCTGAGCGATTATCTGCTAATCCTCTCTGGCAGCAGCCTCGTGCTGCGGGATTTGCGCAGCGGCAGCCCTGATGGCACCGACACGCTCACCAACATTGAGTTTGTGGACTTTAACGGCGACACCCGAGGCTGGTCGTCGTTGCTGGGGTTGGTGGACACCACCGCCCCCGCTATCAGCGGTCCTTCGGGGAGCGCCGGTGCTGCCACCGCCGTGGCATCGATCAATGAAAACAGCGCTGCAGTGGCGACTTTCACGGCTGATGAAAGTGTGAGCTGGAGCTTGTCTGGTGGTGTGGATCAAGCCTTGTTCGCCATCAACAGCTCCAGCGGTGCATTGCGCTTTGCTAGCGCTCCGGATTACGAGTCGCCGCAAGATTCGGATGCCAATAACAGTTACGTGGTCACGGTGCGTGCCACGGATCCGTCAGCCAATACCGCTGATCAGACGGTGACGGTGACGGTTCAGGATGTCGCCGAATCCTTGAGCAGCAGTGGTAGTGGCGGCGGCGGTGGCGGTGGCGGCGGTGGCGGCGGTGGCGGCGGTGGCGGCGGTGGCGGCGGTGGCGGCGGCGGTGGCGGTGGATCTATTGCTTCATCAAGCCAGGTGAATCAGGAAATCATTGGAGCTTCAGATGAATCACCAAAAATTCTTGGCACTGGCGGTCGCGATGTACTTCAGGGTGACTCCAGTCAGTCCTTGCCAGAAGTCTTTGAAGGCTACGCAGGCGATGACAGGATTTTGGGCTATGGAGGTGCTGACGAATTAAGTGGTGGTGCTGGCAATGATGATCTACATGGCATGAAAGGAAAGGATGTTGTGAAGGGTGGTAGCGGTAACGACACCCTTCGAGGTGGTCATGGTCATGACCTAATTCGTGGTGGTGGTGGTTCGGATTGGATTTGGGGAGGCGTCGGTAAAAATGAAATTTATGCTGGGGCTGGTGATCAAGCGGTTGATCAAATTTATGTGCCTGCTGATGCAACTCAAAACCAAGACTATGGAAATCCTGGTGGAGCTAATGCAGACATTTTGAACTCACTGGGTCTTGAGGATCAGATTTTGATTCACTCAGATAGTGAGACTCGAGGCGAGTTAGCATTTGCTGCTGTTGAGCTTGATCAGTTTTCAGGGACTGGTATTTATCTGGGAGGTGTGCTGGAGGCTCTGGTGGTTGGTGATTTTTCGGCCGATCAAGTGAGAGGGATGACCTCGAGTGGCGATTACACCTAGCGCTTGTATTGACTTTTTGGGAGGTTCCAATGTGAAAAGCCCCGCGTTGGCGGGGCTTTTGGGATCTTGTTTGGTTTGTTGGAATGTCAGGCGAAGAAGCCTCCGGTGGTCATGTTCTCGACTTGCGTGATGTTGACATTGGGGTTGACCACAATGGCTTCCAGCGTGTCGTTGGCGAAAATTCCGATGCCGACTGCATTGGTGCCGCCTGGGTCCAGAATTCCTGCTTGGAAGGAGAGGTCGGCATTGTCAACGCCATGGATGAAAATTTCGTCTTCGGGCCAGACTTCGTAGAGAAGGTCGCTGTTCACGCCGTCGGGATTGATGTTGATGGCGGAGTCAGCAGGTACGAAGATTCGATCTCGATCAAAGTCATTACCGGCGTAAACCTTGTTCTTTCCGACGCCTCCCCAGAGGTAGTCTGCGCCGGCAGATCCATCGAGAATGTCATGACCATGGCCGCCGCGGATCTCGTCATCTCCGAGTCTGCCGTATAGGCGGTCAGGGCCATGGTTGCCATGGATGAAGTCATTGTCAAAGCCGCCTTCAATGAAGTCGCCCTTGTCAAATCCCATCAGAAAGTTGTCGCCTTGATCCATGCCATAGATGTTGTCTGCACCGGTTAAATAGTCAGCAACGCTTCCGTAGTCCAGTGCTTCCTGCTCGCTGATGTCGATGTTGTTGATGCGAAAGGCAAGGTTGTTGTTTTTTTCGAACTCGACTTCGGTCCAGCGTGCTTCACCACTGGGTGTGAAGTATCCGTTTGGGGTGAAGGTGTCAAAGTCGTTGATGGTGGTTTCTTGGAAGAAGGTGAGGTCAGCCATGGGAATGATTGGAGTGTGAGTTGAGGGTGGAGTTGTTTGCCCCTCGATGAACACACCATCGCCGGATGAATTGGCTTGTTATGTGACCTGCTCCTGGTCTGCCTGTGAGATCGATCACAGGCTCATGAGTGGGTTGAAATTGTGCTTCGTCTGATGGATTGCGCTCAATGTTGATGAGCGTTTTGAGAGTTGTCTTGTTCTCTTGGCAGTTGCTTTTTGTTTGGGGAGACGAAAAGCCAGCGTGAGCGCTGCCGCTTGTTCAAGCGCAAAGGGGTTGAAAGCAGGACATAAGCCGGGTTCTGTTCTCCCTTCCGAGGAAGGGGGGCGATCATCTATCTGGGACCACCGTTGCCGGTGGCCTCGAGCGGCTCACAAAGGCGAAACGAGGCAGATGGCCAACCGTCGTTCCTAGGCCTTGCTCCCGGCCGGGGTTTACCGAGCCAGCACCTCTCGATGCTGCTGGTGCGCTCTTACCGCACCCTTGCACCCTTGCCTGTGCCGGCGAACCGGCCATCGGCGGTGTGTTTCTGTGGCACTCTCCTCACGGTCACCCGCACTGGGCGTTACCCAGCAAGCCTGGCCATCGGGGAGCCCGGACTTTCCTCAACCGACGCCGACACGAAGAGGGCGTGCGATCGCGATCACCTCACCTGCTTTCAGCCCCCATAATGACGCTTGATGGGGGCTGTAGCTCAGCTGGATAGAGCGACGGTTTCCTAAACCGTAGGTCGTGGGTTCGAGTCCCGCCTGCCCCGTGCCAACCAAGACGTCAGCCGGTATCCGCTACTACATTTGGTGGGGTGGTCAGGCGCAACGCTCTCGCTAGCGTTGTCGTAGTGGAACCGGCGCCATGACCCAGCTTCACGATCTCCGGTTGCGGCTTCTTGTTCAGCAGGAAAGCGAGCGCATCGCTGACTCGCAGCCTGCCGAGCTCGACCTCTCGGTTGTTCAGGCGCGCTGCCTCTGCTGGTTGGCCTTGCTTGCTGAAGCACATGAGGACCAAGCTAGTGACGCAGAGCGCCGTGGTGATACGGAGCAGGCCATGGGCTGGTTCGCCGACTCCATGCGCTTGCGCGATGTGATCCAGGTGGTCACCTCGATTGAAATTCCGCTGCCTGCTGTCACCGACAGCGATGACGACGATCGCCCTGGTGAGGGTGGGAACGGCGATGGGGGGATTTCCCCCGAACCGCCGCTCGCAGCCTGATCGGATGTCATGATGGTGCCTGAGCTACGGGTTGCCGGTGCCAGAAGAGCCTTGTCAGTGTCCTGACTGTCAACGCTTCTATCGGGAGCACGATCGGCTCATTCGTGAGAATCCAACTCTGCGTCAGCAACAAGAGTTGAGTTGGGCTGCGCTTCAGTCTTTCCGCACCCTCTCCGGTCGGGTGTTGGAAGACTTGCAAAAGCAGCATGGCCCTCGCGCCGCTGAGGGTCAGGTGCATGCCACCCCCAGTGGAGGTGTTGATGAACCTGCCGATGCCCTTCAGCAGGCAATGGCTGATCTGGAAAACATCAACGCGCACCTGTTTTCCATCGAAGCGCTGATGGAGCGCATTTTTGATGTGCGTGTGCCGGACGACATCGAGCAGAAATTCCGCGAGCTCGCCGGTGAGCTCGCGCCTGACCCTCTCAATGCCGACCGATTGCGCTTGAACCGTCTTCTGCATCAGACACCCGATCTTCCTGATCGCAGCTGAGGTCTGAAGATCACTCAATAAGGCCACTAAAAAGCCCCAGTGAATTTCACCGGGGCTTCGCTGTCGATGCTGAGGTTCTCAGCGCACGTCGCAGGTGATCTCCACGGGCATTGGCTCCACGTCCCAAATGTCGCGGCAGTAGTCGCGGATCGAGCGATCAGAGGAGAAGAAGCCGGTGCGGGCCACGTTCAGGAGGCTCATGCGGTTCCAGTGCATGCGATCGGTCCAGGCGCGGCTCACCGCATCCTGCGCACGCACGTAGTCGGCGAAGTCAGCCATGACGAAAAAGGGATCGTTGCCAGTGAGGTTGTCGAGCAGCGGCCGGAACAGTTCACCATCGCCGTTGCTGAAATGCCCCATCTCGATCAATCGGATCGCTTCCGCCAGCTCGGGCATCGCTGCAATGAGCTCCCAAGGCCGGTAGCCGCCCTGCTTGAGGGCCGCAATCTCTTCCACGGTTTTGCCAAACAGGAAGAAGTTCTCGTCGCCCACCCGCTCGCGGATTTCCACGTTGGCACCATCGAGGGTTCCGATCGTGAGTGCACCATTCATGGCGAATTTCATGTTGCCGGTGCCGGAGGCTTCCTTGCCGGCGGTGGAGATCTGCTCGGAGAGATCCGAAGCTGGATACACCTGCTCGCCCAACTTCACGTTGTAGTCCGGCAGGAACACCACCCGTAGTCGCCCATCCATGTCTGGATCGGCGTTCACTGTTTCGGCGATGCCATTGAGGAAGCGAATGATCAGCTTGGCCATGTAGTAGCCAGGCGCGGCCTTGCCTCCGAAGATCACGGTGCGTGGCGCTAGGCCATCGGCCTTACCGTTCTTGATCCGAAGGTATTGGGTGATTACCTGCAAGGCGTTCAGATGCTGGCGCTTGTATTCATGAATCCGCTTCACCTGCACGTCGAACAGGCTGGAGGGATCCACCAGTACCCCTGTGTTGCGGTGGATATAGCTGGAAAGCTTGCGCTTCACCGACAGCTTGGTGCTGCCCCAGTGCTCCAGGAAGCCATGGTCGTGCTGACGCTCTTCCAGGCCGCGTAGCTGTTCCATGTTGGTGATCCAGCCCGGACCAACGTGCTCATCAAGCAAGGTGGCCAGTTCGGGATTGGAGAGGGCCATCCAGCGGCGTGGGGTGACGCCGTTGGTGACGTTGGTGAATTTCTCCGGCCACAGTGCCGCGAATTCCGGCATCAATTGCTGTTTCACCAGGTCTGAGTGCAGCGCCGCTACGCCGTTCACATGGTGGGCGCCGATGGTGGCCAGATGGGCCATGCGCACCGCCTTTCCGCCTTCTTCATCAATGATCGACAGCTTGCGCTGAATGGCGTCATTGCCGGGATAGCGCAGACGCACCTGTTGCAGGAAGCGACGGTTGATTTCGTAGATCAGTTCCAGGTGGCGTGGCAGCAGGCTGCTGAACAACTTGAGGTCCCATTTCTCCAGCGCTTCCGGCAGCAGGGTGTGGTTGGTGTACGCCACCGAGCGGGTGGTGATGTCCCAGGCCTTCTCCCACTCCAGATGGCGGTCGTCGATCAGCAGACGCATCAGTTCTGCCACGGCGATGGCGGGGTGGGTGTCATTCAGCTGCACCGTCCAGTGCAGGGGGAAATCTTCCACCGAGAGGCCGCGCTCATCCAGGCTGCGCAGCATGTCTTGCAAGGAGCAGCTCACGAAGAAGTGCTGTTGCTTGAGGCGTAGGCGTCGCCCTTCATCGGTGCCGTCATTCGGATAGAGCACCTTGGAGAGGGTCTCGCTGCCCACCTTCTCTTCCACGGCGCCGTAGTAATCGCCGATGTTGAAGGCGTAGAAGTCGAAGCTCTCGGTGGCATCCGCGCGCCACAGGCGCAGCCGGTCGCAGGTGTTCACGCGGTAGCCAAGCACCGGCACATCATGCGGCACACCGATTGCGTGTTCGGAGGGAATCCAGCGCGAGCGGTAGTTGCCCTTGTCGTCGATGTAGCTCTCGGTGCGGCCGCCAAAGCCTACGAAGCAGGCCTGGTCGGGTTGAGGCAGTTCCCAGGGCCAGCCTCCCTTAAGCCATTTGTCGGTGACCTCCACCTGCCAGCCGTCGCGGATCAGCTGATCGAAGATTCCGAACTCGTAGCGGATGCCGTAGCCGGTGGCCGGGACTTCCAGGCTCGCCAGTGATTCCATGTAACAGGCCGCCAGCCGACCGAGGCCGCCGTTGCCCAGACCCGGTTCCTCCTCCACTTCCAGGATCTGCTGCAGGGATTCGATGCCAAACCGCTTCAGCGCTTCTTCGGCTTCCTCTTGAATTCCCAGGTTCAGCAGGTTGTTGGCCAGTTGAGGGCCAATCAGAAATTCAGCTGAGAGGTAGGCCACGGTTTTCTGCGGTCTTGCCCTGATGGCCTCCCGGCTGGCCAGGAATCGGGCCATCAACCGGTCGCGTACCGCATAACTCAGGGCCATGTAGAGGTCATGGCGACTAGCGGAGGGCGCCAATTTGCCCAGCGTGAAGAACAGGTGCTCCGTCATGCCGTCAAACACGGCATCAGCATCGAGGCCTGCGCGTTTCGGGTCGATGCTGCACCCGGGGGTAGGCAAACGCAGGTCGAGGGGCTCGGAGATGCTCATCGTGTTCCTGGAGATGGTTTGAGCTTGGCCAGGATTCGGTGGTCCGGGGCACTCCTTGTGGGTTTCCGGTCAGACCGATTCGTCCTGGACTGAAGGGGATACGCCGAACGTAGCCATCACATCGAGGTCTGAACCGTCTGTCGCCATCGATTCAAAACAAAGGCTCAAGCGGCGGAGCGAGGCGCTGTCGGAAGCGTCCTGATGAGCAGTGCGGAAACCCGTTTGCCGATAAGGTCCCGCGAGAGGACTCGAAGTTTGTAATGCTCGCTGCTGCGATGCCGCCGCTGCTCACGCCGTTGCTGGCTGAGATCTCAGCCCACGATTTTGAGATGGCAGAAACCCTTATCGGTGTGGCCCGTTTCGTGTTGATCTTCGTGGCGGCCCGAGTGCTGGCTGAGGTGCTGGTGCGGCTTCAGTTGCCAACGATCCTGGGTGAGCTGCTAGCGGGTGTGATCATTGGTGCCTCCGGCTTGCACCTGCTGGTGCCCCCGGACACCCATGCCCAGCTCAGTGAAGGGTTGTTGACCCTGGTGAGTGGGTTGGTGAGCATCCCGCCCGACTCCGTGGCCGAGATCTATAACGAGAGCTTCCCTTCCCTAGAAGCCGTCGCTGAAATCGGTCTCTATGCCTTGTTGTTCCTCACCGGTTTGGAGAGTGAGCTAGAGGAATTGGTCGCCGTGGGTGGTCAGGCCTTCACGGTCGCTGTGGCGGGCGTGGTGCTGCCCTTCGCGCTGGGCACCTGGGGGCTGATGGCCCTGTTCCATGTGGATGCGATCCCGGCGATTTTCGCGGGTGCGTCGATGACCGCCACCAGCATCGGCATCACGGCGAGTGTGTTTGGGGAGCTGGGCTACCTCAAGACCCGCGAAGGCCAGATCGTCATCGGGGCAGCCGTGCTCGACGACATCCTCGGCATTGTGATCCTGGCGGTGGTCGTGTCCCTCGCCTCCGGCGGATCTCTGGAAATTGCTCCGATTGTGAAGCTGGTGGCTGCTGCTGCTGTGTTCGTCGTGGCGGCCATCGGCCTCAGTCGCACCGCCGCTCCGGCCTTCGATTGGCTGATCGACAAGCTCAAGGCTCCTGGCGAAGTGCTGGTGGCCTCCTTTGTCATCCTGGCGCTGAGCTGCTTCGCTGCCACAGCCATTGGGCTGGAGGCGGCTCTGGGTGCCTTTGCTGCTGGTTTGATCCTCAGCAGCTCTAAGCACAACCACGCCATTCAGCAGGCAGTGCTGCCGATCGTGACCCTGTTCGCCACGATCTTCTTCGTGCTGGTGGGTGCCGGCATGGATCTGTCTGTGATCAACCCCTCCGATCCCTCCAGTCGCTCGGCGCTGATCGTGGCCGGCTTCCTGCTGGTGGTGGCGATCGTCGGCAAGATCGCTGCAGGTTGGGCCTTCGTCAGCAAGGAAAGCACCCGTCGCCTGGTGGTGGGTCTGGGCATGATGCCCCGCGGGGAGGTGGGCCTGATCTTTCTCGGTCTGGGCACCAGCGCCAAGCTTCTGTCGCCTTCGCTTGAAGCGGCGATTTTGTTGATGGTAATTGGCACCACTTTCCTGGCACCGGTGCTGCTGCGGCTGGTGATCGGCGGCGACAAGCCCGACGACGACGACAAGGTGAATGACGACGTTGCCGCCAACCCGGTGGGTCTGCTCTGAGGATTACTGCTTCTGAGCCAGGGTAAGGAACAGGCTCCAGCCGATGGTGATCAGGGCCAGGCTCGACGCCCAACCGGGGCCGAGGGCCCAGCCCAGCAGCAGCTGGATCACCAACCCCACCGCCAGGGCCAGCAGCAGGCTGCTGATCACCAGGGCGATCTGTCGCCAGGTTTCGTTCAGGGGCCCACTCTCGAGGCTGGCTTCAAAGCGGCCGAGCGGTGCGCTCAATGGCAAATAGAGGGCAATGGCCCAGAACAACCCACCGCTGAGTGTCGCTCCCTGCAGCAGCAGGCCTGGGGTCTCATCGAACATCGAAGCACTGTCGGCCCGGCAGGGCGAAAGGAGGTTGAACTGCCTAGCATCGCGCCCCCAAGATGCAGTTGTGGTGCGCGACGCTCAGCAGTCCTGGTGGACGTTCCAAGGGCATGCGGTGCATGGCCTCCGCGAGACGCCAGAAACCGGCCACCTGCAGCGTCCCGCGTTGCTGTTGGTGCATGGTTTTGGGGCTTCCACGGATCACTGGCGCCACAACATTCCGGTGCTGGCACGCACCCATGAGGTGCATGCGATTGATCTGCTCGGATTCGGACGCAGTGCCAAACCCGCTGGCCTGGCCTACGGCGGAGCCCTCTGGCGTGACCAGCTAGTGGCCTACGTGCGCGAATGCATTGGCCGCCCCACAGTGATCGCTGGCAACTCCCTGGGGGGCTTTGCGGCCTTGGCGGCGGGGGCGGCCCTGGGGGATCACGCCGCTGGCGTGGTGTTGCTCAATGCCGCAGGTCCCTTTAGTGATGAGCAGTCGGCAACGCCGGAGGGATGGGGGGCGATCGCCCGCCGCACCATCGGCAGCGCGCTGCTGAAAAGCCCGGTGCTGCAGCGGCTGCTGTTTGAGAACCTGCGCCGTCCGTCCACAATCCGGCGCACACTTAATCAGGTGTATGTCGACAAGACCAACATCGACGATTGGTTGGTGGAGTCGATCCGGCGGCCGTCGCTCGATCCCGGTGCCTTTGGCGTGTTCCGCACCGTGTTCGACATTCCCCGGGGCCAGCCCCTCGACGAACTCTTCGCCAGCCTTTCCACGCCGCTTCTGTTGCTCTGGGGCATTCGCGATCCCTGGATCAACGCCGCCGGGCGCCGTGCCAGCTTCCAGCGCCATGCACCAGAGGCCACCACGGAGGTGGTGCTTGAGGCGGGCCACTGTCCCCACGACGAGGTGCCTGAGCAGGTGAATGCCGCGCTGCTGTCCTGGTTGGAGTCTTTGGCGGCAACGCCCGTCAGCCCGAACACATCCAATTTCGAGCCGTCCCTGTAAGTTCCGGCCAGTCTCGGGATAGCCGGTCCTGTGGCCATGACCTTCCGCCAGCAGTCAGCTCCTTACGCCCACTGGGAGTTTGTGCATCCCACCAGTGGTGATCGTTTGCGGGTGGTGCCTGAGCGGGGTGGCCTGGTGACGGAGTGGCGCTGCAACGAGCGCGAGATTCTGTATCTCGACCAGGAGCGCTTCGCGGATCCCAGCAAGAGCGTTCGCGGTGGCATCCCTGTGCTGTTCCCGATCTGCGGAAACCTTCCCGGTGACCGTTTGCCGCTGGCCAGCGGTGATGTCACCCTCAAGCAGCACGGGTTTGCCCGCGACTTGCCCTGGACCATCGCTTTGCTCGACGACCAGAGCGGTGTTCAGCTCACCCTGAAGGCCACCTCTGAGACGCTGGCGGCCTTCCCCTTCCACTTTCAGGTGGGGATGGCCATCCGCCCCCTGAGCGGTGCTCTGGAGATCGTCACCACCATCCACAACCAGTCCGAGGCTGGTGGTGAGCCAATGCCCTTCAGCTTCGGTTTGCATCCTTACTTCGAGGTGTCGGATTTGGGCCGGACCCGCTTCGAGGGGCTGCCCTCCCGGTGCCTGAACCATCTGAAGATGGCCGAGGCGGACACCAGCGTTCAGCTGAGTCGCTTGCCGGAGGGCGTTGATTTTCTGACCCGTCCAGCGGGTCCGGTGACCCTGGTGGATGAACTCGCCGGCACGAGCCTGCAGCTGGACCATCAAGCGCCCATGGATCTCACCGTGGTCTGGACCGAGCCGCCGCGCGCCATGGTCTGTCTCGAGCCGTGGACCGGCCCGCGTCAGGCGTTGATCAGTGGTGATCGCAAGTTGGAGCTGGCCGCCGGTCAGAGCACCACGCTCCGTTGCCGCTACGTGGTCAGCTGAGGGTCTCTCAGCACAAGGGGGCTGCGACGCCGGGCAGACGACCACGGGCTAGTTGATGCTGGGGATCAAACTGGTGTTTGACCGCTTCGATCACGGGTTTCGATGGTGCGTCGAGCCACGCCGGTAGCCGTTGGTGATCAGGGATGTTCGCTGGTTGCTTCAGCACGACCATTTCACCGCCCAGGTTGAGCACCTGTTGGCGCAGGGCCTTCACCTGATCCGCGGAACTAACCACATCGCCGCTCTGCCAGGCCTCACCACTGCCCCGGCCTGCCGCCAGTCGCCAGTGCCAGCCGTGCAGTTGCTGGCAGGCTTCACTGGTCAGCAATGCAACGCAGCGTGCCGGGGGCAGGCAGAGGCGCAACAACCACGGCGTTGGCTGATCAATGCTGATCGGGTCGGGGACCGCTTCAATCCAGTTCTGCGGGCTGGTTTCAAGGCAGGCTTCGGCGGCCAGACGAGCGATTGGATCGAGCTGATCCTGCACGGCCTTATCGCTGATGCTGGCGACTCCCAGTTGCAGGCAGCAGTCGCCGGTGTCAGTGCGTTCCCAGTCGATCCAGTCGGGCGTAAAGCCGCTTCCCACCACCGTGGCGCGCACAGGTTCCAGCTGACGGGCTTCCCCGCGAATCAACAGAGCACGGCGGTGGTAGCGCAACGGCTGCACCCGCAGGGTCACCTCAGTGATCAGCGCCAGACTGCCCCAGCTTCCGCACAGCAGGCGCATCAGGTCATAGCCCGCCACGTTCTTCACCACTCGGCCGCCGGCATGGGCCGCGACTCCGTCGCTGCGCAGCAGGCCAATGCCGATCAGCTGATCGCGCACGCCCATGTGGCGCTGCCTCAGGCTTCCGGAGAGTCCACGGGCTATCAGCCCGCCCACCGTCCCGGCACTGGTGGGAGCTTGGAGGCTGCTTCCCCAGGGCCAGTCCACCGGCAGCCACTGCTGCTGCTCCGCCAGGAGGCCCTGCAGCTCCATCAGCGGCAGACCGGCTTGCACTGTGATCGTTAGGTCATCCACGGCATGGTCGATGACTCCTTTCAGACGTTGAACGCTGAGGTTCGGGCCCGTGTTCTGGAGTGGGGCGCTCCAGTCCAGGCGTGTGGTCAGTCCTGCCGGGGTCCAGGCTTGGCCATCGCTGTGCAGTTGTCGCGCCAATGCTCTGAGCTCGGCGACACTGTCGGGCAGCAACAGCGTTTCGGCGTGGGCGTCAGCGATGGTGGGCAGGGGATGCACGGGATGATCGTGCCATGACCATTGTTGTGATCGACGACGATCCCACCGGATCGCAGACGGTGCACAGCTGCCCACTGCTGCTGCGTTGGGATGTGAACGCCCTGCAGCGGGGACTGCGCCACCCCTCACCGCTGCTGTTTGTGCTCGCTAACACCCGGGCCCTGCCGCCGGAGGCTGCCGCGGCCCGCAACCGCGAAATCGTGGCGGCACTGGAGCAGGCGCTTCAGCGCGAAGATCTTGACCCCAGCGAATTGGTGCTGGTGAGTCGGGGTGATTCGACCTTGCGTGGTCATGGTGTGCTGGAGCCGCAGGTGCTGGCGCAGGAATTGGCCGATCGCTTCGGCTCTGTGCAAGCCACGCTGCATGTCCCGGCGTTTCTCCCCGGCGGCCGCACCACCGTGGATGGCGAGCATCGGCTCCATGGCCAACCGGTGCACACCACACCCTTCGCCCGCGATGGCAATTTCGGCTATAGCACCAGTCACCTGGATGCCTGGCTTGAGGAGAAAAGCGCTGGAGCGATTCCGGCCGGTTCGGTGCTGCGGCTGACCGGCGAGCAGCTCTCGCGAGCTGCCGCGTCACGTCGCCAGGATTCGGGAGCAGGTCAAGGACCCTTTCGGGCCTTGGTGTCCTGGTTGCAAGCACTGGATGGCAATCAGCCGGTGGTGGTGGATGCGGAGCACCAGGAGCAGCTGAATGCCTTGGGGGCGGCCGTGTCGGTGTTGCAGGGCCAGCGACGTTTCCTGTTTCGTTCCGCTGCGAGCCTGATCAATGGTTTGGTGGATGGCGGGGGGGAGCCCCTCGGCCCCCAGCCGTTGGATGCTGAAGGGCTGTCGGCTCTGCGGCGTTGTGATCCCTCGGGTCAGCCTCTCCCGGGGCTGGTGCTGGTGGGATCCCATGTGGCCCTCGCCGATCAACAGCTGGAGTTGCTGTTGGAGGATCCTCGTTGCGAGGGGCTGGAGCTGCCCGTGCCCCGCATCGCCCGGGTGCTGGAGGGCGGTACCCCGGATTTGCTACTGGCTGACCTGGAGCGTGAATGGCAGGCGCGCCTGCAGCGGCTGCTGGCCGATGGCCGGACGCCGGTGCTCTACACCAGCCGGGGTGAGCTGCGCTTCGGGGAGGGCGCCCATGCGGATCGCCGCCGTCTGGCCTTCGGCATGGACTTGGCTCGACTCACGGCTCGGCTCGCTGCCGCTTGCGTGCCACAGCTTGGTTATCTGATCAGCAAAGGGGGCATCACCACCGGAACAGTTCTCGCGGAGGGGCTTGGCCTAGAAGCGGTGCAGCTGGAGGGCCAATTGCTGCCGGGGTTGTCGTTGGTGCGGCCGCTGATCTGCGGAGAGTTGTTGGCGGACCCCTCGGCGGCAGCGGATGTCGCGGGTCTGCCGATCATCACCTTCCCGGGGAATCTCGGTGATGCCTCGACCTTGACGCAAGCCTGGCGCTGGATGGAGCGAGGCGTCTGATGGTGTTGTGCCTTGACTGGACTCGGCTTAGGCCGAAATCAGCTGGGCGCTTTGGGCCAGCAGTTCCATGGGGTGTCGTACCAATGCCGCATTGGGGCTGCCATCCAGATGCCGGCGCAGCTGCAGGGTGCAACCGATGTTGGCGCTGGCGATCAGCTCGGCACCGGTGCCGGTGAGGTCGTCGATCTTGATGCGCCCCAGCTCCGCTGCTTCGTCTGGCTGCACCAGGTTGTAGATGCCGGCGCTGCCGCAGCAGACCCCGGCCTCTGTAGCTTCCCGAAGCCGCAGATGAGGGATGGCCTGGAGCAACTGCCGAGGCTGGCCAGTGATGCCCTGGCCGTGAATCATGTGACAGGCATCGTGATAAGCCACGGCAAGGGGGCGAGCGGCTGATGCTGGGCTTCCATCGTCATGTTGGAGCGGCTGTAGAGAGGCCTGGAAGCCTGGATTGAGGCCTTGTTCTGCGAGGAATTCGTGCACGTCCTGCACGGGGCAGGCGAACGAATGGCTGCGGTCGCCCAGGATCTCGCCATAGGCCTTAAGCGTGTGGCCGCAGCCGGAGGCCGCCACCAGCACGGCATCGAGTGGTTCTGCACCGCCAGCGTGTTGGAAACGGTGCACCAGGTCTGCTGCCAGCTCCCGGGTCTGTTCCATCTGCCCCTGGTGATGGCTTGCGGCTCCGCAGCAACCCTGATCGTTTGGAATCACCACTTCAAAGCCATTGGCCTGCAGCACCGCCACTGTGGCTGCATTCACCGCCGGGTCAAAACAGCGCTGCACGCAGCCGAGCACCAGCCCCACCCGGCCGCGGTGCGCACCGATGGCCGGGTTGACGGGGGCGTAGCGATCGGAGAATCCTTCCGGCGCCAGTGGTGGCAGCAGCGCCTCCATCGCTTCTAGCTGGGGGCCAAGCAGCCTCAGAGCACCGCTGCTGCGGGCCAGCTTCTGCAGCGGAGTTCCGGCGTAGGCGCGCAGGGGGGTGAGTAGAGCGCGCAGTCGCTTGGGATAGGGCAACACCGCCAGTAGCAGCTTGCGGAAGCTGTTCTGCCAGGGCGTGCGCAGTTCGGGCTGATTCAGACGGGGCCGGGTGGCTTCGATCAGCTGGTCGTAACGCACGCCGGAGGGGCAGGCGCTGACGCAGGCGAAGCAGCCAAGGCAGCTGTCGAAATGACCCGCCACCGTGGCGTTCATCTCCAGCTCGCCGGCTGCGATGGCCTTGAGAGTGTGGATGCGGCCGCGGGGTGAATCCATCTCTGTGCCCAACACGCGGTAGCTCGCACAGGTGGGGAGGCAGAAGCCGCAGTGCACGCAGGGATCGGTGACCCCCTCCGGCAAGCCGGGGAGGCAGCTATCGCTTGACGTTGGGCTGACCGGCGGATGCATTCACCGATTCTGACGTCTGCGAACGCGACGCGTCCGCGTCCTGTTTCAAAAGCGCTGAACGATCGCTTCGGCGAAACCACTGCAGCTCACCGGTTCCACCTTTGGCTCCATGAGGCGAGCCAGGTCGTAGGTGACCTGTTTGTCGGCGATGGCGGCGCTCAGACCCTTGGTCACCAGGTCGGCGGCCTCCTGCCAGCCCAGGAACTCCAGCATCATGACGCCACTGAGGATCACCGAACCGGGGTTAATGCGATCAAGGCCGGCGTGTTTCGGGGCGGTGCCGTGGGTGGCTTCGAAGATGGCGGCGTTCTCGCCGATGTTGGCGCCGGGGGCCATGCCCAGACCGCCCACCATCGCGGCGGCGGCATCGGAGATGTAATCGCCGTTGAGGTTGAGGGTGGCCAGGATCGAATACTCCTGTGGCCGGGTCTGGATCTGCTGGAAGATGCTGTCGGCGATGCGGTCGTCGACCAGCACCATTTCCTTCCACTTGCCGCCACCGTGGCTGTTGCCGATGGTGTCGATCACCGCTTGCACCTCGGCATCGATGTCGGCCTTTTTCTCAGGAGTGAGGCTGTCGTAGCCAGGCTCGATCATGCGGGCGTTGGCTTGCACGCTGAGATTGGCGTCTGTCTCGAGGTTGCCGAGGATCCAACTCTCCCGCTCGGTGATGCACACGTCGCGGAATTCTGTGGTGGCCAGTTCATAGCCCCAGTCACGGAAGGCTCCTTCCGTGAATTTCATGATGTTGCCCTTGTGCACCAGGGTCACGTGACGCTTGTCGCCCTCTAGGCGTAGGGCGTGCTGGATCGCCTTGCGGATGTGGCGCTGGCTGCCGTGCTTGCTCACGGGTTTGATGCCGATGCCAGATCCTTCGGGGATCTGGCGCTTGCCCAGCTTGCCGTTGGAGGGAATCACCACCTCGTTCAGATGCTTGCGCAACTCCTGGCCGACGGCGTCATCGGCTTCCCACTCCACACCCATATAAATGTCTTCGGTGTTCTCCCGGTAGACGATCACGTCGAGATCCTGGGGTCGCTTGTGGGGGCTGGGGGTGCCCTCGTAGTAGCGGCAGGGACGCACGCAGGAATACAGATCAAAGATCTGGCGCAAGGCCACGTTCAGCGAACGGATGCCGCCGCCCACAGGAGTGGTGAGAGGGCCTTTGATGGCGACGCCATAGGCGCGAATCGCTTCGAGGGTGTCCTCCGGCAGGTATTGATACGTGCCGTAGAGGTCGCAAGCTTCATCACCGGCATAGACCTTGAACCACTCGATGGTTTTGCTGCCGCCGTAGGCCTTGGCGACGGCAGCATCGAGCACCTTCTGGGTGGCGGGCCAGATGTCCACGCCCGTGCCGTCCCCGCGGATGAAGGGAATGATCGGATGGTCGGTCACGACGGGCTGTCCGTTCTCGAAGCGGATCGGTGTTCCCTGGCTGGGGGCGGTGAGCTTCTCGAACTGAGCCATTGCAGGGTTGCCGCGGAACGGGATCACACTTGGCGAGCCTATGACTCAATGGGGGATCCTTAAAGCCAAGCTGCCCGTTGCCTGACCCATGCCCAGTCCTGTAGGTGTGTGGGTTGTGGCTGCCTGCTTCAACGAGCAGGACGTGATTGCCCGTTTCATAGACCGCACCTTGGTGGTGCCGGGTGTGGAACATTTGGTGTTGATCGATGACGGATCTGCCGATGCCACGGCTCAACGGATCAAGGCCTGGATGGAGGATCATCCAGGCGCGCCGCTGATACTCCTCGAACTAACGCGCAACTTCGGCAAGGAGGCGGCCATGCTGGCCGGGCTGGACTATGTCAATGGCCGCTGTGCGGCGGCGGTGCTGATTGATTCCGATCTTCAGCATCCGCCTGAGCTGATTGAAGCAATGGTGCGGGAGTGGCACGCTGGCGCCGAAGTGGTCACCGCCGTGCGCAACGACCAAGACCAGGAATCCCGTCTAAAGGTGGCCAGTGCCCACTGGTTCTATCGGGTGTTCAACAAGGTGGTGGACTCCATCGAGCTTCGGGAGGGGGCCGGAGATTTCCGCTTGCTGGATGCCTCCGTGCTTAACGCTGTGACGCAGCTGCGTGAATCGAGTCGCTTTTCCAAAGGTCTGCTGCCCTGGACGGGCTATCGCAGCGTGGATTTGCCTTATCAGCGCATCAGCAGGGTAGGGGGGCGGACCTCTTGGAGCCCTCTGCAGCTGTTCGGCTACGCCTTCGATGGAATTTTTTCGTTCTCTTTGCTGCCGTTGAAAGTTTGGACCGGCATTGGGGTCATGGTGTCGTCCCTCAGCCTTCTCTATGCCCTGGTGGTGGTGCTGCGCACGATCCTGTACGGCGTGGATGTGGAGGGCTACGCCTCTTTGATGGTGGCGGTGCTGTTCTTGGGTGGGATCCAGCTCATCGGCATCGGCGTGCTTGGCGAATACGTGGGCCGGATTTATGTGGAGTCGAAGTCACGTCCTCACTACTTCATCCGTCGCATTCACAACGCCTGAAGCGCTTGCCATTCCCGCTGTCTCCAGGGTGAGGCGGCAAAAGGCGCCGACACGGCGAAACCGGCTTGGGCCAGATCGGTGTCGAGGGGCGCAGCCGGATGGGCCAGCAGCAGTGGTGGTGTGCCAGACCCATCGTTGCTGGTGCTGCGCAGGGTGGACCATGCCGCGCGCAGTGGGGCGCCGGCCATGTGACCGGTGAACAGCACGCCGGCGAAGCTCTGGTTGCTAACGATGCCATGGCGGCGCATGGCGGGATGGGCGCGTCGGCTGAGCCATTGGAGCACAACCCACTTGAGCAGGCCTGCGTCCCGAATCGCTCGCCACCAGTCGGAGATCGGTAGCCCTGTCGGCAGAGGCTCATCGGTGCGACGCAGCCAGGTGATTTGTTGCGTGGTGGCCCGCTTCAGCAACGCATCGAGCACCACCGGCACTAGATGGATGTGTTGATGCCCGTCCAGATGGATCGGTCCATTCCCGCAGAGCCTCCGGAATTGCCGGATCTGCGCCTCCACCTCCAGTCCCAGCTGTCGTTCCAGTCGGCGCCGCGACGGATGCCTCGGCGGCCAGAGCGAGAGCAGCAGCCATTGACCGAAGGAACGGCGGAGGTGCCCCCTTGCATTCACCAGATCCGGCACCAGCTCAGGCGGGGCACAGCAGGGCCCTTCGGTGAGGCAGAGGTGGAGCACCAATTGCAGGTGCGGTTGGGCAGCGACCAGTGCGGTCCAGGCCGTGACGCCTTCAGCCGCCACGGGGCCATTCACCAACACGCTTGTGCCATCGAGCTGGCCACTGGCGGCCAGCCTGAGGATGGCCTCGTTGGTGGCCGGGCTGAGGCCCAGATCATCGGCGTGGCGCAGGGGAATGACGGTGTCGACCCTGCGACGCAGGCTGAATCGCGCAGCCTGCGACCAGATCAGGGCATTCAGCACCGTGGGGGTGAACACCAGCACCAAGGTCGGTGCCTTGAGCAGTGGCAGCAGGGCGCAGACACTGATGTTGACCACGTACTGCAGCAGCAGCCAGCGCCTGGCGAACTGTTCACCACCAGTCTCTTCCCGGAAGGTGAGCAAGGCGTGGCCGAGATAGCCCGCGATCGAGGCGGCCAGGAAGGCGATCGGGTTGGCCAGGCTGAGGCTGATCCATTGGCCCAGCAGCAGCAGCACGCCAAGGTGCACGGCCGCTGCAGTGCCCCCCACCACGCCATACCGCAGCACGCGGTTGAGCAGAAGCTTCAGGCGCATCGTCGGGGAGCCACGTTGCAGCGCTGCAGAAGGGCCTCAATCAGACGCCAGGCCTGTTGTTCATAGCGTTGAAGGAAGTCTTCGAAGCTCTGAGCCGCCGCCTCATCAGCACCATCAGAAATCACCCGCAAAACCAACCAGGGGATGCCCTCCTGCTCAGCTACCTGCGCCACCGCCGCCCCTTCCATCTCAACGGCCCGCAGGCCTGGGAGATCGTCCCGCAGCGTCTGCAGCACTGCGGCATCGCCGATGAATCGGTCCCCCGTGGCAATCAGGCCGCTGCTGGGCCGTGCGAACCCCTCGAGCCCTCCCGCGTCATAGGCCTCCAGCAGAGCGGTCTTGGCCCAGTTGAACCAGTCCTGCTGCGGTTGCAATCGGTCCTGGTTCAGGGCTGGCAGCGTGAACTTTGGGAACAGGGGCCGGGCATCCATATCGTGCTGCATCACTGCATCGGCTAACACCACGTCCCATTGACGCAGAGTCGGATCCGCTGCGCCGGCGACGCCGGTGAACACCAATAGATCGATGTTGGGATCGCTGGCGAGCAGGCGTGTGGCCGCTCGTGCAGCGCTTACCTTGCCCCAGCCGCTCCAGGCCAGGCTGAGCTGGACCGTGTCGCCCAGGGATCCCTTGTGAATGGTGAGGTCTCCGTGGTTGCTGCAGCTCAGATCCTTGAGGTGGCTGAGATCGGAGCCGATCTCTTCCGGCATGGCGCCCAGCAGGCCGAAGTGCAGCGGTCGCGTCATGGTTTTGTGAAACTGGGGCAACCGTAACGGCGGCGTCCCATGTCCCCCATCACACTGGGTGGAATGAGGAGGTTGTAGTGAACGCGGGCGAATCAGTCCACAGCGTGGACCGGATGCAAGCACTGGCGTCGACCATCACGCTGGTGCGCCGCCAGTTTCCTGCTGCGCAGGCCAGCCTGAGTCCCTGGCGTGACGATGCGCAGACCAGACGCTGGCAGGAGACTGAAAGCCTTGATCTTGCCTTCCATTTCCCCGGCTGGAGTCCGCGGCTTGAGTGCCGCAGTCTGTTGCTGCAGTTGCGTCTGAAACCCCAGGTGGCTGGTGATGCTGCTGTTCCAGAGCTGCTGGGCGTTTTGATGCGCGGCATGACCTTCGATGGTGAGCGCTGGCGCTTGGCCACGATGGGCGACTGGCAGCCGGAAGGCACCCATCTCCCCCAGCCCGCGCAGACTGAGCAACTGCGTGGCATCTGCAGAGACCTGTTCGATCTGTTCGCGGACCCCGCAGCAACGGATACAGCGGCGTAACCCTTCGCAACCCTTTGGGCGCGGAGCATGAGATCAATTTTATGGTTGCTTTTACCGATTACGTCTCCATTCCATGTCCGTCGCATTGGCCGCTCAGCTCCGCGAAGGCACCAAAAAGGCTCACACCATGGCCGAGAACACTGGTTTCGTCAGCTGCTTCCTGAAAGGCGTCGTCGACAAGTCCAGTTACCGCAAGCTGGTGGCTGATCTCTATTTCGTCTATTCCGCGATGGAAGACGAAATGGGCCAGCTGACCGATCACCCTGTCGTGGGTCCGGTGAGTATGGAGCAGCTCAACCGCCGTCAGTCCTTGGAGCAGGATCTGGCCTACTACTTCGGTGACAACTGGAAGGACCAGATCCAGCCTTCCCCGTCCGCTGCTGCTTACGTGGAGCGCATTCATGCCTTGGCCAAGGAATCTCCTGAGCTGTTGGTGGGCCATCACTACACCCGTTACATGGGTGATCTCTCTGGTGGACAGATCCTCAAGAACATCGCCCAGAAAGCGATGAACATGGACGGTGACGACGGCTTGCGCTTCTACGTCTTCGATGACATTGCTGACGAAAAGGCCTTCAAAACCACCTACCGCTCCACCATGGACACGTTGCCAATCGATCAAGCCACGGCTGATCGCATCGTTGAAGAGGCCAACAACGCGTTCCACTTGAACATGAACATGTTTAAGGAGCTCGAGGGCAACCTCGTGGCTGCCATCGGCAAGGTGCTCTTTGGATTCCTCACCCGCCGTCAGCGAGCGGGCAGCACGGAAGCGGCAGCCGCTTGATGACACCAACGGAACCCTCCTCCGTGAGGTTCAATTCCATTCGGGTTCTGGTGCCTGGCACCGGAACCCGTTTTCGTTGTGGTGGTCTCCGTGTGGCGCTGCAGACCGCTCGCTTGCTGTCCACGCTGCGGCCTACGCAGGTGGTCACCTATCGGGAACGCAGTGACGAGCACCCCTTCCTCGACGATCTGCTGCGCGCTGAGTCGGCGCCAAGTGATGCCCTTTGGATCGTGAGCTGGGGGTTTGATGTTCCCCGCTCCCTGGAGCGTTTGCGCGGGCGCCCTGTGGTCTATCAGGCCCACAGCAGCGGCTATCGATTTGATCTGCCGCCTGGGGTCCCGGTGGTTGCGGTCAGTCGCAACACCCTGGGCTACTGGGCCGATCGTGCGCCACGGAATCCCTTGTTTCTGGTGCCCAATGCCCTCGAACCCCACTGGGTCGAGAGGGGGTTGCGCCCCAGTTCTGTCGCGGGAAGCACTCGGTCTGAGCGGTCGATTGATGTGCTGGTCCAGCGTCGCAAAAGCAGCCCCTATGTGCTGAATCAACTGGTGCCGGCCTTGCAAGCGCAAGGTTTGCGAGTAGAGGTCCAGAGCGGTTGGGTTGACGATCTGGTGGCGTTGTTCAACCACTCCAAGGTTTACCTCTATGACTCGGCCGAGTATTGGCGTGGTCGTGGGGTGAGTGAGGGTTTCGGTTTGCCGCCGCTGGAGGCGCTGGCCTGCGGCTGCGTGGTGTTCAGCAGCTTTAATCACGCTCTGGCGGACATGCTGACCCCCGGGGCCACAGCCCATCAGATCGGTCAGGGCACGCTGGCGAACGACGAAGCGCGCATTGTCGCTGCGGTCGCCAACCCTGATGCATGGTTGCCGGATGCGGTCACGCTCGACGGTCTTCTTTCCGAAGTGGCGGAGCGGCGCTGGTGTGAGCGATGGAGCCATGTTCTGACGCAGTTGGAGGATCTCCAGGTCTATGGCGCCTCAGGAGTGTCAACCGCGGCGGCTTTGCGTTCGCCTTCGACACGCCGCTTGCGTTGGAGGCAGCGTTGGGATCGACTCCAGAGCAGGGTGGCCAATCGGTTGCCCGGCTGGCTGCCATCGCCCTGACCCAGCGGGCTTGCAGTCTTTAATACGCATTGTCAGGACTGGTGTTGGCCACCGAAGCACTGGCGCCAGAACCTTTGTCCATGCAACTGAAAAGCCAGACCTGGAATGAACTGAAGCTGCTGCTGCAGGAACTGTCTCCCAAGCGTCTGCGCTTCCTCGGCTTGGTGCTGATGGCCTCGTTTGTTCAGGGTCTGATTGATATTTTCTTGGTGGGCTTGCTGGCCCGTCTGGTGGGTCTACTGGCAGGCGCCAAGCTCGGAGATCAAATCCCCGGGATCCGTTTTTTCGGTGGCGGACTGCTGGATCAAGCGGGATGGATTGTTGTTCTGCTGATCTCTGCGTACTGGCTGGCTTCAGGGATTCGCTTCGGCGTGGCGCTTCTCGAATCACTCTTGACGGCTGAAATATGGGCGGATCTTGTGAATAAGGTTTATCGAAACCTGATGTTGCAGCGGTATGAGTTTTTCATGCATAAGCGAACGTCTGTCCTGTCTGAGCGTTTCAATCGAATTTTAAACAGAGTGACGGGCGCTGTGATCACACCAATGATTGCAATTGCAGGAAGTTTATTATCAGTCATTTCTTTAATCGTTGGAGTTGTATTTGTTCTGGGTGGATCAACTCTACTTGTTTTTTTATTAATGCTAGCGGCCTATGCGCTTTCTTCGAAAATTATCACCCCTTACTTGCGGCTTGCATTAAGGCAAAAGAATAGATATTCGCGGCGTTTGAAAATCATATTTTCTGAATCTATCCAGTCAATGAGAGACATTCAGCTTTACTCTTCTCACAATTATTTTGTATCTCGATTTTCTCGTGAAGGAGTCGCTGCTAAGCGAAATGAAAGAATCTCAACATTGCTCCCTAATGTTCCTCGGTTTGTGATTGAACCAGCTGGGATTACTATTTTATTTGCTGTTGGCCTTGCTCCTGTTATTGCTTCAGGCAACAACGAAAGTTTGAGGGATGTTCTCCCTGAATTAGCTACTACCATGGTTGTTCTTTTGAGAATTGCTGGTCCTTTGCAAGCTGTGTTTCGCAACATTAATAAGTTGCGTGGGGGTCTGCCAGAGGTTAAAGATGCGCTCGAGCTATTGAGAATGTCACCCCAGAGATTGTCGCTTGGTGATCCAGGAGTTCCTTCTCCGCAGGGGGTGATGCCAAGGCGCCTTATTCAATTAAATAATGTTAATTTTAGCTATCTTGGTAGCGATGTAAAAGTTCTTCGGTCAATCTCTCTAACAATACCTGTGGGGTCTCGCGTCGCCCTTGTTGGTCGGACGGGAAGCGGGAAGACAACGTTGGCCCAAATTTTGCTTGGTCTCTACACACCGACAAGCGGCAGGCTGTTGCTCGACGGAGTGCCAGTTTCTGACGAAGAGATGCCTGCTTGGCAGGCCAATTGCGCTTTCGTTCCTCAAAACATTCGGCTGCTCGATGCAAGCGTTCGCGAGAATGTGGCTTTCTGCGAAGATCCCGACACTATCGATGACGATCAGGTTTGGGCCGCTCTTGAAGCAGCCCAATTTTCAGAATATGTCGCGCAGATGCCCTATGGGTTATTCACGATGTGTGGAGAAAATGGCATCAAGCTTTCAGGTGGCCAGCGTCAGCGATTGTCGCTGGCAAGAGCTTTCTATCGGCGTGCTCGCTTGATGGTGCTTGATGAGGCGACTAGTGCTCTCGATAACAAAACAGAGCACGATGTGATGCAGGCCTTGGATCTCGTGGGGCGGCGCTGCACCATGGTGGTCATCGCACATCGACTCTCCACTGTGAAAAAGTGCGATTGCATCTATGAGGTGGATCAGGGGCGAATTATTGCCTCTGGAGACTTCCAGACTCTGACGAAGACCTCAGCAAGCTTCCGTGAAATGACCATGTTGGATGCGGTTTAGTTAGTCGTGGCCGATATCGTTCTTCTGGCCACCTCAGACTGGGATCATCCGCTCTGGACCAATAAGCAGCACGTGGCTTGTGCGCTGGCTGAGCTGGGTCATCGCGTGCTGTATGTGGATTCTCTGGGGGTCCGCGGCCCCAGGGTTGATCGCTCTGATTCGGGCCGCATCCTGAAACGATTGTTGCGGGGATTGTGTGGGCCGCGCAAGGTGAGGCCGGGAGTTTGGGTTCTGTCTCCTTTGGTGCTGCCGGGCCGGACCCGCGGATGGGCTGGATTCCTCAACCACTGGAGTTTCAATCTCAGCTTGTTGGTGGCCGATTGTCTTCTTGACCTGCGCC
The DNA here is from genome assembly GCF_014280035.1 of Synechococcus sp. A18-25c. Classification (NCBI taxonomy): domain Bacteria; kingdom Bacillati; phylum Cyanobacteriota; class Cyanophyceae; order Synechococcales; family Synechococcaceae; genus Synechococcus; species Synechococcus sp. A18-25c. Next base: position 223,564 of record NZ_CP047957.1, read on the forward strand.
GTCCGTTGCTCTGGACCTTTAATCCTCTCACCCGCGCCTATTTGCGCTTAAGCCGGTTTCATGCCGTGGTGTATCTCTGCGTGGATCGCATTCAGGCGCAGCCCGGGATGCCGGTGCAGGCACTGGAGGCGGCCGAGCGTGATCTCTGTACTGTCGCCAATGCGCTCTTCACCACCTCACCGCAACTTCAGGCGTCGCTTGGACCGCTGAATGCCGGCAGCCATGGTTTCGGCAATGTGGCGGACGCTGCCCATTTCGGTCAAGCTCTGCTGGAGGATCTTCCCCGACCGGTGGATTGGCCAGCCACCAAGGGGCCAGTGCTCATTTTTATCGGTGCGATCGATGCCTACAAGCTCGATCTCCACATGCTCGAGGCCTTGATGGAGCGAACCCCTCATTGGACCTATTTGTTTATTGGTCCAGTGGGTGAGACCGATCCCAGTACTAACGTCAGCAGCTGGCAGCGGTTCCCGCATGTGCATCAAGTGGGCCCGAGGGCTTATGCAAGCCTCCCCGCCTATCTCGCCCATGCCGATGTGGCCTTGTTGCCGCTGCAGCTCAACGACTACACCCGTCATATGTACCCGATGAAATTCTTCGAGTACTTGTCGGCCGGTCGTCCGGTGGTGGCGACGGCGATCCCCTCCTTACGTGATCAGGGGGATGTGGCGTTGCTTTGTCAGCCTGAAGTGTCTGCGTTTGAAGCCGCGATTGAGCAGGCGCTGGCTGGAGAGGGGCCGGCCCTGGAGCGCCGGCTTGAGCGTGCGCAGCGACATACCTACCAAACGCGGACCAAGGCGATGCTCGATCGCCTCAGTCAGCACGGACTGATGCCTGATGAGCCGTTCGCTCCACAGGCTCCTCCCTACCATCGTTTCCGTCATCAGTGGAGTCGGGCCCAGGTTTTTGCTCAGCTACGCCTCGCTCTGCTGGGTGTGCTGGAGCGGCTGGATCAAACGGCACGGGCTGAATGTTGGCTGCGTCGCTGGCTCGTGCGGGAACCCTCCAACATCGTCCTGCTGAGTGATCTGGCCCGGCGTCGGTTCGCCCAGGGCGACAACCGCGAAGGCTGTCGTCTCATTGAACGGATCTGGGAGGAAGACGGTAAAGCCGAAGTACTGCATCAGCTGCTGTTCCGCCGCGGGTCTCGACCGGGCAGTCGCATCGATCAGCTGGCCATGTTCGATGTACTGGCGTCCAGCACAGCTTTGCCGATGCATTACGCCGGATATTGCCGGGTGGTGCGCACCTATCGGGCCATCGACGCCAAGGATGTGGCGGCGTTGCGTCGGGGGGTCCAAGGGCTGGAGATGATTTTGTCTGAGCTGGAGGCTGATCCCGACACCTACCGCTGCCTCAAGCCCAATCGGGAGAACCGGGCCAAGCTGCTGATCTCAGCTCAACTCACGCGTCTTCGGGCCTTGATGGCGTTGAAAGATACGGTGGCTTTGCAACAGGCCTCGCTTGAACTGTTGGCCAGCGCGCGACGGTATGACCCGTTCGCCATTGATCGCACCACGGCCACGCGCATGACCCGCAACATCATGCGCAGCCTCACCATTGCAGCGGTGATGGCATGGCATGCCGACGATCCGCAGTGTTTTGATGTCGTGGTCAATGAGATGGAGCGTCTGCGCCAGGCTTGCCATGCCGATCGCTTTGATGTGATCTCTGCGAAAACCCACGAAGATCACAGGGGCTTTGCCGATGAAGTAGTGACGATGCTCAACGCTTGCCGCTGGTCTTCAGCTCAGCGATTGAGTCGTCCATCGCTGGAACAACTGGTGGATCCTGTTCTCCTTGTTTATTTCCCCAACCTGCGTCGTGCACGCGCTGAGAAGGCCGAGAGCTTTCTTCAGTCGCTTGGGTCGGTTTGATGACCCCGTTGCGGGTGGTGTTCATGATTGATTCGCTCAAGCTTGGCGGCGCAGAACGAGTATTGCTGCGCTGGGCCTGCTGGGGCCGCAATGAAGGTTGGCAGGTGTTGGTGATTACGCGGCATGGATCCGGCCGTGATGCCTACCCCGTGCCGGAAGGGGTGGAACGGTGGGTGGAGCCCAGGCTGTCACCCCTACTGGAGCGGCTGGGTTGGTTCGCTTTCCCCTGGCGGCTGCTTGCCTTGCGTCAGATGTTGTGTGATTACCGCACCGATGTGGTGGTGGGTGTGACCACGCTGCCTGCGGTGAAAGTGCTCTTGGCCAGTATGGGTTTGCGGGTGCGAACCGTTGTCTCAGAGCGCAACTACCCCCCGGCCAAGCCTCCTTCACTGCCTTGGCGTTGGTTGCGGCGCTTCACCTACCCAAAAGCTGATTTGCATTTCGTGCAAACCAAGCCTGTCGGTTCATGGCTCAGACAGCATTGTGGTGTGACACGGCAAAGGTTGTTGCCCAATCCGGTGTCTTGGCCGCTCCCCGACCGAGAACCTGTGCTGTCTCCAGACGACTGTCTGCCTCCCGAAGTGCCCCTGATCCTTGCGGCGGGCACGAAGTCACATCAGAAGGGATTTGATCGCTTGATGCCGGTGTTTGCTGAGCTGGGGCAGCGGACACCCAACCTGCATTTGGCTTTGCTTGGACTCGCTCCAGGCAGTTACCACGGCCGAGACCAACAAGCAGAGTTACGTCAACTCCTGGGCGACAGCGTTGATTTGCAACGCAGGTTGCTGTTGCCCGGTGTCAGCGGCAGCATGGCAGGTTGGTATGAGCGGGCAACGGTCTTCGTGTTGCCATCGCGCTTCGAGGGATTCCCCAATGTGTTGCTCGAGGCGATGGCCGCTGGGTGTGCCTGCATTGCCAGTGATTGTCTGACAGGACCATCGGATCTCATCCGGCATGGAGAGAACGGTTTGTTGCTGTCCGCTCAGGCCGCGACTGGTGATTGGGTGGACGCGATTGATGGTTTGCTCCAGGATCCTGAGCGTTGCCATCAGCTCGGTGCAAGAGCTGCAGCAGTGCGCGAGCGTTATGCCTCAGAGCGCCTGCGGCGTGATTTTCTGGAAGCCATGAGTTCCTTCCGCCATGGATGATTTATGGGTTGTTTTGCCCCATATCGGAGCTGGTGGAGCTCAAAAAGTTGGTCTTCTAGCGGCTGAGCATTTCGCGACACAAGGTTTCACAGTGAGGATCCTTTCGCTCCGCCATGAGCATCCGATTAAGCATCAACTTCCTGCTGGAGTGGAGGTTTTTGATCTGGGACCGTTGCGAGACAACTGGAATCGTTCCTTGTTGGCCCGAGGACGTCGCTTTACTTTTGCTCAGGTTTTACGTCTTAGGAGGTATGTAAGCCGAGTCGGTTTATGGCTCATTGAATTGACTTGGCCTTGGTGCGAACACAAGGTCCACCCAGGCTCTGATTCTTTTGTGACGCAGCTGCTGTGTTGGTGTATGGAGGGCATTGGAGGCCTTCGTTACGTCCGGCTTCGGAAGCTGATGCAGAAAGAGAGGCCAAGGCGGGTTTTGGCTTTGCTAACCAAAACCAACATCCTTTGTGCTGCTGCGGTTTGGGATCTGCCAGTGCATTTGGTGGTTTCTGAGCGGAATGACCCTCGACGCCAGCGACTCGATCATCTGTGGAGCCACTTGCGCCGTATTTTTTACCGCCGTGCCGATGTGGTGACTGCCAACACCGAGGGGGTGTTGAAGGCTTTGCAGGCCATGGGGCCATGGAAACGTCTGGACCTGTTGCCGAATCCACTTCCTGGTGGACTGAGCGTTGTCGAGCGAGAAGAACAGTCCAACGATCGGCAGCGAGAGGTGCTGGCGGTGGCTCGGCTAGTGCCCCAGAAGGGTCTGGATGTGCTGATCCGTGCCTTCGCATCACTTCCGCCGTCGGTCCGGGACGATTGGAGCGTCACTCTGGTCGGGGATGGACCGGAGCGCCAGGCCTTGGAGGCACTGGCCAGTGATACAGGGCTCAGGGAGTCGATTCGCTTCGAGGGATTCCGCTCGGATCCGTTGGTGTTCATGCGCCGCGCATCGATCTTTGCGCTTCCTTCACGCTTTGAAGGCATGCCCAATGCACTGCTTGAGGCCATGGCGGCAGGGCTGCCATCGGTGGTGAGCGATGCCTCCCCCGGTCCGCTGGAGATGGTGAGTGATGGCAGGCAGGGCCTGGTGGTGCCCTGTGACGATGTGAGCGCGTTTGCAACGGCGCTGCAGCGGCTGATGCTCGATGGCGATCTGCGCGATCAATGCGGCGATGCGGCTCGCACCACGTTGCGGGCGCTCGACTGGGATGTGGTGGAGCCGCATTGGCGTTCGGTGCTGGCCCTGCCAGCGCAATCATGAGTCGGCGCGTCTTCGGTGTCAGCGACGGCCGCGAGCGGGTGCTGGTGCTGGCCCCCACAGCCCGCGCCGCCAGTGAAACCTTCATTCGCGCCAATCTCAGTGGGTTGTCATTGGACTTGACGGCCTACTTCGGCGACGAACGACCGCTGAAGGCCCCCTGGCGACTGGCTTACGGCAGTTCGATCCTGCTCAGCAAGCTGTTCACGCGTTTGCATTGGCTGCGTCTGGCAGGGCTGCCGGCAGCCTGTGTGGCCTTGGCCCTGATCCGTCGCCATCAACCGGATGTGGTGATGGTGGAGTTCGGTTTTGAAGCGGTGCGGGTGATGGAGGCCTGCGCCTGGTCCGGTGTGCCCCTGGTGGTGCATTTCCGCGGTTCCGATGCCTCGGCGGAGCGTCGCTTGGGTTTGCTGAAGGGGCGTTACCGGCGTCTGCTGGCCATGGCCGCCGGCGTGATCGTTAAATCCAGACCGATGGCCGACACCCTGTTGGCGCTGGGTGCACCAGCGGATCGCTTGCTGATCAGTCCCTCCGGCGCCAATGCCGCTTTGTTTCAGGGCAGCGACCCGGCCGCGGCGCCACCAGTGCTGTTGGCGGTGGGGCGTTTTGTGGCCAAGAAAGGTCCGCTGCAGACGCTTCGAGCCTTTGCTTTGCTCTGCCGTGATCCCGCTGTGGCCAGGCTGCAGCCCGAGCTGTGGATGGTGGGAGAGGGCCCGCTGCTGGCCTCGGCACGGTCGTTGGTGGTGGAGCTTGGCCTCCAGGAGCAGGTGCGATTTCTGGGCGTGCGTTCCCAGGACCGGGTGGCGCAGCTGATGCGTGAGGTGCGGGGGTTCGTGCAGCACTCGATGGTGGCCCCGGATGGTGACAGCGAGGGCAATCCTGTGGCGGTGATGGAAGCCCAACTCAGTGGTCTGCCGGTGGTGGCAACCCGTCATGCCGGTATCCCTGAGGTGGTGCTGGAGGGACAGACAGGGCTGCTGGTGGAGGAAGGTGACGAAGCCGGCATGGCGCGGGCGATGGCACGTCTGCTGATGGAGCCGGATCTGGCGGCACGTCTGGGAGACTGCGGGCGCCGGCGCATTCAGGAGCAGTTCACCATCGAGCATCACCTGCGGCAGGTTGAGCAGCTGCTGCGTCAAATCATCGACGACTGCGAGGTACATCGCGGGGCACGGCTGTAGTGAAGGGTGCTTTGCCAGCCAGGCCCAGGCTTCTGTTGATCCGAGGTCTCGGCCAAAGCGGTACCACGATTCTGGATCTGGCCCTAGGAGCGCATCCTCAGCTTGTTGGTTTAGGTGAAGCCGCCCGGATTCTGGAACGGCCTGCAGCGGGAGACGAGCACCGAGGACCTGCTCAGCTGCGCCGTGATCTGCGCTTTGAGCGTCGTTGTACCTGCGGTGCTGTGGCGGCCGAGTGCCCCGTGTGGGGTCCGCTGCTGGAGTGGCTCCCAGCCCATGACGACCGTCCTTTGGCCGAGAAAACCCTGCGGCTGCTGGACGCCGTGCAGCGCATCCACCCCGAGGCGCAGTGGGCAGTGGATTCTTATCAGGACGACATGGTGTTGCCGTTCCTCGATGACTCTGAACTGGACATTCGCATCGTGCATCTTACCCGTGATGTGCGCAGTTGGGTGCATTCCCGCTCCCGTGATGGCCAGCGCCGTGGCCAATGGTTGCCAGGTCTGAAGCCGCTGTTGCGTTGGTGCCGGGTGAATGCACGCCAGGCTTCCAGGCTGCAAGCCAGTGGCCGGCCGATCTATCGCCTGGGTTATGAGCAGTTGGCCCTCGATCCGGAGGAAAGTCTGCAGCGAATCTGCGATTGGTTGGAGGTCCCGTTTGATCGCAAGATGCTGGAGCCTGCGCAGCACTCAAGCGGCCACATCCTCTCGGGAAATCGCATGCGTTTTGATGCCAAGCGAGGGGCCTCGATTCGCTACGACGGTGCCTGGTTGCATCACTCCGCTGGGCTGGCACAGATGGCTCTGCTGCTGCCGTGGGTGGCGCGTTTGAACCGCAGGTTGGTGTATTCGGACGATTGAGGTTTGAAGCCCAATCATTGAATGTTCAGCGCCGGCAGTGACTTCACCAAGGTGTCCACGGCTTTCAACTGCGTCAGGAAGGGCTCCAAAGCGTCCAGCGGCAGTGCGCTCGGACCATCGCAGCGCGCCTGATCCGGATCGGGATGTGATTCCAGGAACAGACCCGCCAGGCCGACGGCCATGCCTGCCCGCGCCAGATCCACCACTTGGCTGCGACGGCCCCCCGATGCAGCGCCTCCGGGGTCACGACACTGAAGCGCGTGGGTGACATCGAAGATCAGCGGCAGCTGATCACAGCAGCGCTTCATGACGCCGAAGCCCAGCATGTCCACTACCAGGTTGTCGTAGCCGAAATTGCTGCCTCGCTCACAGATCAGCAGCTGGTCGTTGCCGCATTCCCGGAATTTCTCCACCACATTGCGCATCTGAGATGGACTCAGAAACTGCGGTTTTTTGATATTTATCACCGAGCCTGTGCGTGCCATCGCCTCCACCAGATCGGTCTGACGGGCAAGAAAGGCAGGCAATTGAATGATGTCGCAGACGGCCGCGGCTGGTGCGGCTTGCTCCGGTGTGTGCACATCGGTGATCACCGGAATGTTGTAGGTGTCTTTCACCGCCTGCAGGATCGTCAGGCCCTCGTCCAGTCCTGGCCCTCGGTAGGAATGAATCGATGAGCGATTGGCCTTGTCGAAGGAGGCCTTGAACACCAGCGGGATGTTGAGTCGTTTGCAGACGTCGCTGTACTGCCCAGCGGCATCCAACGCAAACTGGCGCGACTCCAGCACATTGACGCCACCGATCAACACGAAGGGAGCGTCATTGGCGAAGGTGATCGATCCGAGCCTGATCTGCCTCGCGGCCATGCTGTCTGAGCTGCGGGCGAAAGCTTAAGGCTCGCTCTTGAATTAGCCGTAGTCTGCGCCAAAGAGATGTGAACCAGTGGTAACGGTGAGACCGATCCCGATCTTCATCGGTTACGACCCGCGCGAGAGGGCAGCAACCAATGTGCTGATTGACAGCCTCTATCAGCACAGCAGTGCGCCTTTGGCGATCACCCCGCTGGTGACGCCTCAGTTGGAAGCCCAGGGGCTGTATCGCCGTGAACGTGATCCGAAACAGAGCACGGCCTTCTCGTTCACACGTTTCCTCGTGCCCCATCTGATGGGTTACGAGGGCTGGGCGCTGTTCATGGACTGCGACATGCTCTGCAGAGGGGATATCAACCTGCTGTGGCAGCAGCGGGATGACCGCTATGGGGCGATGTGCGTACAGCACGAGCATGTGCCCGGTGAAACGGTGAAATTTCTGGGGGAAGTGCAGAGCGCCTATCCCAAGAAAAACTGGAGCTCCTTGATGCTGCTCAACTGCAAGCGCTGCAGCAAGCTCACGGTCGACTACGTGAACACGGCCACCGGGCTGGAGTTGCATCGCTTTCACTGGCTGGAAGGCGACCATGAGATCGGTGCCTTGGATGCCGGGTGGAATCATCTGGTCGATGTTCAGATTGCTCCAACGGCATCAGCCGAGGAGGGCGGTCCGTCCTTGCTGCACTGGACCCTGGGGGGACCTTGGTTTCGCGAGCAGCGCACCATGGGGGGGGTGCTCGCTGCCGAATGGTTCGGCGCCCGCGATGACGCCATGAAGCTTTGGGATTGATGGTCATGACCGCTTCGATCCCGCAGCGACCGACGATTCAGCGTTCTGTGGTGGCTGTGCCGGCGCGCCTGGCCTCATCACGGCTACCCGAAAAGGTGCTGGCCGACATCGGCGGTCAGCCCATGATTCAACGTGTGCTGAATCGTTGTGCTGAGGCTGAGGGACCGGAGTCGGTGGTGCTCTGCACCGACAGTGAGCGTTTGCAGGAGCTGGCATCGGCTTGGGGCTTTCCCGTGTTGATGACGTCTGAGGCCTGCAGCTCCGGCAGCGAGCGCATTGCCTCTGTGGCGGATCAATTGGTGGCGTTGGCCTGGGGAGAGGCCGCTGATGCCTGGGATGACGCGCAACGGCAGCAACGGTTGCTAAAAACCGCCGTGATCAATGTGCAGGGAGATCAGCCTTTTTTGGATTCCACTGTGGTGACGCAGATGGTGACGGAGTTCGGCAAGCGTGATCCGGTTCCTGCCGTGGTGACGCCCGTGTACCGCCTGTCTGCTGCCACCATCCACAACCCAGCGGTGGTCAAGACATTGCTGGCCCACGACGGTAGGGCGCTTTATTTTTCCCGCTCCGCGGTACCCCATGTGCGTGATGTGGACCCTGCGGAATGGCATCAGCACGCCTCTTACTGGGGCCATGTGGGGATGTACGGCTTCCGTGGCGATGTGCTTGCGGGTTGGGATCAGTTGCCCGCCTCACCGCTCGAAGATCTGGAGCGTTTAGAGCAATTGCGTTTGATTGAAGCGGGGCACACGATTGCCACCTTCAGCGTTGAAGGAATATCTCTCTCCGTCGATACGCCTGAGCAGTTGAACGAAGCCCGTCGTTTGGCGAATCGTTCCGTTTGAGATTGGCATGGCATCTACGCACCTCCGACGTCTGACGACTTTTGCAGCAGCAGCGGTTGTTCTTTTAATCCTTTGGATGTTGATCCAGGATTTTCATGCGATCAGCGCAAGCTCATTGGGTGGTGATGCCTCTCAGAATGTTCGATCCAGTGTCAATCTGGCGAAGTATGGGGTTTACAGCAATCAGATGATTTCGCCAGATGTGACTCCCGGTTTTCGACGGGAGCCTCTGCCGAACTTCTTGTTGGCTTTTTACTTGAGGATGGCTGATCTTTGGTCTCCTGGTTTGCTCGATCAAACAGGACAACCCTTTACAGAAGCCTTTCTAGTCTTCATCAAACAGATCAATCTGGTTTGGGCTGCCGCTCTCTTTACGGGTCTCTGGTTGACGTCACAACTGGTCTTCGCTCCCTTGCTCGCTGCCCATGGGCTGGCTGTGTTCCAGATCGTCGTGGTCAACCGTTTCTTCGTGCTCAAGGCGGTCGACAGAATGAATACAGAGTTAATTGCTGGCACGGTTCTGGTGTGGCTGGGTGTTGTGTTGTTAATGGCATCGCGGTCGAGAACGTGGCAATGGCTTTTGGGTTCTGGTGTGATTTTTGGATTGATGGCTTTAACGAAGGCAACTGGGGCTTATGTGGCGTTGATTCTGTTGCCGCTGATGGCATTAGTGATCGGGGGACTCGGTAAGCGTTTCTGGCTTTCCTTTGTTGCGATTTCGTTTGGGTTTTTGATCACTGTGTCACCTTGGTTAGTGAGGAATCAAGTTGAATTTTCCAAGCTCGTCATTGCTCAGGGAGGGGGTGATGTGCTGTTGATTCGGTCGGTTTTCAATCAGATGAGCTGGCAGCAGTTTGGTGATGCTTTCTACGCCTATGCTCCTAGAGATCTACGTCATGACCTTCTGGGCCCATGGTTGGGCCTTTCCGATGATGATTTTTCTTGTGGGGGCAGACTGTCGGTTTTCACGCGAGATCTTGACTGCGACCAAGAAGCTTTGGAGGAAAAGCGCTATGGCGATGTTCAATCGTTTTATCAGCGGGGAAAGAGGGGCATTCCTCGTGAGCTAGGACTCAAGAGTGATGAGCAGAAAGATTTTGCTCTTCAGCAATTCCGGCGCGAACCGCTGCAAGCCCTGATGACGGGTCTCCCCATTGGTTGGAGAGGCTTCTGGGGATTTCGTGCGAGGGAGTGGAAATACATTGCCTTGAATGCTGCGGCTTATTTGGCTTTGCTTGCGGCTCCGTTGTTGTCGTTAATTGAGCGGAAGTCGTCTTGGCTGATGGTATCAATTGCACCAGTTTCATTTTTTATTTTTTATAGCTTCTTGAGCCATTTTTTGCCTCGCTATTCTACTCCTTTCATTCCAGCTTCTCTCGTTTGCCTGAGTATGCTATTCGTTGATTTTGCAGCAAAGCTATCTAGGCACATTGCTCCAGGTAGGTTGCCCTCTGTCAGGCTTACATGAGTCTTGAGTTTGGCCGCTGGATGGTTAGCGTGACCGCTTGTCGATCATGTCAGCCAGCAGCGCAAACATGAACACATTTAGGCTCGCAAAGCCCAGCAAGACTGTTTTGTCGGTGAGGTTATTGAGTGCGATCAAGTCATAAAGCGCGCTCGCGCAGAATAGGGCTGCGAGACCAACGATTAGCGGAGAAAGAAGTCGAAGTGGGGCGAAATACATGCCCGTGCGCAGAATTAATTGGGTGAAGCGCAGCGTGTCGCGAATGGGTTTGATGTGACTCTTGCCGATTCGCTTTGCATAGCTAATGGGCGTGAATTCAACGGCATAACGATTACGTAGCAAGCAGATGGTAATGGTGGTTGTAAAGCTGAAGCCGTCCGGTAGAAGTTTGAGGAAATCCAGTGACCGATCGCGTCTGAAAATTCTCAGTCCTGAGTTCATGTCAGGGACATCGGTGCCACATAGAAATGACACCCATGGCACCAAGATCATCTTGGGGATGGAGCGGATCTTGGAGTAGTCAACGTTGGGGCCAATTCGAGCTCCAACCACCATGTCGAGGTCCTTGCTGGTGATCTGCTCGATCAGCTCTGGAATGCGTTCGTTCGGATAGGTTCCGTCAGCATCGGTAATACAGATGTAGTCACTCTGACTTCGTCGGATCCCTGTTTTAAGAGCGGCTCCGTAGCCCTGATTGCGCTTGTGATGCACCACAAGCAGATTGCCGCTCAGGCTTTCAGCGGCCAGGGCATTCAGAACATGCTCGGATCCATCGGTGGACCCATCATTGACAGCAATAATTTCAACGTCGTTGAGTTTCGCTTCCTGAATGACCGAGCCAATGCCTTCGATTGTCTCGCGAATGGCATTTTTTTCGTTGTAGCAGGGAATGATGATCGATGTCTTCATTGCCTGCACCATCTTGATTGACTCTAATTCACGGTCATGGCTTGATTGTCTCCATGCATTGGTTGAGTGATCGCTGGCTTTGGCGTCGCTTTTTTGGTGCCATTGGCCTGTTGGGTGTCGTTGCGTGATCATCCGGGGGGCATGCCGTGGTTCTGGTGCGTTTGCTGCTCTTGCCCTTGAAGGGTCCTTCTGACCGCCGGATCAGGCCGATATGACAGACCAGATATCTATTAATGGCTCTGGCCTCCCCAAGGCTCTGCTCGCTGCACTGATGGATCAGGCGCAACGTTCGGGTGTGAGACGGATGGCTCTGGTAGGCGGTGTTGTTCGCGACGTCATGCTTCATCACGTGCACCGTGATCCCTGGCGTGACCCGCAGGATCTGGATGTTGTGCTGGAAGGGTCATGCGTGGATTTCGTCCAGCATCTGCGCGAACAGTTCGGTGATGAGCGCGTGCCCGAGCTGCATCTGCATCCTCAGTTCGGTACAGCCGAATTGGTGGTTGATGGAGTGCTGCTTGATGTGGCCTGCGCTCGTATGGAGATCTACCCCGCACCCGGAGAGAACCCGGTGGTGCAGCTGGGAAGCATCGAGCAGGATCTAGCGCGTCGTGACTTCACGGTGAATGCCATGGCTCTGTTGCTCCAGGCTGATGGATCCCATCTGCTCTGTGACCCCCACAGCGGCCGGGAGCATCTGGCCAGGCGTCAACTGGCTTTTCTTCATGCCAACAGCGTCGCGGACGACCCGACGCGCATTCTTCGCGGTGCTCGTTATGGCGCCCGCCTGGGGTTTCATCTGACCCCCGATGCCTTGGTGCAGATTCAATCCACACTGGCTCAATGGCCCTGGGCCTGGCGTCCTGGGGATTCGTTGGAGGCTGTGCCGCCAGCGTTAGGCACACGGTTACGGATGGAATTGGAGTTGCTGCTCGATCGCGAGCCATGGGATCAAGCGCTTCAGCTCTTGCATCAGTGGTCAGCTTTGTCAGTCCTTGATGCTGGGTTGCAGCATGACTCACGTTTGCATCGGCGGCTGGTTCAGGGCAGGCGTCTCTGCCTCCCCGCGCTGGTGGTTCTGGTAGCGGCGGCCACTGATCCGGAATCGCTGGGTTCGCGTTTGCAAATTCCTCGCCAGCAGCAGGTCTGGCTCGGTGAGTTGGTCAAGTGCCGTCGATGGCTCGACCTTGAAGTGAACCGGGACGCCTGGAGCAGCTGGGATGCGTTGGAGTGGACGCAGCGCTTGGAGCAGCAGCGCTGGTCGCCGGAAGCGGTGGCTCTTGCGGTGCTCGACAACACGTCATTCCGGCGACCGTTGCTGCGTTGGTGGGGGCGCTGGCGCCATGTGACCTCACCGGTCAGTGCACGGGAGCTCATCGCTCAGGGCATGCGTCCTGGGCCGGAGCTCGGTGAAGCTCTGCGACGACGTCGTGATCGGGTGCTGCGTCAGATGGGCTGATGTTGCGTTTCAGTCGTTGCGGTCGCGCCAGCCCTGTTGCGCCAGCTCGCCCCAGTCACCTCGTGCCTTGAGGATCCGCTCGGCCAGTTCGCGCACGGCGCCATGGCCTCCCCGGTGATGCAGCACGGCATTGGCCTGACGGCGCAGCGGCCTGGCGCCATCGCGAGGCGAGAGAAGCAGTCCCACACAGCTGCGCACGGCCAGATCGTTGAGGTCATCGCCGAGGTAAGCGGTGCGTTGTGCTGTGATTCCCACGTGTTCTTGCAAGGCTCTTAGGGCCGGTGGTTTGTCTTTGATCCCCACTAGGCAGTGCTCGATTCCCAGCTGGCGTGCCCGAACGTCTGTGGCGCCGCCATGGCCACCACTAAGAAAGGCCAGATGGAGCCCCGACTTCTGCAGCAGTTTCAGCCCCAGCCCATCACGAACATCGAAGCGTTTCTGCAGGCGTCCCTCTTGATCCAGCCAGAGGCCTCCATCCGTCAGCACGCCATCCACATCCAGCACAAGGAGCTCCACCTGGGTCAGTGAGGTGGTCAGCCGTTGCCAGCGCCATTCCCGCAGCAGTCGTCGCATTCGCTTGAGCCTCCGGTTCAGGCCAATCCGGCCTGGACGAGATCATGCAGGCGCAGTAGGCCATGGAGCTGGCCGTTGTGATCCACCACTGGCAAAACGGAGATCGGTTTGCGTCGGTTGTGTTCCATGCGCTGAATTGCTTCAACCGCCAACAGGTCTGCGTTGATGGTGATTGGGTCAGGGGTCATCAGGTCTTCCGCAGTCAGCATTGGCCAGCGCTCAGGGCCGTGAGCACGCAGCGCGCGCCGCAGGTCGCCATCGGTGATCAGACCCAGCAAGCCTCCGGGATGTTTGGGATTTTCCACCCAGCTGCTGCCGATCGCGCCCTGCGTGAGCGTGCTGATCACATCTGGAAGGGATGTTTGTGGGTGAATCGGGTGGAGATTGGCTGCTGGGACCATCAGATCGGCCACGGTCATCGTGAGCTGCTTGCCCAAGGCGCCAGCTGGGTGATTAAGAGCGAAATCGGCAGGAGAGATGCCCCGCCGTTCCATCCAGACGGCGGCCAGCGCATCGCCAATGGCCATGGCCACGGATGTGCTGGCTGTGGGCGCGAGATTCAGGGGGCACACCTCCCGGTCAACGGAGGCCTCCAACACCACGTCACTGCCATGGGCGAGTGAGGAGTCGGCTCTTCCCACCAGAGCGATCCGTGCGGTTCCTCGGCGTGTCAAGTGGGGAAGAATGGCCAGCAGTTCGCTGGTTTCGCCACTGTTGGAGAGCAGCAGGCACACATCTTCGGGGGCCACTACGCCCAGGTCGCCATGCAACGCATCGAGCGGGTTGAGAAACAGGGCCATCAAACCGATGGAGGAGAAGGTCGCAGCGATCTTGCGAGCCACGATGCCGCTTTTGCCCACCCCTGTGATCACCAGCTTGGCTTTGCAGTCGGCACAGCGCTCCAACAGGCTCAGGGCCCCCTCGACCTCCTCGCTGCTGAGCCGTTCCGCCGCCGCGGCAATGGCGGCCGCTTCCTCCTGCAGGCAGCGGGTAAGTGCGGACACGCTGGATCGATCACAACTCACCTCATTCTCGTTCACGCCAAACGTTCCGCTCATTCGCTTCTGGCAGGCTGAGTGGCCTTCCTCTGAGCTCCCTTGGCAGGTTTGATCCACAAGCTGCAATCACCCTGGCTGGATCTGCTGCTTCCCCTTTCGCTGATGGGCTTGCTGTGGGAGCGCAGCGGCAATCCCGCGGGCATGGTCTGGATCCTTGCTCTCTGGTGTTGTCTCAAGTTGGTGCGCTGGCTGCCTTCGCAGCCGGTGTATGGCGTGCTGATCGGCGTTCTCGCCGTCATCCTCAGCGCTGTGATTCATCCCGTCAGCGGGTCGGCACCCACAGACCTGTTGCTGGTGCTGCTGGCTTTCGCCGCGGGTCTTCAGCAAACCAAAGATCAGTGGCGGATCGCGCTTTGGCTGGTGTTGGCGACGGTGGTGATCTCGCTGCCATTTGTGGAGTTCTCTCGTTTCAACGGCAACTTGGATGCCATCCCCTGGTCGACCCTTCGCGATGCGTTGCCCCAGGGAGCGGTCCGCATTCAGAAGATCACCATTAATCGTTCTGCCTATCTCTACGGCTTGTTCGCTCTGATTGGTTACGGGCTTTGGCGTTCTGAGCGGCATTTCTGGCGATCGGTGCTTGCAGCAGTGCTCGGGTCTGTGAGCTTTGTGCTCGCTTTCGGATCGGGCTCCAGAGCGGCGCTCTTTTTCCCTTTGGCAACAGTCGTTGTGACTGAGTTGTGCTGGCGTCATCGCTACTGGGTGGCCAAGCGAGCCCGGCTTCTGGCAGCTTCGGTGCTGCTGCTCTCGTTGCTGTTCAACCTGACGTTGTATTGGCCGTCTGGGCCTGTTGCTGCCCAAGACCCGAGTGATGTGGGACGAGCCCAGATTGTCCAGTGTTTTTTGCACCAGGCGTTTCAATCGCTGCCTGATTTGGCATCGGGTCAGGGATACGACAGGGTGTCGGATTATTGCGCCGCCAGAGTTTTTCTGCCGGGTTACACCAAGGGAATTCCCCATGCCCACAACGCCTTTGTGCAGGCTTTGGCCGATCAGGGCCTGGTGACGCTGGCGCTGATGGTGATCGCGCTGGCGTTGATTTTTCAACGCCTGTTGGTGGGTCTTGGTAGTGATGCCGCACCGCTCTGCCGGACAGGTCTGGCTTGTGCTCTCTACATCCTGGCCTCCTCCCTGGTGGAGTCGACGCTGCTCCAAACATCTCTGCAGCAGGTGGTCAGTGGCTATTTGCTGGCCATCGCCTGCGTAGCTCCACCGGCGCCGATGCAGGAGAACCCCCGTACCATCAGCCCATGAGCTTTCTCGCCGGCCTCAACGACGCCCAGCGCCTGGCGGTCGATCACCATGAAGGCCCGTTGCTGGTGGTGGCAGGGGCCGGCAGCGGAAAGACCCGGGCTCTCACCCATCGCATCGCGCACCTGATCGGTGAGCACGGTGTGGATCCCGCACAGATTCTCGCGGTGACCTTCACCAACAAGGCCGCGCGCGAGATGAAGGAGCGGTTGGAATTGCTTCTGGCTCAGCGACTGGCGCAAAGTCAGTACGGCCAGCCCTGGAGCACCCTGCCGCCAGTGGAGCAGCGGCAACTGCGATCGCGCATCTATCGAGACGTCACCAAAGAGCTGTGGATCGGCACGTTTCACGCGTTGTTTGCGCGGCTGCTGCGTTACGACATCGACAAATTCAAGGACGCCGAAGGCCTGAGCTGGACCAAGCAGTTTTCCATCTATGACGAGGCCGATGCTCAGAGCCTCGTCAAGGAGATTGTCACCCAGGAACTTCAGCTCGACTCCAAGCGCTTCGAGCCCAAGAAGGTGCGCTGGGCCATCAGCAATGCCAAAAACCAGGGTTGGTTGCCGGAGGAGCTGGAAGCGAATGCAGAGGGGCAACGCGGCAAGCTCACTGCCGACGTCTATCGCCGTTATCGCAGGGCCCTGGCCGCCAACAACGCCCTTGATTTTGATGATCTGCTGCTCCTACCGGTGCAGCTGCTTCAGCAGAACGAACAAGTGCGTGGCTACTGGCACCGCCGCTTCGCGCACGTGTTGGTGGATGAATACCAAGACACCAACCGCACCCAGTACGAGTTGATCAAGCTGCTTGTGACGGGTGGCAAGGATCCCCAGCATTACGACAACTGGTCGGGTCGTTCCGTGTTTGTGGTGGGCGATGCTGACCAAAGCATCTACAGCTTCAGGGCCGCCGACTTCACGATCCTGATGGGTTTTCAGGACGATTTTGGCGATCAGGCCCCCGATGGGGCCACCCGCACCATGGTGAAGCTGGAGGAGAACTACCGCTCCACCGCCACGATCCTGGAGGCGGCCAACGCCTTGATTTCCAACAACACTGAACGGATCGATAAGGTGCTGCGCCCCACCCGCGGTGAGGGTGAATTGATCTCTCTGACGCGCTGCGACGATGAAATCGCGGAAGCCGAAGCCGTTGTGCACAGGCTGCGGATGATGGAAGCCGCCAACCCTGAGCTGAGCTGGGGTGACATGGCATGCCTTTATCGCACCAATGCCCAGTCGCGTGCGATTGAGGAATCCCTGGTGCGCTGGCGCATTCCCTACGTCGTTGTGGGTGGTCTGCGCTTTTACGACCGGCGTGAGATCAAGGATGTGCTCGGCTACCTGCGTCTGCTGATCAACCCCGCCGACACCGTCAGCCTATTGCGGGTGATCAATGTGCCCAAGCGGGGCATTGGCAAGACCACCATTCAGCGGCTCACTGATGCCGCCAACCAGCTGGGGATTCCGCTCTGGGATGTGGTGTGTGACCCAGAAGCGGTGCGTTCCCTCGGAGGACGTTCAGCCAAAGGTTTGCTGCAGTTCTGTGAACTGATTCACGGTCTGCGGGAGCGGCTGCACGACACGCCGCCGTCTGAGCTGATCCAACAGGTGATGGAGAAGAGCGGTTATGTCAGTGAGCTGATCACCGAAGGCACGGACGAGGCCGAGGAGCGCCGGCGCAACCTCCAGGAGCTGGTCAACGCCGGCTTGCAGTATCAGGAGGAGAACGACGAAGGCGACCTGGAAGGGTTTCTGGCATCGGCTGCGCTCGCCAGTGATGCCGACAGCAAGGACACCGCTGCGGATCGGGTCACCTTGATGACCCTGCACAGCAGCAAGGGTCTGGAGTTTCCGGTCGTCTGTCTGGTGGGGATGGAACAGGGACTGTTCCCCAGTTATCGCTCCCTCGATGACCCAGCATCGCTGGAGGAAGAGCGCCGCCTTTGCTACGTCGGCATCACCAGGGCTAAGGAGCGTTTGTTCCTTTCCCATGCCAGTGAACGGCGTCTCTGGGGCGGGATGCGTGAACCGGCTGTGCCCAGCGTGTTCCTGTCAGAACTGCCGGAAGCCTTGGTGCAAGGCGACATTCCCCGTTCCGGGGGAGCCGCGATCCGCCGTGAGCAGCGCCTTGAGCGACTCACGCGCATCGATCGCGACCAACCCAGCGCATCTGCGGGGGCACCGGCCAACGCCGTGCGGCGCCGTCAGGCCGGGCCGGCTCCTGGCAAGAGCTGGTCGGTGGGTGATCGGGTGATGCACAGCAATTTTGGGGAGGGTCAAATCACCCACACCTTTGGTAGTGGCGAAAAGGTTTCGATCGCTGTGAAATTCGCCGGCATGGGGCCCAAGATCCTGGATCCGCGTCTGGCTCCGATTGAGCCCGTCGACAGCTAGGAACCCTGATGAACCAGATCCGGTTCAGCGCGTTGTCACCCAGCCGATCTCACCCCAGGCCGTGCCGTCTTCGTTCAGCAAAACCGCGGCACTGTTTTCGGGCACGCTGATCAGCAGGGGCCCGCAGGTTTGAGGATCCACCAACAGCTCCAGCAGGGCCTGGTGGCGCGGACTTCCACTGCGGATCCCGCTCAAGTTCAGATTGACGCTTCCGTCATCCAGTTGAGCCCAGGCGCGCCGGTTGGCAGGGGCCATGGTGCTGGCCTGACCACTTTCCAGCAAGTCGAGGGCTTGGGGTAAAGCGGGAATCGCAAGGCCGTCGAGCACCACGCGCAGCGATCGGTTGCGCAGCATTTCTCCCAGGTGGCCCAGCAGTCCGAAGCCGGTGATATCGGTGGCAGCGTGAACTGAGCCAGGCTGCTGGCTGTCGAGGGTCTGAAGCGCCTCCACCAATGGGTGCTGACTAGTGGTCATCTGATCGAGGGCTGCATCCAAGGCAGCTGGCTTTGCTGCGCTGCGCATGGCCGCGGCGAACAGCACGCCGGTTCCTAGTGGGCGGCTGAGCAGCAACCGGTCTCCGGCTTGCAATCCGGCTTTGGGCCAGGGCGCATTCCTGGGCTGACCGCTCACGTTCAGGATCACCTGCACCGCTCGGCTGAGTGGTGGGGGAGCCGCGCCGTCTCGGGCTTCCAGGGTGTGCCCTCCGATCAGCTGGGCGCCTTGAGGTTCAAGGGCTGAGCGGATGCCGGCAAGGGTCTGCGCCAGCAGCATTTCCTGGGTGTGTGCCGCGGTTTCTGGAAGGGTGATCACGGTCTGTGCCGCCGTGACCAGAGCGCCGCAGGCCCACAGATCGGAGCAGGCATGCAGGGCGCTGAGGCGTCCATTCAGCCAGGGATCACTGATCAGGGCTGGGAAGCCATCCACGCTCTGCAGCACTGGCGCCATCACACCGGCAGCGCGCATGGGCAGCACAGCCGCATCCTCCGGTTCAGAGCCCAGGCTGCCGATCCCGGCTTGTTTCAGGGCTCGTTCCAACGGCGCTCCAGGCAATTTGGCCGCACAACCTCGGCAGGTCATCTCCGCGGTGTCATCCATCGCTTCGCTGCTTTCGAACATGGCCATGAAGTGGGCGTCAATCGAGCGTTTCCAGCGCCACAGCAGCGGATGGGGACCAAAGAGATGGGATCCCCGCAGGCCCCAGGCCGTTGGCTGCCCGTTCTGGAAGCCCCCTAGCAGTTGCAAGGCCTGGCGCTGTGGCGTCCAGGGCTTCAACGGCTCTCCTTTGACCGCCGCTTCCAGATTGCGTGCCAGGGGCACAGCGGCCCGGACGGCCCAGACGCCCGATGGAGCGCGGGGATGGGCATCCAAAACGGCGCAGTCTCCCGCGGCGAGCACCTGGGTTTGTCCGAGCACTTGAAGGGTCGCCCTCGTGCGCAGGCGGCCAGTGTTGGTGCAGCAGGCCAGTCCGCTCTTCGTTAGCCAGGTCGGCGCCTGGCTGCCGGTGCAAAGCAGACCCGCTTCCGGTTGGGTCTGCGTCGGGGTCTGGTGTTCCACCAGTTCAATCTCGGCTTGGCGGAGCGCTCTCTGGAACGCTGCTGGCAAGCGATCGCTGATGGCCTGGAGTTTTAACGGGCGCTGCGGCCAGCGCTGCCGCAGGGCGAGGACCGTTTCCATGGCCGCCAGGCCGCTGCCCACCACCCAGAAGGGAGCGCTCGCCACTGCTGGAGAGGTCATGGCGAGGTCCTGTTGCTGCAGGTATGCCAGTGCGGGTTCCAGGGGTTTGATCGGTACGAGGCCATCCACCGCAGCCGGACTGGTACGCGTCACGGCACCCAGGTTGAGACTGAGCCAGTCGTAGGGCAGGTCGAGACGTCCGAGCAGCTGCAGGTGCCTGGCGGCGATGTCGAGTCCGGTGATCTCTGCAATCACCAGTGCGACTCCGGCCTGGTCAGCGAGATTCCTGAGGTCGACCTCTACCTGATTGCGTTGATAGAGACCTGCGATCAGCCCTGGCACCATGCCCGAATACAGCACTGTGCTGGACCGGCTCACCAGGGTGATCAGGCCCTGGGGGCGTTTCTGAGGACGCATGGACCACCGGCGCAACAGCAGGGCGTGGCTGTGGCCTCCTCCCGCCAGCAGTAGACCACTCATTCGCGTTGGCCATAACCCGCTGGATTCGCGGATTGCCAGGCCCAGCCGTCACGGCAGATGTCATCGAGGGAACGCTCGGTTCTCCACCCGAGTCGCCGCAGTGCCAACGATGGATCGGCGACGGTGATGGCGGCATCGCCAGGTCGGCGATCAACAATGGTGTGGGGGATCGGTTGCCCGCAGGCATGGCCGAAGGCGTTCACCACCTCCAGCACTGAGATGCCCCGACCGCTGCCGAGGTTGACTGTGAGCACCTGGGGCGCTTCCGACAGCAGGCAGTCGAGGGCTGCCTTGTGCCCCTCCGCCAGGTCCATGACATGGATGTAATCCCGCACGCAGGTGCCATCCGGGGTGGACCAGTCGCCTCCAAAGATTTGCAGACGCTCGCGGCGTCCCACGGCTACCTGGCTCACAAAGGGAAAGAGATTGTTCGGAATTCCCAACGGGTCTTCCCCGATCAGGCCGCTGGAATGAGCACCGACAGGGTTGAAGTAGCGCAGACAGGCGATGCGCCAGCGGTCCGGTGCGCTGGCGGCGAGGTCACGGAGCAGACGTTCCACGGCGGCTTTGGTGTGGCCGTAGGGGTTGATGGGCTGCACCGAAGCTGTTTCCTGGATTGGCACCCGCTCCGGATAGCCGTAGAGGGTTGCACTGCTGCTGAACACCAGCGTGCGGCACGCGAAGGTGTCCATCACCCGCATCAGCGTCATGGATCCACCCACATTCACGCTCCAATAACGCAGCGGGTCTTGGACCGATTCTCCGACGGCCTTGAGTCCTGCAAAGTGCACCACGGCTTCGATGGGATGGCCGCTGTTGAGCGCCTGCTGAAAGATTCTGTCGAGACACTGACGGTCGTTCACATCGCCCGTCACTGTGCGCAGCCGTCGTGACGCGGCATTACCAGGAGGCAGGTGGCTCAGCGTCGCGACACGTTCGAGGGCATGAGCGGAGCTGTTGCTGAAGTCATCGAGCACGATCAGGTCATGACCCGCTTCGAGCAGCACCACACAGGTGTGGCTGCCGATGAAGCCGGCCCCTCCAGTGATCAGTAGCTGCGTCATCATTTGACCCTATGGCAAGGATCCTGGGTTGAGCGTCGGCTGAGGGGCAGACTGGTCAGCGGTCTCGAGGATTGCGTGAGTCAGCTGCAGAGCCTGCGCGGCATGGTGGATCTGCTGCCCGCCCAGACACATCGTTGGCAGGCGGTAGAGGCCGTGGCCCGTGCACACTTCGGCCGCTCCGGGTTCGAAGAAATCCGCACACCGCTGCTCGAGGTCACCGAACTGTTCGCTCGCGGCATTGGTGAGGCCACCGATGTTGTCGGGAAGGAAATGTATAGCTTTCAGGATCGTGGTGATCGATCTTGCACGCTGCGTCCTGAAGGCACGGCGTCGGTGGTTCGATCCGCCGTTCAGCATGGCCTTCTCAGCCAAGGCGCTCAAAAGCTTTGGTATGGCGGGCCGATGTTCCGGTACGAACGTCCTCAGGCCGGTCGTCAGCGTCAGTTTCACCAGATTGGCGTGGAGTGGCTGGGCGTCAGTTCCGCCCGCAGTGATGCGGAAGTGATTGCTCTGGCCTGGGACCTGCTCGATGCCCTCGGTGTACGCGGCCTGGAACTGCAGATCAACAGTCTCGGCACGCCGGACGATCGCCAGCGTTACCGCGATCAGTTGGTGTCTTGGCTCGAAGCCCGTTTTGATCAGCTGGATCCTGAATCCCAGCAACGCCTCACCACCAATCCCCTGCGCATCCTCGACAGCAAGAGCACGATGACTCAGGAGCTGTTGAGTAACGCTCCCACCCTGTTGGATGCCCTTTGCGACGAGAGCGCTGCGCGGTTTGAGGCCGTGCAGCGTTTTCTGAGCGCTCTGGGAATTCCCTATCGAGTGAACACGCGCCTGGTCCGAGGACTTGACTACTACGGTCACACCGCCTTCGAAATCACCAGCGATCAGCTGGGTGCGCAGGCCACCGTCTGTGGTGGTGGCCGCTACGACGGACTTGTTCAGCAACTGGGTGGTGCCGCCACCCCCGCCGTCGGCTGGGCCCTGGGAATGGAGCGGTTGCTTTTGGTGTTGGAGGCCGCTGCTGCTGCCGATCCGCAAGGGCCCGCGGCACGTCTGACGGCGGCAAGGCCTCCAGACCTCTATCTCGTGAATCGAGGGGACCAGGCGGAAGCCTGTGCGCTGGTGCTGGCCCGGCAACTGCGTAGTGAAGGCATTGCCGTGGAACTGGACGGGTCTGGGGCCGCTTTCGGCAAGCAGTTCAAACGCGCTGACCGCAGTGGAGCGGCCTGGGCGGTCGTGATCGGCGATCAGGAGGCGGAAGCCGGATCGCTGCGCTTAAAGCCTCTGCTCGGTCAGGGTGCAGAGCAGACCTTGCCGTTGGCCTCTCCGGATGCTCTGGTTGCCATCCTTCAGGCCGGCAACGCGATCCTTAGCAGCGACCAGGATCAGCGATAACCTTCCCCGATCCGTCGGCTCTGCCACAGCTACTCGATGTCTGCTGCCCCTATCCGCTCCATCTGCTGCATCGGTGCTGGTTACGTGGGTGGCCCAACCATGGCGGTGATCGCTGACCGCTGTCCGGATGTGCAGGTGACGGTGGTTGACATCAACCAGACCCGCATCGACGCCTGGAATGACAGCGATCTCAGCAAGCTTCCGGTTTATGAACCTGGCTTGGATGCCGTGGTGGGACGCGCCAGGGGCCGCAATCTTCACTTCTCCACGTCGGTGGACGACGCTATCGCCGCGGCGGACATGGTGTTCATTTCCGTAAACACCCCTACCAAAACCAAGGGCCTGGGAGCTGGGCAGGCCAGTGATCTGCGCTGGGTGGAAGCCTGTGCGCGGCAAGTGGCCAAGTCGGCCACTGGTCACACCATTGTGGTGGAAAAGAGCACCCTGCCGGTGCGTACGGCCGAGGCGGTCAAAGCGATCCTGTCTGCCGCAGAACAGTCCACTAGCGGCGCTCAGCGCAGTTTTGCGGTCCTTTCCAACCCCGAATTCCTCGCGGAAGGCACCGCGATTCCTGATCTCGAATCACCGGATCGTGTGTTGATCGGGGGTGAGCACCCCGACGCCATCGATGCACTGGCTTCGGTGTATGGGCAATGGGTGCCCCAGGAGCGCATCCTGCGCACCAATCTCTGGAGCAGTGAGCTTTCCAAGCTCACGGCCAATGCCTTCCTGGCGCAACGAATCAGCTCGATCAACAGTGTGGGGGCCCTCTGTGAGGCCACCGGTGCCGACGTGCGCGAGGTGGCCAAAGCGATTGGCACCGACAGCCGCATCGGCCCCAAATTTCTGCAGGCTGGCCCTGGCTTTGGCGGCAGCTGCTTCCAGAAAGACATCCTCAATCTGGTTTATCTCTGCCGACATTTCGGTTTGCCAGATGTGGCCGACTACTGGGAATCGGTGGTGACGGTCAACACTTGGCAGCAGCACCGCATTGCGCGCACGGTGGTGCAGAAGCTGTTCGGAACGGTGACCGGCAAGCGATTGGCGATTCTCGGTTTCGCCTTCAAGGCCGACACCAACGACACGCGCGAAGCCCCGGCCATCCGGATTGCCCAGGATCTTCTCGAGGAAGGGGCACAGCTAGCAATCCATGATCCGAAGGTGGATTCCGAGCAGATCGCCCGTGATCTCAAGCTTCCGGCTAGTTCCGCTCCCGATGCTGAATCCGGTCCCACGCGAGCAGCTCTGAGTGGAGAAGGTACCTGGTGGCCTAGTGACGAGATCGCTGCGGCAGTGAGTGGTGCTGACGCGGTGCTGATCCTCACTGAATGGCAGCAGTATCGAGATCTCGACTGGTGTCAGTTGGCGCCTCTGATGCGTCAGCCCGCCTGGGTGTTTGATGCCCGTTCGGTGGTGAAGCCCGCTGACGTGCTGGCGGCTGGGTTGCAGCTCTGGCGCGTGGGTGAAGGCCAGCCATGAGTGCTGATCGCACCTCTATAACCCGCCCCGTTTTGATCACAGGAGCCGCCGGTTTTATCGGTGCTGCTCTGGCGTTACGTCTGCTTGAACGCGGGGAGCGTGTTGTGGGGATCGACAACCTCAACACCTATTACGACCCTGCGCTCAAGCGAGCCCGGCTGGCCCGAGTGGAAGCGGCGGCTTCTCCTGGCGCCTGGCGTTTCGACCCATTGGCGTTGGAGGATGGTCCGGCACTGATGGCTCTGTTCGCTGAAGAGCAGCCCCGGGTGGTGGTGAATCTGGCCGCTCAGGCCGGGGTTCGCTACTCCCTCGAGAATCCGTCTGCCTACATCCAGAGCAACCTTGTTGGCTTCGGCCACATTCTCGAGGGCTGTCGCCACCACGGCGTGGAGAATCTGGTGTACGCCTCAAGCAGTTCGGTCTACGGGGGCAATCGGAATCTCCCCTTTCATGAGCGACAGCCGGTGAATCATCCGGTGAGCTTGTATGCCGCCAGCAAGAAGGCCAATGAGCTGATGGCCCACACCTACAGCCATCTCTATGGATTGCCGGCGACCGGTCTTCGTTTCTTCACGGTGTATGGCCCCTGGGGACGTCCGGATATGGCTCCCATGCTGTTTGCCAAAGCGATCCTGGCCGGTGAACCCATCAAGGTGTTTAACCACGGAAAGATGCAGCGTGATTTCACCTATATCGATGACATCGTCGAAGGGGTGCTGCGCTGTTGCGACAAGCCAGCAACGGCTAATCCAGCGTTCGATCCTCTGGCCCCCGATCCTGCAACGGCGGAGGCGTCCCACAGGGTGTTCAACATCGGCAACAGTCAGCCCACAGAGTTGCTGCGCTTCATTGAGGTGATGGAACAAGCGCTGGGACGCGATGCAGTGAAGGATTTTCAGCCCATGCAACCCGGCGATGTGGTGGCGACGGCTGCGGACACCCAGGCATTGGAGGATTGGGTCGGATTTAGGCCCAGAACCCCGATTGAAACCGGAGTGGATCGTTTCGCCCATTGGTACCGCGAGTTCTACGCGGTCTGAAGGGATTGGCTTGTTGCGTTCCTTTTGGCTCGATCCGTCTTAACCCCAGGCATTAAAAAACCGACCCAAGGCCGGTTTTCTTGGCGGATGCTGATGAAGAAGACCTTGTTTTAGGCGGAACCCACACCGGTGTAAGAGCCGTAGAAGAACAGGCCCACCACAAAGATCACTGCCATTCCACCGGCTGTAGCCACCAGCCATAGAGGCAGAGTTCCCTCGGTCCAGCGGGAACGCCAGGCAACGGCCGGTCGACCATCGGGAAGACGATCGGGGATGCGACCGTCAGGAAGACCTGATTTCTTACCACTCATGATTTAAGTCCTCAGTTGAAGAAGTAGCTGGAGAACAAAATGCCGGTCACGAATACGAACAGCAGACCCAAATAGAGACTGGTTCTGTTGAGTTCAACGGGCAGGGTATTGGGGTTTTTGTTGCGCTCCATGGTGTTCGGTGGGGTGATCAGCGGCGGATGAACTGCATGGCGGCCAGGGCGCCAAGGAAGAACACCGTGGGAACCCCCAGGGTGTGAACTGCAAGCCAACGCACCGTGAAGATCGGGTAGTTGCGCGGCGTGGACGTGGCGGGAGACTGTGTCATGGATCGAGTTATTTCAGGCGCAGGTCAAGGTCGGACTTGCCTTCGTAGCGCTGGCTGACGACAGGCGCTTTGCTTTCGCTGGCCTGGAAGTAAGCGTCAGGACGAGGAGTTCCAAATGCGTCGTAGGCAAGGCCCGTCGACACAAACAGGAACCCGGCCAAGAAGATGGAGGGAAGTGTGATGGCGTGGATCACCCAATAGCGAATGCTGGTGATGATCTCGAAAAACGGGCGTTCCCCGGTGGAGCCGGCAGCCATGGCTTCGGGTGTATCAGCTCGGTGATCCTAGGGGTAGGGCTTCGACCACTGCGCCAGCCCCCCGGTCTTGGTTACAGAGCGTTGTTTGCCGGGGGCTTGATTGGCCTCAGCTGATGGCAGACCAGCGCAACATCAGGCCGCGTTCGCCCAGTAGAAAGGCGTGGCGTTGGTTGGCGCTGTCGTCGAAGACAAAGCGGGTGAAATTGGTCGGGGCTTGAGCGCTTTCGGGGTCGCGTTCCCAGCTGTCACCGCCATCGCGGCTGACGAGCAGGGTTCCATTGCCGCCGCCGGCCCAGATGACGCCATCGTCTGACCAGGCCATGTCGAGGTAGCCGTAACCATTGGTGATCGGGATGATTGGCTTGCTCCAGCTTTCGTTGTCGCTGGCGTTGTCGTTCAGGCGGATCTGTGCACCGCGGGCCACCATCCAGAGGCGTCCATCCGGTTGATAGCCAATGCTCTGCAGCCGTTGGCTGCTGACCCGTTGGTGCACCTGCCACACGTCCTGACCTTTGTCCCAGGTGGCGTAAAAGTTGCCAAGGCTGCTCACACTCACGTAGGAGCCATCAGCGCTGCGACGCAGGTCGCGCACGGCCCCTGCCGCATCACTCACCTCGGCGTCCCAGCTGCCGCCTCCGTCGCTGGTGCGATAAACGGCGCCCACGTTGGTGGCGAGCTCGGCGCTGTTGGGGCCGAGGGCGGTGATCAGATAAGGCTCCCCGGGCAGCTTCGTGTCCAGGAACAAGCGGGTCCAGTTCTGTCCACCGTCGGTGGTGTGCATCAGCAGTCCCGGTTGGCCGGCAATCCAGCCATCGTCACCGTCGAACGCAATGCTGATCAGGCGGAAGTTCTCCTCATCAGGCAGATCGAGGCTGCGCTCACTCCAGTTGGCGCCGCCATCGTTGGTTTCCAGAATCAAACGGTTGCTGCCGACCAGGAAGCCGTGGTTGGCGTCAGTAAAGGCCACATCCAGGGGATTGGCCTCGGTGTTCAGGTCCACCACTTGCCACGGGCTGGTGGTGGCCGTCGGGACGCGCGTCGTGACGCAGCCGCTCAAGCCGAAGCCGATGAAGGCCACCAAGACCAATTGAGCAAGAGTTTTGAAAAGGGATTTCATTCCGGGATGGGGGATGGCAGGCGTGGGGCCAGTGTCCGTGCTTAGCGCAGGGAGTAAAGGGAGAGAAAGAAGGCGAAGCCCAGGGCAAGGCTCCCGAAGATCAACACATTCTTCTGCCCCGGCGTTAAACGGTTCACGCCCAATCCGAAATTGAGATTCTCTTCGAAGCCGCTCGCCTTAGAGCGGGGGCCAATGTCCCGGAAGGCGCCCACCTTGCTGCGGCACACAGGGCATCGGAAGGTGATCGTGTCCAGATCCTCGAAGGCCGTGCCGACAGGGATGTTCTGTTTTTTTACCCCCTCCTCGGGGTCATACACATAGCCGCAGCTCCGGCACTCAAATCGGTGGGTCCGCGGGTCGCTCGCCTCGTCCGGGACATCCTCGGTGACTGCTTCCCCCTCGGATGAGCTGGTATCGACGGCAATGTCCTCAGCCGACTCGCTTGCCACTGCGCTGTCGTTGTGGCTGCCTTCGAGAGCTTGGCCCTTCGCAGTCGATTCTTCAATTGCTGTGTCCTGAGAGGCTTGTATCTCTTCGCTCACCACAATTGGGCAGGGGAGGTCACTCTATCGACGCTGCCATGGCAAACGTCAGCCCGTGGCTGCAAATGCCAGACTGCCCGCAAATCGGATCGGCCCAGATGTTTGTGCTACCGGGGTATGACGCTTTCCTCGGCTTTTTGCTGATTGCTGGAGCCGTGCCGGTGCTGGCATTGGTCACGAACAAGCTGCTGTCGCCCAGCAGCCAACTCGGAGAGAGGGAGCTCACATACGAATCCGGGATGGAACCAATTGGTGGCGCCTGGATTCAATTCAATATTCGCTATTACATGTTTGCTCTGGTCTTCGTCATCTTCGATGTGGAGACCGTCTTTCTCTATCCCTGGGCAGTGGCGTTTCACCGTCTCGGGTTGTTGGCCTTCATCGAGGCACTGGTGTTCATCACCATCCTTGTTGTCGCCTTGGCCTATGCCTGGCGCAAGGGCGCGCTGGAGTGGAGCTGATTCATGACCTCATCCATTGACCGTTCCGACATGGCAGGTGATTCCCCTTCCATTCAGGCGTTGCGCGATCTGCGCGAAGCCAGTTGTGGACCAGTTGCTGGCGCTGCAGAAGGCGCCCCCACCGTCACGCAGGACCTTAGTGAGAATGTGATTCTCACCAGTCTTGACGACTTGCACAACTGGGCCAGGCTGAGCAGTCTTTGGCCTCTGCTGTATGGAACGGCGTGCTGCTTCATCGAGTTTGCTGCTCTGATCGGCTCCCGTTTCGATTTCGACCGTTTCGGCCTGGTTCCTCGAAGCTCGCCGCGTCAGGCAGACCTGCTCATCGTGGCCGGCACGGTGACAATGAAAATGGCCCCAGCGCTGGTGCGCCTTTACGAGCAGATGCCTGCTCCAAAATATGTGATTGCCATGGGCGCTTGCACCATCACCGGCGGCATGTTCAGCGCGGATTCAACCACCGCTGTTCGGGGGGTAGACAAATTGATCCCTGTAGACCTCTACCTTCCCGGGTGTCCTCCACGCCCGGAAGCCATCTTTGATGCTGTGATCAAGCTGCGCAAGAAGGTTGGCAATGAATCCGTTGCAGATCGTCGTCAGCTCCTCCAGACCCATCGTTATTGCACTGTCGAGCATGCGATGACGGCAGTCGAGCCGATTGTCACTGGTGCTTACCTCAATGCTGAAACGCAGATCGCTGCTCTGAAACCTGGAGCGGGTCTGCCCATGCCTGCGCTCGAAACCGCCGAAGCTGTCACCACCCCTGACCCGTCATGAGTGCCACTCCCGATAAGCCGTCAAAAGCTGACTCACCTGTTGTCACGGCCCCTCAACCTGGTCCCGTGAGTCAGTGGTTGACCCAGCAGGGCTTCGAGCATGAGGTGCTCGAGCCTGATCATCTCAACATCGAGCAGATCGGCGTTGAATCCCTTTTCTTGCCTGTGATTGCGGCCGCGCTAAAGAGTCACGGCTTTGATTATTTGCAGTGTCAAGGGGGCTACGACGAAGGGCCAGGTGCACGTCTCGTCAGCTTTTATCATTTGGTCGCCATGGCTGAAGTGGCCGACGGTCATTCCGATGCCGTTCGCGAAGTTCGCTTGAAAGTGTTTCTTTCCCGTGAAGGCCAGCCCAGCGTGCCAACGCTGTATGGGTTGTTCCGTGGTGCGGACTGGCAGGAGCGTGAAACCTTCGACATGTACGGGGTCAATTTTGAGGGTCACCCCCACCCCAAGCGTCTGCTCATGCCTGAGGATTGGACCGGCTGGCCGCTTCGCAAGGATTATGTGCAGCCTGATTTCTACGAAATGCAAGACGCCTATTGATGCATCCTGGTCATGGGTCAGATCTTGATCTGAGTGATCTGTGTCTAGTGCATCACATGTGAGCCGACTGATGAAGCCGGCTCTTTTTTGTGTCTGCGATAGAAGCGCATGACGGCCAGGGCCAGGCTGCGAGGATCGTGTCGCAATGTGGCTGTGGGCCTGCTGCCCTGCAAGGGGGCTTCCATCACGTCGTATCCCTCGCCTTGCAGTGAACGTCGGTCACAACGGACTGGTTCAGCCCCACGGGAGCGGTAGTGGCTGATCAATGGAGAGTCGCCGATCGGTTCCTGGGCCAGCACGGAATCAAACAGGCGCTGGCTGATGCCAAGCGATGCGAGCTGGGCTTCGATCGCTCGCAGATGCCCGCTCACATCGAGCCCATCGGTTTCACCGGGCTGGGTCATCAGGTTGCAGATGTAAAGGCGTGGTGCGCGGCTGCGTTGAATGGCCGTCACCAGTTCAGGCACGAGAAGGTTGGGCAGCAGCGAGGTGTAAAGACTGCCCGGGCCGAGGAGAATCAAATCAGCATTGGCAATCGCTTCCAGTGCTCTTGGCAGTGCCGGCGGGCGTTCTGGAATGCAGCCCAGGCGCACGATCGGGCTCGGCGCCTTGCCGATGGAGGATTCCCCTTCAATGCGACGGCCGTCCTCCAGCTCCGCCCAGAGCTTCACGTCCACATTGGTGGCTGGCACCACCTGTCCCTGAACGGCAAGCACTCGGCTGGAGGCCGTGATTGCCGTTTCCATGCTCCCCGTAATGGCCGTGAGCGCCGAGAGAAACAGATTGCCGAAACTGTGTCCCTCTAGGCCTCCGCCTGATGAAAAGCGGTACTGAAACAGGCGGGTGAGCAGCGGTTCTTCGGTTGACAGTGCAGCAATGCAATTGCGGATGTCGCCCGGTGGCTGCACGCCCAGTTCCCGCCGCAGCACGCCACTGCTGCCGCCGTCATCCGCCACCGTGACGATGGCTGTGATGTGGCTGCTGTAACGCTTCAGGCCGCTCAGCAGGGTCGAGAGTCCGGTGCCGCCGCCGATGGCAACGATGTTCGGCCCTCGGTTCAGACGGCTTTTGGCTCGCAGGGCATCCACCAGAACGGTGTCTTTCTCCGGAGCCAGGGCCTGCTGGATCGAGCCAAAGCTCCGGCCCTGGCCCCATAGCAAGAGCCCGATGCCGATCACCAGCACCAGAGGGCCGGTGATCCCACGCGGCAGCACCCGGGTGATCCAGCTC
Source organism: Synechococcus sp. A18-25c (assembly GCF_014280035.1). Lineage (NCBI taxonomy): Bacteria > Bacillati > Cyanobacteriota > Cyanophyceae > Synechococcales > Synechococcaceae > Synechococcus > Synechococcus sp. A18-25c. The sequence continues at coordinate 254,167 of NZ_CP047957.1, forward strand.
AAGGCTTCTTGGATCGCCCACAAAGTCCAGTAGATCGGCTGCAGGTCGGCCCAAACGGCTGCGCCGAGAAGGGCGAGCACAAGGCCGATGCCGGATGTGAGCAGCCAGCGTTTCACCACCAGACCGGGCTGCAGCCAACGCATGGCTCGCCGCGAGCGCATCATCAGATCGCGCTGCCGCTGTGCCTGCATGGCTCGGATGCGTTGACGTTGTCCGCGGCGGATGGGGGTGGTCAAGTGCGATCCAGGCTGAGGGCGTCAGTTCGCTTGCGATGAGCGAACTGTACGGAAGTTGTCCTTAAAGGCCATCCCATCGTTTCAGACACGGCAGGATGGACGCAACATGCATTGCGGCCCTGTGCAGACCCGGCCGGACTTCACACCAACATCCTCCGCGTCTCCTGTCGTAGAGATGCGAAACCTCACCATGCAGTGGGGTCCGAAGCCTGTACTCGACAAAGTGTCCCTGACGATGCAACCGGGAGAGCGCATCGCGGTTGTTGGGCCCTCCGGTGCCGGCAAGTCCACGGTTTTGCGCCTGCTGGCGGGGTTGCAGCTCCCCAATGCGGGGGAACTGCGGTTGTTTGGGGAGCCGCAGACTTATCTGCGCCTGGACCAGCGTCGCCCGCCGGATGTGCGCCTCGTGTTTCAGAACCCCGCCCTACTCGCCTCACTCACGGTGGAGGAGAACGTTGGCTTCTTGCTGATGCGCTTGGGCAGGTTCAAGCCGCAGCAGATCCGCGAGCGTGTTCTGCAATGTCTGGAAGCTGTTGGTTTGAACGATGTGGCGGATAAGTACCCCGGTCAGCTCAGCGGCGGCATGCAAAAGCGCGTCAGTTTTGCAAGAGCTTTGATTGATGACCCCGACCGGGAGGAAGGGGCGATGCCATTGCTGCTCTATGACGAGCCCACCGCTGGCCTTGATCCCGTGGCATCCACCAGGATTGAAGATCTGATCGTGAAGACCACCACGGTGGCGCGGGGCTGCTCTGTGGTGGTGAGTCATGTGCGAAGCACCATCGAGCGTTCAGCGGAGCGGATTGTGATGCTGTACGGCGGCCGTTTCCAGTGGGACGGAACGGTTGAGGAATACCGCGTCACCGATAACCCCTATGTCGTTCAGTTCAGGACGGGTAACCTGCGCGGACCGATGCAACCCTCCGACCACTGAGCCATGCGCCGTAGTGTCCGCGAAGCCATCGTTGGGTTCTCGATCGTTGGAGCGATCGCTGGGTTTGCCGGCACGATGCTGTGGTTAAGAGGCGTTCGGCTCGGCTCTGAAACCTGGACTGTGACGGCTGACTTTCAGAACGCCGGCGGGTTAGCGGCACGATCTCCAGTGACGTTCCGGGGAATCATGGTGGGAACAGTGCGCTCGATTCAGGTCACGCCAATGGCGGTGCGCGCCATTTTGGAAATCAATGATGAATCCCTGCAGCTTCCCCTTCCCGTCAAGGCTGCGGTGTCGTCCGCTTCCTTGCTGGGCGGCGACTCTCAGGTGGAACTCGTGACGACGGGTGTCCCTTTACCCAAAGGGGCACCAGGGCCGAAGTCACGTCGTTGCAAGGGCAGTGAAATCCTCTGCGATGGAGCGACCATTCGCGGTGAATCCGCTGCGAGTCTCGCCACGATCACCGCCACCCTGGAACAGCTGTTGAGTGAGGCGCAAAACGCCAACCTGATTCCTGCGTTGGTGGAATCCACCAAGCAGTTCGGCATTACCAGCCAAGATGCCTCCACGTTCTTGAACACCGCCGATGAGGCGGCTGGGAATGTTGATGCGCTGGTACAGGAGCTGCGCGAAGAATTGGCTCGGGCCCAACCCACGGTTGACAATCTCAACCGCGCTACGGCTGAGGCTGCCGCCGCCGCTGCCAATATCAACGCGCTGGCTGAAGCGTTCAACAATCCTCAGACCGTCGGCGACCTCAAGCAAACGGTGACCAATGCCCGTGATCTCACCGCTCGGCTGGATTCCGTCAGCGGTGACATCGAGCAACTCACCGACGATCAGCGCTTCATGACGGGTCTGCGCAACGTGATGATTGGTTTGGGGGCCTTCTTTGAGGAGGTCTATCCCGCGAAGACCGGACCAGCGAATTAGCCCTCGCCTCTCACGTCACAGAGTTGATGGCATCCATGGCCACCGCGGCAATGGCCTGATCGCTCGCCTTCGGCAGCTGCACGTATTTGCCGCCCGCTGCTTCGGCAAGGTCTTTGCCCATACCACTGCCAATGAATTTGCGCTCGGTGTCGATCACCAGCAGCTTGATTCCGAGCATGCGGTAGCGGCTGGCGACATCCAGCACCTCCTGCTTGAGGTCGGGCTTGTCCTCGCCCTCCAGTTCGGGTTGTCCTAAGGAGGTGCTGAGGGGCACATTGCCGCGTCCGTCGGTGATGGCGACCACAACCACCTGACCCAGATCACCGGTGGCGAGCGCATTGGCGCCGACCCGGGCCGCCTGGGTGAGACCGTGGGCCAGCGGTGAACCGCCCCCACAGGGCATCGACTCCAGCCGTCGGCGGGCTGCGGTGATTGAGCGTGTTGGCGGCAGCAGCACCTCAGCCTGATCGCCGCGGAAGGGGATCAGAGCCACTTCATCGCGATTTTCGTAGGCCTCCGTTAACAGACGGATGACCGCCCCCTTGGCGCTTTGCATTCGGTTCAGTGCCATCGAGCCACTGGCATCTACCAGAAAGATCACCAGCGCTCCAGCCTGACGCTGCAGAAGCTTGGCCCGCAGATCGGCTTCCTCGACAATCACGGTGCGGTCCGGTTGCCGTTCGCGTCTCGCCTTCTGATAAGGCGCTGCAGCACGAAGGGTGGCGTCGACAGCGATCCGACGCACCGGGCCGCGGGGCAGCATCGGCTTCACATAGCGGCCGCGGCTGTCGCTGAGCACAACGGAACGGCTGCCGCTGTTGCCGCTTTTGCTCTTGGCGGCGTTGAACAGCAGCAGGTCGGAGTCGATAGCAACGGCTTCGGGATCGAGCATGAATTCCTCAGGCACTGCCGGTGGTGCCTGGTCTTCATCCGAGTCGTCGTCGTTGTCGTCGTCGTCAGGGTTGTCGTCGCTGTTGTCTTCAGGTTGATCGTCCTGGTCCTGGTCAGACCCTTCCGGCGGGGGTGGCTGGTCCTCCGTGTTCTGTTCGCCGGCGTCCGGTGGCGGTGGTGGCGTCTCGTCTTGGGGCGGCTCCGGCGGCGGCGGCGGCTCCATCTGCTGATCCGGGGGCGGCAGCTGTGACGCCCTTGGTGCGATCACCAGGGCCACCGCCACCTGCAGATCCTCGGCGTCAACTTGATCCCGACCGCTTAGCGCGGCGTGGGCCTTGGCCACGCGCACGGCGTAGAGCTCGGAGCGATGCCCTTCAACACCGCCGCGGATCGCTTCGGTGACCAGATATTCAATTTGCTCACGGCTGATCGAGACATCCGGCAGCCATTGGCGGGCCAGCAGCAGCTGGGTGGCGAGTGCGTCGGTGTCCTCCTTCCAGCGTTCCGCAAAACTGCGGCTGCACTGGCCATGACTCAGTACAGCGTTGGTGATCTCCACACGCTGTTCGGTGCTCACCAGCTGATCGGCCGACAGGGCGATGGCAAAGCGGTCCAGCAGGTGATCGCGGACGTTGCCTTCCTCGGGGTTGTAGGTCGCGATCAGCAGTGGTCTGCAGGGATGGCTGAGGCTCAAACCTTCCCGTTCCACCTGGTTCTCGCCTGCTCCAACGGCTGCGAGCAGCAGGTTCACGATTCCGTCGTCCAGCAAGTTCAGCTCGTCGACGTAGAGCACCCCTCGGTGAGCTTCCGCCAGTAGGCCTGGCTGGAACACGGGGCTGCCGCTCGCCAACGATGCCGTCACATCGACGGCTCCGACGAGACGATCTTCCGTGATGCCAAGGGGGACCTGGACAAAAGGAGCGGGAATCACCGCGGATGGTGGTTCAGCACTGAGCTTGTCCCTGAGGCCGCTTCCCCATTCTTCCGGCCGTTTCGGATCCAAATTGCGTCCCGGTCCAATTGGCACCGGGGCATGGGCTGGGTCAAGAATTTCAATGGGTGGGAGTAAGGCATGCAGCCCCCTTGCGAGCACCGATTTGCCGGTGCCTCGGCCTCCGGCGATGATCACTCCTCCAAGCCCTGGATCCACAGCAGCCAGCATCAGGGCGAGCTTCAGCGTTCCATGGCCGGTGATCGCCGCCAACGGAAAGGCGCGGTTGGCTTGATCCATCGCTGCTGTGCTTGCCACGCCGCTGGCGACCCCTCCACCTGAAACCATGAACGTTTGCCGGCCCATCGCGTGAGCGCCAGTCTCGCTGATCAAGCTTGTTCTTTGGCAGTGGCGTTGGGGGCCAATCGTCCGAGTGTTGCGGGTAGCCCTCGACAGACGCTGATCCACGTGCGTCCGGAGCTCGAAGCGTTGATGTGCGACTGGACTCAGACCAGCCCGATTCGCCTCAGCTGCTCCTGGTCGCCCCTGCTGGAAACACTTCCGGAAGGAGGGCCGCCTGGTCAGCCGATGTTTTGCAACGCTGTGCTCTTGATCCGCGGTGTGCCAGGCACTCCAGGTTTGGAGGCGGCACTGGCGTTGCTGGATCGTCTCCAAGTGTTGGAGGCGAAGTACGGCCGTGATCGCGACCGGGAAGAGCGTTGGGGGCCCCGGTCGCTTGATCTGGATCTGCTCTTCTGGGGCGATTGGCGGTTGGAGCATCCTCGACTGGTGTTGCCGCATCCACGCCTGCATCTCCGCTCGTTTGTGATGGAACCCCTGCTCGCGGCCATGCAGCGATCCACGCCCTGGCGCTCCTGAATCAGCTCTCAGATGCAACGGTTCCGAGGTCGATCACGACATCGGCCAGGCGCAACAACTCAGGGTCGTGGCTGCTCAGCAGCACCAGCCGCTGCCTGGACCGTTCCTGAATCACCTCGCGCACCTGGACTGCGGCGAGGGCATCTAGAAACGCTGTCGGTTCATCCAGCACGTCCACCGGCCGGTCCCGTAGCCAGGCGCGCAACAGTCCGAGTCGGTGAATCTCGCCCCCAGAAAAGGGGCTCTGGGCCAAAGCCATGGGGGCATCCAGGCCGTCCGGACGATCCAGTAAGTGCTGCAATCCCAGGCGGTGCAGCCAGCTTGCGATCGTGGCGTCCGGCAGGTCGTGGCCCAGGAGAAGGTTGTCGCGCAAGCTGGCTTCAAACAACGCTGCATGCTGGGGCGCGCAGGCCATCAATGCATGCAGTTGCCTGGCGCCCGCTGATCCTGAGAGCTGCCAGCGCTCGCCGCTGCAGGTGATTGTCCAGGCACTGTGTTCTTCCTCCTGCAACCCGCTGATCTGATCCAGAAGGGTGGTCTTGCCGCAACCTGAGGGCCCTGTTACTGCGACCAGCTGGTTGGGGAGCAGGCGCAGGCTGAGGGTTCGGCTGCCGCACGTTGATGTGCTGCACCAGTCCAGCTGCGTCCAACGGTTGCGGTCCAGTGTTGTCAGTGCAGGACCGTCCAAAATCATGCCTTTGCTCTGCTCAGGGCCTGGGCGCAGTTGCTCTCGGCGCAAGCAGAGGGCTTCATAGCCGGGGAGGTTGCCCAGGCACAGGCGCCGGGCCTGGACAACACCACTGAGTGAGGATCCGGCTCGGTATGCGAGCACCAGGGTGGTGGTGAGTACCTCAGGGGTCAGGGCGTCACCTTGCAGGAGCAGCCAGAGGCTGGCGATCGCCACTACGAGCGTGTCGCGCCAGGCGTTGTAGCCCGCGCGGCGGCGCACCCGTTCGCGCAGCAGCCAGCGCCCTTTGGATGTTTCCTGGGCAAACCGATCCAGGAGCCAGTGTTCGGCTGCCGCTGCTCGAACAGCCTTGAGACCATGCAGGCCATCGCCCACGGTGCGCTGCAGTGCCGCATTCAGGCGGCTCTGGATGCGACCCAGACTCCAGCTTCCGGACCGCTGCAAGAGTGCGGCAATGGCGGTGGCCATCAGGGCCAGCAGCAGCGGCCAGGCGGCGGTTCGTCCCACCAGCAGCACGCTGGCCAGATAGATCACCATCGCCAGTAGAGCCTGAAGCATGCGCACCGCCTGGTCCATCCCGAGCGCGGTGCGGTTGATGTCGGCCATGAGCAACGCCAGCAAATCACCGCGGCCGAGTTGATCCAGCTGGTTCGACGATGCTGAGAACACCTGTTGCAGCAGTTGCTGACGCAGGCGATCCGTGAAACCGGAGCGCAGGCGTTCCCGGCTCACAGCCACGCGTCCCTGGATCAGTCCACGCAGGAGGATCAAAGCCACCAGCAGGGCAAGGCTTGCGGTCAGCGGCAAGCTGACGTTCAGCTCCCGGATCGCGTTGGCGTTGGATCCATTGCCAAGCAGCAACGTGATGGCCAGACCCAGCCCTGCGATGTCCAGCACACTGCTGACCGCACTCAATCCGGCCAGGCGGCTCAGATGCCCCCATCCGGCTTCTTGGGCCAGCGCCTTAAGCAGCTGAAGCTGTCGCCGCCGGGGCAGCACGGTGGGGGCAGCTGTTGGGGTAGCGGTGGTTCGCGCGTGATCGTGCAAGGACAGACAGCCCGGCCGGTGATGTGCTGACGATCCTGCCGCGCAACCGCCATGCTGGTGCCCGCTTTGCTCTCTCTCATGGCACCACTGCCGGCCCCGGAGCCCTATGAGCTTCTGGAGACCATCGAAGCTCTGGATGCCCGCAAGGTGCGCTTTGAGCGCAATCGCATCAAGTTGCCGATGGGCGTAGAGGGCATCTTCGGGATCATCCGCCATCCCGGTGCATCACTCGCTGTGCCGATCACCAATGACGGACAGGTGGTGGTGCTGCGTCAGTATCGCTTCGCCGTTCAGGCGCGTTTGCTGGAATTCCCAGCAGGCACCCTGGAGGAGGGGGAAGACCCGCTGGAGTCCATGCAGCGGGAACTCGGGGAAGAGGCCGGCTACAGCGCGGCCCGTTGGGATGCCCTCGGACCGATGCTTCCCTGTCCTGGGTATTCCGATGAGGTGATCCATTGCTTCCTCGCCAGGGATCTCACGGCCTTAGAGAACCCTCCTGCAGGCGATGACGATGAAGACCTGGAGGTCGTGCTTATGCATCCAGCGGAGCTGGATGCCCGACTGGCCTCCGGAGAAGAGTGGCTGGATGGCAAGAGCGTCACCGCCTGGTATCGCGCCAAACAACTGCTCAATCTCTGATCAAGACCACGTCGATGACCGCTTCTCGCACGCTCTTCTGGCACCGCCGCGATCTTCGCCTGGCGGACAACACAGGACTTCAAGCAGCTGCAGCCCTTGGGCCTGCGGTCACCGGGGTGTATGTGCTGGACCCCGCCATCCTCAGTCCTCCCCCTCAGCTGCCGCCGATGGCACCGGCGCGTCTGTGGTTTCTGGTGGAGAGCTTGATGGAACTGCAGCAACGTTGGCAGGAGGCTGGCAGTCGTCTGCTGGTGGTGGCTGGGGATCCGGTACAGCGCTTGCCGCAGCTGGCATCGCTTCTGGAGGCCGCGGCGGTGGTTTGGAGCCGAGATGTGGAGCCCTATGCGCGTGAGCGCGACCGTCAGGTGGCGCGGGCCCTGCAGGCCTCCGGCCACAAGGTGCTGGTCGATTGGGATCAGCTGCTGGTGGCTCCGGAGCTGCTCAAGACCGGAGGCGGTGATCCCTACCGCGTGTATGGCCCCTTCTTGCGCAACTGGCGGGGACAGGTGGAGCGCAGCAATCCCTGCACCGTCGATGCTCCGACGGGGCTGATCGATTTAGATGCTGGCTGTCTTGACGCGTTGCAGACGCCTGAGGGTGAGCTTGGTCGCCTTTGTGCTGAAGGGCAGCGAGAACTGGAGCAGCTCCGCTCCTGCCATGGCTTCCAGGGTGCAGATCTCTGCCCTTGCCGTCCCGGTGAAGCCGCAGCATCGGAGCAGTTGGCTGTTTTTGTCGCTGGTCCGCTCCTGGGTTACGAGCCGGATCGCAATTTCCCCGGGATGCCCGGCACGTCGTTTCTGAGTGCTGCCTTGAGTGTGGGCACCGTTAGTCCTCGTCAGGCTTGGTGCGCTGCGCAGGAGATGAAGGGCGTTGCGCGCAGTGATGAGCAGCGTCAGGCCATCACGGTGTGGGAACAAGAGTTGGGTTGGCGCGAGTTCTACCAGCAGGCGCTGTTTCACTTTCCCGAATTGGCGGATGGGCCCTATCGGGAGCAATGGCGTCGCTTCCCCTGGGACAACAACGAGGACTGGTTTGATTTCTGGAAGGACGGTCAGACCGGCATGCCGATCATTGATGCGGCAATGCGTCAGCTCAACCAGACCGGCTGGATGCACAATCGCTGCCGCATGATCGTGGCCTCCTTTCTGGTCAAAGACCTGATCTGCGACTGGCGCTGGGGAGAGCGCGCCTTCATGGAACTGGAGGTGGATGGTGACCTGGCAGCGAACAATGGTGGCTGGCAGTGGAGCGCCAGCAGCGGCATGGATCCCAAACCTCTGCGCATTTTCAACCCCGCGACGCAGTCATCGAAGTTTGATGCGGATGGTGAGTACATCCGGCGTTGGTTGCCGGAGCTTCGCCATGTGAACACCAAGGATCTGCTCAGCGGTGACATCGGCGCTCTGGAACGTCGCGGTTACCCCGAACCGCTGATCGATCACAAGAAACAGCAGGCCCGCTTTAAAGCCCTCTACGCCACGATCCGATCGTGATGCTCAGGCAGCGATCCGGCAGGCCTGATTGCTGGTGGTGGGACTCTGCTTCAGCAGGCTGCGCAGAACGGAGATCACGCGGTTCTGCTGGTCTTCAGACAGTTCGGGAAAGATTGGCAGGCTCAGCACTTCACTGCAGAGCTGTTCGGTCACTGGGAAACTTCCGGCCGTGAGATTCAAACCTGCATAAGCCGGTTGCCGGTGAATCGGAATCGGGTAATAGATGATCGTGTTCACCCCCTGCTCCTGGAGGCTCTGTTTCAGCCAGTCCCGGCAACGGCTGCTGGGAAGACCGAACTCACTGGGTGTGTCGCTGCATTGACCAGCGCAAAGGGTTTGCCCGTCCGGACAAAGGCTCACGCGCACCACGAATTGGTTCCAGCCATGGCCGCAGCCTTCCGCTGGGTCCGGCAGCTGCAGTCCATCGAGATCAGCAAGTGCTTCGTGGTAACGCGCTGCGATGGCTGAGCGTTTGGAGACCCATGCATTCAAGCGCGGCAACTTCACGTTCAGCACGGCGGCCTGCAGCGCATCGAGGCGGCTGTTGTAGCCGAGCTCGGTATGCAGATAGCGGCGTGGCATGCCGTGCACCGCCAGCTCTCGCATGCTCTGGGCGATGGCAGCGTCGTGACAGGTCACAGCGCCGCCATCACCGGCAGCGCCGAGGTTTTTGGTGGGAAAGAAGCTGAAGCAACCCACATCTCCCCAGCTGCCGACGGGGCGCTGATCCCACGATGCACCGGTGGCCTGGGCGCAATCCTCCACGACTTTCAGATGGTGTTTCTGCGCAATGGCCGTCAGACGCGTCATGTCCACCGGACGTCCGAACAGATGCACGGGGATCAGCACTTTCGTTGCTGATGTGATGGCTGATTCAATCAGCTCCAGATCAATCAAATAGGTACTCGGGTCTACATCCACAAACACCGGAGTAGCCCCCACCGCACTGATCGCCTCGGCGGTGGCAAAGAAGCTGAAGGAGGCGGTAATCACCTCATCGCCAGGTCCAATACCCAGACCTCTGAGGGCCAGAATCAGCGCGTCGGTGCCGCTGTTGCAGCCCACGGCATGGGGCGTGCCCACAGCCGCGGCGAAAGCGGTTTCAAACGATTGGATGTCGGGGCCACCGATGTACTGGCCGCTGTGCAGCACCCGCAGCACGGCTTCATCGAGTTCCGGTCCCAGATCGGCAAGTTGCTGGCTGAGACTGAAGGGAGGCACCTGCATGTGGGCACCTTAAGCCGGTGTCCCGAACCACGGGGGTTCCTGTCCTGGATGCCACTTGATGTTGCAGCCGATGGAGGGCTGCTGAACTTCACTGACGGCCTCTCCTTTCAGGACGGCATCGAGGGCGGCTCGCAGATCGCGACCATCCAGGGGAACCTCGTTGCCAGGACGACTGCCATCGAGTTGGCCGCGATAGCGAAGGGTCTGACGGTTGCTGAGGTCGGGGGCGAACAGAAAAAACTCAGGTGTGCAAGCGCCCCGGAGTTCCTTGGCCAGGGTCTGCTGCTCATCCAGTAGGTAAGGGAACGTCCAATGGTGTCGCATGGCTTGCTGACGTAGACCCTCAGGGCCGTCCTGGGGGTGTGTGTTGATGCTGTTGCTGGCGATGCCGAGCAGTGTCACCGCGCTGCCGAAGTCGCGTTCGAGCCGGCTCAGTTCTGGTTCCACGTGCTTCACAAAGGGGCAGTGGGCGCAGAGGAGCATGAACAGCACGGGCCTTGATGGCAGTGCCACGTGGCTCAATGTTTCTGGCGACGATCCACCTGAAAGGCAGCCGCTCACCCGGGTCAACTGGAACGCCGGCAGAGCCGTGCCAAGCGGAAGCATCGTGGAGGGAGTGAGAGCCATGACACCCAGCTGAGAATTGCTGCATTGGTGGTCATCCTCCGCCAGACTCCGCCTCAGCGGGTCAGTGTTCGCGTGCGCAGGCGTGCTCTGGTGATGGGACTCCCAGGCCTGACCATGGTTCTGGTGCTGGTGGGCTGTTCAGCCAGGACTGGTCCCAGTTGGAAGGTGTTCCCGCTCTCCAGACGAAGTCCCCATGACGGCCTGGCAGTGGTCAGTCAGCCCGACGGCTTTGGACTTCATCTTTTTCTGGAGACAGATACCAGCGATCCGGAGCGATGCGAACCCCGCTGGTTCCCAGACGCCGCCCGGCTGTTCAACGGCAATGGCACAGCTCCATTCAGTGCTGGCTTGGCCCCTCGAGACGAATTCTTCGCAGTGGTGCGCCGCGAGGACGTGCTCGCGGCGCTGCGGACTGAATTAAAAGCGCTTTGTGAGCAACGGGCCCCGCAAGCCCTTTGGCAGTGGACTGATCCTCCGACCCAGGCCTCCGAAGTGATTCCGGTGCTGTTGCCGGCCTACGAGGGCGAAGATTTGCTTACCGATCCGGCCGAGGAACAGCAACGTGAAGAGGCGTTGCTGAGGGAGGGTTAGAACCCTTCCCAGACCACCGGCTCCGCTTCACGCCAGTAGCGACTGAACCTGCCGAGGCGCGGAGGCCTTGGAAGTTGCACGAAGGGTTCTGGTTCCAGGAGGTCCAGGTCGATCTGCCCATCAATCGCAGCGGCAATGCGTTCCAGGCGCGGATCCACCGGCAGGCTGCTGATCACACCGTCGGCGTTGTGGCGTTTGGCGAATGCGATCACCTCTTCGGCGACGTCGCCTTTGCGCAACGTGAGTGGAAGGTCAAGGGCGCTCTCGTAGAGAAAACCAAGGCGCTTGCGACTGATGCTGGCTGTACGGATCCAGTGGGAGTCGAACACGAACAGCGCCGGAGCGACCGGGTGGGCCATCAGAGCGGGATTGCTGGGGCCCAGAGCTTCCTCATGCACCCAGAGAATCGGTTGTTGAAAGGTCATCACGGGTTATCGCTGGGGGCGGGCCATGGCGGCACGGGCACTGTTGCCGCGTCCCTGCGGGCTGCGGCGGTTGTTGCTGCGACGGGTGTTGGGCACATCACGGATTGCGGTCTGTGCCGCGAAGAGTTGTGATTCCAGCTGGTCGTAGCTGCCCTCAAAGGGGCACTGATTGGCCTTAGAGCAGCGTTCGCAGAAGCGCCCGTCACTGAAACGCTCAAGGTTGCCCCTGTTGAAGAAGTAGGGCTTATGGCTAAAGCTGCTGGCCACCCATTGCCAGCTGAGGTGGTTGCTGGCGGGATCGCCGTCGATCAAATGCTGAAGAAACCAGTCCGCTCCGGCTTTCCAATGCACTCGACGCCAGTGCACCATGTAAGCGGCCATCCACATGCGGGCATGGTTGTGCAGCCAGCCTGTGCTGACCAGCTCGTTCTGGAAAGCGTCCATGCAGGCCAGGTTGGTGCGGCCATCGCGGATGTCTTCTGGGAGTTCCTGCTGGTAGGACGCCGGGTCGTGTCCGGTTTTGAGATCCTCCTGGCTGTCATGAATGCCGTCACCAAGGTCGGCCCACATCCGCTGCCAGAAGTCACGCCAACCCAGCTCATTGATCAGTTTCGTGCCTTCATCGCGGTTGCGGATGCGCTGAAACACGGCGTCTCGCACTTCGCTGAGAGTGAGCACTCCGTGGCGGATGTAAGGGGAGAGGCCGGTCACCGCACCCCTGAGATGGTTGCGGCTCTTGGCGTAGCGACGCGGATCGACCTTGTTGAGACGCTCTTCAGCGGCCCGGCGCCCTCCTTCCATGGGGCTGAGTGAGCCTTCAGCTTCAGGGAAGTGCTCGGCCAACAGCTGGTCGAGGGATGTTCGGCCGTGGAGTGCCCTGGGCAGATCGTCAGGTCGATCCGGCCATGGCAATGGGGCTGGGGCAGGCTGCGGCGTCACCGGTTTGGACGAGATCGTGCGGCCATCCTGTCGATCCGATCGTTCAACCGCGACTGTCTCTGGCGAGGCAGGGGCCGGGATGGGTGAGAATCCCTGGATACTTCAGTGGATTCCGGTCCGATGCTTCTCGATCTCACGGGCAAGAAGATTCTCGTCACCGGTATCGCCAACAACCGATCCATTGCCTGGGGCATTGCTCAGCAGCTCAGGGCCGCGGGGGCTGAGCTTGGGATCACCTACCTCCCCGATGACAAGGGTCGCTTCGAGGCCAAGGTGCGTGAACTCACGGCACCTCTCGAGCCTTCGCTCTTCCTGCCTCTGAATGTTCAGGATGCGGCCCAGATGGAGTCGGTATTCAGTGAAATTGAGGAGAAATGGGGGGTTCTCGATGGCCTGGTGCATTGCCTGGCTTTCGCGGGGAAGGAAGAGCTGATCGGGGATTACAGCGCTACCACCGCTCAAGGGTTTGCCCGGGCACTTGAGATCAGTGCCTATTCCCTGGCTCCCCTGTGTCGTCATGCCAAGCCCTTGTTCAGTGAGAAAGCCGGGGTGGTCACGCTCACTTACCTGGGCGCTGAACGCGCGATTCCCAACTACAACGTGATGGGTGTGGCCAAGGCCGCTCTGGAAGCGTCCGTTCGCTATCTCTCCGCCGAGCTCGGTCCCGACAAGCAGGTTCGGGTGAATGCCATCAGTGCCGGTCCGATCCGCACTCTGGCCAGTTCGGCGATCGGTGGCATCCTCGACATGATCCACAACGTGGAAGAGAAGGCACCGTTGCGCCGCACCGTCACTCAGACCGAAGTGGGCAACACAGCCGCTTTCCTATTGAGCGATCTTTCAAGCGGTATTTCCGGACAGACCATCTATGTGGACGCTGGCTACTGCATCAACGGCATGTGATTTCGTTGTGTTGTGAGATTAGGTCCGACGCATTCAGGCCTGGGTTGTTCAACGCAACATCACCGATCTGAGCAGACTTCTGACGAACCGCTCGGCGCTGCGATCGATTCCTCCGATCATGTTGTCCATTGTCTTGAAGCTTCTTCGCCATTCAACGCAGCGACATTCGAGGTTGTTCTCGTAGGTGCGTGTGATGTGTCAATAGTGCAGTCGATTTGAAATCCTTTGCTCAGGATCTGGCCGGCCAGCCCTCCGCTGTGAATGGCGCGGTCGATCCCATGCCCGATCATGGGATCCACCCTTGAGGCTGCATCACCCGTGAGCAGAATCCCAGATGGGGATTGGAGCCGCGGATCGTCTGTCAACACCGCTATTCCCCAGGTTCTGATGGCGTCACCTCTTGGAGCATGCTGACGGGTGAGCGCCAGGAGATCGCAACCGCTGAGGGGTGAAATGTCGCGGTGATGAGACCAGTAGATGCCAGCGTTTGTTCCGCCAGTCACTGAAAAACGCCAGGCGTAGGAGGGGTTGCTAGGCCACTGATAATCCATCAGTGAAACGTCCGGATTTTCAACTTCGTCACGCCTGGAATATCTGCGGCTCGCCAATGCAATCGGACGTGGAGCGTGTTGTTCACGCGTCAGGTTTTGCACAACTGAGGACACACCGTCACACCCAACCACCACCTTGTCAGTGACTTCGAATCGTTCCTGCACCTGCCCTTTGCGGCTGCGAATTGTGCCTGCAACACACCAGGGATCAGAGGCTGAGAGACGGTGGAGCGATTGCATCTGCCAACCGAATTCGATTGGCAATCCAGCCCTCGAACAGCACTCAACCAGCCAGTTGTCGAGGTCGATGCGGCGAATGCTGTGAAAGGACGCTGTCTTCTGCCGCTGGGCAGTGCCCTGCAGAAATTAGCCACTGGCTTCGGCGAGGGCGGGCGTCAGCTCTGCTTAGCTGGGTTTGCGGGTCACGCTGACCGATCTCTGAATGATCTTGGAGGGGAGGTTGTTCTCTCTCAGGAAACGAAGCGCATCGCCTGTCAGGGCATCACCGCAGATGTTGTCTCTTGGGAAGTGGGCACGGTCAATCGCCAGCACGTCAAGTCCACTTTTCGCTGATTCCGTTCCGCAGGCTGTGCCTGCAGGGCCGAGACCCACGATCAGAACCTGAACCTTGTTGTTGGACTTGTGCCCTGCTCGCCTTCCGGTCGGTGTCAAGGGCGGGGAATGCAACCGCTGTGGTGTCTGAATGCTTGCTAATGCGGCACGATGAACTCATTGGAAGCAATGGGATGACGCGACTAGGTGAGATCCATCGAGTGACCGGTGAAACCGATGTGAAGGTGCGGCTAGGGCTGGATGGCACCGGCCAATGCCAAGCCAGCACTGGTGTGCCGTTCCTGGATCACATGCTGCATCAGATCAGCAGTCATGGTTTGATCGATCTGGAGATCAATGCGGTAGGCGACACCCACATCGACGATCACCACACCAATGAAGATGTGGGGATCGCCGTGGGACAGGCCCTGGCGCAAGCCCTTGGTGACCGACGCGGTATTCATCGCTTCGGTCACTTCGTGGCACCCCTCGATGAGGCTCTGGTTCAGGTGGCGCTCGATTGTTCTGGTCGTCCACATCTCAGTTACAGCCTGAGCATTCCCGGTCAGAAGATCGGCACCTACGACACCGAACTGGTGAAGGAGTTCTTCGTTGCTGTGGTCAACAACAGCGGCCTGACGCTGCACATCCGTCAGCTGGATGGTGTCAACTCGCACCACATCGTGGAGGCCTGTTTCAAGGCCTTCGCTCGGGCCTTGCGACTGGCGACAGAACTGGATCCGCGTCGTGCCGGTGCTGTTCCCAGCAGCAAGGGGGTGTTGGAGCAGGCGGGTGCCAACTGAACGGCGTCCGCGCTTCACAGTCCGTTACGAGAGGATGGTGGTCGCTGCCACTGCTCCGTGACTGTTGCTCCTGCTGCTGAACGCTTCAAACGAGCGGAGTGGGCCAGCTCCTTTCGCAATGTGGAGCAGGAGCTCAGCGCGGTACCGGTCAAGCCCGTTCGGGGCACAGTTCCCGCGGAGTTGTTAGGCACGCTGTATCGCAACGGACCTGGTCGCCTCGAGCGTGCCGGCCAGCGCGTGCATCACCCCTTCGATGGGGACGGCATGATCACTGCCCTGCGGTTCGACGCAGGTGGTTTGTCTCTCACCAACCGCTTTGTGCGCACTGCTGGCTGGCAGGCGGAAGAAGCGGCTGGCAAGGTGCTTTATCGCGGTGTGTTCGGCAGCCAGAAGCCGGGTGGTCGTCTGGCCAATGCTTTTGACCTGCGCCTGAAGAACATCGCCAACACAGGCGTGGTCAGGCTCGGTGATCAGCTGCTCGCTCTTTGGGAGGCGGCTGAACCCCATGCGCTTGACCCTCACAGCCTGGATACCCATGGCATTTGCCTGCTGGGTGGCGTGCTGAAAAAGGGTGAGGCGTTCAGTGCCCATCCCCGCTTCGATCCAGGTCATCACGACCGTCCACGCATGGTCACCTTTGGTGTGAATACGGGGCCGCGCAGCACCATCCGGCTGATGGAATTCGCCACGGAGGATGACGCTGCAGCCGGCATCAAGGCCGGTGATCTGCTCAATGACCGCCGCGATACCTTCGGCGGTTTTGCCTTTCTGCATGATTTTGCGATCACGCCCAACTGGGCGGTGTTCCTTCAGAACGCGGTCGACTTCAACCCCCTGCCGTTTGTGCTCGGAGAAAAAGGAGCCGCGCAATGTCTCCGCTCGAATCCCAACGGTCAGGCCAAGTTTTGGTTGATTCCCCGTGATAGCGGCGCATTTGCTGGGCAAGCGCCACGCATTATCGATGCTCCTGATGGGTTCGTGTTTCATCACCTCAATGCCTGGGAAGAGGGAAGTGATGTGGTGGTGGACAGCATCTACTACAGCGATTTCCCCTCGATTGGCCCGGACGTGGACTTTGCGGCTGTGGATTTCGACCTGATCCCCGAAGGTCTGCTGGAGCAGTGCCGAATCCATCTCGACCGCGGCGCGGTGGAGAGCACGCGCCTCAGCGAGCGCTGCTGCGAGTTCGCCATGGTGAACCCTGAGCGGGAAGGTCTGCCCTGTCGCTTTGCCTGGATGGCCGCAGCGGCGCGCAAGCAGGGCAATGATCCCTTGCAGGTGATCAAGAAGCTGAACCTCAGTACGGGTGAGCATCAGATCTGGAGTGCAGCACCGCATGGGTTTGTCAGTGAGCCCCTGATGGTTCCCAGGCCCGGTGCGTCCAGCGAAGACGACGGATGGATTCTGGAACTGGTGTGGAACGGTGCCAGGGATGGCTCCGATCTCGTGATCCTTGATGCGTCTGACCTGCGGGAACTGGCTGTGCTGGAGCTGCCGTTGGCCATCCCCCATGGCTTGCATGGCAGCTGGGTAGCCGCTGGCTGACCAGATGGATCCGTTGATCACTTTGCGGTGATCAGTCACGCGTCAGTTACCTCTTGGCTCGCCAGTGGACCTAGACATCGGGACTTGCTCTAATTCCCCTTTTGTTGATGTGCTCCAGGCTTGTCTCTGCTCCCTGTCTGGTCCTGGCAGCGCCACTGCTGGCTGGCGTCGTTGTTCCCTCTCCTTTGCGAGCGATGAGCCATGAGCCTCAGTGTCGTGGCACGTTGCTGCAGCTGCTGGTTCAGGAGCAAGGTCAAGCCCGCTCCGAACGCTTTCGCTTCAACCTGCGCTTGGAAGCTGAGGCCGCCAGCGCTGCGGCTGCGCTGGATCAGCTCAACAGTCGACTCGATGCCCTGCGCCAAGCTTTCAATCCCTTGGTGCAAGACAGCCTGGTGGTTTCGGCTCCCAGCACCTTTCCGATCGGATCGGCCGTTCCTGACAGCCGTACGCGTGCTGCGACGACAATCAGCGGCCAGGTCCGCCGTAGCGACTACGACACCTTGATTCAGCGGGCCGGTCGCTTGCCAGGGGTGCGGCTACAGGGCATGACCTCGCTGGCCTCCGCTAGCGGACAGCAGGCACTGGAAGAGCGTTTGCTGAAGCGTGCGTTGGAGCGTGGTCAGCGCCAAGCCGACCGCACTGCCTCCGCGCTGGGGCTTCGCCGCACGTCGCTGTTGCGAATTGACCAGCGCAGCAGGCCGCCGGTACGCGCACTGGCGATGGCTGCGGATGCCTCCTCTCGCTTCAGGCCTGAAGAAGCCCCATTGCCGATTGGAAGCATCAATTTGGCTCTGGATTACTGCCTGAGCTGATGTTCTGACCACACCAGGGCTCTTGCGCTGTTGGGGCTAGTGATGGCGCCATTCCTTCCAGGCCAGGCGCGGAGCCGTCCAGAGTGTGAAGAGCACCAGGGGGGTGACCGGCACCGCGGTGATCACGATGAAGGCCTGCAGGGCATCGATGGAGGTGCTGTCCCCCAGGCCCGAGTCGATGCGCAGCAGCACCAGGGTGAGGCTGCCGATCATCAGGGCCCAGAACAGGCGCAACAGAGCAGGGGGCTGCTTGCGACCGCTCACCACCATGGCCGCGGCGTAACTCATCGAGTCGGCGCTGGTGCACATGAACAGCACCACCAGCACCAGGCCGATGGGGATCAGAACGCTCGCCAGGGGTAACTGACTGAGGATGGTGAGCAGTGCTGCTGCGGCGCCGTTCTGATCCAGCGCTGCACGGATGCCACCTCCAGCCAACTGCAGATACAGCCCCGTACCGCCAAGCAGGGTGAACCAGAGGTTGGTCACGATCGGGCAGAGGATGGCCACCGCCAGCACCAGTTCACGGATGCTGCGGCCGCGGCTGACGCCTGCTGTGAACAGACCCATCAAGGGCGCATAGCCGAGGAACCAGCCCCAGTAGAACACTGTCCAGTCGTTCACCCAGTTCGGCGGCACGGTGTTGGGGGTTAGGGCCATCTGCGGCAGATGGATCAGGTAGGTGATGAAGCCGCTGAAGAAGTGTTGGATCAGCCAGAGGCCCGGGCCCAGGAGAAGCAGACCCGTCGCCAGGACCAGGGTGAGCCACACGTTGAGCTCGGAGAGCCACTTAATGCCCTTCTGAATGCCGCTAACGGTGGAGGCCGCGAAGACGGCGGTCAGCAGCACCACCACCAGGGATTGCAGTCCTGCACTGTCGCTGAGCCAGGGCAGTCGACCTGCGGCGTTGCTGAGTTGCAGGGACAAGAACCCCAGGGGGCCAACCGTGCCGGCGATCGCGGCCACGACCGACAAGCCATCGGCCAGGTCACCGATCGGGCCATCCACCCAGCTGCGCGGCACGATGCTCACCAGGAGCGTGCGGGGACGCAGGGGTTCACCGCGTCGCTCCTGGATTGAAAAGGTGATCGTGGTGGTGGTGGCCACCAGGGCCCAGGCCAGAAAGCCCCAGTGCAAAAAACTCACCGCCAGGGCTGGGTCGACTGCGGCCGGTGTGCTGCCTTCGACCCCTGCAAACACCGGTGATGGGGTTTGGAAGTGATACAGCGGTTCGGCTGCCGACCAGAACACACCACCCCCCGCCAGCAGGGTGCAGATCAGCACCGCGCACCAATCAAAGAATTTGAGACTTGGCTTGGCGTCCGCTCCACCCAGCCGGAGTGTTCCGATCGGGCTGATGGCCAGGGATAGCGCGATCAACAACAGCACCACCACCATCCACTGCCAGACCCCCCCAAGGGCATCACTGACCACGGCTTTGCCGTTGTCGGTGAACTGCTTGGCCAGGGCCAGGTCGATCGCCGACACCAGCAGAAAGATCAGCAGAGGAATGGCGCCGATCCAAAGAGGAGGCTGGCGCCACCAGGAGCGCTGGCTCGCGGGGATGTCAGACATCGGTTGAGGGTTGAGGGGTCAGGCGCGGACGGCGTCGCGTTGGTGGCTCCAGCAGGAGAGATCGACGGCGGGTTGTTCTCCGCTGGCGAGGCGTGCCAGCGAATCACCGATCAGGGGAGCAAACTTGAAGGCCTGGCCCGAGCCACCTGCGAACAGGCTCAACTTCGGGGTGAGCCGATCCAGCACGAAGTTCACATCGCTGGCCATGGAGTAGGGGCTGATGACGGTCTCCACCCGCTCCTGGACACCCTCCAGTCCGTTGAACAGAAAGCTGTCGAGTAACTCCACCAATCGGGCCGGTGGTTCGGTGACCATCGCATTGGGAGCGGCGACGCGCAGGCCGCGCGGGGCCCAGTCGATGCCGGCCTTGATTCGGGGGCGGCCATCCGGCGTATGGCTCAGCACCGGGAAGCCGTAATACAGCCCACCGTCATCGCCCCGCTCCTGCTGGAAGCAGAACCACTGGGGGTAGCGATCGGCCAGCGCCGGGTCGACGGTGTAGTGGGCCCAGAGCATCGGCCACACCTCCAGCTTTGGAGCCAATCCAAGGGGAGCCAGCAACAGCTGGCTCCAGATGCCGCAGGCCACGACCAACTGTCTGGCAGCAAGGTGGTGGCCGCTCTCGAGGGTGACGCCTCCGCCATCGGGATCGAGGCCCGCCACAGGGCAGTGCTCGATCAGCTGATGGCCAGCGTTGCGAGCGGTGTTGATCCAGTGGGCCACCACCTTGTCGCTGCGCACGGCACCAGCGGTGGGCTCGAACAGGCCGGTGAAGTCCGCCTCGGGCTTCAGCGGGAAGCGGGCCGCGATCTGGTCGGCATCGAGGGCTTCGTAGGGGATGCCCTGATCGTCCATCACCCTTCGGGCCCCGGGGATCGACCCCTCGATCGTTTCCTCATCCCAGCTTTCGCCGTAAAACAGCAAGCCATGGGTCTCTCGCAGTTTTGCGTCGGCGTGGAGTTCCTCGTCCCGCCAGAGGCGGTTGGCCTCCTGGGCCAGACGGCAGAGCATCGGGTCGGAGTACATCTCTCGGAACATCCGGGTTTCGCCGTAGCTGCTGGCCTTGGCGTGGGCCAGAGTCTGGGCTTCCAGCAACACCACATCGTGCACGCCGCGGCGGGCCAGGGATGCAGCACAGCTGAGGCCGGCCATGCCGCCGCCAACAATGATGACTGCCGCTTGGGTCGGTAGGGATTGGAGGGGGGTCATTGGCTGTCTCCGAAGCTCAGTCCGATGGGGTTGCGTTCGCGTTTAGCTGCCACTTCCTCGAGGGCTGCACCCACTGATAAGCCCTGATCGCGTTGATTGAGGTATTCACTGGCCCGCTGCCGCACTTTGCTGCGCACAAAGGCGTACACATCCTCAGCACCAGCGTGCTTCCAGGCTTCGGGGGAGAAGCGTTCGATGGAGTCGGTGATCACGGCACCGGCATTCACCAGTGGATCCGGCAGCACGCGAATGCCGCGGCGACGCAGATCACTGGCGAGTTGTGGTGTCTGAAATGGGGCATTCGCTGCCGGAACTACAGACTTCACCCGCAGGGCTGAAGCGATCTTGGCCGTGATCAGCCCTGAAATGGAGCAAGGGAGAAGCAGATCCAGTGTCAGCTCCCACCACGGACAGTTCAGTGGCAAGGGGGTTGCACCGTCGAAGCCGGCGCGTTCGCGGTTGACATCCACGGTGAAGACTGTCCAGCCGTGATCGACGAGATGACGGGCCACCGTCCCGCCGACAGCTCCGCAGCCGTGCACGAGGGCCCGGCCGGGGTTGGCGTCTTTGAGTTCCTTCTCCAGCACGGCCTCCACGGCGCCGAGGGTGCCGTGGGCCGTGGTGGCACTGGCATCCACTGGGCTGCCGACCGCCGCTAGCACGTGGGGGGTGAGCGCCATCAGACGCTCCATATCCTCCAGGCTGGTGTTGAGGTCGCAGCCGGTGATCATGGCGCCATCGAGCGACTCCAGCAGCTCGGCGGTGACGTGGATCAATTCATCTTTCACCGCTTGCGGCTCGGCGGCTCGGGCCACGATCTTGCCCCCGGCAAAACCGGTGCCATAGAGATCGTGCTTGTGGGTCATCAACCCCGCCAGCCGCTGTCCGTCGGCGATGCAGGCTTCGTCGCTGGGGTAGTTGAGCAGGCGCAGGCCCCCGTTGGCGGGACGTCTGGCATCAGTGTCTTCCGCCACCACGAATACCGAAAGGTGGTCGGAGACATGTTCCGCCAGCACCGACACAATCGGCGCTGTTGTCATGCCATTGCCCATCAGGCCACCTTTTCCATCATTTGGTGGTGCTCGACATAATCGAGACTCCAGTCGCTTGGAGCGTCAGCGATGCGCTGTTGCAGCCGCTCGAACAGGGTGTCTGCAGCGGCCTCTCCGGCGGCACCGATGAAGCTGTGGCGGCTCCAGCTGCGGATCGTTGCCATCAATCCTGCGGCGAAGGTCGCCGTATCGCCGTTCTCGTTCCAGCGGCGGCGGTAAGGGCACTTCACATACACCGTGCGTTCATCCACCAGGCGCAGGCCGTTGCGGTATGGCGCCGAGCTGCTGTCGTTCAAGGGCGCCATGAACTCCTGAGGGGACTTGTAGAAGTTCAAAACGGTTCCGTTGCGGTACTGCTCATCGCTGATCAGGCCCTCGTCCGCCATGCCACGCCAGATCTGGTGCAGTTGGTCATGCACGTTGTGGGTTTCTCCGCCGTTGTGGCCGAGATAGAGGCCCGCTTCATCACGGGAGAGATTCACGGTCAGTAGTCGGCCGCCCACCTTCAGCTCACGGCTGCGTAGCTCAAGAATGTGGTTCCAGTCCCTCATCGCCTGGGCAGTGAAGCGCTGGAGGGCCTCGGCATCACTGGAGGCCAGCACATGGGTGTGGCTGTCGAGGGGGCCAGGAGAGGTGCTCAGCCAGTGCATGGCGGTGGCGGAGAAGCCGAAACTCACGGAGTTCGGTGCCACGGTGGGCTTATAGAAGCTGCACGCACTCACCAGCACCGTTGGCTTTGGATCCCGGGGAGCTTGCAACGCCAGGTTCTTCGCCAACGCCACGTTGTCGTTGCTCGGCAGGTCGTTGCCGATCAGCGTCAGGTGCGCTTTTGGCTGGTTGGTGTGCAGGCGATCCAGCACCTGATTCCAAAGCCCGACAGCGGTGCCGCCATCGGCCGCTCCGTAATCGATCAGAACATGGCTGTCAGCAACAGCCAGTTGATTCACACAAGTCAGGGCCCAGTCGGAGGCGGCTTCGATGCAGAGGAGAGCGCCTTCGGTCTGCGCGCTGTAACCCGTGGTCATGGCAATGGCCATGGACCTCGTCAGCGTCAAGGTCCACCGTAAGACCGAGCTTGATCAGGCGCGTGATTCGCCTGGGCGGTTGGGTTCAGTGCACCGTCAGCAGTTGGCGCAGCTGCGGTTCCAGCAAGACGAAAGCTCGCCCTCGATGGCCATGACTTTTCTTCTCGATAAGTGACATCTCAGCAAAGGTGCGACCGGTGCCGTCGACTTCGAAAATCGGGTCGTAGCCAAAACCCTGGTCTCCACGTGCTGCGTGCGTGATGCGTCCTTCACAGCGGCCTTCCACCTCCAACAGCACTGAGCCGTCGGGGGCCGCCACGCAGAGCGCTGCACAGAAGTGGGCTGCACGCGCCTGCTGGTCACCCAGAGCCTTCAGCAATCGCGCAATTCGTTCGGGGTCGCTCGGGGCATAGCGAGCCGAATGCACGCCAGGCGCCCCATCGAGGGCGTCGACACTGAGGCCCGAGTCATCCGCCAGTGCCCACTCACCCGTTGCAGTTGCAACGGCTAACGCTTTGATCCGAGCGTTGGCCGCAAAGGTGCTGCCGGTTTCCTCCACTTCCAAGCCTTGCGGTTGCGGTCGCACCAGCAGGGGCAGATCGCTGAGCAGACCTTCGAATTCCCGGATCTTGCCCTGGTTTCCGCTGGCGATGACCAATGTGCGCTTGCTCATGCTCAGGCTGCCTCCGCAAAACGGCGCGCCCAGGTCAGCACCGTTGCCACCCGCTCAGCATCGGGCGCTTCGCAGTAGAGCCGCAGCAGCGGCTCGGTGCCGGAGAAGCGCAGCATCAACCAGTGACTGGCTCCCAGCCTCAGTTTCACGCCGTCGGTGGTGATCACCTCCTGCACCGGCAAGCCTGCGATTTCCTGAGGCGGTGTGGTGGCCAGCAGCGATTCCAGACGGCGACGGGACTCCATGTCGGCCAGCCGCAGATCGAGACGGTCGTAATGGCTTGCGCCGCCGCATCGCTGCCGCAGCGCTTCCATTCGAGCGCCGAGCGGTTGACCGCCCTGCACTAGGGCTTCCAGCACCAGCATCGCTGCAAACAGGGCATCTCGTTCTGGGAGGTGCATGCCAAAGCCCACCCCTCCGGATTCCTCACCGCCAATCAGCACCTCTCCGGCGAGCATTTCAGAGGCGATGTATTTGAAGCCGACGGGCAGTTCCAGCACCTCACGGCCCAGATCCTCAGCCACAAGGCGCATCAGATCGGAACCGCTAACGGTTTTGACCACCGATCCCGGCAGGTTGCGGGTGCCTGCAAGGTGATCGATCAGTAGGGGCATCAGCTGCTGGGTGCTGCAGAAGCGGCCTTGCTCGTCCACAGCGGCGATACGGTCACCATCGCCGTCAAACACCAGGCCCACAGCGGGCTGGCCCTGTTGGCTGCAGGCCCGAATGGCTGCGATCAGCTCTTTCAGATAAGGGGCAAGCGGTTCCGGAGGGCAGCCACCAAACAATGGATCTCGATTGCCGCGGATCTCCGACACCAGACCGTCCACGTCGGTGCCCAGCAGGTCTTGCACACACCCCGCTGCAGAGCCGTGCATCGGATCCACAATCACCCGCAGCCCCATCGCTTTCAGCCCGGCGCGGATTGCATCCAGATCCAGCTTGCGCCGCAGGCCTTCGAGATGCTCGCTGCGGGCATCGAAGCGCTCCAATTCCCCAGCGACCGGGACGTTGAGCGCTCCAGCGGCCAGGCGCTGTTCCACAGCTGCGGTGAAGTCTCCCTCAACCGACCCTCCGAACGGACCCTTGATCTTCAAGCCAAGCCATTCCGGTGGGTTGTGGCTGGCGGTGATCACCAGGGCCCCGAGGGCTTGGCGTTCCACCGCAGTCCAGCTGCAGGCTGGCGTTGGAACGGCTGAGCTCGTTAGCAGGGGTGTGAGGCCGACACCGCGGACGGCGGATGCAATCGCTTCAGCCAGTTCCGGGGCCAGGAAGCGACGGTCGTAGCCGATCACCACGGTGCGGCTTGTCAGGCCTTCTGGTGCCTGATGGGCGAGTTCTTGCGCGGAGGCTGCCGCAACGGGCAGCAGCCGTTCCACGGTGATGTCCACGCCAAGGATTCCGCGCCATCCGTCAGTCCCGAAGCGGATGGGTGCTGCAGCCAGAGGGAGGGGAGCCGACGCCATGGGATGCCTGTGCTGCATGTGGATCTAGCAGCCGGCCGCCGTAACGTCGGCGGATGGGTGACACCCCTCCCGCTGACAAGCCGCTCAATGACCGACTGCTGCGCAGTTGGACCCGTTGTCGCCGCCGGGCCTGGCTGGACCGCTACGGCGACCCCGCGCTGCGCGTTTATACGGCTCATAGGACGCTTCAGCTTGACGATCAGCAGCGCAGCTTCGTGGCCTTGCTGCCCCGCAAGCCAGGTCATGGCATCGATGCCTGTGCACGCGGGGATGTGGGGGTGGTTGGCCTGCGATTGAAGGGCTTGACCGTGGATGGCCGCCGTCTTGAAGCCCATCCTGTGTTGTTGCAGCGTCAGTCAGGCCAGAGCCGATGGGGCGACCACAGCTATCGGCCGGTGCTGGCCCGCCAGGGGCGACGCCTCACACGCGAACATCGCCTGCAGTTGGCGCTCTCCGCCCGTCTGCTGTCGGATTTTCAGCAAACTCCGGTCACCCATGGTTTGGCCCTCGCTGGAGCGGGTCGGCGGTTGGAGAAGGAAACGGTTGCTCTAGGTGACAGCTTGCAACGCCAGTTGGATGACTCCCTGCGCAAGCTGGCGGCCGACCTGGACCGGCCTACACCTCCTCCGCTCGCGGCTGATCGGCGCAAATGCACCCTCTGCAGTTGGCGGGGTGTCTGCAATGCCGAAGCCCATCGGGAGGGACATCTCAGTGAGGTCAGTGGCATCGGGGCCAAGCGTCGGGAGATGCTTCTTGATCTCGGCATCGACAGCTTGAACGCGCTGGCCGATGCGGACCCCGTTGTACTGGAAGACCAGCTGAAGCACTTCGGCGAACAGCACGGCGCGGTGGCGGCACCGCTGGTGGCTCAGGCTCGGGTGCAACGGGATGGACTGGTGGAGTCTCTGCTTCCGACGTCTCCCTCACTGCCGGAACTGGTGGATGCTCCAGGGGTATTGCTCTATGACATCGAATCCGACCCGGATGCCCGCGACGACTTTCTGCATGGATTCGTGCGTCTGCCTCGGGATGTGAATGGCAGCTGGGCCCTGGACCGCGCCACCTATCACCCCTTGCTGGTGCTGCAGGAGCATGGTGAAGCCCGGTGCTGGAAACGTCTTAGCTGCTTCCTGGCCCGTTATCCCGATTGGCCGGTGCTCCACTACGGGGAGACGGAATCATTGGCGCTGCGCAAGATGGCGCAGCGCCAGAGTGTGCCCGAGGCGGATCAACAGGCGTTGCGGCATCGTTTGGTGGATGTGCACGCCCGGCTGCGTCTTCACTGGCGGATGCCTCTGAACAGCTACGGATTGAAAACCGTGGCGGATTGGCTGGGGTTTCGCTGGAGCCAAATCGGTGTGGACGGCGCTCGGGCTCTGCTCTGGTGGAGGCAGTGGCGGGGGACCGGTTGTCGCGATCGAGGACCGGGTCAAGCCCTGCGCTGGATTTTCTCCTACAACCGCGATGACTGCATGGCCACATGGGCGGTGGCCGCCTGGATGCTGGCTAAAGATCGCTCCCTTCAGTCCCCCATCGGTGGATCGCAGAACCCCCCGGGCCGTTGAAGATTGAGAGGGATCGCCTCGGTGCCTGCATCCAGTTTTTCAACATCAAGAGCCTGGCGTCGCACTAGGGCCAGACCAAACCATTGGCCTGACTGCGGGTCGCGCGCTGCGCTGGTGATCACACCGGCTCGCTCGGCCTTCAGGCTCAACCGGTCACCGCTCTCTAGTCGAGGCTCCTCAAAGGCTGTGGTGCTGCGCCAGCTGCGCAGTTGCTGTTTCACGCCACCTCTGGACGCCAGCTTGGCCACGGTCTCCTGCCCGAGATAACAGCCCTTGTCGAGTTTCACCCAGTGGGCCAGGCCCAGTTCAAAGGGGTTGGTGTCTCCGTTCAGCTCGGCATCGCTTAGCGGCCAGCCTTCCCGCATTCGCCAGGCTTCCAGCAACTGCGCTGAAGAAGACGTCGGTGCCTCCCAGGTCGTCGGGGGTTCGGCGCCATCATCCAGCCAAAGCACCGCATCCGTTGCTGGCAACTGTCCTTCTTGGAGGCGCTGTAGCCGGCGCTGTTCTCGTTTCGGGCCCAGTCGCACCCGATCGGCCGGAAAGATCACCCGATCGAAGCCACGTATCACGAGATCGGCATCGCCATGCAGCACCAGCACATCGGCGCCTGCGTCATCCAGCCGAATCTCCAGCAGAGCTTGCACGCGACCCGTGGCATTCAGCCAGCACGCCGGAATCAGTTTTTCTTCGCTGGCACCGTTCACGCTTGCGCTGGTCTGGCCGTGCAAAAAGCCGGCGCAGCCGCTTCCCTCGAGCCGGAGGAGTGGGAAGGTGGCGTCCCAGATCAGGCTGTCCATCGGTGGCATCGCTGTCATCACTGAACCAGTTCTGAGGCTCGGGCCGCGATCTCGCTCAGGCGAAACAGGCTCTTCAACTCAAGGCCTGCGGCCTCCATCGCTTCGGCTCCACCTTCTTCTCGATCGACGATCGTCACCACCCGCTCCACGCTGTAACCGGCCTCCTTGAGTTGGTTGACAGCCTTGATGGACGACCCGCCCGTCGTAACCACGTCTTCAAGTACCGTCACCCGCGCCCCCGCTGCTGGCAACGGACCTTCGAGCCAAGCGCCGGTGCCGTGGCCCTTCGCTTCCTTGCGAACGATCAGGGCATCCAAAGCGCGGCCCTGTTGGGCAGCGGCCATGGCGACACCGCTCACCAGTGGATCCGCACCCAAGGTGAGCCCGCCGACAGCCGCGGCGTCCGCTTCCACCAGCGCCAGCATGGCAGGGCTGAGCAACGCCAGGCCACTGCCGCTGAGGGCCACGGGTTTGCAGTTCACGTAGTGGTCGCTGCTGCGGCCGGACGCGAGGGTGAACTGTCCATGCCGATAGGCCTCCTGGGCCAGGCGGTTGAGCAGAACATCGCGATCCATGGTCGTGTCGAAACGATCGGACATGGGGACTGGTGCACAGCGGATCCTCTGCCTAGTTTGCGCGCAGTGGTGACAGATCCCCTGTGAATCGGCAACGGCTGGCAGTGCCGCTCGTGTTGCTCACGCTGGGTGCAGTCCCGGCTGCGCAGTCACGACCGGTGATCTGTTCAACGACTCTTGAAGCGCCTCCATCTGCCGAGGAGCCCGGAATGCCGGTGGAGGTGACCTCTTGCGCAGCGGTGCAGACCACAACGGCTCTTATTGAGCGGCGTTTTTACACGTGGACAGCCCCTTTCTCCGCTGGTGTTGACCTCTTGCATCAGGTCACCGATGTGCTCGGTATCGCTGTCGGAGGGGTCCAGGGCAACCGCTTGATGGGCTTCGGCTTCCCCGATCAGACGATCATCTGGGACGGCACGGCGCTTCAGAACACCTATGCGGTTCTGCTTGAGGAGCAAAGCGACCCCGTGCCCTGGCGCACCGTCGACATCTACAACGGTTTTGATGGCAGCCTTGCGGATGAGACTCGCAGTTCCGTTCTGGTGGAAGCAATGGCTGACACCACCTTCCCGCCGGTGCGTGCCCTGTGGTAAGACCACCCATCAAGGGGGGTCTAGCAATCTGGTGAATGCAGCGAACTCATAATTCGCCTAAGGCGGGTTCGATCCCCGCGACCCCCATCATTTTGGATTGATGCGCACCCTGCTGCTGATCGCGCTGCTGGTTCTTCCGGCTCTGTTCGCAGCAGCCGAGGTGGCGCTGCTGCGACTCCGTCCCAGCCAGGTGCAGGAGCTCACGGACGAGGGTCGCCCAGGTGCCCAGTCGGTGCAGCGCCTGCAGCGGCGACTGCGCATCGCGCTGTTGATGACGCAGTTCGGAGCCTGCCTGTCTCTGGTGGCTCTGGGCTGGATCGGTCGAGGGTTCGGTCAGCGCTGGTGGCCTCTGGGGATGCCCTCCGGTCGCTGGTGGGATCTGGTCTGGTTTCTCTTGCTGGTCGTGCTGGCGACGCTGGTGGCGGGGTTGTTGCCCAGAGCTTGGGTGCTCAGTCGTCCAGAAATGGCCGCCCTGCAACTCGGTCCGGTGTTGGAGGGCGCTATCCGGGTGATGCGCCCGGTGCTCTCAGCGTTGAATGCCCTGGCCTCGTTGCTGTTGCGATTGGCCGGTCTGACCCAACGCTGGGATGAACCGGTGCCTGCTCTCACAGCGGGTGAGTTGGAGTCGCTGATTGAGAGCGGTGCTGTGACCGGTCTCAAGCCGGATGAACGCAACATCTTGGAAGGTGCGTTTGCTCTTCGCGACACCCAGGTGCGGGAGGTGATGGTGCCGCGCTCGGGCATGGTCACGCTGCCAGTGGAAGTGCGCTTCGCGGAGTTAATGGAAGCGGTTCATCGAACCCGTCATGCCCGATTCCCTGTGATCGGTCAGTCGCTGGATGATGTGCGCGGTGTGCTGGATCTGCGCCATCTGGCCGAACCCATCGCCCGCGGGGAGCTGCGTGAAGACTCATGGCTAGAGCCTTATCTCACACCGGTGGAGACCGTTTCCGAGACCAGCAACCTTGCTGATCTGCTCGCGATCATTCGGTCCGGACATCCCTTCCTACTCGTGGTGGATGAGCACGGCGGCACCGAAGGTCTTGTGACGGCGGCAGACCTGACCGGTGAGATCGTTGGCGATGAACCCGAAGATGAGACGGATGAGCCCGACTTGCTGCCGGTGGCGGAGCAGCCAGGAACCTGGTCAGTGGCTGGGGATCTTGAAATTGTCGAACTGAACCGGCAGCTGCAGCTGGATCTGCCGGAAGCCGACGACCATCACACGCTGGCCGGTTTTCTGCTGGAACGCCTTCAGCACATTCCATCCCCGGGTGAAGCACTCAGTCACGGTGGCCTCCAGTTCGAGATCGTGTCGATGGCCGGTCCAAGGATTGCACGGGTCTATCTCGTGCAAACGGAGGAATCCGAAGCGCCTCTGGATCCTCACAATCGGGCACAGGGCTCGACGTAAACCGCTGGGTTTCGCTGCGATCACCGATAATCAGCCGGTTCGCGTAGCCGCACTGATGACCGACCCCATGGTTCCGGTGAAGGTCGGCGTGATCGGGATTGGCAACATGGGCTGGCATCACGCCCGTGTGCTCAGCCTTCTCAAGGATGCGGAGCTTGTCGGTGTTGCTGACCCAGATGCGCAACGCGGGTCCCTGGCTACCGAACAATTCGGATGCCGCTGGTTCGCTGACTACCGCGACATGCTCAGCGAGGTGGAGGCGGTGTGCATCGCGGTGCCGACGCTTTTGCATCATCCAGTTGGTTTGGCCTGCCTAGAAGCGGGACTGCACGTCCTCATCGAAAAGCCGATTGCCGCTTGTCAGGAGGAAGCTGCGGCCCTCAGTGAGGCCGCCAGTCGGGTCAGCAGGCTGCTTCAGGTGGGACACATCGAGCGTTTCAACCCCGCCTTCCGCGAGCTCACCAAGGTGGTAGCCAATGAGGAAGTGGTGGTGCTCGAGGCGCGTCGTCACAGTCCCCACGCGGACCGTGCCAACGATGTATCAGTGGTGCTCGACCTCATGATTCACGACTTGGATCTTGTGCTCGAACTCGCCGGTTCGTCGGTGGTGCATCTGGCCGCGGCAGGAGGACGCAGCGCTGAAGGGCCGATCGATTACGTCAACGCAACTCTGGGCTTCGAGAACGGTGTGGTGGCCAGCCTCACGGCCAGCAAGATGAGTCATCGCAAGATCCGAACCCTCAGTGCGCACTGCCGCTCAAGCTTGGTGGAAACCGATTTCCTCAACCACAATCTGCACATCCATCGCAGGGCCCATGAGTGGTATTCCGCTGATCATGGGGAGCTGCTGTACCGCAATGACGGATTCATCGAAGAGGTAAGCACCACCTCCATCGAGCCGCTGTATGCAGAGCTTGAGCATTTTCTCCAGTGCGTGAGGGGCCGGGAGACCCCAGCTGTGGATGGGCAGCAGGCCTCGCGCGCATTGAAGCTGGCCGATCTGATCGAACAGGCTGTTGAGCAACCCGGCGTCGGTGTACCAATTCAGGCCCCGATCTGATCCGGATCCGTCAGTTCAGTCCTGATTGTTCGGCCAGCTCTCGTAAAGCCTGGATCTGCCACTGACGACAGTCCGCTGGGGAGGATCGGTAGAACTGTTTCCACGCCGCCGCCTTGTGGAGGGGATAGTCCTCTGTCTTTTGCTCAGGATGCGTGTTTCGCCAGCCCACCCGCACAGCATGTCCGATCACCACATCCAGGGCGATGTCGTCGTCGAAGCGCGTGGTCGGATTGGCCGTGGCGAAGGCCATCAGGGAGAGCAGGCTTTCGGTGCAGAGCTGGCGATATTCAGGAGCTCCGATGCGGCTGAGCAGGTGCTCCACCTGGATGGCGAAGTTTCGTTCTCCAGGGGTTTTTTCCAGTAGCAGAGCACTGGTTAGACGGTTTCGGCGTTCCAGCTTGTCGCCAATCACCAGACCTCGGCAGTGGTGGAGGAGTGACCAGATCCCGGCATAGAACTCTTTGGGCACCTGTTGGAGGGACCCCAGTCGAATGCGGTGCTGCAGCCAGTCGCTGCCGCCGGGGCGTTCGTCCAGGGGTTCCGGAATGTTCCATTGCACCTGTCCGCTCAGGTGAAGCAGCTCACGGCGTTGCAGTGCTGCACGGGCGTGATCGACATCAGCAAGCACCGTTCTCAAGCGCAGGCTGATTTGGTGAGGTGGCTCATCACACAGGGCCTCAAAGGCTTCGTCTTGGCTGAGCTGGCGTTCGCTGGCCAGCTCCGAGGTCAACAACAACATCAGCTGACCGAGCTGGAATGTCAGCGATCCCCGGATCATGTCGGGCTCGCGTCGCGCGATGCCGTCAAGGGCGAGCAGCAGCTCCTGCTGCAACATCCGCTCTCGGCTGTCGAGGCCGCAGGTGCGATCGATCAGGGCGGCAATGGCCTGGTTTGAGATGGGACTGACAAGCCGTGAGTCGCTGGTGTAATTGCGCCCCACCACCACTTGTTTCTGGCGGCTCAGCAGATCAATCACGGAATCTTCCAGCTGTGGATGGATCAGGCCCATCGCGCCGGCGCAGCGGCGGGCCACGTTCCAGTCCTCCTGGCTCAGTCCGCGCCGGTAGATCTCCTCCACAAGCGTGATCAGTCCGACAGGAGCGCCCTGAGGGCCCGTGAGGATGGCTTGATGCCCCAGCCGACGGGTGAGCAGTTCCAACACCTCCGCCTGTTCGCGCAGCGAGTGACTGCTCCACAGCCTGCGTCGAAGCTCCTTCAGTGGAACGTCGTCCAATTCCTGTTCCTGCGCTGCCGTGAGGTCACTCAAGTCGGTGGAGTCCTGCAGTAGCTCTGCAGCCTGGCCTTCAGCAGTCGGGCTGAAATGTTCAAGGTCAGCGGGTAGCTTTTGCCACTGGGCCTGTTGCGCCAGGGTCGCTAGGTCGCCGAACTGCACAGGCACTCCTTCCACGCAGCCGCTCTGCAGCCTTCCGATCAGCTCCAGTAGCAGGTTGCTGCTCCGCTCCAGCAGAGCGACCTGCACGGGAATCAGCAGCAGCGGTGCGCCAGGACCTTGCCAGTGCCGTTGCAGCAGATGCAATTCATTGACGACCGTGTCCACGAAATGACATGGGTCATGACTCAGGAAGAAGGTCCCTTCCTCCAGCACGGCAGGTAAGAACCCGAGTGACAGGTCGCCTTGGCGATACAGGCGGGCCGTGACAGTGGTTTCAGGTCGGAGTGGAGGGTGTCCCGTCAGGCCAAGTGCGGCATCAGCGCCGACGCGTTCCAGCCGTTCCCTCAGGGCATCGGAGGGCAACACCTGCAGACCGGCATGCTCTGGCTGACTAACAGGCAGCCCCAGGTTCAGCAGGCGCTGGGCGACATCTGCGTTGGCGGGGACTAGGGCCACCAGCACGGCGGGGCTCCCTAAGGCTCCCTGATGTCGCCGTCCGCACGGGTCAAGATCCTCGGCTTCGATCAACCCTTCTAGAAGCATCTCTCCAAGCCAGGCCAGGCTTTGGGTCCAGAGCAGTGGAACGTTCTCATTGGCAACCCTCCGCTGGCTGCCGGGGTTGCGGCGTTCCAGTGCCAGCAGCTCTTCAGGAACGAGATACAGCTCTGGGAAGAGTCGCTCACCATCGCGATCCACCTGGAGCGATTCCAGGCGATGCCGCCACTGCCTGGCGTCGTCCCAGCGTTGCTCGCAGCAGGCGGTCATCAATTCATAAGCCAGGAACAGGGGCCATTCCGATTCGATCCCTTCGAACTTGGCCAGTTCCTCCCGCTCGTAGTGCAGACGGCTGATGTCTTCCACCACGGTCTGATGGCCGTCGCGGCGGAAGCGCTTGTAGCCGTAAACGCCACCGAGTTCGCGCCGGATGCGTGCGTTGGTGCGCTCGATCAGGCCTGGGTCTTCGACGGCCCAGGCCGGGTAGCCGATTACCGAGAGGCAGGCGCTGTCGACTTCCTTGCTGGCGGATTCTCTCGGTAGCAGGCCCTGGAGAGCGCGTCGCAGACGCACGACGGCGCCATGGGGGATCAACACCTCGGTGCTGCCATTGCCGTGTTGGCCATAGAGATCGATGCCATCAAGGGCTTCGAGCGCCGCTTTGGCCATGCCTATGGAGCTGGCATTGCGCTCTGGCAGACCGTGATTGCCCTTGTCGCCTCGTTCCCAGATGCCGTAGTCCGGCACCCGGTAAGCCCGGGATATGTAGTACACCAGGTTCTGAACGAATGCCGCTTCGTGGCGGTTGTGGATCAAGGTGACTCCGCTGCGGGTCAGTTGCGCCAGCTGCAGCAGGAATAGGGATGTGGCATCGATCTGAAGATGCCCCCAGCCGTCATCCGGAACCACAGGCTCCCCGCTGGCGCTGTCGTATTTGGCATGTAAGGCATCGAGTGGATTCAGGCTGCGCTTAAAGCGTTCCACCTTCTCGGCCTGGCGCATCATTGCGTTGAGCAATCCGCGCATCAGGTCCACCACGCGCTGCTCCAGCTCCCAGCTGCGCTGGCAGGGGCCCTTCATTCGGCGATGCGCCATCGCCAGCCCCCACACACACTGGATGGAGTAAACACAGTCCCGCACCCAGGCATCGCCGTAATTGCCATGCACTGTGTGGGCCGTGCTGGCCGGCAGCAGTCCGCTGATCGGGTTTTGGCGCTGCAACACCACGGCTTCAATCGCCCGATCCAGGCTGTTCAGCTTCTCCAGTTGTTGGGCTTGGTCTTCAGCTGTCGGCTGCGACAGAACCATGGCGTCAAGCGCGACCAGACCTAGATTCTCTCGTGCTGGCGGTCCCTGGATGGAAGCAATCACCACTGGTCCTCGTGATCGGCGCCGGTGCCGCGTGCTCGGTATCCCCATTGATGTTTGCCGGGATGTTGCCTCCGCTGCCATCGCCCTGCACAGCGATGGCGGTGGTCAGATCGTCACCCTTAATGCCGAGATGACGATGCGTGCTCGTCGGGACAGCGATTTGGGTTCTGTCATCGAAGCTGCAGACCTTGTGGTGCCTGATGGTGCTGGCGTGGTTTGGGCTCTGGGACGGCAGGGCGTGAAGGTGCGCCGCAGTCCAGGGATTGAGCTGGCCTGGTCACTGCTTACCTTTGCCGCTGCCCATGGTTGGCGTGTCGCGCTTGTGGGAGCTTCTCCTGACGTGATGGAGCGTCTATTGGATCGCCTCCGTGCCCAGTTTTCCGACCTGCAGCTGGTGTTTGCAGAACACGGGTATCAGCAGCCCACCGACTGGCCGACGTTGGAAACACGGCTGCAAACCCTCAGGCCGGATCTTGTCCTGGTGGCACTCGGGGTGCCCAAGCAGGAGCTGTGGTCTTGCTCCCAGAGGCAAGGGTTACCAGGCATCTGGATGGGTGTTGGAGGCAGTTTCGATGTTTGGTCCGGCCTCAAGCAACGTGCACCCGAATGGACCAGTCAACTCCAGCTGGAGTGGTTTTATCGCCTCCTCCAAGAACCAAGTCGCTGGCGTCGCTACCTCGTGCTCCCACGGTTTGTTTGGGCTGTGTTGCGCTGCGGAGAACAGCGCCGCTAAAGACTTAGCGGAAGCCCACCGAGGCCTGCCAAACAAAGGCGAGCAGTAGAAAGAACACCGGGATGATCGGCAGGATATCGATCAGTGGACCGAAAGCTTGATAAGCCTCAGGAAGCTGGGCCAGCAGATCGAGGGAGAGTGCAGCCATCCCGGGAAACAACAGTCAGTCTGCGGACGCTACCACGTGTGATGAGCAGGCGAGGCCTCGTCCCAGGGAGCGAAATCCTCTGAAAAACAGCCATCCCGAATCGCCTGGCCCATTGCCGTCGTGAAACGGATCAGATGCGTGAGGTTATGCAGGCTGAGCAGGGTTAGCCCAAGCAACTCCTCACTACGAATTAGGTGATGCAGGTAGGCACGGCTGTGCTGGCTGCAGGCCGGACAGGGGCAGGTTGGATCGAGGGGCGTGTGGTCATGGCGGAAACGGGCATTACGCAGGTTCCAGCGCTCTCCGCCCACCATGGCGGTGCCGTGACGCCCCAGTCGCGTGGGCAGCACGCAGTCGAAGAGATCAATGCCGTTGGCGACAGCCACGCTCATCTCCCGAAGTGTGCCGATCCCCATTAGGTATCGGGGGCGATCATCGGGAAGCAGCGGCGTCACCTGGCGCACAATTTTGTGCATCTCTTCAGCGGGTTCCCCGACGCTGACACCACCGATGGCGATGCCTGGAAGATCAAAGCTGGCGATGGCGTGGGCGCTGCGTTCGCGCAGGTGAGGGAAGCAACCGCCCTGAACGATGCCGAACAGAGCCTGATCATCTCGCTGGTGCGCCTGAGCGCAGCGCTCGAGCCAGGCATGGGTGCGACGGCTCGCTTCCTCCACGTCGTTTTCTGAAGCCGGATAAGGGGGACACTGGTCGAAGGCCATGGCTACATCCGCACCGAGCGCCATCTGAATCTCCATCGAGCGTTCGGGTGTCAGCAGAATGCGGCTGCCATCGCGTGGGTTGCGGAAGTCCACGCCGTGGTCATCGATTCGATTGAGATCGCCCAGGCTGAACACTTGGAAGCCACCGGAATCGGTGAGCATTGGCCCGTTCCAATTCATGAAGCGGTGCAATCCTCCAGCGGCTTCGACCACCCCTTCTCCCGGTTGTAGATGCAGGTGATAGGTGTTGGAGAGCACCATCTGAGCGCCCGTGGCCGCGAGCTGATCCGTGGTCACGCCTTTCACCGTGGCCAGAGTGCCCACAGGCATAAAGCGTGGTGTGTTGACGGTTCCGTGGGGCGTTGAAAAGCTGCCGCACCGCGCGGCCGTGCGCTGGCACTGATTTGTGATTGTGAAGTCGAACACCCGCTTCTCCGACCAACCTCTGAACCTACGGTGAGCGCATCCCCGTGCGGTCAACGTCCTGCGGTTGAGCTCTCCTTCCTGGCTGCGTGATCTGGCCGGTGCCTGGGTCTTCTATACCGTCCTGCCCGGCTGGATCTGGCCGG
Source organism: Synechococcus sp. A18-25c (assembly GCF_014280035.1). Taxonomy (NCBI): domain Bacteria; kingdom Bacillati; phylum Cyanobacteriota; class Cyanophyceae; order Synechococcales; family Synechococcaceae; genus Synechococcus; species Synechococcus sp. A18-25c. The sequence goes on from NZ_CP047957.1 coordinate 290,248, forward strand.
CGCCCCGCTTTGAGCGCATCGCTCGGTTTGCCCCCTGGATTGGTGTGGTCATCGGAGGATTAATGGCGGGTCTTTGGTTTCTGCTTTCAGCCCTGAGTTGGAATCCTCTGTCGGTGGCGCCGGTCGTTTTGGCCTTTGGCTTATGGCTCACTGGGGGATTGCATCTCGATGGCCTGATGGACACAGCAGATGGTCTGGCAGCGGGGTCGGCTCGCGTGTTGGAGGCGATGGATGACAGTCGCGTCGGTGCCAGTGGCGTGCAGGCTCTCGTAATGGTGCTGCTGCTGCAATTCGCCGCCCTCGTGCGCTTGGACGCGTGGGCGCCGGCGGTGTTGATCCTCGCTGCTGTGGCGGGGCGAGTCGCGCCGCTTTGGGCGATGGCACGCTTCCGCTACCTGCGCAGTGAGGGCACAGCTGGGTTTCATCGTCGCCATCACCGGGGACTGCGGGAAGGCCGGCCAACGCTCCTGTTGCTGGCGGTGGTGATGGGGATGGCCCTGGTGCTGCAGCCAGCTCTGCTGCCGATGCTGCTGTTGGTTGTGCTGTTGGCCCTGGGTGCTGCCGTGTTGGTGGCGGAATGGCTGGGGCGTCGCCTAGGGGGACACACCGGAGACACCTATGGCGCCAGCCTGATGGTGACGGAAACTCTGATCCTGCTCATTGCAGCTGTGTTGTTGCCTGGGATGACCGCGGCAGTCTGAGCACAAAGGCATTGCCCACGGCAGGCAATGAAGCATGCAGAGTTTTTGGGGCGGTCTGCAGTGTGAGCGAGCCGCCAAGGTTGTCCGCCAGTTGTCGTGCCAGTGCCAGACCAAGTCCGGACCCTGGCCGGTCGGTGCTGCTGCTCCCTCGCTCCCCTTTCGCGAAGATGTGTTCTCTTTCTTCAGCCGGGATGGCCGGTCCTGCATCCCAAATGCAGATGTCGTGATCGAGCAGCGTCAGGCCCAGCTCGCATCCTGGTGGGCTGTAACGGAAGGCGTTTTCCAGCAGGTTGGCAACGATTTCCGCCACCACGGCATCGGGTGCGGCGCGGGGTGTCTGAGTCCATTCGGGCCACTGCGATGGCCCATTCCAGGGTCGGCTCTGCAGTGTTGCGGTGGCTGATGCCCTCTGAATCAGTGGAGATAACAGCTCCGCGATGGTGAGATCAGGAGCATCCGTTGGCACGGGCGGAAGCAGCAGAGGTGTCGCGTTGTCGGCTCCTAGACGTGGATCCGTCTGGCCGAGGCGATCGAGAGACTGCAGGTATAGGTTGAGCTGGGCCTGCTCCTGCATCAGGCTTTCCACCAGCGAACGATGCTGGTCGTCCGGCCCAAGGCGACGCAGCAACAGCTGGGCGTAGGTGCGCAGGGCCGTCAACGGGTTGCGCAGCTGGTGCACCACTAAATTCAGCTGATTTCGTTGCTGATCCAGCTGATCGTGCAGTCGTTGCCGGTCCAGCTCGAGGCCAAGGATGCAGGCGAGGGTGTCTGCGCAGGCCTGCAGACGCGGCGCCTCGTGGGCTTCTCGGCTGGGCAAGGCATGCTGCTCGGCACGCAAGACGCCCAGCAGGTTCTGGTCGTAGCGCAGTGGGTACCAGCGGCGTTCCGGTGCTGCGCTGCGCAGGCTGGGATCATCTGAAATCGCAGGGGGCAGGCTCTTGTCGTGAGGCCATTGCGCCACCAGGGTCAGCGTGGGCGTCTCATGCTGATCCCGTTCAGTGATGTAGAGCGCCAGGCGTGCGAGATCAGCATCAGCGGCCAGGAACTTCAGTTGCTGCTGCGCGAGTTCCAGAAACCGATCGGAGAGATGCATCGGCGGAACCGTGTTGCTGAATACAGACGAGAGGTCGGCAACTGACCCGACCTGCTTGCCAATTTTGGAAAAAGTCTTAAGATCAGATGAACGACAACAAGCACGCCCCTTGGGCGGCCGTGCTTCTTCGTTGCTCCAATTGAGGTTGCGCTTTGCGCTCAACCGAGGTTACAGCAGAGGTTGATGTATCCCCTGTTGACGTCGATGTCACGTCGGCGTGAGCCATGGAGTGTGTCCATATGCGATTCAGTGCCCCTGGATCCCTTCGATTCCAGTGCTGATGATTGCCGACGCTCGTCGCGAGGTGGTCACTGAAGAGCTGTGAGCAACAGCTCTGACGTTCAGCGCTCCCCCGTCCTCTTTCTTCACTCCCGTACGCGGGAACTTTTTTCTCATGTCCAAGAAGCGCAAGCGGATCAGTCGTCGTCGCCTCGCCGGCCAGCGTGTTCTCGCGCATGTGCCCACCTTCAATTTGGAAACCGGCGAACATAAGCCCGTGACGGCTGCGCGCCGTTTCATTGCTGAGGGTGCCCTCGTTCCTCCGGCGCTACTGTTCGTACGTCGTAATGAGCACACCACCGACCGTTTCTTCTGGGGAGAGAAAGGTCTGTTCAGCGCTCAATACGCCGAAGAGAACCACTTCTTGTTCCCCTCGCTCCGCAGCATTGTCGACAAGGTGGGTGAAGAGGTCATCTTCGAAGGTCTGGAGCTTGCTTCCGATGACTGGGAAGAGATGGAAGAGTACGAATACGCTTTCGTTTGACCCAGAAACTCTGTCACTGACGAACCCCTGGGATCCCCTCCAGGCTGATCTAACTCAGCCAGGAGGAGATCATCCAGACCATTGCCTGCTCCGCTTGCTGCGGGATCGCATGGCCTCCAGGAAAGTTCATCAAGTGACAGTCGACGGACGATCCCTCCTTCAGTTCCGCCTGCAGATTTGCGGATGCTTCTGGTGGAACCACCTCGTCATTCAGACCGTGCAAGAGCAGCACAGGGGGGCGCCATTGGGGAGCCTTCCAGTTCGGATGGCCGTAGGCGCTGCAACCAATCACGCCGGCCAACGGCAAGTTGCAGCCTGCGTGAACGGCCATGGCGCCTCCCTGTGAAAAACCGATCAACACTGTTCTTGATAGTGGAATCGGTGTTTGCTCGAGTGCCTCAAGACGTTGCTGTAGCTGCTCAACGGCTGGTGATACAGCCTGCCAATCGCCAGGGAACAATCCGTACCACTGTCGCCCCATGCCACCGGGATGCGGCTCGGGAGCAGGCAAGCCCAGGCAATCAATCGAGAATGGCAGTTGTGCGCTCAGTGCAGCGCCGAGGGGCATCAGATCATCTGCATCGGCACCCCATCCATGCAGAAGCACCAGTCGTGCCGTGGCTGGAGGCATGGTGGCCTGAAGCACGGAATCGGGCATGGGGGCGTGTCCTGTTGCTGCGTAGGTTGGCCCAAGGTCTGTTCCGTGTCCTGCTGCCATGGCTCCCATTGCGCTGCTGAGCGTTTCCGACAAGCGCGGGCTGGTGCCGCTTGCCGAAGCTCTGCATCACCGTTTTGGTTATCAGCTGTTGTCCAGCGGTGGCACGGCCAAGGTGCTTCAAGATGTCGGACTTCCCGTCACGAAGGTGGCTGATCACACTGGTGCACCTGAAATTCTGGGTGGCCGCGTCAAGACCCTCCATCCCCGTATCCATGGCGGAATCCTGGCCCGACGCGGCGATGCAGCCCATGAGGCTGATCTGGTCGCACAGAAGATCGATCCAATCGATGTGGTGGTCGTCAACCTTTATCCATTTCGCGAAACTGTCGCTGATCCCGCCGTCAGCTGGGATAAGGCCATCGAGAACATCGACATCGGCGGCCCCACCATGGTTCGCTCAGCTGCCAAGAACCATGAGCATGTGGCAGTGCTCACCGATCCTGATCAGTACGACAGGGTCCTGGCAGCGTTAGAGGCTTCAGGCGGCGTTCTTAGTCCCTCCGTCCGCCGGCAACTGGCGCTTGAGGCGTTTGCGCATACAGCGGCCTACGACGCGGCCATCACCCGCTGGATGCAAGCCCGACCGGAACTGGATCTGGAGCCAGAGACGTCGGACGCGGCTCTGCCCTGGCTGGAGGCGCTGCCTTTGCGTCAACAGCTGCGCTATGGCGAAAACCCACATCAGAAAGCCGGCTGGTTTAGCGCTGAGACATCAGGCTGGGGTGGTGCTGTTCAGCTGCAGGGCAAGGAGCTGAGCACCAACAATCTGCTGGATCTGGAGGCCGCTCTGGCCACCGTGCGTGAGTTCGGTTACGGCAGCGGGGGGCTCCATCCCGCTAGGCGTCCAGCGGCGGTGGTGGTTAAGCACACCAATCCGTGCGGAGTGGCCATCGGCGATGGCACAGCCATCGCGCTCACCCGTGCGTTGGATGCCGATCGTGTCAGTGCCTTCGGCGGCATCGTTGCATTGAACGGATGTGTGGATGCTGCTGCAGCCAAGGAGCTCACCAGTCTGTTCCTGGAATGCGTCGTTGCTCCTTCATTTGCACCTGAAGCCCGCGAGATTCTCTCTACCAAGGGCAATCTGCGCTTGTTGGAGTTAGCTCCCGAAGCCATTGATGTAGCTGGGCGCGATCAGGTTCGCAGCATCCTCGGTGGGGTGCTTGTGCAGGATCTCGATGATGAACTGGTCACACCTGACGACTGGACCGTGGCCACTGACCGGGCACCCACTGCGACGGAGCGGGATGATCTCTGCTTCGCCTGGCAGCTGGTTCGACATGTGCGCTCCAATGCCATCGTCGTGGCGCGCGATGGACAAAGTCTGGGGGTGGGAGCCGGCCAGATGAATCGGGTGGGCTCGGCCCGGATTGCCCTGGAGGCCGCTGGCGATCGGGCCCAAGGTGCGGTCTTGGCTAGTGACGGTTTCTTCCCGTTCGATGACACGGTTCGCCTGGCGGCTGAAAACGGCATTACCGCTGTGATTCATCCCGGTGGCAGCAAGCGAGATGACGATTCAATTCGGGCCTGCAATGAACTGGGGGTGGCAATGCTCCTGACGGGACGACGCCATTTCCTGCATTGATGAAACCGTTGCTGTGCTGCCCCGGGCATCAGTCCGGGCTGCTGCAGTTCTAGGGTCATTGGAATCCATGTGATTTTTGATGCCTGCGACTCTGTCTTTTGGCCTCAACTTCGTCCATCCCTTGATGATGTGGTCGCTGCTTGCCGCAGGCGGTTACGCCATGTATCTGGGCATCAAGGCCAAGAAGGTCCGGACCGGGACGGCCGAACAACGCAAGGCGCTGCTGCCCGGAAAGTTTGCCCAGCGCCACTACCTCTGGGGGAGTGCCCTGCTTGCTTTCATGGTGTTCGGCACCCTCGGGGGCATGGCCGTCACCTACCTGAATAACGGCAAGCTCTTTGTCGGCCCCCACCTCTTGGTGGGTCTGGCGATGACCGCCATGATCGCTGCCGCAGCGGCTCTCTCTCCCTTGATGCAACGCGGCAATCTGATTGCCCGCAAGGCCCACGTCGGTCTGAATATGGGCATGCTCACCTTGTTTCTCTGGCAAGCCGTCAGCGGCATGGAGATTCTCAACCGCATCTGGGAAAACCGCTGATTGAGGCCATTTGCAGAACGTTGTTGCAAAAGCCTTTTCTTCGGAGAAGGGCTCTTGGATGGCGTTCATGGTGCATGAATGGACCCGATTCACGGCTCCGCTAACTGGACTCGAGGCCGTTGAAGAGTTCGCGATGCACCGCAAAGGTGTGATACAGCGAGGTGCCATCTTCGGGCTGGAGTTTGCGGCCATCACAGGTGTAAGCGATGGAACAAATGAGATTTCCGTGCCAGGCGATTTGATCGTCACTTTGTGTTTGAGACCAAGACATCATTTCTGAAAAATCATTCGCAATGTGCGCCCCGATTTTTGTACAGGCTTTGCAGAGTTTGTAAAGAGCAGGAGGCTTGGAGGCCAGTGATAGTGACTGCCTTAAAGACAATTCATTAAACACACCGATGTAGCGAATGTGATCAATGATTTCCGCTTCATCCTCGCTGAGTTCTGCCTTCAGCAATGCCGTTTCAAAACGCTCTGGATCGAGTGCGGGTCTTGGCGCGACTGACATGGGCAATCAGAAGGCGGACCGACGGCGGGGAGGGCATGCCAATCCATGGCTGGCATGAAAGTCTTCTTGGACTTTCCAGGTGAGGCGACGTGAAATTTGTCGCACAATTTGGCGCAGCAAATGATCGCCGCTGGATTGGACTAGACGGTCGGGGAGCATGGTGATCACGCGAGGCAAGGCCACCCAGACCGTGAGATCCAGAGTCCAGCTCACCCATGTCTGCGTGAGGCCTGAAGGATTCAGTTGATCGTTCACCAGTCCAAGGCTGGCTTGGAAATCAACGTCATAGAGCTTGGCAAGGCTGGCATCCAGATTCGGCAGTGCCACCGTCTCGATGGCGTATTGGTCGTCGTTTCGTGGCAGGAGGCGCAAGCCGATGGTCGGCTCTACCTCGAATCCAAAGTTGCCGAAACGTCCCAGAGTCAGCGCATAGGCCTGAGCGTCGATGGCGTCCACCTCCATGGGAGCTGCACAACGACGAAACCAGCCTTCATGTTGATCGAGATAGGCCGAGACCGTCCGGGGATCAGCACGCATTTCCATGCGGTCACTGAAGTGGCTGCGGTAGCAGCGCACCTGGGGATCTTGGTCCTGGCAGGAGCGCAGGGTATCGGCTGATGGTCTCGACAAGAGCAGCACGGATGGGAGTCCCTGGCGGGTCAGTCGCACAAGGTGAACCAATGTAAAGCGCTTGGGTTGTTAGTTTTCATCGCTGAGAGCAATCAAGCGTTGAATCACGTGTTCAACCACGCGATCGGGTGTGGAAGCGCCTGAAGTGATCCCCACGCTGATGGGGCCACTGGGCAAGAAATTGTGGTCGCGGGTCAGGTCTTCGCCCAACGGTTTGTGCTCAATGCTGTTGTCTTCGCCGATCCGTTCTGGCGTGTCGATATGGAAAGAGCGGATGCCCCGACTGATCGCAATCTCCTGCAGGTGGGTGGTGTTCGAGGAGTTGTAGCCGCCGATGACGACCATGAGGTCTAGGGGTTCATCCACAAGCGAGAACATGGCGTCTTGGCGCTCCTGCGTCGCATCGCAGATGGTGTTGAAGGCCAGGAAGTGTTCGTTCAGCTGGGTCGGGCCGAACTTGCTAAGCATGGTTCGTTCGAACAGCCTGCCGATTTCCTCGGTTTCTCGCTTGAGCATCGTCGTCTGGTTGGCCACACCCAATCGCTCCAAATCGCGATCGGGGTCAAACCCAGGCGAGCAGGCCTTGGAGAAGCGGGCCATGAAATTGGCGCGGTTGCCCTTCCCAACGATGTAGTCGGCAACGATTTGGGCTTCCTCTAAATCAAGAACCACCAAATAAGTCCCGGCAAATGAGCTGGTGGCCAGCGTTTCCTCATGCTTCACCTTGCCGTGAATGATGGAGGTGAAGGTGTGCTTCTTGTGTTTCTCGACGGTGTTCCACACCTTCGACACCCAAGGACAGGTGGTGTCGACAATGTGGCATCCCCGCTCGTTGAGCAACTGCATCTCCTGCACCGTGGCGCCGAAGGCGGGAAGGATTACCACGTCGCCGTTGGTGACGCCTGAGAAATCCTTGACGCCATCTTCAACAGGAATGAACTGAACGTTCATCTCGCGAAGATGATCATTCACCGAAGGGTTGTGGATGATCTCATTGGTGATCCACAGGCGCTCGCTGGGGTAGTGCTTGCGGGTTTCGTACGCCATGGCGACGGCGCGTTCAACGCCCCAGCAAAAGCCGAAGGCTTCGGCGAGGCGCACACTGAGGCGGCCATGGCTGAGTTTGTAGCCGTTTTCGCGGATGGACCCGATCAGACCGCTCTGATAGGCCTGTTCAAGGCTCCCAGCCACTTCTTCGGCACGCCCGAATCCGCGTCGGTTGTAACGGTCGGAATGATGCAAGGAGCGCTTGAAGGCGTGGGTATCCATGGGCGCGGCGGCAATCCAGTGACTCTATGGGCTATCGGCCATGGTCGTCTTCATGGAACGACCAGAGCAGGTCATTGCCCTTAGGCGTGACCAAAAGAAAACCCCGACCCATGAGGGCCGGGGTTGATGGGTTCTCGTGATGAACCTCAGTTGCCGGCAGAGGCGAAGTCGGGATAAGCCTCCATGCCGTGCTCGCCGATGTCGAGTCCATTGAGCTCCTCTTCTTCGGTGACACGAATGCCTCCAAACAGAGCGCCAATGATGCTCCACGCAATCCAGCAGGTGATCAGCGTCCAGATGGCGTAAGCAGCACAACCGACGGCTTGGATACCGAGCTGGCTGATGCCACCACCGTTGAACAGGCCCAGGCCGGCTGCGCCGGGATCCATACCGTCAACGCCCCAAAGGCCGATCACCAGGGTGCCCCAGACACCGCACACACCGTGCACGGAGAAAGCACCAACGGGATCGTCAATGCCGGAGGCATCCAGAGCGGCCACTGCAAACACAACGATCACGCCGCCCACAGCACCAGCGACCCAGGAACCGACAAGAGTCATGTTTCCGCAACCTGCGGTGATGCTCACCAAACCGGCCAGGATGCCGTTGATGATCATTGTCAGATCAGGCTTTCCGGAGGTGATGGTGGAAACGATGGTGGCAGCGATGGCGCCACCTGCAGCGGCCAAAGTGGTGGTAACAGCCACGTAAGGCACGTACTGGTCCATGGCGAGCTCGGAACCGGGGTTAAAGCCATACCAGCCAATCCACAGGATCAGAGCACCCAGGGTGGCGATCGCCATGTTGTGACCAGGAATGGCTTGGGTGGTGCCATTCACATACTTGCCAATCCGGGGGCCAAGAAGCATGGCGCCAACCAGGCCAGCCCATGCGCCGACAGAGTGAACGATGGACGAGCCGGCAAAGTCGATGAAACCGAGTTCGCTCAACCAACCACCATTCCATTGCCAGGAGCCGGAGATCGGATAGATGAAAGCGGTGAGGACGAGTGCAAAGATTACGAACTCACCGAACTTGACACGTTCAGCCACCAGACCGGAAACGATGGTTGCTGCGGTGCCAGCGAAGGCAGCCTGGAAGAGGAAATCAACCGTTGGAACGAGAGCGCCATCGGTGATCATCTCGGCGGTGACAGCTGGATCAAAGAACAGACCCTTGAAGAAGAACCAGCCGTTGTCGCCGTTGCCGTACATCAGCGAGTAGCCGATGAACCAGTAGGCCGTCACGGCCAGGGCAAATACAAAAAGGTTTTTGGCGAGGATGTTGACTGCGTTTTTCTGACGGCACATCCCTGCTTCGACCATGGCGAAGCCGGCGTTCATGAAGATCACCAGGATCGTTGCGATGAACAGCCAAAGGTTGTTGGCCAGAAATACAGCGTTGAGTTCTGGAAGTTCAGCTGCGTGAACGGTCAGGTTGAAGAGGCCGAGACCCATGAGGGCGACGGGCACGCAAGCAAGCCAGGTGAGCGAGCGGTTGGTGCGGAAACCGCGAATGCTTTTCAGGAGAAGCATCGGTCCGTTCAGGAGGCTGGCCTCCTGAAGCCTTGACTTGCTCCGCCTGAAAGGCGAATGCAGAGCAGTTGTCATGAATGAAGAGCAGGGCTGCAGACACAGTGAGGATTCCCTCACCGCTTAATTAGCAATGTGCCAATCGGCGACCACCTGGCAAGTGTCTGTTGTTACACAATTGCTGCTGGATGTTGCCAAATGTGCATGGCTAGTAACGGACGCTGCATTTCAGTTGTTAAGCGGTTTTGGAAGCCACACATCCCTTCCTCCTTCCCAAAGAACGCGATCGGCCTCAAACCGGAAACAGCAGGGGAGCACTTCAACGCCGCAAGCCATTGCTTCGCGAAAAAGCTCTCCATAGCGCGGGTCGGCGCTGTCGCCCGGGGCGAAAGCCGTCACATCCGGCCGGCTTAGGCACGGCACCAGCACGCCGCGGGCATCTGGCAGCACATGCATCAGCTCCTGCAAGTGCTTCTGACCCCGTTCTGTGACCGTGTCAGGGAAGAGGGCCAAGGGGCCATCGCTCCAAGTGGTGTTTTTGACCTCGAGGTAGATCGGACGCTGATCCTTGGCGCTGGCATCCGGTGTGAGTAATAGGTCGATGCGGCTGCGGCGGTTCTCGCCGTAGGCCACCTCAGCCCGGATTTCGGCGATCGCACCGAGCTGCTCCTCCAAGCAGCCGGCTTCGATCGTTGCTCGGATCAAACGGTTGGGTAGAGCGGTGTTGATGCCCACCCAGCAAGGCGTCCCATCGGCACCGGGAACTTCCGCCTGCTCCCAGGTCCAGGCCAGCTTGCGCTTGGGGGAGGGGGCGTAGCGCAGCCTTACCTTGCCACCCGGATGTAGGACACCAGTCATGGGGCCGGTATTGGCGCAGTGAGCCGTCACCACGGTCCCGTCTTCGAGTTCAATGTCCGCCAGAAAGCGCTTGTAGCGCTTGATCAGCACTCCCTCCGTCAAGGGTTTAAACGAGAGCAGCTGGGTGACGGTCATTGGGGCGGGCTGGCTGCCGCCATCGTGCCTTGTGCATGCACCGAGAATCTCCGCATGTAATGGAGGAGGTCTGCGGGCGTCGATGGCGAGATCTCTCAAGCGCATTGCCCTGATGGTCACGTTCGGCACCCTTCTGAGCAAAGGGGGTGGGTTGATTCGCCAACTGGTGATCGCTGCTGCCTTTGGCGTTGGTGCGGCTTATGACGCCTACAACTATGCCTACGTGCTGCCCGGATTCCTGTTGATTCTCCTTGGAGGCATCAATGGGCCTTTCCACAGCGCCATGGTCAGCGTGCTGAGCCGTCGCCCTCGGGAAGAGGGAGCCCATATCCTTGCCGCGCTTAACACCACGGTGAGTGCCCTATTGCTCGCGGTGACGGCGGTTCTGGTGCTGGCGGCAGATCCGCTGATCACGCTTGTGGGACCTGGACTGTCACCCGAGCTGCATGGCATTGCCGTGGAGCAGTTGAAGGTGATGGCTCCGATGGCTTTGCTGGCCGGCTTGATCGGCCTCGGGTTTGGATCTTTAAACGCTGCAGATGAATTCTGGATTCCTGCCATTTCTCCTTTGATGTCGAGCCTCGCTCTCATCGTCGGGGTAGGTCTTCTCTGGTGGCAGCTGGGTGCCTCGATCGCCGAACCCATGCATGCGCTTTGGGGTGGAGTGGTGTTGGCATTGGCCACCCTTGTGGGTGCACTGTTGCAGTGGTTGCTGCAGCTGCCGGCGCTGGCCCGACAGGGCTTGGCTCGTCTGCGCCTGGAGTGGGACTGGCGTCATCCCGGTGTCCGCGAAGTCTGGCGCGTGATGGGTCCGGCAACCCTCTCGTCGGGGATGCTTCAGATCAACGTCTTTACGGATTTGTTTTTTGCGTCGGGAATCATCGGCGCAGCAGCAGGACTCGGCTACGCGAATCTCCTGGTCCAGACCCCCCTGGGCTTGATCTCCAATGCCTTGCTGGTACCGCTTTTGCCGACGTTTTCGCGCCTGACGGCTTTAGAGGATCGTCCTCAGCTGATTGCCAGAATTCGTCAAGGGGTGATGTTGTCAACAGCTTCAATGCTGCCCCTCGGAGCATTGTTTCTGGCGCTGGCGGCGCCAATCGTGGCGTTGGTCTATGAGCGTGGCGCCTTCGACCAGCAAGCGGTGCAGCTGGTGACTGGGTTGCTGATGGCCTATGGCATCGGCATGCCGGCTTATCTCGGTCGGGATGTGCTCGTGCGAGTGTTTTATGCCCTGGGTGATGCGACAACACCCTTCCGTCTTTCCGTGGCGGGGATAGGTCTGAATGTGCTCTTTGACTGGGCTCTGGTGGGCGGCCCAACGCCTTGGGGGTCGCAGCTGCCTTTCAATCTTGGGGCGCCAGGTCTTGTGTTGGCCACCGTTTTAATCAATCTGCTCACCTGTGTGGTGCTGTTGCTGGCGCTTCAGGTGCGTCTCGGTGGGCTGCCGCTCAGGGAATGGGGCTTGGACACGATCAAGCTGATTCTGGCTGCGATCGGGGCTGGTCTTCTCGCTTGGATACTCAGTGTTGGCCTCGCATGGCCGGAGGATCTGATCGGACGTGGTCTCCAGGTGGGTTTATCCGGGAGCCTGGGGCTGCTTCTCTTCGTCGGTTTTGGTCAGGCTCTGGCCGTTCCGGAAGTGAGCCAGATCAGTGGCGGTTTGCGACGCAGACTCATTCGTCGCTGAGCCGCACCGCCCGTTCCTCGCGCACGTGGATCGGTAGTTCGAGGTGTTGGCGTCCAATCACTTGCGGACCTTCTACAGAGAGAATCCGCGCCTCGATTCCGAATTCGCGGAAGGCAGTATCGATCTCCTGAATTAAGGCTTTTTCCACCTGCGCTTCGGGATCGACAACTTTTCCAATCAGCCGTTCACCCAGCCGACCAATTCTCTGGCGCACCACCTCTCTGGCGTTGGTGACCTCGATGATGAGCACGAGAACTCCAGGTACCTAGCAACTTTATCGGCAGCGGTCCTCAAGAATCTGCTCGAGTTCGCAAAGTTGAGAGGACGGCAACAGGCGTGCCAGGGGCAGACGGCTGCTGCCACCTCCAATCGGAACCTGGACGGCTTCAAGAGCACGCCTTGCACAGACGGCGGCGCCCTGGTCGAGGAAGGCGCTGCATTCAATGGCAAGGCTTTCGGCAAGCCCAGCGTCACCCAGATACAGATGCCAGCCCGCCACTTGTAAATACAGACGGTCGCCCAGGGCAGCGGTGAGGTCCTGCAGATCAGCAGCGTCCAGGGTCATGGCAATGGCGAGGTTGCCGTCATGTTGCTCTCAGGATGCGGAGCTGTCCGCATCTCCGCTTGGACGCAATCGCAGAACAATGACCAGATGGGTCATCAGTCCGGCGAGCCAGAGCTCGCTGAACAGGTCGAGATGATCCCAGGGGTGGCGCATTTGCTGGATAAACCACAGCCCACTGTTCAACGCTGCGAACACCATGGCGTGTAGGACGAAATTCACCACTCGGTTGAAGTGGCGATAGGTGGGATCGGCCGGGTCAGCGGGGCCGTACCAGCGGATGGGCATGGGGATGGGCCATTGCAATGAAGTGATTGTGGCGTGGGGATGGACCCCAGTTGACGAAGGGCACCTCCGTGGGGTCAGATGGTCTTACGCAAGCGCTTGTAGCTCAGCGGATTAGAGCATCTGACTACGGATCAGAGGGTCGGGAGTTCGAATCTCTCCAGGCGCGCTTTGAAACTGCCTTTTGGCAGTTTTTTTTTGACTTTTTCGACAGACAGAGCCTGTTGCCTACGATTCAGGCAACGCAACGTTGCAAGGCATGACGGATTTCGCTTCGGCCCCGATCAATGCATCCTTGGCCGCCAAGGATCCGGCCATCGCAGGCCTGATCGATCAGGAGCAGAGGCGGCAAGAAACCCACCTTGAGCTGATCGCTTCTGAAAATTTTGCTTCCCGCGCTGTGATGGAAGCTCAGGGTTCCGTGCTCACGAATAAGTATGCCGAAGGTCTGCCCAGCAAGCGGTACTACGGCGGTTGCGAGCACGTTGATGCCATCGAAGAGTTGGCGATCGGGCGAGCGAAAGAGCTCTTTGGTGCTGCCTGGGCCAATGTGCAGCCCCACAGTGGTGCACAGGCCAATTTCGCGGTGTTCCTGGCTCTGTTGCAGCCGGGCGACACGATCATGGGCCTCGATCTCTCCCATGGTGGTCACCTCACCCACGGCTCACCGGTCAACGTCAGTGGCAAGTGGTTCAACGTTGTCCAGTACGGCGTCGACAAGGACTCCCAGCGCCTCGACATGGAGGCGATCCGCCAGCTCGCGCTAAAGCACAAGCCAAAGCTGATTGTCTGCGGATACTCCGCTTATCCCCGCATCATCGATTTCGCCGCCTTCCGTGCCATCGCTGATGAGGTCGGTGCCTATTTGCTGGCCGACATGGCACACATCGCCGGTCTGGTAGCGGCTGGTGTGCATCCCAGCCCCGTGCCCCACTGCGATGTGGTCACGACCACCACGCACAAAACGCTCCGGGGGCCTCGCGGAGGTTTGATCCTCTGCCGCGACGCCGAATTCGCCAAGAAGTTTGACAAGGCTGTATTCCCCGGCAGCCAAGGTGGCCCTCTTGAGCATGTGATTGCAGCCAAAGCCGTTGCCTTCGGTGAGGCTCTGCAGCCGGCGTTCAAGCAGTACAGCCAGCAGGTGGTTGCTAATGCCTCTGCTCTTGCGGACCGTCTGGTGGCCCGCGGCATCGATGTGGTGAGCGGTGGCACTGACAACCATGTGGTGCTGCTCGACCTGCGAGGCATCGGCATGACTGGCAAAGTTGCCGATCTCCTGGTCAGTGATGTGCACATCACGGCCAACAAGAACACTGTGCCCTTCGACCCTGAATCCCCCTTCGTAACCAGCGGTCTACGCCTCGGCACCGCCGCGTTGACAACGCGTGGTTTCGATGTCGAGGCCTTCCGGGAAGTGGCCGATGTGATTGCTGATCGCCTGCTTAACCCTGAGGATGATGCGATTCAGAGCCGTTGCTTGGAGCGGGTGGCAAGCCTCTGCAGCCGTTTTCCTCTGTACGCCACGGCAGCTGAGCCAGCGCTTGTCTGACTGGACCACGGCCCCTTGGATCCCCTCCAAAGAGCTGCCTAGGATTGCCTCAACACGGTCCGTAACGGGCTGACACCTCCGGAGTTTGGTGTGACTCTCGCGAGCACTCCCCTCGCAGTCGCCATTGGGATCTTCGTCGTTTCGGCGATGATCACCATGGTGATTGCGCCGGTGGTGCGACGGCTCGGATTGCGCCATGGATTCACCGATACGCCTGATCCTCGCAAGCAGCACAGCGTTCCCATGGTGCGTCTTGGTGGAGTGGCCATGGTGCTGGGGTTTTGTTTGGCCCTGGGATTGACCTGGCTGTTTGGTGGATTCGGACTGCTGTCGCCAGCCCGCGATCAATTGATCTGGACGACGCTCGCGGGTTCGCTCTGTTTTTTTGTAATCGGCCTGGCTGACGATCTCTTTTCGCTCTCGCCATGGCCTCGGCTTGCCGGTCAAGTGGCTGTGGCTGTGGTGGTTTGGTCGCAGGGGGTTCAGATCGGCGCGATCGATCTTCCCTGGTTGTCGAGCAGCGCAGAGGCGGTGGTGCTGCCTGACATGATCAGTCTCCTGGCAACGGTGATCTGGCTTGTTGGCATTACCAACGCCATCAACTGGCTGGATGGGTTGGATGGACTTGCCGCTGGAGTTGCAGGCATCGCGGCCATTGGCCTCGTCTCGGTGAGCTTCTCTCTGCATCAAGTTGCCGCAGCTTTTCTCGCTGCTGCGCTCGCCGGATCCTGCTTGGGCTTTCTTCGGCATAACTTCAATCCCGCCCGCATCTTTATGGGAGATGGGGGGTCTTATTTCCTTGGTTTCAGCCTGGCTGCCATCAGCATCGTGGGCCCAGCTAAAGGGCTCACCACTGTCAGTCTGCTGCTGCCGCTGCTGATCCTCTCTCTGCCACTGGCCGACATGTCGGCCGTAATCATGGGTCGGCTTCGCTCAGGCCGGTCTCCTTTTTATCCCGATCGCCGCCATCTCCATCACCGGCTGCTGAGGGCGGGCTTCAGTCATCGCCGCACCGTTTTGCTGATCTATGTGTTCACCCAGTGGCTGGCAGCCATCGCGATGGTGGTGGCCAACGTGGAAATGCGTTTTCTCTGGCTCGGTTTGGCTACTGCGATTCTGGTCGGAACCGTGGTGGTGATTCAGCGTCAACGGAGCAATGATCGCGACCCTGAAGTGGAGCTCTCAGCGAGCGATTCATCAGTTCCGGAGGATTGTTCCCAGTCCTGCTGTTCCGACCCTCATGGCTGAGACCTCGCAGCCCTCCGGTGTGGAAATCCTCTGCATCGGCACGGAGCTTCTGCTGGGCAACATCCTTAATGGCAACGCCCGCTGGCTGGCTGAAGAACTGTCGGCTCTTGGTCTGCCGCATTACCGGCAGACCGTGATCGGTGATAACCGAGAGCGCTTGATCGATCAGGTTCAAGACATCGCTGGACGCTCTCGGGTGTTGATCACCACCGGTGGCTTGGGCCCCACTCCGGATGACCTCACCACTGAAGCGATCGCCGCAGCGTTCTCAACGCCCCTGGAGGAGCGGCCGGAGGTCTGGGCCGATATCACCGCGAAATCACGCAGTCGTGGTCGAGAGCCTAGTGCTGAGACCCGCCGTCAGGCCTTGTTGCCTCGTGGAGCTGAGGTGCTGCCCAATCCCACCGGAACCGCTGCAGGAATGATCTGGTCACCTGTTGAAGGATTCACGCTGCTCACCTTCCCTGGTGTCCCGAGCGAGATGCGGGCGATGTGGCAACAGACAGCAGCGCCTTGGTTCCGTCAGTCCGGACTGTCCCATGGCGCTTACGTCAGCCGCATGCTTCGGTTCTGGGGGATTGGCGAATCGGCGCTGGCTGCGCAGGTCGGCGATCTGCTCGATCAGTCCAATCCAACGGTGGCACCGTATGCAGGCCGCGGAGAGGTGAAACTGCGCATTACGGCACAGGCTGCGTCTCAAGCCGAGGCGCAACGTTTGGTGATGGCCACGGAAGACGATCTGCGCCGACGCACCGGCCAGCTCTGTTTCGGGGTTGATGATCAATCGTTGGCCACCGTGGTGCTTGAGCACTTGCGTCGACGCGGTCAAACTTTGTCAGTGGCCGAGTCCTGCACCGGTGGGGGGTTGGGTGCTGAGCTCACCGCTGTGCCTGGATCGTCGGATGTTCTTCTGGGCGGGGTGATTGCCTACTCCAATGCCATCAAGAACAAGGTGCTGGGTGTGCCGGAAGCTTTGCTTGAGCAGGTTGGCGCCGTCAGTGATCCCGTTGCTGAGGCCATGGCGGAGGGCGTTCGACGCCTGACAGGCAGTGATTGGTCTCTGGCCATCACAGGGATTGCAGGCCCAGGTGGTGGAACCGAGTCCAAACCGGTGGGTTTGGTGCATCTCGCGGTTGCAGGCCCGGACGGATGTGAGAGTCATCCCATCCGGCTCGGATCCAGCCGCGGTCGTGACTGGATCCGCATGGTCAGTTCCGGTGAGGCGCTCAACCGGCTGCGGCTGCAGCTGATGGCCACCGGATCCTGACGGCTGGCCATCTAGGGTTGGCTGTTCACAGCTGACCTGGAATGAGCAGCGGAACCCTCTACGACAAGGTCTGGGATCTGCATCGTGTCGCAGATCTGCCTGGCGGTGCCACACAGCTGTTCATCGGTTTGCACCTGATTCATGAGGTAACCAGCCCCCAGGCTTTTGCCGCTCTCGACGAGAAAGGTCTGCCGGTGCGCTGTCCTGAGCGCACGGTGGCCACCGTCGACCACATCGTTCCCACCCTCAGCCAGGCTCGGCCATTCGCGGATCCTCTTGCAGAGGAAATGCTCAGCACCTTGGAGCGGAATTGCCAACGGCATGGCATCACACTCAACGGCCTCGGTAGTGGTCGCCAAGGGATCGTGCATGTGATTGCTCCCGAGCTTGGCCTGACCCAGCCAGGAATGACCGTGGCTTGCGGTGACTCCCACACCTCCACCCATGGCGCCTTCGGGGCGATTGCCTTTGGGATCGGCACCAGCCAGGTGAGAGATGTGCTCGCTAGCCAGAGCCTGACGATGAACAAGCTCAAGGTGCGCCGAATCTGGGTGGAGAACCGTCTAAGCGAGGGTGTGTTCGCCAAGGATCTGATCCTCCACATCATCCGCACTCTGGGGGTGAAGGCAGGGGTTGGTTATGCCTATGAATTCGCGGGACCCGCGATTGAGGCCCTGTCGATGGAGGAGCGCATGACCCTCTGCAACATGGCCATTGAAGGAGGTGCACGCTGTGGCTATGTGAATCCCGACCAGGTCACGTTCGACTATCTCAAGGGCCGCGCTGAGGCGCCTGCTGAGGAGATTTGGGATCGTGCAGTGACCTGGTGGCGCTCGCTCGCTTCCGATTCGAATGCCTGCTTTGACGACGAGATCCGTTTCGACGCTGGCACCATTGCGCCCACGGTGACCTGGGGGATCACCCCCGGCCAGGGCATTGGTGTGGATGAGTGTGTTCCGGTCTCCGACGAGCTCGAAGTTGCTGATCGCCCCATCGCTGAAGAGGCTTATCGCTACATGGACCTCGCCCCCGGTCAGCCCATCGAGGGTGTTCCGGTGGACGTGTGCTTCATCGGCAGCTGCACCAATGGACGACTCAGTGATCTGCAGGCTGCAGCCGCTGTGGCCCGCGGTCGCCATGTGGCGCATGGCATCAAGGCGTTTGTGGTGCCTGGCTCAGAACAGGTGGCTCAGGCTGCGGTTGCTGAGGGATTGGATCAGGTGTTCCGTGAAGCCGGTTTCGAGTGGCGGGAACCAGGCTGCTCCATGTGTCTTGCCATGAACCCCGATCGGCTGGAGGGTCGTCAAATTAGTGCCAGCTCCAGCAACCGCAACTTCAAAGGACGTCAGGGTTCTCCCAGCGGTCGCACGTTGCTGATGAGTCCGGCCATGGTTGCTGCCGCTGCGATCGCAGGCCGAGTCAGCGATGTGCGTCAGCTGAACTGAGCCCAGCGCTCTCCAAATCCCCTCGTTTTTTCAATCCCGCTTTTTCGATCCCGTTGTCTGTTTCATTCATGACTGAAACCAGTGCCTTCCCCCAGGGTCAGATTTTGCGGGTGTCAGGCCGTGGACTGGTGCTACGGGGTGATGACATCGATACCGACCGGATCATTCCGGCCCGTTTTCTGAAATGCGTGAGCTTTGACGACCTAGGTGAGCAGGCGTTTGCGGATGACCGCACGGAGCTCGCCGGCGACCACCCCTTTGATCAAGAAGCGCATCAAGGTGCCTCGATCCTTGTGGTGAACGACAACTTTGGTTGTGGCTCCAGCCGTGAGCATGCTCCTCAGGCCTTGATGCGTTGGGGCATCCGAGCCGTGATCGGTGTGAGCTTTGCTGAAATTTTCTATGGAAACTGCCTGGCACTGGGCATTCCCTGCGCCACTGCTGGCGTGGAGGATATCCGCAAGCTTCAGGATGCTGTGGAGTCTGATCCGGCAGCTGAGTGGACTCTTGATTTGGAATCACTGACGGTCAGTGATGGGACAACGACGCAAGCAATGGCTTTGGCCGGTGGTGCCCTCGACATGCTGCGCAGCGGTCAATGGGATGCCACCGGGCAGTTACTTGCCAGGGATTTGGAGCTCAGCCGCACCATGGCAGCGCTGCCCTACCTCCATGGCTTCTGATTTCACGGCCGATCGTTGAGTGATTGTCTATGACTGAGATAGAGGCTCCTTAGCCATGACTCAGTTCAGCTTTGTTTCTTTGGCCGCTGCTGTGCTGGTGAACGGTCTTTCTCCTGTTCAACTGCGTGCCGGAACGGTCGAGCCCCTGCTGGTTGAGCCCTATGGATCGCCTCAGGAGCGCTTGATTCAGTCCGGAGCTTGTGCGGGCTGTGATCTTCGTGGTGCTCCTCTGGGAGGCGCGCATCTCATTGGTGCTGATCTGCGCGACGCCGATCTCCGCGGAGCCGATCTGCGAGAAGCCAATCTTGAAGGCGCTGATCTCAGCGGAGCCCGCCTAAAGGGGGCTGATCTACAGGGCGCAAGCCTGAGCAATGCCGATCTGTCCGGAACAGATCTTCGACAGGCTGATCTAAGAGGGGCCGTGGTGATCAATGCCTATGCACCTGATGTGCGCACGGAGGGGATGCGTTTTGCAGGAGCTGACCTCACCGGCAGTCATCTGATTTATGGAGGTGGCACGGATTGATGCTCTCAGGCATCAGAACGGTCGTTCCTCGAGTTCATTAGGCAGATTTCTGGGTGTGTAAGGAATGAAGGGTCGCCCAGTTCCTGTGAAGTTGAAATCATTCAGGCGAAAGCGGAAGCCGCCGATGCCTTCGTAGGGATTGAAGTAGAACCCGAGGTCGTAGCTGCGCCGTTGCCAGCGCAGTTCAATGTTGGAGTTGATCACGTTGCCGTAGAACTCCGAGCCAGGGTCGATGTTGACTCCCACGCCTGCATTCAGCAGCAATGGACCGGCAATTTGTTGTGTAATGCCGATGCCGAGGGTGGCGAGATCCACCGGCTGATCGAACTTGAAGGGGCTTTCGCCCTGCTTGAGGGTGCCGCCCCCTGAAACGGAGAGCTGGGTGTAGTCGAAGAATGGCTTGCTGAAGGTGCCCAGAGTCAGGGTCGGTCCACCGGTCAGGCTGATGGTGCCCTGGCTTCTTCCGTCACCGAAGGCCGCCATGGTGGTGTTGATATTGGTGCGGAAGGTGAGGCCAGGAACGATCGCCACCGGTGAGTAGCGATAGGCTGCTTCCGGTGTGAGTGCGGCAGGCCGTCCCCGCCAGAGCGGGTAGCTGCTGTTCATCGATCCATAGAAATTGGCCCGCATGGTGTCGATGAGCGGATTGTCACTTTGGTTGGTGGCAGTGAAGCTTTCGGCCTGATAGTTGCCGACCCCGATACGCCAGATGTAGTCGTTGCTGAGCTTGCCCCAGTTCCAATTGCCTTTCTGCTCTCCGAACACACCAAGAGCGCTGTAAACGTCGGTTTCACCCAGCGAGCCGTTCCAGGTGCGATAGCGGTAGGCACTGAAGAGACGGGCTTCCACTGCTCCCAGAAGGGGAAGCTCCACAAACCGAGTCACATCGCCCCAGAACCGACTGCCATTCAAGAAATTGCTGGGATTGAGCGTGCTGATGTCGGCTTCTGCCGATGCCGACCAGCCCATGACCTCAGCACTCAGCTCAGCTTCCAGGCCAAACAGGTCACCGAGGCTGTTCGCCTGGGTCACTTTGCCGCTGTCGATGGATGTGCCTGGGGCCACGTAGCTGGAGTTGTTTCCTTCAATGGCTCGCTGCAGCATGAATTGCGGTTCCAGCTCCAGGGTGACATCGCTGGAGAGTTCGATTGGACGGAGTAGTCGTCCGATATAGAAGCCACTGCGGTCTTCGTCATCGATGCCAAACACCCAGCGGTTCTCCACCTCTTCTTCTTGCTGGATGCGTTGCGTCCTCGAGACGGGGATCGGCAATCGTTCCTCGACGATCAGTCGGTTGCGTGCGCTCTTAATCAGGATGTCGCCATTTTCCACTTCCGTGGCAACCACGTCTTCGGCATCGATGCGTGTCTGTGCTGGCGTGAAGGGATCATTGGTGAACCCCATCCGATCGCTCGTCCAACCCTCAGGGGTGAGTTGCACGCGGGCGGCCTGAATGCGCCAGCGACTGATTTCACCCGTGACCAACTTTGTGTCTCCACGCTTGTTCAGTTGGGTGGGCTTCACACCGCCGTAGCGATTGGCCGCTAGCACCTCGCTGTTGCGGAGGTCGTCGGAACCTCCTTGGCTTTGTTCAATCACGAACCGTTGTTGCAACTGAATGCTGGTGATGCGTTGATCAAGGGCTGCGATGGCTTCGCTGCGCAGGCGTTCCTGTTCACCGGGTGACAAACGCGATTCGCGGGTTTGGGCGAGCGGTTCCGAAGCATTGGCTGTGGTCGCCCTGTGTGATTCCCGCACCGGGTTGCCAAGGGTCACATCCTCGAGCTGTTCGCTGAGCGTCTGTGGTGCCAGCCTCGACTCCCGATCGGGATCAGGACAGCCCAGCGGAGGCGGCACCTCCGTGCCGACCGAAGCTGGTTGGTCCTGACCCCAGCGGTATCGCACACCCACGAGGTAGGCGTTGCTGCCTTCCTTCACGCCGTTGTAGGTGCCGAAAGCTCCGGAGCGATGGTGGATGCGTCCCACCACTGAAAGCTGCTGTGAAACGGTGGCTTCGAGTTCGAAGCCGAGATAGTTGAGCAGTTGTGAGAAATTCTCTCGGTAGGTTTTCTCGTAGTTGCTGACGGAGGTGTTGTAGCTGATGCCTTCGACGAATCCAAAGCTCAGCCAAGGCTGCAGCCACAGGCGGGCGCCGATGCCCAGGATTCCTTCTCCAAAGATCTGTCCTGGGGTGTCAGCGTTGGGGACGTCCTGGTTGAACGGTCCACCCTGTTGCGGGTAGGCCTGGTGCCCAAAGAAATCCGCTTCGAGTTCCAGCTGCAGCGGCCCTGCCCGCCAGATGCGTTTCTGCAGGCTGACGCCAAGCAAATACTCCGGTCGCATCCTGCCGTTGAACAGAAACGTGTCGCCGAAATTCGAGTCGATCATCTGCCCGCCCCAGGCGGTGATGGCCCACGGATGCGGATGCCAATCGGGAATCGATGGCAGCACAGCCGGGCAGGCCATGGAGTCGTTAGGCGCTGGAGTGACTTCAGGCTTGTCGGGTACTGCCCACTCCGTTGCCGGCATGGGTAGCTCGGCTTCCCAGAAGTTGGCACCGTCTCCCTGGGGACTGATGCGATTGGCCGTGCTGGATTCCAGCTCGATGTCGATCGATGTGGGGAAACCAAGCCCCGTGCTTTCGATGACCGGCAGCAGTGTGTTGGGATCCCGGCTGGGGTTCTGAGATTGACCCCCTCCCGGGCTCACGGAATCGCCCCGGTTGGTGTCACCCGGATTGTTGGGGAATGGGTTGAAATCAGCTGCCGCTGAGTCGAGGTCGAGAATGCCGTAGACGTCCTCCATGGCGCCGTTGCGGTGCACCAGGCTGAACCGCAACGTGCTCGCTTGGAAATATTGAACGCCTTTGCGATAGCGAACGCTGCCTCGGGCAAAAAGGCTGTTGAAGTCACTGTCGAACTCCAGCCGATCAGCCTGTAAAAGGCCGCCATTCAGCAGCAGACGCACATTGCCTTCAGCGATGAACAGCTGTCGCCTCACGTCGTAACTCTGACGATCGGACTTCAGCCGTAATTCGAGGGGCGGCTGAGGAATGGCATCTGGAGCGAGTTCAGCTTGTGGAACTGCTCTCGCTAAGGAAGCACTGTCTGCTGCGTTTCCAAGTCGAGTGACCTCACTCGAACGGCAGGGGGACCCCAGAACTGCAGCAACCGCCAGGAGGCCGGTGAGCGTGATCGAAGTCCGGGACGCTGACAAACCTGCTGCGCAGTGGCCGGTGATCCTCACATGGTCACCAGCAGCAATGGGCTGGAGATGACCAGTGCGCGTCGTGACCCTTCAACACTGAGTTGAACAGATCCGTCTTGGATCAGATCCGATCGTGAATCAATCTTCCAAATCTTTCCGACTGGGTGTTCGGCTGGGATCACTCGCCAGGAATCCGAACACGAAGATCCCGAGAAAGAAGAAGACGACCGAGTAAACGGAGATCTTGAGGGCGAGCATGGAGACCGACCGGCGTCTTTACAGCGCCATCATCTTATGGGTCAAGGTTGGGAAATCACGATGCAGGCCCCTCCGCAAGCCCGACGATTGGCGTGGATTGAAACGTTTCGACGTCGCAGCCGGGTGGATCTGCTGTCGTTTTGGCATCGCCATGGCGATCGGCAGCAACGGGCGGTTGTGCGGGAGCCATGGGGGCAAAGCAACCGTCCTGACTGGGCTGAGAGGGGTCTGTTGATCTGGCCCCGCGGAGGTGTCTGGCTGCAGATCGAGCAGAGGATCACCTGGCCTGAGCACTGGAGTGCTTGTCCTGATAGCTGTGAACGTCTCGAATTGAGCTGGTGGGCCGATCAGGTGCGTCTTTGGGTAGACGGCGATCTGGTTCATGAAGGAGATCTCTTCGATACCCGCTGTCGGTGGGCGTTGCCGGACCACTGGGGTGAGGGGCCGGGAGTGCATGTGTTGCTGGAGCTGCGCAGTCCTTGCCACGACGATGGTGCGCTGATCACCAGTGCGCTAACGCGTGAGCCGAGGCATCCCGATCGGGATCCCCAGGGATGCCTGCTTCCTGAGGCTTTCCGCTTGGCTGGCACGGATGTTGATGCCATGCCTGAGAGCTGGTTGGCGTGCCATCCAGAATCCGAGGAAGCCGTGGAGCTGGTGCGACAGCACCTCGCTCTCCAGCCCAAACCCGTTGGTGGTTTGCATTGGGTCGGACACGCCCATCTCGATCTGGCTTGGTTGTGGCCTGTGGCCGATACCTGGCAGGCGGCGGAACGGACCTTCCGTTCCGCCTTGCAACTGATGGGGCAAGCCCCTGAATTGCATTTCGCTCATTCCACCCCAGCCCTCTATAGCTGGATGGAGCTCCATCGTCCTGAGCTGTTCGCACGGATTCAGGAAGCCAGTCGTCAGGGACGTTGGGAACCCATCAATGGACCTTGGGTTGAAACCGACTGTGTGCTGGTCAGCGCAGCGTCGCTCTGGAGGCAGTTTTTGCTGGGCCAGCAGGCCAGTCGCCGACAGTTTCCGGAATGGCGCCATGACTTGGCTTGGCTCCCCGACAGCTTCGGTTTCGGGGCTGGATTGCCAGCGGTCGCTCAGGCCACGGGTGTGCGTTGGTTTTGCACTCACAAGCTGGCCTGGAATGCGGAGAATTCCTTCCCCCATCGTTTATTTCGCTGGCGCAGCCGGGGCGATGGTGAGGTGTTAGCGCTGATGCTTCCTGCGATCGGGACCAATGCCGACCCAGTGGCGATGCAGCAGGAACAGCGTTGCTTTAAGCGGGCCACCGGCGTGGATCAAGCGTTGTGGCTGCCTGGTGTTGGTGATCACGGTGGTGGGCCAACGCAGGAGATGCTCGATCAGTTGCAGCTCTGGAACCACCACCCCCAGTCGGTGTCGCGCAGTGGCGGAACGGTGCGTGGCTATCTGCAAGTGTTGGAGCCGTGGACCGCGTCGATGCCGATCTGGCGAGACGAGCTTTATCTGGAGTTGCATCGCGGGTGTGCCACCTCGCGTCCGGATCAAAAACGCCACAACCGCACTTTGGAAAGGCTGCTACGCGAAGCGGATCTCCTTGAGGCGCTTGGGGCTGAGGCGATTCCCGCCAGGGATTGGTCCACGCTTCTGTTTCAGCAGTTTCATGACATCCTTCCTGGCACCTCGATTCCTGAGGTTTTCGATCAGGCGGAGTCACAGTGGCGTCGTGCACGCCGTCAGACGGCAGCTGCACGGACGGAGGGTCTGCGCTGCTTGCTCGATGGCAGGGCTTCTGATGCGGCGCAAGCCCCCGCAGGTGTTGAACGTTGGGCCTGGTGTGGCCTGCAACCGCTGCGGCGTTGGTCCCCGCTTCTGAGGCTGCCGAGCGGCGATTGGCGTTGTCAGGGACGCGATCTGCCGGTGCAGCAGGCTTCCGGTGGCGGCATGTGGGTCCAGCTTCCAGAAGCCGCAGGCGTCGTTGCACTGCCGCTCGAGCGCAGGATGGCTGCGATCGCCAGCTGTCCTGCGCCGAACGCGATCCGCCATCCCGTCTGGGTGAAGACCCTTGCCGAGCAGCATTGGCGTCTAGGCAATGGCTGTCTTGCGCTTGAGGTGGATGAGCGCGGTCTGATTCGTTTGCAGGATGCCCAGGGCGTGGATCAGCTCTCTTCTCCTGTGCAGATCAAGCGCTATCAGGACCATGGCGAGTTCTGGGATGCCTGGGATCTGGCGGGCGACTATCAGCAGCATCCGCTGCCGCTACCCCAGCGATGGCAGGTGGAAGCGCAGGAACAGGGGCCCCTATTGGCGCGGATGGTTCTGCGTGGTTCCTTCGGTAACAGCACGCTTCGGATGGATTTGATCCTGCGCGCTGACACGCCGTGGCTTGAGCTGCAGCTCACGATCGATTGGCGTCAGACCCATGAACTACTCCGGATGATCTGCCCGCTGGCGGCCCCAATCGTGCGCTGGGCGGCTGATACCAGTGGAGGGGTGATCGAACGACCTGCCGTCGCCATAACGCCTGGTGAACAGGCGCGATGGGAGGTGCCGGTGATTTCCTGGATGGCCAGTGAGGCGCCAGCTCCAGGTGGCGGTCTGGGGTTGCTGCTTGATGGGCCCCAGGGTGCGGATGCCGGACCCCATCATCTTGGAGTGTCCTTGCTGCGTGGTCCGACTTGGCCGGATCCGTCGGCCGATCAGGGGCGACATCGGCAGCGATTGGCCCTGATGCCATCGCCGCAGGGTTGGACGCGGGAGGGTGTGCCCCAGGCCGCCATCGCTTTTCGTGAACCGGGCTGGCAAGGGCCAATGAACTTGGCGGAGTGTTGGCAGGGCTTCCCGGCATTGCCCCAATCGCTCACAACGGTCTCCATGCGCTCCGATCCTGAGCGGGCTGGGACAGTGCTGCTGCAGTTACATAACCCTGGGGCGTCCCGCGTGGTCTGGTCACTCCGCGACGTCGGCTGGGAACTTGAGGGAGGGGCCGATGCAGGCCTCGTACCACCAGGTGTCCTGCGTGAGTTCAGGCTGGTGCGTCAGTCTTCGTGATCATCAAAGGGATCGTCCAGTCGCTTGGAGGGCGGACCGAAGGCTGTGTAGACCCCAAAACCGGTGAGTCCAAGCAGGGCAGCCAGAACCGCAATCGCCACGGACAGGGCCGGGGAGGAGCTTTCCATCACATCTCTCGACAGGATTGGCCCTCTTCTGGGCCAGGGCCTCTACAGTATCCAGACTGAACTTCACCCGAGACCTCAGCGCCGCTATGGCTCAACGCACCCGTCTGGGCGATCTGCTCCGTCCCCTCAACTCCGAGTACGGCAAGGTTGTCCCCGGCTGGGGTACCACCCCAGTCATGGGCATCTTCATGGTGCTGTTCTTGGTCTTTCTTCTGGTGATCCTCCAGCTGTACAACCAGTCGCTGATCCTGGAAGGCATCAATGTGAACTGGAACGGTGCCGGCTGATCCGGCTGCATAGGTTCCTTTCATGAACATCTTTGGTATCGGCCTGCCTGAAATGGCGGTCATCGGCGCTGTTGCGCTGCTGGTGTTCGGACCCAAGCGTTTGCCGGAACTCGGCAAAACGCTTGGGAAAACATTGAAGGGTTTTCAAACGGCGTCCAAAGAGTTCGAGCGGGAGATCAGCAAGGCCATGGCTGAACCCGAGGAGCTTCCTGCTGCGAAGACGGAGCCTGAGTCTTCGTCCAAGGATCACGAGGACTGAACCCTTGACTCAAAGCGGAGAGCTCCGATTGGTGGTCGGGTTAGGCAATCCCGGCGAGAAGTACGCCTCCACACGCCACAACGTTGGGTTCATGGCTCTGGAGCAGTTGGCTTCTCGCGAGGGAGGCCGCTTCAAAGTGATGGGCAAACTGCAGGGGGAACTGGCGGATGTCGGTACCGGTGACGCCCGTCTCCGCTTGTTAATGCCGCAGACCTTCATGAATGAAAGCGGCCGCTCGATCCGTGCGGCTCTCGACTGGTTCGGTTTCGACATCCATCAGCTGATCGTCCTTGTGGATGACATGGATCTACCGCTGGGTCGGCTGCGGCTGCGTGCTGGCGGTGGAGCAGGAGGCCATAACGGCTTAAAAAGCACCATTCAGCATCTGGGAACGCAGCAATTCGCCCGGTTGCGCATCGGGATTGGAGCCCCTGGCCGCACCCCGGAGGAGCGTCGTGCCCGCACTGTGTCCCACGTACTCGGTCAGTTCAATCGGGACGAAGAGCCGCTTCTCAAGGATGTGCTGAACGAGGTTCTTCGAGGACTGGAACGCATCCAGCGCCAAGGTCTGGATCGTGCTGGAAATCACCTCAACGGGTTGAATCTGGCTCCGTTGACTGAAGATGAAGCGGTCTGATGGCGCGGTTGCCAGCTACCACAGCTCACTTGCGTGTGCTTCATCAGAGCTTTCGCGATCAATGCCTTCAGGGTGAAGTCCAGGCGGGTGGATTCATCTGGGAATTTCAGTGGTTCTTCGATCGCGGTGAACTTTGCGTTGAACCTTCACTGGGTAGAGCCCTCATTCAGGACGCGCTTCAGCGCTTTTTGGTGAAGTCGGATTATCGGTTGGAGGCCGGTGGGGATTACACCTTTACGGTCAGGGCCCGGTTTTGATGGAAGGTGGTTCCGGCCAATCCAGCGGAAACCCGAGGGTCTTTTCCAGCATCACCAGCGCTGCAAGCGCGTCCAGTTCACCCGGGGGCAGTCGCAGTCCGAGAGGCACCAGCCTGCGCCAACCTCGCGGTGGCCACAGCTGCCAATACCGGGTTCGTGCCGTCAGCGTCGTGCCCCGTTCATCCACCAAAGTCACTGGCAGAACGTTGGAGAGTTGCGCTGTCCAGTGAGCACTTGAGGTGCCGTTGCCCACGATCAATCGTTCCGGCGGTGTGGAGCGTTGCCAGCGTTCCAGGGTGTTCAGCACAGCATCGGCAGGCAGCACATGCCCTTCGATCACGCAGCGTTGATGGAGGGACGCGAGCACCAGCCCGCACTTGCTTCGACCAGGATCAAGGGCGGCAATCCAGCTCATGGGCTCGCAGCATTGGAATTGGATCCGGAGCTTCGCTTGATTCTGAGCTCGATCGCCACCGGATCGGCCGTTTCGCTGCGGCGTGCCGCTACCGCCTCGAGTTCAACGCGTCCCTCTCCCTGTTCGATCAGTTTCTTTGCGAGGCTGTTGAGGGAGTTGCCATCAAATTGAAGGCCCTGGCTGAGGGAGCCGCGGCGCTGAGCCTCTGCCAGCGTCGATGCCAGCAGCAGATTGAGGCGGTTGCGGATGGCTTGCGGATCGCGTTCGTTGCTGTTGATCGCTGTTGTGGCCAGCACTTCACCTTCGATCGTGACAGTGACATTGGGACGGACATCCGGGAAGGCATAGACCACGCGTTCACCGCGAAGCACATTGGCGGCGGAGCGCAGGAGAACCACCCAGGTGCCAGGCTTGCGAATGGCCTGTTCCAGCCGGTTGATGTCCTGTCGCGGCACCAAGAGAATCTGACGATCCGGGGCTTCCCCCGGCAACACCTGTTGATAGGCCAGTTGATTGGCTTCTCTGAGAATTTGGTCGATGACCTGGCGTGCCTGATCCGGTCGATCGAGTTTGAGGGTGACCGTGGCAAGGGGCTGGCCGCTGCTGATAGCCACGTTGCCCCGTCTTAGGGCCAGGAGATTTTCCTCAAGTTGCAGCAGTTCGTTTTCGCCATCGCGAATTTGTTGACGAACAGCCTGGAGCTCTGCATCCGTGCGACGGATTTCGGCATCACGATTGCTGACGTCTTGGCTGAGGCGCTGACGTTCCGCTTCTAGGCGAAGGGTCTGTTCCTGCAGTGGTTGCAGCGTGCTTCGTAATTCGCTGGCGCGGGCTTGCGCGTCAGCCAGAGTCTGTCGAGCTGCGATTTCATCGCTGCGAGCCTGCTCGAGCTGCTCGCGTGACTCCTGCTGCGCCTCTCGACTGGCCTTCAAGGCGGTGCGGCTGCTGCGTAGACGCGCCTGGAGTTCATCGAGTTCGAAGAGACCGACCCGCAGTTGGCGACTCACCAGCAGCATCAGCCCGAGCGACAGAACACTGATGAGGCTTCCCGTGAGCACAGTGATCACCACGGCGGTCTGTCGGGGGCGTAAGCCAAACAGACTCAATCGGGCTTTGCCCACCTTTGAGCCCAGGCGATCTCCAAGCGTTGAAAGCACCCCTCCCAGGATGAGGAGGCTCAACAGCAGCAGCCAGCCTGTCACGTGCTTTCAACCCTGCGGCAGGCCGCTGAAGTGGTGCCCATCTTCACCCGTCGAGCGCTCAGCTGAACCGCTTGGCCAGGGCGATGGGGTCAAGAACGGTGATCTTTTTGCGGTCGATCTCCACTAAGCCGGAGTTGCGCAGGTCTCCGAGCAGACGGGTGATTGTGACCCGCGTGGAGCCGATGGCTTCGGCAATGGCTTGGTGGGACAAACGCAGGTCGATCGTGATGCCCTGAGTGCTGGGAATGCCGAAATCGCGGCAAAGCACCAACAGAAAACTCACCAGCCGCGACGACATGTCGCGGTGTGTGAGCGTTTCGATCATGGTTTCGGTCTGGAGGATGCGGCTGGACAGACCCTGCAAAAGGAGAAGACCGACGCTGGTGTCGGCTTCGATTGCTTGCCTCACAGAGCTCGCCGGAGCTGTCACCATCTCCACCCGCGTAAAAGCAACGGAGTGATAGAAGCGATCGGAACGATGACCAGTGAGCAGTGAGAGCACCCCGAAGAGACTGTTTTCTCGCAGCAGCGCCACGGTGATTTCTTCGCCGGACTCATAGACCCTGGAAAGACGCACGGCGCCGCGGCGAATTAAGTAAACGCGTTCCGCCGGGTCGCCAGGGAAAAAGATCGTTTTGTTGCGCTCCACCAGTTCGGTACTGGCGCCCTCCAGATCACGAATCACCTCCAGCAGCGTGCGGCTGGAGGGCGTGGGAGCGTTAGTCAGGCTGGTTTCAGGCAACCGACCAACGTGTGGGACGGTCCGGCTGAATCCGCGTATCGCTTCTGCCATCTACAGCCATCTGATGGAGGGAAGTTACGGAGCGATGCGGGGTCACCCTGTAGCAATCAACACGTTTCAGGCTGCTGGTCAGTTCTGGAGTGCTTGCCCTTGGCATGCCATCAGCTGCTTGAGGCCAGGTTCGGCTAAGTCCAGCAGGCTGTTCAGCTGTTTGCGGCTGAAGGCTGCACCTTCAGCTGTGCCCTGCAGCTCCAGAAGATCTCCGGCGTCGTTCATCACGACATTCAGATCCACATCGGCACGGCTGTCTTCGCTGTAGTCGAGATCCAGTTGAGGGGCGCCATCGATCAGACCCACAGACACGGCGGCCACCTGTGCTTGCACGGGACTATCGCTGAGGAGGCCTTGCTCGACTAAGCGTTCGCAGCCTTTCTGCAAGGCCAGCCAGGAGCCGGTGATCGCCGCGGTTCGGGTGCCCGCATCAGCCTGAATCACGTCGCAGTCCACGAGCAGGGTGTTTTCCCCAAGCACGTCCATGTTGAGGCACGCCCGCAGGCTGCGACCGATCAAGCGCTGAATCTCCTGCGTGCGGCCGGAGAGTTTCATCAATTCGCGCCGCTGACGTTCTGGAGTGGATCCCGGCAGCAATCGATATTCAGCACTCAGCCACCCCAGACCTTGATCCCGACGCCAGCGGGGGACCCCCTCTTCGTGGCAAACGCTGCAGAGCACTGCGGTTCGGCCGGTGCGCACGATCACGGAGCTCAGGGCAAAGCCCATGGGGTCCCATTCCACGGAGAACGCCCTCAGGTCGGCGGGCGAGCGGCCATCGTTGCGAGCGGTTTCGCCCATCAGTTATTTGCGGATGTTGATGAGCCTGACATTCGGCATGAGACACCAGGGATGGTGTCGAAGATCTTGTGGATCGCGTTTTCACCGCTAGATTCGAAGTCCGCTGGCTGTTGTGGGCCAGCCAAGACGAACGCGATGACCGCAAGCCTGAGCTCCAGCCATCGATCCCGCGACACACGCGGTGCCGATCATGGGGTCGTGGAGCGCTCGCGTCTCCAGCCTTTACCAGCACTCGACCCCCGTCCGCCACTGCATCTGGTGGCTCCCGAAGGCCAGCTTCAGGTCCACACCGCGCCCTACCGCGGCAGTTTTGGCACTGTGCTGAGTCAGGCGTTGCGCAGTGCTGGTCTGGGAAGCCGCGTTGGCGTGGCGCAGTTTCTCAAGGGCGGTGTTGCCCAGGGCCCTGAGGCTGCGCTCACTTTGTGTGACCGCATGACCTGGATGCGACCAGCGGTGATGGAATGTTTGTCGCAGCCCGCCAGCGCATCCCTGCCC
Source organism: Synechococcus sp. A18-25c (assembly GCF_014280035.1). Lineage (NCBI taxonomy): Bacteria > Bacillati > Cyanobacteriota > Cyanophyceae > Synechococcales > Synechococcaceae > Synechococcus > Synechococcus sp. A18-25c. Next base: position 321,602 of record NZ_CP047957.1, read on the forward strand.
TCCACCATTGAGGCGGTCGAAGCGGTCTGGTTGGTGTGCCGTGCTCATCTCGCCTGCGGCGATCTTGATCAGCTGGTGCTTGATGAGCTGGGTTTGGCGATTGCGCTTGGATACCTCGATGAAGAGGATGTGCGTGCGAGTTTGGAAGCCCGTCCAGGATCCATGGATGTGATCATCACAGGGACTTCCATTCCTGAGTCTCTGATGGGGCTCGCGGATCAGGTCACCGAACTGCGCCGGGGTTTCTGATGCTTAAGAACGACCGCTGGATCACGGAACAGGCTGCCTCCGGCATGCTGGAACCTTTTCAGGGTGGCTTGGTTCGTCACCTCGATCCCGATCACCGACAGCATCCTGTTCTGAGTTTCGGATGTTCGTCATATGGCTACGACCTGCGGCTGTCGCCTCAGGAGTTTCTGATTTTCAAACACGTGCCCGGCACGGTGATGAATCCCAAGCGATTCAACCCCGCCAACCTCGAACCCACGGAACTGCACCGGGATGAGGACGGTGAGTATTTCATTCTTCCTGCCCATTCCTACGGGCTTGGTGTGGCGCTGGAAAAAATGAAAGTGCCGCCGAACATCACCGTGATTTGCCTTGGCAAAAGCACCTATGCGCGCTTGGGCATCATTGTGAACACCACGCCGGCGGAAGCAAGCTGGGAAGGTCATCTCACGCTGGAATTCAGCAACAGTTCCGGAGCTGACTGCCGGATCTATGCCAATGAAGGGATCTGCCAGCTGTTGTTTTTTGAGGGTGATCCCTGCGACACCACGTACAGCGATCGTCAGGGCAAATATCAACATCAGCCTGAGCGGGTGACCCTCGCCAAGGTCTGAATGTCTTCAGGTCTGAAATCTCAGGGCGCCAGCCTTGCCCTGTGAAGCCTGGTTTTTTCATACCAAGCGGCAAATTCTGGAGCCCACTGCTGCAGATGCGGCCACATCAGATCACAGAGTTCGCGGATCTCCTGCTGGGCGTCGAGTTTTGCTCTGAGATCCATGAAGTGGAGAAAGGCTCGAAGGCTGAAACTCACCACAAAGTGCTGCCGGTAGTCGAACGGCAAGATGCCGCGGGCGTGCTCTTCGGCAAATCCTGAACGCAGCAGGTCCCGGTAGCGCTCCGCGGCCTGCCGGCACAGTGTCAGGTCGTTGTCTCTGAGGGTGTCGCTGTAGGTGTACTTCTTCCCCTGGCGATCGCTGTAGTCCCCAACGGGGCGCAAGTAGAACACCTCCTCTAGGTCCAGCTCCCCGTCAGCGGCACGGCAGATGCGTTCGCCTGTGTACCGCATCGACTGCACATCGAAGCTCACTCCCACGCGGTGCGTGCGTGCCTGCTGCATCACGGAGTGAGGGAACCAACCCACATTCAGCACGATCTGGGCGTGTTCCAAAGGGCCATAGTGCCCACGCTCACCAGCCAGGAGACGTTTCACGCAGATTTCGCCAGCCCGGGTCTCGTCTGGCCATTCCTCCCGGTCACCGGCGACGAATCCTTCGCTGTAGTCCTGATGCATGCCTGCGTAGACACACTGCTGGGGGTTGGGTGTGGCGGAGATCAGGTCAACCCTGAAGCGGGAGTCCATGGCAGCGGTCAGGTCGAGGGAACGGGATGTCGGCTGATCATGGCCGCATCGAATGGCAACAGGCGGACTCTATGCATGGCTTCGTGGTCCGGTGGCATCAAACGCGGCGGCTTCCGGCACGGGACTGGTGCTCCCGATCCCTGCGATCACAGGCAAAGGGGCGTCGTCGAGCAGTGCGCTTGCGATGGCATTCAGCTCATCAGCCTTGCGGCCGCCGAGTGACCGTCCCCGCATGCTGCCATCGGCAGCAAACAGATTCAGCTGGGGAATCCCGGTGACGTCGTAGCGGTCGGTCAGATCCAGCCAGCGAGGGTTATCGATGTTGACCAACACCACATCCAGTGCTGAGCCGTGCTGCTGTTCCATCGCGAGCATGGCTGGTGCCATCTCGCGGCAAACCTCACACCAATCGGCGTAAAACTCCAGCACGGTGGGGCGACCATTGCTGAGCGCTACTTCTGGAGGCAGGGATCGACGCGCCAATTGATCCAACGGTGATTCCAGGCTTCCACCATTGCGAAGCAGGAAGAGACTCACGGCCAAGGCGATGGCTGCCACCAGCAACAGCCCCTTCTGCAGAGAGGAGAGTCCAGCGTTTGGAGAGCTGTCGGTCATGGTCGACTGACATCAGGATTCCCACTCTGACAGGACAAACCGCTTGCTGTTGCTAGCGTCTTAGCGCAGAAGACGAAGCCGAATTACGGCATAAGTCCGCCGCCAGTCCGCCATCAAGCTGATGTCCGTTCTGCGATTTTTGTTGCTGCCGTTACGGGCGCCCTTGCTGCTCGTGTTGTTCGGTGTGTCGCTGTTTCTCGGGCATCACTGGGCCATTCAGGAAACTTGGCTGGCGGAGGCGCACTCCATTTCGGTGAATGCGTTCTGGGCCATTGAGCTGATTCAGGCACTGGTGGTTGTGATCATCTGCACGATGCCCGATCTGCTGCTGCGCCAGCTCTCGCTGCTGATGGCCTCAAGTCGGGTGCTCAGCCTTGTGGTCACGCTGACCCTGGTGATCACGGTGGGGCTTTATGTGTTGAGCCTCAGCCTGTTGTCGGATGTGCTCATCCTGGCGTCTGCCACCTTGTTGGCCCGACTTGACCTGAGTCGCATCAAGGTGGTCCCTCCTCCGCAGCTGTTGGCCTTCTGGTTGGCAGTAGTTGTGGTCACGGGTATCTGGGTGGGTCATGGCCTACCCAATCCCGACACCTCACTCAGTGCAGCGATCGCCGCTTGACGTCAGCTGGTGATAGGCCCAGAGATTGCCAAGCACTTTCTTGGTGTACAAACGTGTCTCCGGGTAGGGGATGCGCTCGGTCCAAAGCTCAGGGTCTTCCTCCAGTTCTGGGCTTACCCATGACCCTGCAGCACCAGGGCCAGCGTTGTAGCTGGCGGCGACCAGCCAGGGATTGCCATCCCATTGCTGCAGTAGGAACGCCAGGTAGCGGGCGCCCAGCACAGCATTGAGATCCGGCTGGCGCAGTTGCTCGGTGCTGAGCTCCTTTCCTGCCATTTCAGCGGCCGTTGAGGGCATCAGCTGCAGCAGCCCCTGGGCGCCGACGGGGGAGGCCACGGTTGGCGAGAAGCGTGATTCCTGGCGAGCGATCGCCAGGAGTAGATCAAGGTTGACCTGCTCCTGTTGGGCTGCGTCCTGGAACTGCGTCAGCAGCGGTTTTGGATGTTGGCTGTTGTGCAGGAGGAAACGGGTTGGGCAGTCGGGATCCACCAGGCGCAAGCTGGATTTCCAAAGCCGACTAAGGCCGTTCCAATAGTCGTTCACGCTCATCAGCAGCCGACCTTCCACCAGGAGGTTCTGTGGGGATGGATCGCCCGCAGGGTCGCGGCTTTGCCAAGTTTCCAAGGCTTCGCGGTTCCAACCCAAGCGCCACAGCTGATCGACCAAGGGATCCCCGCTGTCTAGTGCCGTCCAGTGTTGGGTGCGATCCGCTGTCGTGCCATCCGCCTCCAGCCCGTTGGTGGCTTGCGTGCCAGATAGCTCCGGCAGGTCTGCACTCTCCAGCCGTGCACTGGCTCTCCAGGTGTAGTAACCGGGTGGTTGCGAGGTGACCAATGTTTGCCAGATCTGCTGGGCGTCGTCGTCATTGCCGCGTTTGAAGGCACTGAAGCCTCGCCAGAATTGCTGGCGGGCCCTCAGGGGGTCGGGCAATTGCTCCTCGGGGATGGCGCCGAGCCACGTGTCTGCTTCATCCCATCGGCCTGCGAGTAAGGCCTCACGCGCCAGATCCCAATGCAGTTGCCAGCCACTTGGATGGTCGGGCCAGCGTTGCAGCACCTCCAATCCACCTTCGCCGCCGGCCAGGCGGACCCGCGCTGCGGCCACATCCACGGAGGCCGTTTGCACGGACTTGGGCAGCGCATCCAGCAAAACGGGGTCGGGACGCAGCGGCTCGCTCAAGAGTGCGGCGGCAGCTAGGGCTTCCGGGCTGTTTGGATGGTCGTGAGCGAGTTCCAGCAGGATTCCCTCCCCGCGGCCTTGCTGTTGACGATTGCCCCGCAGCAGGCTGCGCCCAATCGTGAGGGCTTGCTCAGGAGCAAGGGGGGTGCCCTGCAGGCAGAGCTCCGCAGCATTGCTATCACCGAGTTCCGCCAGAGCGCCGGCCAGTTGAAGGCGCTCTTGTTGCGTCATACCTTGGCCGGTGATCGCCCCGCAGGCCTCACGCAGTAAGGATTGCGCCCCTGGCCATTGGGGACCCCAGCGGGCGAGGTGCAGGGCGCTTGTGAGAATGCGCTGCTGATCGGCATCCTTCGGCAATTCCGCTGCAGCGGCCAGGGCCGCGGCATGACGGGGTTGTTGGCGCAGCAGCTCACGGTGCAGTTCGGCATGGTCTTGGCCGAGGTGATATCTGGCATCAGCACTGGCTGCCGTGGCCGGAAAGCGTTGCAGCAGCGCCAGCCAGAGCTCCTGCTCCTGCACCTCCAACCCCAGCGCACGTGCCGTCAGCGCTTGCTGTTTCAGCGCGACAGCTGCGAGGGGATCAGGTCCCCATCCCTGGCCGCCCAGGAGACGCCATCGACGGTCGGGGGACGCGCTGCTGCGGCTGGCGAGCAGGAGGGCTGCTTCCCGTCGTTGCTGAGGGTCGCCAGACCAGCGGTAGTGCTGCCAGAGTTCAGCGCTGCTCAGCTGGGGTGTGATCTGAAACTCCTGGCGCAGCAGTTGTCGGCCCCCTGTGATTGCCAGCACGGCAGACAGGGAGGTGCCTCCGAGCAGCAGCAGGCCGCGAATGCGGGTGAGTCGAGCGCCCAAGCCAAGGCTCTGTACTGCTGGCATTCTGTGGCCAGCGAGGCTGATCTGGATGGTTGCGCAGCGACGGAGGCCTCGACCGGTCCAGCATCAGCAAGTGCGTTGTGTCGTGGTCTGTGGCCTGGCTCTGCTGCTTTGGGGCTTTCGGTGGCTCTGGCCCCTGCTCTGGCTGCCTGGCTGGTTGCTGTTGCTGGTCGTTGCCTGGGCCCTGCTCGAATTGACTGCTCTGATGCTGATTCCAAGGCGTTGGCGCTGATCACCATCGTGCAGCTGAGGGCCTGGCACCGATCGAACGGACCGGTGTCTCAGGGCTCTTAAGGTTCTGTCCACAAATGAGACCTCATGGCCTCCTCTGCTGCCCATCCGCTCGGTTCCCTTCCGTCGCCTCAGATCAGTTTCGGAACGGATGGCCTGCGTGGTCGGGTCGGCGATGCCATCACGCCAGCCCTCGCCTTGCAGGTGGGCTTCTGGTGTGGCCGTGTGCTGCCGGCTGATGGTCCTGTGCTGATCGGGATGGATTCGCGTTGCAGCGGATCCATGGTGGTGGCTGCACTGACTGCAGGCCTCACATCAGCGGGACGGGACGTGTGGACCCTCGGGCTGTGCCCGACGCCTGCCGTTCCTGGGCTGATTCGTCGCCTTCAAGCTGCAGGTGGTCTGATGGTTTCTGCAAGCCATAACCCCCCGGAAGACAACGGCATCAAGGTGTTCGGTGCTGACGGGAGCAAGCTTGGCACTGATCTGCAATGCCGGATTGAATCCGGTCTGAAGGGTGAAGTGGAGACCGTTCCTCCGCTGGGTGCCTGCGGTGCTGCCCTCCATCGCTCAGAGCTTCTGGAGCATTACCGCGACAGTCTTCTGAGCAGCGTTCAGCATCAGAGTCTGGCGGGTGTCCCCATCGTTCTCGATCTTTGCTGGGGCTCCGCGACAGCCTGTGGTGCTGAGGTGTTCCGCGCTCTTGGTGCTGACCTCACCGTGCTCCATGGTGCTGCCGATGGAAAGCGCATCAATGTGGGCTGCGGGTCCACCCATCTCGAGCCGCTGCGTCGTGCGGTGGTCGAGCGAGGGGCCTCCATGGGCTTCGCGTTTGATGGCGATGCCGATCGCATGCTCGCGGTGGATGGGCATGGCCGCATCGTCGATGGCGATCACGTTCTTTACCTCTGGGGATCAGCGCTTCAGGAGAATCACGCGCTTCCGGATCACCGTCTGGTGGCCACGGTGATGTCCAACCTGGGGTTTGAACGGGCTTGGCAGGCACGGGGCGGGCAGCTGGAGCGCACACCCGTGGGCGACCAGCACGTGCACGCCGCGATGGTGAGTAGTGGTGCTGCACTGGGCGGTGAGCAATCGGGCCACATCCTGTCGTCTGCCCATGGCCTCGCCGGCGATGGAGTGCTGACAGCGCTCCAGCTCGCCACCCTCTGCCATTCCCAGCAGATCTCTCTCGCCGATTGGTTGGACCGCAGCTTTCAGGCCTATCCGCAGAAGCTGGTGAATGTTCGCGTGCCCGATCTGGCGCGACGCAAGGGCTGGACCGATTGCGAGCCGTTGCGCGAGTTGGTGGAGGAAGCCGAGCAGGCGATGGCTGACGAGGGCCGGGTGCTCGTGCGTGCCAGTGGCACAGAGCCGTTGTTGCGAGTGATGGTGGAAGCGGCGGATGCCACGGTGGTGGACCGCTGGACATCACGGCTTGCCGAGGCTGCCGATCAGCACCTCAATGCGGCCTGAGGCCGGAACGGTCTAAGGCGAAGACCAAAGCGCCATGGCAAGCATCTCCGCCAGTGGCCTGCCAATGACAGTCGGGGAGCTGTTCGCGCAGCGATGTTTCCACCAGTTGGCGGAACAGTGGCATGTGCTCCAGGGCTCCGCCTCGGGCCTCCAGACAGGGGGCCTGGAGATCCAAAGCGTGCGCGGTGGCCACGGCTGCTTCGGCTAACGCTGCGGCGGAGCGTTGCAGGATCATGCGAGCGGCCGGGTCTCCACTCACGGCGGCGTCAGTCACCAGGCTTGCAAGTTTGGCTTCGTCGGCAACAGCGTGGCTTTCTCGCACCACACGCGCTTTGAGCTCGGCAGCAGTGCAGCACTCAAGCGCAGTCCAAAGCTTGTGGCGCAAGGGCCCGTCAGGAACCCGGCCATCGGCCATGCGCACGCTCAGTTGCAGGGCTTGATGCCCGATGTCGAAGGCGGATCCAGCGCCATCCAGTCGCCAGCCCCAGCCCCCACAGCGATGTTCTCGCCCGGTGGCATCGCGGCCCACCACAATCATTCCGGTGCCGCTGATTATTACGATGCCGGCGCGATCTGGGAAGGCCCCACGCAACGCTGTGCGTTCATCGCCGGTGGCCAGGCAACGGTGCTCAGGGAGTGCCAAGGCACTGGCGAGCAAGGCAACGCCGCGTGTCTGCAAATCCGTGTCGGCTTCGATACCGCTGGCCCCGATCGCGGCTGCAGACAGATGCTCCCTGCCGAGAGATTGTTCTTGGGATCTAGCTCTGCTTTGTTCCAGGGCAGACGCCAAGCTGGTGCCAACGGCACGCCGGAAGCGTTCTTCACCATCAGGGGCATCCAGATGAGACACGCCGCTGCCACGTCCCTCGCCCACCACCTGCAAATGCTCGCCGTCCCAGCGACTCAGCCGACAGCGGCATGTGGTTTGTCCGGCATCGAAGCCAGCCAGTAGGAACGGCTCTTGGTTCACGGCGTGCGGGTCATCAGACTGAGGGTGGCCAGGCAGAACCACCCGCTGATCTGCACTTCCGGTCGAAAAAAGATCGTGTCTGCAGCACCTTGCATCATCAGGCCGGCGATCGCCGCCAGGCAGCCCAAACAGGGCAGCGCCAGATCACTGTCGGTGCTGAGCGCCCGCACACCGCGACGCAAGCTGGCGATGGCCAGACCGACGCAGGCCAGTAGGCCTGGAATGCCAGTTTCCACGAGGATTTCCAGGGGTAAGGAGTAGGCGCTGAGTGCGTTGAATTTCGGTTGCTGATACAGCGGATAGATGCTGTTGAAGGCGGCGTTGCCAGGCCCGATGCCCAGCCAGGGGCGGTCCTGGATCATGTCGATTGCCGCCAGCCAGACGTTGATGCGGAAGTTGTTGGAGCTGTCACCGCGTCCTGCCAAAAGGCTGGCCACGCGGGTTCGGATGGGCTCCACTTGCGTGGCGGCGAAGGCGATCGCCACACCCGCCAGCACGAGTAGGGCGAGTGGCAGTAGGCGTCGCCAGAGGAGCGGCCAGTGGCGGATCTGCCGCAGCACCAGAAGCAGCATCAGCACGCCGAGGGCTGCCAGCATTCCCAGCCAGCCGCCACGGCTGTAACTGAAGAGGGTTGATGCAGTGCCAAGCACCAGTGCAGCGGCGGCATAGAGCTTGGATCCCCAGCCGCGCCACCGGAGCATTGCCACCATGGCAATCGGCAGGATCGGCACCAGGTATCCAGCCAGCAGATTGGGATTGCCCAGAGGGCCATAGATGCGGATCGTGCCCTCCGCTACGGAATTGGGATCCGCCCAGCGCGCCAGTTCTTCCGTGGGGCCGTAGAGCTGACGCAAGGCCAGCACGCTGCTCAGCAGAGACCCGCCCAGCAGGGCTGCCACCAGGCGATCCCACCACTGCGGGGCTTCAGCCAGCAGCTGCCGCATCAGGGCGTAGACACCCAGATAGCTGATCAGTTTCACGAGACCCTTGGCTGCGGCAACCGGAACGGGGGAGACGCCCGTGGCCAGCACCGCAACGGCAAGAAACAGCAGCACCCAGCCGCTGATCGGACCGATCCGTCCTGGTGCCCGCGTCAGTGACCACAGCACCCACAGGGCTCCGCAGGCGAGAACAATCAGTCCGAGCCCAGCTCGGGTGAGCACCGGCAGAAATCCCAGCAGCAAGATCAGCACCAGGCCAGCAAGCGTGCTCAGGCGGTGCTGCTGCGCGGACGACCCCCCCAGAAGCCCCTGCCAGCGCAGCAACCATGGAGTCGGGGCCGAAGCCTCAGGCATCAGGAGATGAGAGCGGTTTCAGCGGGATTATCGACCCGTTGCCAAGCCTCCTCCAGGGCTTCTAGCTCCGGCACCGACCGATTGTTGCGTCTGTACAAAACGCGATAGGCCGGCAGGCCCTGCTCCTGCACGTAGCGCTCGCGCTCGGTTGGCACGGGCAGTGGATTCTCTGCCCGCCAGGGACGGGCGTCTTCGTCTGGGCGTTCAAAGCAGTCGCTGAGTTCTGTGAGCGCCACCATCGGTTCGATGACTTCAAGCACATCGCTCTGCAGGAACAGCTCCCGTCCAGGGGTGAGGGCTGTGGCGATGGCTTGCAGCAGCGACGGTTGCATCACCCGGCGCTTGCGATGGCGTCGTTTGAACCAGGGATCAGGGAACTGAATGCTCACGAGTCGCAGTTGATCCTCGGGAAGAGCAGCCAGCCAGCCCTCAACACTGATGTTTGCGTTGCAGAACAGGTAATGCAGGTTGTGGCGTTCAAGCCGATCACGATCGCGCTGTGCCGCCAACACCAAAGGACGTCGGATCTCCACACCGAGATGATTCCAGTCGGGCCTTAGGGCCGACAGTTCCAGCAGGCAAAGGCCGCGCGCGCAGCCGATATCCAGGTGAAGGGGTCGCTTGGGGTCATCGAACAACTGGTCGGGTCTTGGCAGCTCCAGGGGCAGCTGGAAGAAGCGGCTCAGAGGATTGACGTGCTGACGCATCAGGACTGTCTGTCGCTTTCAAGGGGATCGCGTCGCAACAGGCCCCAGCAGGCGGTGTAGCCGTGCAGATGAGTGGCGCCGCCAAGCGGGCCGAGCTCGCCGTTGCAGAAGCTGCCGGTGACGGGTAGGTCGGGAAAGACGTCGCGGGCGATGCTGATGTCGCCGTCTGGGCCGCCGAATAGGCCGCTTCCACGTCCCAAGCAGGCGAACAGTATGCCCATGAAGGGTGCGGAAGCCGGATCACGATCTCGACTGTCGGCCAGCAGCTGTCGGGCTTCCTGCCGGGAGGCCTGGGCTTCACGCAGTTGGAACTGCACGTTCTGACCCGCGCGCACTCGATCTGCCACGGCGACGGCCCCATTGCGGGGATCCACGCCGATCAGGTTGCGCACCAGGAATGCGCGCTCAGGCTGCTTACTGGAACGCGCGCGGGATTGGAGCCCCGCGAGCGCAGCACCTGCGTTGAGCTCCTGCCGTTCCACACCGAGGAACAGTGAATGCTGCACGAGTTCGCGGTCTGCATCGCTCAGGTCGGCCAGCACTCGTTGTAAGCAAGCCACGGGGCTGGCGCGGCGATCACCATCACTGAGTTCGAGCAACACATTTCTCTGGGCTTGCTCGATGGCAAATACGGGGCCGATCGGGCGGCACCCCTGCGCCACCACCGGATCGAGACGCCAGCTGCCGCCAATGCTCAGTCCCACTGCGCCACTGACCACTTGATCGCCCAAGAGCAGCGAGCCGTGGGCGGCGTTGTGGGGCACTGCGATGCCGCCGACTTTGGCGAGACCTGGATAGGCGTAATCCAAACCGCTCACCAGATCATTGATGTTGTTGCAGCTTGGGTCCATCAGCAGCAGCAAGGAGCGGCTTCGCGATGGTTCAACGCCTACCCAGTCCTGCCAGTGTTTGGCAGCTCCGTCGAGATCTGGGAGCTCGGTGCTGTCGAGGTGGAAACTGGTGAGTTCAGCACCAGGAAGATTGAGCAGGCTGACGCTAAGGGCCGCTGAGCGTTCCAGTTCATGGGCCTGACCCGCGCTGGTCGTGCCCACCACGCCGCCGCCGAGGCATCCAACCCAGTGCTTGGCCTTCAGGCGTCTCTGCAAGAGCGGCAGCAGGCGAGTCAGATCGCTGGCGAAATGGCTGGATACAAACACCAGTGCCAAGTCAGATTCACCGAAACCAAGGCCGCCGATCACCTCGCGCGCCGCCTCTTCCATCGACGACTTGCTGGAGAGCGCATGGCGGCAGCGCGCCACTTGCCCGCGGCTCCTGAACCAGTCGAGGGGATTGAGCGGAACCATGAACTGGACCCTACCAATCCTGTGAACCTGACGGAGGACCGTGATAATGAGCCTTCCATCGACCCTGGCCGGTGCCCGACCTCACGACTCGCACCCTGGTGTGGCTGACTTATCGCTTGGGAGCTGCCATCGCTCTCGGGTTGCCTTTGGTGCTGCTGATCTGGTCAGGCATGAAACGGGAACCGGCTTTGATGCGGCTGCTCGGCATTTATTGGAAGGTGGCCAGCCTGCTGGCCATCAGTGTTCTGCTGCTCACGGATCAGAGGCCCATCGGTTATGTCACGGCGTTCCTCGCGCCTTTGCTGATGGCGGCCTCGCTCTGGTTCTGGGTTGATCTCAACGAGGAACTGGCCGATAGCCCTCCCGGTCGGGCACTGCCCATGACCGTTCGGATCTGGCGCTGGGCACTCACCTTTTTTGCAGTGTTCGCGGCGGTGATGTCGGCTTCAGCTCTCGGATGCACGCGCCAGCTGGAGGCGCAAAGTTGCCGGATCTGGTTGGAAGCGCCGCAGGGACTGCATCGTGTTGTGGAACGGGTGTTTGATTTTGTTTTTGGCGGTGAATGGACCATGGCCGTGGCCGCCTTCATCGGCTACGCGGCATTGGTGGCTTACGCCGTGGGATTGCTGCAGTGGGCGTTGGTCCGCCTTCCCCGTCAGGGTCGGGTGGCCGGCGATTTTTGAGATGGAGCCATTGGTCTTGGTGCAGAAGCTGGAAGAACGCACCCGGCTCCAGCCCGATCGGGTGGTCCGTTTGCATGGAGCGGTTGGCACCGAGCCCTTTGAGTTGCTGATTTTCCGTGGCTTCAGCAGCAGCACGACCCATCCAACGGCCTTTGATCCAGATGCCACCGTGTTGCCGGATGGCATCCACTTGCAGAGCGCCGAGCTGCTCCAGGGTCCGCTCAACCCGGAAGCAGAGATTGTCCTTTCCGGGCCGATCTCTGCAGATGAATTGCTGGCTCAGACCAGCTGGTGAGTCCGGCGCTCCAGCACGCCAACGCAGCGACCACAGATGTGGGGATGATCGGCATGCCGACCCACATCGCCTTCGTAGTGCCAGCAACGCTCGCACTTGCTGCCGCGTGCGCGGCTCACTTCGATCACAGCAAGTTCGTCGTCCTGGCTGGCCAGCAGCTCGGCCCAGGGTTCGCCACCGATTTGCAGTTGCGAGACCAGTAGCCAGTCCCGCAGGCCATCCACTTCTGGATCGCCGTTTTCGCTGAGCCAAGTGAGGGCGGTTTGCAGCTCAGGACTGCGGGCTTCCAAGCGAACCGAGGCTTCCAGTGATGCGCCGAGCTCCTGACGGCCGCGGCAGTCTTCCAGCACTTTGTTGACGGCGGCGCGCAACTCACGCAGTTGCTGAATCGGAGCGCTGAGCTCGGTATTGCGCCAATCGGATGGCACTGTGGGCCAGCCGCGGTGGAAGACGGAGGTTTCCTCCACTTGGTAAGGCAGGTTCTGCCAGATGTCCTCGGCCATGTGACATAACACTGGAGCGATCAGCCCGGCCAAGCGTTCAATGATCAGGGCCATCACGGTTTGACAGCTGCGCCGGCGCCGGTCGGCCGGGGCGCTCACATACAGCCGGTCCTTGGCGATGTCGAGGTAGAAGTTCGAGAGATCAGTGACGCAGAAGTTCTGCAGCAACTGGAAGAAGCGGAAGAATTCGAAGCTTTCGAAGGCTTCCGTGATCTCATCCATCACCTCGGCTGTGCGCTGCAGCATCCAGCGGTCGAGCAACGGCAGTTCCGCTACGGGGATGGCGTCGGACGCTGGATTGAAGTCGTGCAGGTTGCCCAACAGATAGCGGCTGGTGTTGCGCACCTTGCGGTACACATCGGCCAGTTGGCGCAGGATTCCGGCTCCGATTGGCACATCGGCGGAGTAATCCACCGAGCTCACCCACAGCCGCAGCACATCGGCGCCGTAAGGAGGTTCCTGTTTCTGGTTCTTGCCCCCCTCGATGATCACCATCGGGTCGACCACATTGCCGAGGGATTTGCTCATCTTTCGGCCTTTCTCATCCAGGGCGAAGCCATGGGTGAGCACCCGCTTGTAGGGGGCGTGGCCATTGACGGCGACCGAGGTGAGCAGTGAACTTTGGAACCAACCGCGGTGCTGGTCAGATCCCTCCAGGTACAGATCGGCGGGATAGCTCAGGTTGTCGCGCTGACTGGCGACAGCGGCCCAGCTTGAGCCGGAGTCGAACCACACATCCATGGTGTCTGTGCCCTTGCGCCACTGGTCAGCCTGGTCGGAATAGGCGGGCGGGAGCAGATCCGCTTCGTCGTTCTCCCACCAGACATCGGCACCGTGTTCGGTGATCAACGCTTGGATGTGCTCCAGGGTGTCGGCATTCAGCAGCACATCGCCATTGTTGCGGTGATAAAACACGGGGATCGGCACACCCCAGGTGCGTTGCCGGGAGATGCACCAGTCGCCCCGCTCCTTGACCATCGATTCGATGCGGTTGCGCCCGGTGGCAGGAGTCCACTCCACTGCGGCGATTGCATCGAGTGCCTGTTGGCGGAACCCTTCCACGGAGGCAAACCACTGTTCGGTGGCTCGGAAGATCGTGGGTTTCTTGGTGCGCCAGTCGTAGGGATAGCGGTGGCTGTAAGCCTCCTGCTTGAGCAGGGCCCCAGCGGACGCCAGTGCCTCAATGATTGTGGGGTTGGCGTCTTTGAGCACATTCAGGCCCGCGAACGGCCCGGCTTCGTCGGTGAGATTGCCGGCTTCGTCCACGGGACAGAGCACCGGCAGGCCGTTCTTCTGGCCGGTGTGGAAGTCGTCGACGCCGTGACCCGGCGCGGTGTGCACGAGCCCAGTGCCCGATTCGGTGGTGATGTAGTCGCCGCCGATCACCACCGGACTGGTGCGATCCAGCAATGGGTGGCGGTAGGTCAGACCGGCGAGCAGAGCGCCTTTGACCGTGGCGCGCCGGCTCAGCGGTCGTTCCAGGGTGCTGCTCAGCGTTTCGATCAGATCGGCTGCCACCAGCAGCAGGCGACCGTTACCGTCGTCGGCCAGGGCGTAATCAAGCCGTTCATTCACCGACACCGCCAGGTTGGCGGGCAAAGTCCAGGGGGTTGTGGTCCAGATCGCTACTTGCAGGGCCTGGCCCAGGGCGTCTGTCTCGGTGGGCAGCTCTACGCCCTCCGCTTCGAGTGCATCTCGCAACGCTGCCGGCAGCTGCATTGCGGGGAAGGCCGCGTAGACGCTAGGGCTGGTGTGGCCGTCGGGATATTCCAGTTCCGCCTCAGCCAAGGCGGTGCGTGAGCTCGGGCTCCAGTGCACCGGTTTGAGCCCCCTGTAGATGTGCCCCTTGAGCACCATCTCGCCAAACACGCGGATCTGGGCGGATTCGTACTCCTTTTGCAGGGTCAGATAGGGCTGTTCCCAGTCCGCCCAGATGCCCCAGCGCTGGAAGCCTTTCATCTGGCCTTCTACCTGTTTGCGGGCGTAGGCGGCGGCCTTTTTGCGCAGCTTGATGGGTGTCAGGGCCTTGCGCTGCTCCTGATCCATCGACTGCAGCACCTTGAGTTCGATCGGCAGGCCATGGCAGTCCCATCCCGGCACGTAACGCACCCGCCGCCCGTTCAGCACCTGATATTTGTTGATGACGTCCTTCAACACCTTGTTGAGGGCATGCCCCATGTGCAGGGCGCCATTGGCATAGGGGGGGCCGTCGTGGAGTGTGAAGGTTGGACCGGTGTTGTCGAGGCCCAGCTCGCCATCAATTCCCTGGTCTTTCCAAAAGGCCTGCAGTTCAGGCTCACGCTTCACGGCATTGGCACGCATGCCGAAGCCCGTCTGCAGCAGATTGAGTGTGTCCTTGTAGGAGGGGCGTCCTTCGGCAGTGGCGTCGCGCGTCTCCTTGCTCACATTGGGGCAGCTGCAGAGGAAATTATCCGTCCTCGTTGGCCGAAGTGGTGACGACGTTGCTCACTGGGCTTTCGCTCTTGCCGCTGGAGTCATGGTCAGAGGCTGCTTGAGGCTCGGATTCTTCCGGACGAACCCAGCGCTTGCCACTGCGGCTGCTGCCCTCCGGTTTCTCGGCGGCGGGCGCCGGAGAGCGCAGGCTGCCGACGGCTTGGCCGGTGTTGCTGATGAGGGTGTTGAAGGCGGTTCCGAGCTGCTGAACGCTGGTGGACCAGCGTTCCCGTGAACGAAGACGTTGTTGCTCTTCCGGGCTGAGGCGCTGCCAGCGGGATTGCGCCACTTCCGCGGTGAGGCGACTGATCAGCAAGCCCCCACAGACGACGGCGAGCATCGGGGCACCGCGCAGTCGATCGCTGCTGGTGACCAGCACCAGGCCAAGCAGCAGCACCACTCCGCCCCAGGCACCATCTCTGGGCCGACTGAGTTCCGTGGCCAGCAACGGCAGCAGCAGCACTGCCAGGCCCAGTAGCAGGCAGACGTCTCCAGCAAAAGTGGCCAGCATCAGCACACAGGGATGTCTGAGTTCATTGTGGGTCGCTGCCTAAAGTTGTGGCTTGCCCATCTGGCGGAATTGGTAGACGCGCTGGTTTTAGGTACCAGTGGCTTCGGTCGTGGGGGTTCAAGTCCCCCGGTGGGCATTCATTTACCTAATTTGGTATCGATTTCTGTCAACGGCCAACGCGCTTCGCTGAATGACCCAGGCTTTTGCACAACCCGCAACGCCGCCCAGTGAGGGGCGTCTGCGTTCGGTGCCGAAGCGCTTCGTGGATCCACCCGCGGCGTTGAACCCCACGGTGGGTCTGTTCCTTGGGGGCTATGCCTTGGCAGCACTGACGATCTGGGGCTGGTTTGTCGCCGATTGGCCGTTGCTGGTGCTGCTCTGCACAGGGTTTTTAGCGCTGCATCTTGAAGGCACCGTTGTTCATGACGCTTGCCACAAGTCGGCCCATCCCGTGCCCTGGATCAACCAGGCCATGGGCCACGGTTCGGCCTTACTGCTCGGTTTCAGTTTTCCGGTGTTCACGCGGGTGCACTTGGAGCATCACGCCCATGTGAACGATCCGAAGAATGACCCGGATCACATCGTCAGCACATTCGGCCCCCTCTGGCTGATCGCGCCACGATTTTTTTATCACGAGGTTTTCTTCTTTCAGCGCAAACTCTGGAAGCGCTGGGAATTGATGCAGTGGGGATTGGAGCGTGCTGTGTTCTTCACGATCATCGCCGCTGCCGTGAGCTTCGATTTCCTGTCGTTCATCTTCAACTGTTGGTTTGCACCGGCGCTGATGGTGGGTGTCACTCTCGGCTTGTTTTTCGACTATTTGCCTCACCGGCCCTTCACGTCCCGCAACCGCTGGACGAACGCACGCATTTATCCCGGTAGGATGATGAACTGGCTAATCATGGGCCAGAACTACCACCTGGTGCATCACCTCTGGCCATCGGTGCCTTGGTTTGAGTACAAACCGGCCTACGAAGCCACCAAGCCTCTGCTGGATGCCAAGGGTTCACCGCAACGTCTGGGCATCTTCGAAACACGCGCTGACAGCGCCAATTTTCTTTACGACATCTTGGTTGGCGTGCGCAGTCATAAGCGCCGCAGCGGCAAGATGCGCCGTGCGGCACGCTTCATTCCTGGACGCTCCTTGCAGCGCAGCTGGCTGGGTTTCGTCGACCGCATCGCGATCAAAACCCAGCCACGCCGGCCCCATCAGCGTTGATCACTCAGCCAGGATCTTCGGCACACGGAAGAAATCGCCTTCCCGCAGAGGGGCTTGATCCAGAAGTTCCTCTCTGACTTCGGTCGCCACCACCTTGTCTTGACGCGTCACGTTGACCACCTCCACAGCGCGCGTGGTGGGTGGCACTCCATCGGTGTCGACTCCCTGCAACTGATCGACGTAGTCGAGGATGCGCTCGAGTTGACCGGTGTACGTCGTGATCTTGGCTTCGGGGAGATCCAGACGCGCCAGATGGGCCACTTTGCGAACGTCGTCGGCCGTGATCTTGCTCATGCGGCGTTGAGAAATGTACTCAGATCTTCGCGCAACGCCTCCGCTGCTGTGTGGAGCAGCTCTTGACCGTGTTCCGGTTGGGCAAGAAAAGGATCTGATCCCATGCGTCCGTCGGGGTAACGGCGGCGGAAATCGGCTGGTCCATGAATCGATCCGCAGGGGGCCGCCTCAGGCAGCGGGCGCTGTTTGCCGATGAGGCTGTCGTGCAGGTGGAGCGTGACGGCGATTTCGCTGGGTGTGGCGTGCTGGCCCTCGCGATCGCCGTAGAGCTCACGGGCCCGCCGCATGACGGGGCCCGCCATGAACCAATTAGAGAGCCTGCAGCGCAGTCGGGGTGCAACTTCGAGGCCGCGGCTGGCAGCTGTGCCGTAGGCCTGAGCAAAAGCGGCTCTCGCCGTGGCGATGTTGCCTCCATGACCATTCACCACCAGGATCCGCTCGAATCCATGGGTGGCTAAAGACAGCACCAGGTCATGGAGCACGGCTAGCAGTGTGGCCGGCTGCAAGCTCATCGTTCCTGAAAAGCCGAGATGATGTTCGGCCATGCCGAAGGCCTGAACGGGGGTCACCAGAACGCCGCTCCTGCGGCCCAGTTCCAGTGCGACGGCTTCGGCGGTTAAAGCATCGGTGCCGATGGCACCGGTCGGGCCATGCTGCTCGGTGGATCCCAGTGGAATGATCACGCCTTTGCAGGTTTCGAGGTAGCGATCCACATCCGGCCAGCTCTGCAAAGCAAGGCGGATGGCATCCGTGCTGGCGACAGGTCCTGGGAGCGAAGCGGTCATGTCCACATTCGGGCGGATCCTGATGATGGCGCTCAGTGCGCTGTGCCGTTGCCGTCGTACTTGTCGGTGTTGTAGTAACCGCCGCGGGTGCCGAAGAACGCTGTGGCCAGCACGAACAGGCCGCTGCCGAAAAGAAGCACGGTGCCCAGGTTGAATCCAGAGAGTGCGGCGTCCATGGCAATGCTCGATGTCTTATCAGCCTGGCAGGGACGAGCCCGTTGTCATCGCCTGCATGAGCGGATCGTCATCGCCGCCGATCTCACTGCCGGAGCTGGGGATGTTCAGCCACTGCCGTAAGGCCCGGGTGATCCAGATGAAGGGCAGGGTGTCGGCGAGGGCCGCGACCGCTTTAAACAAATAGCCGCTGGCAATGAAAGCCAGCAGTTGCGGCGCCACCGGCTCGTCGGGCCTGACGGGAAGCACACCTGCGGCATAGTGGCTGATCAGCACCACGGCACTGGTGTCCACCAGTTGACTGACCAGGGTGGAGCCGTTGTTGCGCAGCCAGAGCGCCCGTCCATGGCTGAATTGCTTCCAGAAGTGGAACATGCGCACGTCCACAAACTGCGCGGCGAGATAGGCCGCCATGGAGGCGAGTACAGCTCCAAATGCCAGCCGCTGGATCTCAAAAAAAGTGTCGTCAGGAGCCCCTTCCAGGCCCGGAAGCATGCCCCCAAGCCAGAGAATCAGCACCACCCAGCCATTGAGCAGCAGGCCCACCCACACCACTTGGGCGGCGCGTTCTTCTCCCCAGATCTCGCTGATCAGATCCGTGCAGAGGAATGTGATCGGGTAAGGAAGCGCCCCGACCGCCACCACAATCGGCCAGGAGCCGATGTGCCCTAAAGCCAGAAACCGGGTCAGCCCAAGGATGTTGAGCATGGCCAGAGTTCCTAAGAACAGTCCTGCCAGCACCAGAAAGGCCAGATCACGCCTGGCCTGTAAGGCCTTGGCTTGCTGAGCATCGAGCATCAGTGGGGGCAGCACGGTTGGCCGTGGCCAATCAAACGTTGTTTTAAGACAGATCCACGACGAAGCTCAGTGGATCAACTGAATCATCACCATCGGGATAGTTGGCGAAGCCCACCACTTGATCGGCGTAGATCGAATTGGCTGTGCTGAAGCCACTTTCAATGTCGGTTCCGCTTTTCATGATGTCGAGGGTGTTCCACTCCGCTGCTTCCTTGAAGGAACCGCTGCGATCGCGTTCAATGGTTGCCACTGAGGCGATGGCTAGCCCTTCGTCACCGTTCAGATCAACCGACGTCGCAGGCAGGTGGTAAGCCCTATCGTCGTCTCGATAGATTCCTTCGAAGTGAGTGATTAGATCGGCGCAGTCTTCCCCATTGTTGTAAGAAAAAGTTTGATAATTAAAAAACCGACCGGTGATTGAGTCGTAATCAATCAAGTAGCCATTGCCAATGGTGAGTGTGTCGTCTTTTGAGTCGAGGACTGAGCCGCTTCCTCCGGCAATTGTGTAAAACCGGTTGTTGTTCTGCCAGATGCCATAAGCGGTATGCGTGACCAGAGGATTGCGATCTCCAGGGAAGCGAATGAATTGCTGTTTTCCGCTTTGAAGGTCAACGAGAAAAGCTGTGGATTTCAAGCTGAAATATCCTGTTCTTCCGTCGCGATCCGCCTCGTCGGTATTGCCAACGGCCAAGCCGCCGTCCACGGAGTGGACAAAGGTGTAGGTCGCGCGTTGTCTGGACTTGGTAATGCCTTGGATGGCGTTCCAGCCACGGGTGGTGGAGCCGTCCGAGCGTCCGGTATACGTGAAAAGCCCACAACCGCCGGGTCGAAGGGGGTCGGGCTGCCCTCGATATCTCTGGTGAAAGCGCCCACGTAATTGACGCGGTCAACCCCCGGCAGCCGATCAGGTCCGTACACGCTGGTGCCAGCTGCTTCGAATCGCTTAGGGATGGAAACAATGGACCAACTCCCTGATCCGCTGACGCCATTGGATTGCACCGCGTCCAAGGGGCCTTGATAAACCAGGCCGACGGGATTGGGGCCGGACGAGTTATTCGCGCCGACCAGCAAATAGCTGTTGTCTGTCTCGCCGCCTTTAATTCCCTGCAGGTAAGTGACGACCTTGGGCGAAGATTCTGGGTTGTACTGAAAGGGCGAGATGGTTGATTCAGGCTTGGTCATTGCAACCCATTTCCTATTCATCAATTCTGGCGTCTGCTGCAGGTAGGCATGCGTTGCTCAATGTTTTTTAAAATCTTCCAAGATAAAGTTGTTTGATCTGTTGCGGCTGGATATTTAGCGTTGATGAATGATATGCTGGCTTTTGTGACTGTTGCTTTGCTTGAAAATTCTCTCTAGTCGATATGCAGTCTCCTGTAAATGATTTTATTGTTTTATTTTGTTCGAATTTGATTCGAGTTCTGGGCTCGTTTGCGGACGCTGAAGTGATGAGGCTGGGCCAAGAAAAGCGCCTCCTTTAGCATCAATGGCGTGCGCCATTGGCCTTTTAATGGAAGTTTCTTCAGTGCACGCTGTCGATGCGGTTTTGGAGAGAATTATCAGCCGTAACCATATCTTGCTGAGCTTGAGTTGCCGTCAATCACCTTCTGAATAAGAAGAGAGCATAAACTCGCCAACACAGGCATCGGTCCACGGATCCAGGGACGTGGCACTGGCAAAGAGTTCCGAATCACCACATCCAAGACTGCAAGGGGCAAGATTCAATGCCGTGGCAACCAGATAGAGCTGCTGCATGATGCCCCCCACATGTTTGAGGATTAAGGCGTAAACAATTCCCTCATATTTCCAGCTCAAGCGCCCGTAACGAGCAGCGAATTGAAACAGCACATCGGGTGACTGCTCTGCGCCTGTCGCGTGACAAGCATTCTGGAGAAGCTGCTCACAAGCGTTATTCAGCGCATCGAGGCGCAACAATTGATGCCCTTGAGGGTCATAGCGATACACCCCGGACGCCACCCCATCGCAGCGTTGAATCAGCAGATAGGTATCAATCTCTTGCATGCCACCACCGCAGGCCACCGGTCGTGAAGCCCCTTCATAGGAGTGGGCCATCCCTGGCTTGGCAGGAACGACCTTTCGAATACGCAGGGATGCCCAAAGCAGTTGGCCGAGCTGCTGCAGGGTCGGCGGCTGCCGGCCAGGACGACGATGCGAACGGCGTTGTTCGAGAACGCTGAAGAAACCGGGGTCTGGAGCATCGGGTTCCGGTCGAGGCAGGCGAACAGCATCCAGACTTGAGCCCTGATGAAGTAGAGGAGGAGCAGGGCCGCGCACAGCACCCGGAAACGTGGCCCCCAGATTGCGGTCGGCCCACCCGTCTCGGGATCGATGATGAAGGCTTAGATCCTCCCTTGACCAACGCTGCTGATTCGCTTGGTGATCGCAGCTTGGCGTGCCATCAGCCTCTACAACTCCCGCCACGCCAGCGGTGAGCAAGAGCATCAACAGATCATTCCTCAGCTCTTGAAACTCCTGCGGCAAGCCTCGGACTGTGTCGATCCAGTCGCTTGGGCCAGCCAGCTCCCAAATCAAAGGCAACAGGCCGGCGTGTTGCAGCAACAGTCGGGTCCCTTGGAGCGGCCCCTCCAACAGCACGCCATCAGTCTCTGGCGTGATCTGAATCAAGCGCGACCAGCGGATACACACTGCGCCAGCAGGGGGGTGACAGCGTTCCAGAACCGTCGACTGCGGCTCCAGCGTGACAAGCGACTTCTCCCCGCTGACCAGTTCCAGTGCCAGCCAACCCCGCTGCTCCAACTGCTGCAGGGTGAAAAATGGAGCAAGAGATGACATCCCCTGCATCAAAGACAGAAGCGTTCCGCCCCCCTCGCCCAAGCGCCGCAGCATGGTGACCAAAGGCTGTGACGGTGCCGTGAGCCGCAAGGTGCGCCCCCGTTGATCGACCAGCAGCAGATCGTCCGCATCGCGGTGCTCCTTCACGCCGTGCTTGAAACGAAGTTGAAGCGCCATCTCAGAAAAAGATCGGGATCGGATTGAGTTGGTCTTCCGTCAGGGGCTGAGGTAGCTGTCCCATTCGCACCGGCACGTCGTAGAGACGCCCAGGGGCAAAACGGGCCCAGAAATGGCGCAGGCCAGGAACCACCACCTTCACCACCGGCAACCCCACCAGCTCACGGGTTTGATCCAGCACCAGCACCTCAAAACCATGCGCTTCCACGCAAGCGCAACAGTGCTGGATGTCTTGCAGCAAATCACCACTGTGGTGATCGGCGAGCGTGTCCACTTGGCGCAGTGGGGATTCCGAATCAGGCAGCAGATAGGGCTGATTCACCACGCTGGCCGTCTGGAGCCATTCGAGGGTCTCCCAGTCATCAAGCCTGTTTGCAGGATCTTCGAGATTGGCGTCAGCAATGCCAAGCATCTGATTCATTTCAGCTAGGGCTCGCTGCACGGCAATGCGGGGGTCGAGGTGAGAGCCCAACCCCATCAGAATGCGATCAGCATCCCCCTCGCGATCGCGGGAGACGGCCACCACGGTGGTGATGCCTAGGTCACTGGTGAGATCCAGGGCCCAAACGTCGCGGCCGATGGTGTTGTAGTCCTGAATCAGGCGCGTGATCCAGGCATCTCCGCAGCTGGTGAGATCAATTCCTGGACGCGTAAGGCGGTTGTACCACCAGATCGCCACCGCGTCGCGTTCCACCAACTCCAAAAACCCCTGCAACACCGCTTCTTCGAGGGTGTTGCCGGCGGCATTGCCATTGGAACAGCCCATGGCGATCCAGGGGTCGGCGTTGTCGCCGTTGCAATCAGGCTTGCGCCCTCGAACCATCATCAAGAACTGCGTGGGTAGGAAGCAGCGGCGTTGTCGACTGATCGACCAGATCGGTGTCCAGTCGATCTCCTGGTCATGATCCAGCGGTCTTGGTACGCAGTTGAAACGGCTGCCTTTGGCATTCCACTGATCACGATCAGCGAACTGCTGTTCACTGAAGTGCATGACGTCATTGGGAACGATCACGGCATCGCCATAACGCCGCTGCATCTCGTGCACACTGCCCCTTTCACGCGGAACACCAGGGTGATCTTCTGCGCAGAAGCGCTCCAGCGCTTCTGCCAACGCACTGGCCCTGGCCTGCTCCAAGGACGCCCCTTTCCCCGCCGCGGAACTGCGGAGGTTGCGGCGTAGATCGTTCAAACTCTCCACCTCTAGCCCCTGCGCAGGGTTATGGCCGGCCACCACCACGTGCGCAGACGTCAAGGAGCTGGGAATAGACCGCAACTCCGTCACGATCCCAGTGATGGGACTGATCAAGCCGCTAAAGCGTTCCAACGTCTCTGCGGCTGAGACATGTCGATGACCTCCGTCGTGGTCGAAGCGAACCTTGCAGGGCTGCAACGCGATCGGTTCACTGCGAGGCTCAACGGGGCATCCACAGGCTGGGCAATGGGGATCCACTACCAGGGCATGCCGCCCACTGCTGTAGTCGACCAGATTGAAGGTGACGACATGGTTGGTGGTTTGCGGCGAAACACCCGCCAGGATCCGAGCCACCTCGAGCGCCGACCAGTGACAAGCCGCCACAGCACCACCGGGGGCCTGCATAGGTTTAGAGATCTGATCTAACGACGTCTTCGTAACAACAGCAGCAAACCGCTCCACTTGACGTTGGCGCACGAGCAAGCGCTGCAGGCAAGCCCAACACCCCGGTTGCTTGGGATCGAAGAATGGGCCCAACCAGAGCTCACGTCCGTGGGGTTTGACCAGGAGCCAGCGTCGCCCCTGCCGGCGATAGCTCTGATTCAGAGCATCCAGATCCGGATGCAGGTAGTTCTCACACACCACCACGGTGAGATCAGCCTCCGCATCAACATCCACCACGGCCAGTCCCAGGTTGACCAAGGCCTGGACCATCTGCTGCACGGAGGCATGATGGTGCGGCAAACCCACCGGCTTTAGTGCCACGCGCGACGCCTGGATCAGACCAACCGCCTGCTCTGGATCAAGACCAAGATCAGCCCAGTACGCCGCCGCCTCCGGAGACAGGGTCGTGAGGGCTTGACAGAGATAGTTTCGAGATTGGAGCGAAATGAGCGTGAAGTACACCTGCGCCGCGGAAAACTCCGGGGTCAGCGCCTGGACCAGCTGATCGGCGGAGCGGGTCCCATCGAGCAAGGGGATCAAACGCTCATAGAGATCGCCACGCAGCACACGCGCCGCTCTTTCATTCAGCAGTAAGACGCCCTCTCCGGGGCTGATCACAGGGACGAAGTGCGGCTGAAGGCGTGGATGACGAAGCACAGCCATCGAGGCCATCACTATTGAATGTGCAACCTAGGCGTGATGAAACAATCTGGCATAAACATTGTGAAATCAAAGAGCCACGATTGGTGGTTAGTTGAAACCAAATTGTTCTAATTCAAGGCATTCTCACCGGCGCTTGATTTGATTGTAAAGGCTGGCTCCACCGTTGAATTTCAGCATACTGATCATTTCCGAAGCCCCGACGAAAGATCCTCAGGTAGATCGTCGTCGATGTCTGCATTGATACCCATCAAAGGCTTGCAGCGATGCTCGCTTTCGGTGTACAAATGCATGATTCATCCACTCAATCGTTCCAGGTATCGGAGGCTGATTGATGGGGTTAGTCAGACTATTGACGCAATAAAAAGCCCCTGTCAATGCAGAGGCTTGGGGGCGTAGGGTTGAGGGTTGCACACATCCATAAGTATCGTTAACAGATCATTGCGCGGCGACCGCTCTGTGTAAATTGAAGGGTGTTTCTGACCCAGTGCCGACCTGGCGTTCTCCCCTTCACGCCATCCCTAGTCCCGTTGTTCCTCCATGCTCCAGCCCCGCCTGTTGCACCATCCAGCTCCTTATCTGGCACTTCTGGCTCGGTTGTAGATTGCACTGGTTGAATATCTTCTGCGGTGATTGCAAACCCAGATTCTTTGGCGATTGCAACAGTAGCTTCGAAAGTAGTTGCTGCTGCGAGCTTTTCATGAAGGCTGGTGTTTCTTTTGACAAACTCTATAAAGGCTTTGAGTTGCTCTTCTGGAATTATTGATTGAGAGTGTATTTGCTGCTACTAGCACGATCAGTCGTTATCGACTGTTCTTTGTCAAATAGTCAAACAGCAACTTCTGTTGAGCAACGCCCATAGCCACCCAGCCCTTCACCGAGCATTTCCAAGCCCTGCCCCACGCTTTCTTCTGCCGTCCAGCAGAAGTTGTCGGACCAGAATTAGTGGGCTGCAGGTTGGTGAAACGCCAATCGGACGGAGGTTTGCTGTGGGGCGTGATTGTGGAAACGGAGGCGTATTTCCAGGACGACCCCGCCTGCCACGGCTACCGCCGCCGCTTACAGCAAAAGGAGATTCTGCAGTGCACATGTTATGCCTCTGCTAAGGAGTATCTAACTGCAAGAGTCACCAGCTCCTGCCACGCCGTGAAGAGAGGCAAGAAGTTGGCGTAAAATGGCAGTTGGAGGGAGATGCCTGGTGGATCAAGAGGAGATCATGCAGCAGCTGCAAGCTGCAGCTGCATTACATAACCAGGGAGAGCTGGATCGGGCGGAAGCGATCTATCGGCAAATATTAGCTATCGATGTAAATAATTTTTATGTTCTTAATTTCTATGGTTGTATCTGTCGCGAGAGGAAGCGGTATCAAGAAGGAATTTATCTATTGAGCAGAGCAGTGTCACTGCAGCCTGGTAATCCAGATTCCGTTTACAACCTAGGGAATGTCTTTAAGGATACTGAGCGATGGGATGAGGCGATCTCTTGCTATGAAAAGGCTCTTTGTTTGAGAGCAGAGTTTCCAGAGGTCTTGAATAACCTTGGTATCTGCCTAAAGGAGGCTGAGCGCTATGAGTACTCAGGAAAAGTCTTGACGCGAGCAGTCTCAATCCAGCCAGGTTTCTCAGGGGCTTGGTTAAATCTAGGCAATACGTTTAAAGCTCAAAAAAAGTACAAGGAAGCTGTCGCAAGTTATCGGAAGGCGATCGAAGTAAAGCCTGATTATGCGGAAGCTTATTTAGCTCTTGGTTTAGTGTTGCAGGATGGTGTAGATATGGAGCAAGCGGTTACGTGTTATCAGAAGGCTATCGCATTGAAGCCTGATTTTGCGGATCCTTATTTTGCCCTTGGTTTGGTGTTGAAGGAAGAAGGAGATGTAGAGGGAGCGATCAAATGTTATCGGAAAGCTATTAGGGTGAAGCCCGATTTTGCAGATGCATATTTAAATCTTGGTGGCGTCTATCAGGAAAATGGAGAGGCTGAGGCGGCTGCAGATGCTTTTGCTGAGCACTATCGCCTTAAGCCAATTGCGCAGAGTTTCTCCCTCGCATCTGCAGCCGCTTTGCAGTCTCTTAGTGCTTCAGCTGAGTTAGTAGTGCCTGAGTGCGCAGAATTCATTCCTTCTTGTATTTCGGATGCGATTCCATTCGGGAATCACCTGATGTATGTGCACATACCCAAGGCAGGAGGTGTTCGGTTCTCGAATCCGATTTTTGAGTGTATTAAAGAGATGTTCTTCAGGGGAGGGTGGGAAAAGTATCAAGATCTCACTGTTAGTGCATTTGGGCGGCATGAGTTTGCCGCGATGGCAAGTCATCGTATTGATTCTGCTCCGATGCGAGATGGAATTATTGCTGCTTTTTCTTCATATGATCTTCCTTCCCTGGACTTTTCATTCCTTACCTCTCATGGAGTCTCTTCTCGTGAGCTCTCGCTTGCGATGAGGGATCAGTTTGATGTGCAGCCGATTCGCCTTGCGACTTGGAGAGATCCTTGGGAGCGTTTGAAATCAGCTCTGCACTACTGGTATCGGACCTCTGGAGGTGATCTTGACGTTGTTAAGGCTAAGATTGATCAAAAGGATCCTTTTCTTGACAATGCAATCTGTCGGGGGTGCTTTAGTAACTTCTCATCTCAGCTGTCGCCTGATGAGCTGCATGATGCCCAGATCGATTATCTGATTGATATCGGAGACTTCTCTGTGATGAATCAGGTCATGAGCTCTTTTCTATCCAGGTGCCGTCTTCCAAATATTGTCGTCAATAAAAAGGTAAATGTTACATCTGATGATAAGAGGATGGATGCTGACGTCGCTGATTCTCTGGCCGATCAGTGTGTAGAGGCGGGATTTATTTCTCTTGACTGTGCTCCTGAGATTGAGCAGATGGTTTCCAGGGGGCTGCCAGCGGAGCTTGATCTCAAGATTGATGCTTCTTCCACGTCTTTGCATCCTCTAACATTTGTGGTCAATTCAGTGACTGATGTGAAGACTTCTGGCGTTACTCATCTTCTGCCTACGAATTATTTGATCACTGGACAGGGTCAGGAGTTTTTGCAGAAGACTTTTGCTAAGTGAGCAATTAGCTGCCATAAGCCTAAACCAAGCCAGTTTGGGGGGTATGGAGGCATTACCACTGAGTTTCTTCTGCCGTCCAGCAGAAGTTGTTGGACCTGAGTTTGTGGGCTGTCGGCTGGTGAAACGCCAAGCGGATGGAAGTTTGCTGTGGGGTGTGATTGTGGAAACCGAGGCGTATTCCCAGGACGACCCCGCTTGCCACGGCTACCGCCGCCGCTCACCGCAAAACGAAACCCTTTTGGTGAGCCAGGGCGTTTTTATGTCTATGTCAGCTATGGCATCCACCACTGCGTGAATGTGGTCACCGATCGCTGAGAAATAAGGCTGGGCGTGGGTTGGAGTTTGAGGTGTTGCAGAAATAAGCCAGAAACAAAGCCGCAAACGGGGAAAGACGAGGAGTGGCAGCTGAGGGGGAAGCAGAGGAGCTACGGATGGCTACGGCAGTGGCGGGTGGGATTGGCTTGTGATGTGAATCGGCTCTAGCCCGCAGGGAAGCCAGGTCCAGAAGCGAGTGAGCGGGGGAGTTGTGATGCGGAGACCACCGTCATTGCGCAATAACAACGGTGCGGTGCAGGTCAGGGTGCGCCTGGGAGGGAGAGATCACTTCATCAACCGCTTGGGCAGGTGGGATGACCCTGTGGCTGTTGCGAGGGCACAGGCACTGACCGCCAGGATCTGGAGTGATGCCACCGCTGGAAGCCTGGATCTGAGCCTGAAGAGCTATCGGGACTCAGTGATGAGTGCATCAGGTGAGGAGATGGCTGCTGAGTTGCCTTTGGAGGAGGTGCTGAGAGTCAAAGCAGAGCGGACTCGGCAAGCGGTAGTGATCCATGCCCATCGGACGCTGTTGAGGTTTGGAGCACCGCTGAGGACTGCTGCTGAGGTGCAGGGATTTGCCGACTGGATGCGGGACGAGGGATTAAGCCTGCGGACAATTGCAGGGGTGCTGGGTCACTGCAGAAGTTGCAGCGGCAGCCAGAGGTATCTGTTTGAAGCCGTGCTCAAGAAAAGATTGCCGAAGCGATCAGTGCATTCCGATGTGCTCAGCACCGAGGAGATCCAAGTCGTGCTGATGGATCTGCAGAGCAAGGAGCCATGGTTTTATCCATTGTTTCTGCTGTGGCTGAGCACGGGATTGAGAAACGGAGAGATCAGAGGACTGACCTGGGACTGCATCAGGTGGGACGAGGGTGAGTTGCTGGTGTGTAAGACCCTGAGGCGAGACGGATTCAAGACGGGGCAACACAGCTGGGCACCCACCAAGACAGGAAAGGAGAGGGTGGTGCCGCTGCCTGTGCAGGTGCTGGAGGTGTTGAAGAAGCATCAGATCGCAATGAAGGAGCTGATTCTTGATCACCCCAACGCTTTGGTGTTTGTGACGCCAAGCAGTCATGGCGTTGTTTACGACCAACTGCTGGGGAGGGTGTGGAAGCGGAGCCAGAAGCGATGTGGATTGCAGCCCAGGCGTCTTTACAGCCAACGGCACAGTTTCTTGAGTCATGCGTTGGCGATGGGGAATTCACCAGCGGACCTGGCAGCAGCGGCTGGACATTCCACCAAGGTGCTACTGGAGACTTATGCGAAACCAACAGGCAGGTTGAGGCTGCCCCAGTGGCAGAGGGCTGTTGGATGAGGGAGGAGAAGAGAAAGGAGATGTATCGCTGCGGTTATTGCGGGCAGTTGGTGGGTTGCAGTGAGCAAGACGAGATCGGAATGTATTCAATGAAGATATTGAGAAGTCACGAGAGAAGTTGCACTAACAATTCTCGACCAAACTTATTTAAAGATGATATAATCAATTGTCGTAAATGATATCTAGTATGGAATTAAGTGATTGGATGAATCGTCTTTGTGGTCGCCTTGGAAAGATCCAAGAAGCTTCATCTTGCTATCGCTTTCGTTGTCCCTATTGCGGCGATAGTCAGAAGAGCCATGCGAAGGCAAGAGGGCATGTGGTGGAGAAGTGGGGCAAGCAATTCTTTAAGTGCCACAACTGCGGAATCTCGAAGACTTTTGATCAATTCTTGAAGGATCTAGATGCTGATCTGTATGCCGAGTATGTCAACCAGGAATGCCCTGAGAGGCATCTAGAAGACGCTGCAACACCCCTGAAGGAGGAAGAGGGTGTGAAGCCTGCAGCCACACAGTATTTGCCCAGAGGTGGATGCAGTGATTATCAATCTTGGAGGCGATGCAAAAGATCAATGCCTGCTCATTTGCATCGAGGAGAGAAGAAAAGATTCTAGAAATATTAGAGATCACTGATAATTGAGCAGAAAATGACTCGAAGTTATATAGATAGAATGCGCCCTTTGAGAATTCAAGTCTTTAAGGGTGGCTTGAGGGGATGCGGAAGAAGCTCTGGGGAGTCAAGATCTCTGCAGAGGATGGTTGGAGCCTAAATAGATTCAGGGTCAGTTTTGATGGAATCTTGCTCAAGATAGATGAAAAGGATCTTCTTAAGGTGACTGTGTTTGTTGTCTCAGAGAGCTTGCTTCCGCAACTGCTGATCTGGTCCCATCAAGGCTCCATCCATTATGTCACTAACGATAAGACGATGCTAAACACACCAACAAGCAATATTTCCTTTAGTCAAAGGGAGAAGACCTTCTTCCATCGCCTCGAGGAGGAGTTGATGAAGAGGACCAAGATGAGCAAGTCAGGTTGCTATAAGCAGGCATTGCTGGAGTATCACGCCAGGTTGACCCAGTCAGCCGCCATTCGCTGATGGAGTCCCCCCATGCTGAAGATCAACAATCGAAAGATAGAAGATCAGATCAAAGAGATCCTGCAACGCACGAGTTATGCCTCTGCTGAGGAGTATCTGACCGCAAGAGTCGCTAGAGACCACCAGGCAGTGAAGCGCGGTAAGAAGTTGCAGTAAAATAGTGCCAGGTGAGAGATGCCTGGTGGATCAAGAGGAGATCATGCAGCAGCTGCAGGCTGCAGTTGCATTGCATAACCAAGGTGAGCTGGATCAGGCAGAAGCGATTTATCGGCAAATACTTACTGTTGATGGGAATAACTTTTATGCATTGAGATTTTTAGGTTGCCTGCAATCTTCCAAGGGATTTTATCAATCTGCGATCTCACTTTTGCGTAAAGCAACAGTTGTCTC
This sequence comes from Synechococcus sp. A18-25c, assembly GCF_014280035.1. Classification (NCBI taxonomy): domain Bacteria; kingdom Bacillati; phylum Cyanobacteriota; class Cyanophyceae; order Synechococcales; family Synechococcaceae; genus Synechococcus; species Synechococcus sp. A18-25c. The sequence goes on from NZ_CP047957.1 coordinate 351,650, forward strand.
GTCTGAAGACTCAGAATGTTGGTTTAACTTGGGTAATGCTTATAAAGGGGCGACTCAGCTTGAGGAAGCAATAGTTTCATATCGCTCAGCAGAAGAGCATGGATCGACCAACCCTCAGATTTTTAATAACTGGGGGCGGTGCTTGCAGGATTTGTCTAGGCAAGGAGAATCAATTCCGATTTTAGAAAAGGCTGTTGGGATCGATAGTGATTGCTTTGGGGCTTGGTTTGCGCTTGGAAATAGCTGGAGGGATGTCGGTGACATTTCACGAGCTGTTTTTTGTTATTTGAAATCAATCGATGCATCTCCATCATTTGTAGAGGCATATTTGAATCTGGGAATTTTATTGAAGGAAGAGGGAGAAGTGGAGGAAGCGATCGCAAGTTATCGGAAGGCGATTGAAGTGAAGCCTGATTTTGCGGATGCGTATTTGAATCTCGGTTATGCGTTGAAGGAAAAGGAAGAGGTTGAGGCGGCTACAGATGCTTTCTCTGAGCACTACCGCCTTAAGCCGATTGCGCAGAGTTTCTCTTTCCCTCCTGCTGTCGCTTCCCAGCCTCTGAATATTGCATCTGAGGTGAAGGTGCCTGAGGGCGCAGAATTCATTCCTTCTTATGTTTCAGATGCGGTCCCTTTCGGGATGCATTTGATGTATGTCCATATTCCCAAGGCTGGGGGTGTCCGCTTCTCGAGTCCGATTTTTGGGTGTATTCAAGCGATGCTCCTGAAGGGGGGATTGGAGAAGTTTCGAGATCTTTTCGCTAGTGCTTTTGGGTGCCAAGGGTTTGCCGCGCTGGCAAGTGATCGGATTGACTCTGCTCCGATGCGAGATGGGATTGTGGCTGCTTTTTCTTCATACGATTTTCCTACGCTGGACTTTTCATTCCTCACCCCTCATCGGGTCTCTTCTCGTGAGCTTTCGCTTGCGATGAGAGATCAGTTTGACGTGCAACCGATTCGCCTTGCGACTTGGAGAGATCCTCGGAAGCGTTTGAAATCAGCTCTGGATTATCTGTATCGGACGTCTGAGGGTGATTTAGATCTTGTCAGGGAAAAGATTGATCAGAAGGATCCTTTCCTCGATAATGCGATTTATCGCGGGTGCTTTAGTGACTTCTCTCCTCAGGTGTCACCTGATGAGCAGCGTGATGCCCAGCTCGACTATCTGATTGACATCGGAGACTTCTCGGTGATGAATCAGATTATGAGCTCTTTCCTTTCAAGATGTCGTCTTCCAAATATTGTCGTTAATAAAAAGGTCAATGTCACATCCGCTGATAAGAGGATGGATGCTGGTATTGCTGCTTGCTTTATGGAGCAGTGTGTGGAGGCTGGATTTATTTCTCTCGACTGTGCTTCTGAGATTGAGCAGTTTGTTTCTAAGGGGCTGCCAGCCGAGTTTGATCTGGAGGTCGATCCTTCTTCCACGTCTTTGCATCCCCTCTCGTTTGTTGTGAATGCTGCGACTGAGGTGAAGACTTCGCTGAATAATTGCCTTCTCTCTACGGAGTATTTGTTGACTGAGGAAGGTCAGGAGTTTTTGCGGAAGACCTTTGCTTAGTGAGGAATCTGCTGCCATAAGCCAGAAACCAAGCCAGTTTGGGAGGTATGGAGGCACTACCGCTGAGTTTCTTCTGCCGCCCTGCTGAGCTGGTGGGACCAGACCTGGTGGGTTGCAGGTTGGTGAAACGCCAAGAGGACGGCAGCTTGCTTTGGGGCGTGGTGGTGGAAACGGAGGCGTATTCCCAGGACGATCCCGCTTGTCACGGTTATCGCCGTCGCTCCCCCAGCAACGAAACGCTGTTTGGTGAGCCTGGACGGTTTTATGTGTATGTGAGCTATGGCATCCACCACTGCGTGAATGTGGTGACGGATCGCGCTGAATGGGCGAACGGCGTGTTGCTGCGTGCGGTGGCGCTCCCGGATGAACCCGAACGGGTGGCTGCTGGCCCGGGTCTGCTGGCGCGCCGTTTTGGCATCGATCGCCAGCGTGATGCCTGCTCAGTCTGTGATGAACATGGCCTGTGGCTGGCGCCGCGCTCCGCCGGATTGATCGATCCAGTGTTGATCACCACCACCCGCATTGGCATTTCCCAGGGGCAAGAGCTGCCTTGGCGCTGGTATCTGCAGGCCAGCCGCAGTGTGAGCAAGCGCGCGCGCGGCGATCGCTCCCCCAAGCCGGTTGATGCCATTCGACCTGGTTGAGCTGTGGGCGGATGCACGGTGTGCCTCTACGGTGATGGATAGTGATCGGCCGCCCAGTTGAGCGCCTGGACCCACCGTCACATCCTTGATCTTGCGGACTTTTCCCGCGAGGACTTCACCATGGTGCTGGAGCTGGCTCATCGCTTCAGCTCGATGCCAGCGACGGGCGCCCGGAGGCTGCCGGCCCTGCAGGGACGTCTCGTAGCCACATTGTTTTTCGAGCCCAGCACCCGCACGCGTAGCAGCTTTGAATTAGCCGCCAAGAGGCTTTCGGCGGATGTCTCCACGTTTTCGCCGTCCAGCAGTTCACTAAGCAAGGGTGAGTCGCTGCTGGACACTGCTCGCACCTACGTGGCGATGGGTGCGGATGTGCTCGTGGTGCGGCATCGCTGCACGGGTGTTCCCCGTCAGCTGGCTGAAGCGTTAGAGCGCACTGGTGAACGCACGGTGGTGCTCAATGCCGGTGATGGTCTGCACAGCCACCCCAGCCAGGGTCTTCTGGACCTCTACACACTCGCTCATTACTTCGATCCGAACAATCCTTTGCCCGAGGCCCTGCGGGGACGTCGCATCGTGATCGTGGGTGATGTACTCCACTCCCGTGTAGCGCGTTCCAATCTCTGGGCGCTCACCGCTTGTGGCGCGGATGTTGTGCTTTGCGGTCCCCCCAGTCTGGTGCCGGAGGCGTTCGCTCATTTTCTCGATGCTCCACCACCGGGTCAGCGGCAAGATCCGGTGTCGCAACGCGGTTCGCTCACGCTCAGCCGGGATCTCGATGCCGCTTTGGAGGGAGCAGATGCCGTAATGACATTGCGCTTGCAGAAAGAACGCATGCGCCAGAACATGCTCACCGATCTCGATCGTTACCACCGCGATTACGGACTCAGCCATGAACGGCTAAGGCGGAATCGATGCAGCATCCCAGTGCTGCACCCAGGGCCTGTGAATCGGGGCATCGAGATGAGCGGCGCTCTGCTCGACGACCTGAACGCCAATCTTGTGGAACGCCAGGTGACCAACGGCATCCCGATCCGCATGGCCCTCCTCTACTGGATGGCGGCAGCTGAATCCGCATTGGATCCGCCGTCGTTGGTTTGAGTGGGTTGGCCTGATACCTGGTTGGAGTAGTAATCCATCGCTGCGCGGAGCGCCGCCCCGGGTTCGGCAATTGAAGGACCTGTCTCAGGAGCCATCGGGAACGCAGCATCCGGTGAATCAAGCCCCATGTGCTGGCTGGGCATGCCTGTGAGAAGCATGGAGGCGCGAGCCTGTGACACCACAGCAAACATCCACTTCACCAAGAGTGTGACTCGGTTTTCACGGGTGGGCATGAAGGCCAGGTGGGCTGCGGCCCAAAGCAGCCAGCCGATGCCGCCTTTGAATTTCAAGCCTCGCAGGTCAGCGACGGCATCGATGCGGTCGAGCACTGCCATGCTGCCGAAATCAAACCAACTGAAGCTGGGCCGTGTCGTGCCGGCCACGATGGCGGCGATGTCTTTGCCGACGAATCCACCAGCCTGGGTGGCCGGTCCTGCCATGCCTGGCAGCGGCTTGCCGTTTCGGGTGTGCTTGTAGCTGCAGAGGTCTCCCACCACGCGAATTTCGGGATGGCCAGCCACTGAGAAGTCGGGTTCGACCACGACGCGCCCGGCTCGATCGGTCTCACAGCCGATGGCATCGGCCAGCTTGCGTCCCAGATGAGAGGGGCGCACACCTGCGGTCCAGATCACCGTGGCGGCCTGCAGGCGCTGTTCACCATTGGGTGTCCCCACAATCACCTCGCCGGGTTTCATGGCTTGCACCCGGCCTTTGAAGAGAAATTCAACGCCAAGATCGCTAAGTGAAGACTGTGCCGCTTCGGAGAGTTCTTCCGGCATTGCGCGAAGCACTCTTTCGCCCGGATCCACCACCACGATGCGGGTGTCGGCTAGATCCAGCTGTCGGAATTCCTTGCGCATGGCATTGCGCATCAATTCCGATGTGGCACCAGCCATCTCGCAGCCTGTAGGGCCAGCACCAACAATCACGACGGTTTGCAGGAAGCGCCGGGCCTGCGGATCGGGAGTTTGTTCGGCCTGTTCCATGGCCATCAGCAGACGACGGCGAATCTCTTCGGCGTGCTCAAGGATTTTCATCGGTGGCGCAAAGGTGCGCCAGTCCTCGTGACCGAAGTAAGTGCTGCCCGACCCCGTGGCCATCACCAGGTGGTCGTAGCTGTAGGTTTTGCCGTTGAAAACGATCTGTTGGCTGTCGGCTTTGATCTCGGTGACTTCACCAAGCAGGACCTGCACATTGCGCTGACGTCCCACCAGCTGGCGGAGCGGTGTGGCGACATCACCTCGCGACACCAGCCCTGTTGCCACTTGATACAACAGCGGCTGGAAAAGGTTGAAATTGCGCTTGTCGACCAGGGTGACGCGCACGTCAGCCTGCGCTAGCGCTTTGCAAGCCCGGACGCCTGCAAAGCCACCACCAACCACCACCACATGGGGAGCTTTGCGCAGGCGCTCTTCGGGTGGCTCCAGCTCGAGGAAGAAATGCTCTCCAGCCATGGATGCAACGGCGGCAGGTTCGTTTGCAGCGTATGGATGCCAATCCGATTTGTCTGCGCTTTTCGCAGCACTTTCGACTTTCAGAGAAGTTTGAAACCTTCCAGCAGTAGCCCGTAAAGCAGACCCATTCGCGTCATGTCGAGCAGTTGCCGGCCAAGGTGACTGCGCTTGTCACGTGCCCAATGGCGCCGCACTCGCACCATTACTTCCATCAACCCCACGCTGAGCATGGCGGCCACGGGATCCATCAGACCCAGGCTGCCTGAGATTGAGGCAATCCCGTTTCCAATCATGAAACTGCCGGTCAGTGCAATCAGCAGTAAAGACGCGCGTCTCCAGGGATTGGTGGCCCACAGATCCAATCGGGTCAACGCGTCGCCGACGCTGCGCTGCAGACGGGTGGATTGGAGGCGTGCTGTCACTCGAAATCTCCCCCACGAAAGGGGCAGGGAGGACGACCGATGATCCCCATCACCCGGCCCGCGACCCTGCCTCCAAATGTATACACCATTTGTGGCGTGTTTGCCTTTATCAAGCGCTACATATTGGGGCTTTTTATGAAAAAAGCTCGGAGAATGTCCGAGCCGGATGATGGGGACTGGCGAAGGAAAGCCTGAACAGTCCTCTCTTGCAAGGGGTTATTTCCGGATCAGTCAGATTCGGCCTTGGCTTTGCGGGAGCTCTTGCCTTCAAGAAGTTCAAGTAACGCTTCCATCTGCGCCATCACACCACGCACCTCTCCGGCTTCTGGCAGCAGACCGTCTTCCATCACGCCTTGATGCATTTCGCGCAGTTCCTGGCGGATGTAACGCAGGTGGCTGACCACCTGTTCGCGTTTCGACTGAGACATCAATCGTGGCTTTCTCAACCTCTCTTTTACCGCATGGCCTGAACCTGAGGCCTCATCGGCTGAACATCAGCGGCGCGCCAGCCCTCCAGCCAGCAGAATCAGCCCGTAGGTGAGCAGTGCCGACGGGCGCATCAGCACAGACAAAAAGGTGGTCATCGTCAACGCGCTCAGCAGCACCGGTCGGATCGAACGTCGGTAGCCGTTCAGAAAGCGTGCCATCACTCAGCGTTGTGCAAATTGTGCGCGTGCTTCGGCGTAAAAAGCAGCATCGATGCATTCGAGCTGACGTTCTTTTGCCAAGGATTCGATTCTCCGCCGTACGGCGGGACGCACGAAGAAAGGAACTTCTTTGAGTGATTTTTCCGCTTCAGCGCTCCAGTTCACTCAACTTCAGTCAACCACGATGGAGAATAGGGGATTCGAACCCCTGACCTCTGCGGTGCGATCGCAGCGCTCTACCAACTGAGCTAATTCCCCGCGCTGCGCAACTTAGCGCCTGTGTTCGTGATCTTCTGGAGGCAGGATGGACACAAGTTCCAACGTTTTGGATGCCAATTTCACCGGAGCGACTGGCCGCCTTTGATGAAGCCTCGGTGGCCACGTTGGCCCGTCGTCTTGAAGATGACGACTATCCGACGCCGTTTGAGGGTCTCGGTGATTGGCATCTGCTGAGGGCGCTTGCGATTCACCGTCCGGAACTCACGGCTCCTTATGTCCATCTGATTGATCAGGAGCCCTTCGACGAGGACTGAAAATGGAGGGTCTGCTCAAGGGGCGAAGGGTTCTGGTAGCGGCCAGTGGGAGCATTGCCGCCGTGAAGACGCCGCTGCTGGTCAGCGCGCTGGTGAAGGCCGGTGCTGAGGTGCGTTGTGTCGTCACTAAAAGCGCTGCCGAGCTGGTTAGCCCACTGGCCTTGGCCACCCTCAGCCGTCAGCCCTGCTTGCAGGATTCCGACCAGTGGGATGCCGCCAGACCCCGGCCTCTGCACATCGAATTGGCGGAATGGTCCGAGCTGGTGATCGTTGCTCCTCTGAGTGCGTCATCGCTGGCCCGTTGGGTTCATGGGGATGGCGAGGGCTTGCTGGCCAGTCTTTTGTTGGCCTGTGAATGCCCCGTGCTGGCTGCAGCCGCCATGAACACCGCGATGTGGCAGCACCCTGCCGTGCAGCGCAACTGGCATCTATTGCAACAGGACCCTCGCGTGTTGCCTCTGCAGCCTGAGGGTGGGTTGCTGGCGTGTGATCGGATTGGCACCGGCCGGATGGCGGATCCAGGTCAGATCGAATTGGCTGCAGCCAGTGCCCTTCTTCAGACGGATGCGGAGGGCAGCATCGCCCGAGATTGGCAAGGACGCCATGTGTTGGTGAGTGCCGGTCCAACGCAAGAAGGCCTGGATGGCGTTCGTGTGTTGTCCAATCGCAGCAGTGGCCGAATGGGGGTTCTGATGGCTCAGGCCGCTCGCCTGCGGGGTGCCAGCGTTGATTTGGTGCACGGCCCGCTGCAAGTGCCTGTCTCCTGGCTGGAGGGGTTGCGATGCCATCCGGTGCAGTCGAGCGCGGCGATGGGTGACTGCCTGGATCAGCTACAGCCCTCCGCAGATACCGTGTTGATGTGTGCGGCTGTTGCGGATCTTCGACGTGTTGAGCCCGAGGGGAGCGTTGATCCCAAGATGTCCAAAGATCAGCTCCTGCAAGCGATGGAGAGTGGCTGGGAGCTGGTCCCTGATCTGCTCGGGCAGTTGGCGGGCAGGCGCCCCGAAGGTCAGCTCGTGCTGGGTTTCGCTGCTTTGGCTGGTTCCGAAGAGCACTTGCTGTCCCGTGGTCGTGAAAAGTTGCTCTCGAAAGGGTGTGATTTGTTGATGGTCAATCCAATCGATCGTCCCGGCCAGGGCCTTGAGAGTTCTCAAAACGGTGGCTGGCTGCTCGGACCTGCCGAGGAGATCGAGGCGTGCCCGCCACAACACAAGCTCGAGCTTGCACACCATTTGCTGAATTGCCTGCGGAGATTGGCGGCTTAGGCAGCCATATCGGCGGGACCTTGATCAAGAAGATCAATAAACGTTCGCAACTGCAGCCGCGGGATGTAGGGCCACCCTCCGCTGCGTTCCATGGTCTGTAGCAGTCCGAACAGCTTCTGGCGATCTTCTGGAAGGCTGGCCCGGAAAGCACCGTCTTGAATCTCCCGATGCAGTGCTTCGAGATTCCGCAGCAGCATCAGCAATGTTTCTGGATCACCCTGGTGCTCTTCAGACAGATCGCGAAGCTGATCCAGCATTGGCTGCAGCGTGTCGTGAATGGATTGGGCGCCGTTGCTCTCCACTAGAGAACGCTTCACGTTGTTGAGACGTGCGAAAGGCTAGCCGGTACGGCCGTTTGCCCCTTGTAGGATCCGCAAAACCGGTGGATACCGACATCGTCCGGCCTTTGGGCTTCTCCTCCATGCGCTTCCGTCCTTTGCTGGCCCTGGTGCTGGCTTTCTGTCTCACCTTCGTGACCGCCTGCAGTGGCGGTGCCAAGGCTGTTGAACGTTCCAACGTCACGTACGACGACATCCGCAACACAGGCAAGGCCAATGATTGCCCCACCCTGTCTGAATCGGCGCGTGGCTCGATCGCTCTGACCCCTGGCAGCGCTTACGAGTTGCGTGGCATTTGCATGCATCCAACCCAAGTGTTCGTGAAGGGTGAGCCTGCCAACAAGCGTCAAGAAGCCCAGTTCGTTGAGGGCAAAATCCTGACGCGCTACACCTCCAGCCTTGATGAGGTCTATGGCTCGCTCGTCGTGGGCGAGAACGGCATCGCCTTCCAGGAAGAGGGTGGCATCGATTTCCAGCCCATCACGGTTCTGGTTCCCGGCGGTGAGGAGTATCCCTTCACCTTCTCCAGCAAGAATTTGCAGGCTGAAGCTGAAGGTGCTGCGATCACCACCAGCACAGACTTCGAGGGCACTTACCGCACCCCCAGTTATCGCACCAGCAACTTCATCGATCCCAAGGGACGTGCCCTGACCACAGGCGTTGACTACCCCCAGGGTCTGATTGGCCTGGGAGGTGACTACAAGGAGCTTGAGACTGAAAACGTCAAGCGCTACATCGATGGCCAGGGCGTGATGAGTCTGTCCATCACCAAAGTGGATCCAGAAACCGGAGAATTTGCCGGTGTGTTCTCAGCCATTCAGCCTTCCGACTCCGACATGGGTGGTCGTGAAATCGTTGACGTGAAGATCAACGGTGAGCTGTTTGGTCGTCTGGAAGAGGCCTAATCGCACGCCGAGTTGATCCATCCCTAGTGATGGGTTTTCGGCAGAGGGGGGCATGGCCCCCCTTTTTAATGTCTTGGTGTCGGATGTCAGCCTTCACGCTGCGGTCTGGGAGAATCGCGCCGATATCCATCCGCTCCGGCCTGCCATGACCGCCAGCACCTCTGCTTCAAAGACCGGTGTGATCGCCCCCTACGGCGGCACGCTCGTTGATCTCATGGCGCCGGAGGCTGACCGGACCGTCGTGAAGGCCTCGGCGACCAAAACCATGGAGTGTTCTGATCGCAATGCCTGCGACGTGGAGCTGCTGACGGTCGGTGGTTTCTCGCCCCTGCGTGGGTTCATGCACGAGGAGGACTATGACGCGGTGGTCAGCGGCCATCGTCTGGCCTCAGGTCAGCTGTTTGGTTTGCCGATCGTCATGGACACCGACCGCGAGGACGTGGGCGTGGGCGACAAGCTGCTGCTTACCTACAAGGGTCAGGATCTCGCTGTTCTTTGCGTGGAGGACAAATGGGAGCCCAACAAGGTCGCTGAAGCACAGGGGTGTTACGGCACAACGTCGATCGAACATCCGGCGGTGCGAATGATCACGATGGAGCGCAAGCGTTTCTATCTCGGAGGCAGCGTTCAAGGTCTTGAGCTTCCCCAACGCGTTTTCCCTTGCAAAACCCCTGCTGAAGTGCGTGCCGGTCTTCCTGATGGCGAAGACGTTGTGGCGTTCCAGTGCCGCAACCCCATTCACCGCGCCCACTACGAACTCTTTACGCGTGCGCTGCACGCCCAGAACGTCAGTGAGAACGCCGTTGTGCTGGTGCACCCCACCTGTGGTCCCACCCAGCAGGACGACATCCCTGGCGCTGTTCGCTTCCAGACCTATGAGCGCCTTGCAGCGGAAGTAAATAACGACAGCATCCGCTGGGCCTATCTGCCCTACGCGATGCACATGGCAGGTCCGCGTGAGGCTCTGCAGCACATGATCATCCGCCGCAACTATGGCTGCACGCACTTCATCATCGGCCGAGACATGGCCGGCTGTAAGTCGTCCCTCAGCGGCGACGACTTCTATGGCCCCTACGACGCGCAGAACTTCGCCAAGGAGTGTGCGCCTGAGCTCACCATGGAGACCGTGCCTTCGCTCAACCTCGTGTACACCGAGGAGGAGGGATACGTCACCGCTGAGCACGCTGAAGCCCGTGGGCTGCATGTGAAAAAACTCAGCGGTACCCAGTTCCGCAAGATGCTGCGTGGTGGTGAGGAGATTCCTGAGTGGTTTGCCTTCCGCAGCGTTGTTGAAGTGCTTCGGTCCGCCTGAGCTCTCAGGTTCCTATTAACATTCCTTCACCAGAGGCGGTAGACCCTTGAACAAGCGTTGGCGGAACATTGGCCTCGGGGCCTTGCTGGTGCTGGCGATCGTTGTGATCGCTCCGGCTTTCTTTGGAGGTGGCAGCGGTCCTCAACCGGAGGCTCGCTCGCTGCGCTACAGCGATTTCGTTGAGCGCGTGCAGGAGGATCAGGTCAGCAGAGTGCTGCTCTCCCCTGATCGCGGCACTGCCCAGATCGTGGAGACCGACGGTCGCCGTGCAGAGGTGAATCTTGCTCCCGACAAAGACCTCCTAAAGCTGCTCACCGACCACAACGTCGACATCGCCGTTCAGCCCTCCCGTCAGCCTGGAGCTTGGCAGCAAGCTGCCACCAGCTTGATCTTCCCCTTGCTCCTCCTTGGGGGGCTGTTCTTCCTCTTCCGTCGTGCCCAGGGCGGCGGAGGTGGCGGCAATCCCGCCATGAACTTCGGCAAGAGCAAGGCACGCGTTCAAATGGAGCCCTCAACACAAATCACCTTTGGTGATGTGGCCGGGATCGAGGGTGCCAAACTCGAACTCACGGAAGTCGTTGACTTCCTCAAAAATCCGGATCGCTTCACCGCCGTCGGAGCCAAGATTCCCAAGGGTGTGTTGTTGGTTGGCCCTCCAGGAACCGGTAAAACTCTTCTCGCCAAAGCTGTTGCAGGAGAAGCTGGAGTTCCATTCTTCTCCATCTCGGGTTCTGAATTCGTCGAGATGTTCGTCGGTGTTGGCGCGAGCCGCGTTCGGGATCTGTTCGAGCAAGCCAAGAAAAATGCGCCCTGCATCGTCTTCATCGACGAAATCGATGCTGTCGGTCGTCAGCGTGGTGCTGGTCTCGGCGGTGGCAACGATGAGCGTGAGCAGACCCTCAACCAGCTCCTAACTGAGATGGATGGTTTCGAGGGCAACACCGGCATCATCATCGTGGCAGCCACGAACCGTCCAGACGTCCTTGATGCAGCACTGATGCGTCCCGGTCGTTTTGACCGTCAAGTGACAGTGGATCGTCCCGACTACGCCGGACGCCTCCAAATTCTCGGCGTTCATGCCCGAGGCAAAACCCTTGCCAAGGACGTGGATCTCGACAAGGTGGCGCGGCGGACGCCTGGCTACACCGGCGCCGATTTGTCCAATCTGCTCAACGAAGCGGCCATCCTGGCGGCGCGCCGGGATCTCAGCGAAGTCAGCAACGACGAGATCAGCGATGCCATTGAGCGTGTGATGGCCGGTCCGGAGAAAAAAGACTCCGTCATGAGTGATCGCCGCAAGCGTTTGGTTGCCTATCACGAGGCCGGCCATGCCCTTGTTGGTGCCTTGATGCCCGACTACGACCCGGTTCAGAAGATCTCCATCATTCCCCGCGGCAATGCGGGAGGCCTCACGTTCTTCACTCCCAGCGAAGAACGGATGGAGTCAGGCTTGTATTCACGCACCTATCTGCAGAATCAGATGGCCGTGGCGCTCGGCGGCCGTGTGGCTGAGGAGATCGTCTATGGCGAAGATGAAGTCACCACCGGTGCTTCCAATGACCTGCAGCAGGTGGCGTCCACGGCACGGCAGATGATCACGCGGTTTGGAATGAGCGACAAACTCGGTCCGGTAGCACTTGGTCGCTCCCAGGGAGGCATGTTCTTGGGCCGCGATATCGCCGCTGAACGTGATTTCTCGGAAGACACCGCCGCCACCATTGATGAGGAAGTCTCTGAGTTGGTCGCCGTTGCCCACAAGCGTGCCACCAAGGTCCTGCTAGACAACCGCTCGGTGCTCGACGAGCTTGCCGAAATGCTCGTGGACCAAGAAACCGTCGATGCTGAGGAGTTCCAAGAGCTTCTGATTCGCAGCGATGTCCGCATTGCCGAATACGTCTGATCGATCAGAGAGGTTGATTCGCAGCCTGCGTGTTCAACCTCTCTTGGTCGTTCTGCGTCCTGACGCCAACGACTTTCAATCTGCTTTGCCTCACACCCGTCTCTGTCGTCAGCTGGATCAGCTGGCCGAGGCGGGTGTTCTTCATGTTGAGTTGGCCTGGACGGCTGATCCTGGCTGGGCCGATCTGGTGATGGATTTGAAGTGTCGTCATCCTCAGTTGCAGCTTGGTGCCGCGTCGATCACAGAGCTGTCTGCTCTCGAGCAGGTAGCCGAGCTCGACATCAGCTACGCCATGTCTCCTTTGCTGGATCCAGCGCTTCAAGACAGAGCCGTTGCGCTGGATTGCTTGCTGGTGCCAGGTGTGATGACGCCATCCGAGATTCGCCAGGCGGCCAAGCTCGGTTGTCGTTTGGTCAAGTTGTTTCCAGCCAGCGTGCTGGGTTGTGCGTTTCGTCAGCAGATTGCTGTTCCGATGGGTGCGCTTCCGTTCTTGATTGCAGCAGGAGGGCTGCGTGCCAAGGATCTATCTCCTTGGCTTTGCGCTGGTTATGACGCCATCGCTCTGGGGCGAACGGTGTTTGAAGACGATCAACTGGATCCTTCGCTGGCCGCGTGGCTCAGCGATCAGTGGTGATTGTGAGACTCATCTGCTACACCTGAGATAGATATTGCGTTGCTGATGTCTCAGCTCTCCATCAAGTTGAGCGATAAGGCTGATGCCTTAATCGCTCAGTTGCAGAAGGAGATCTTCAATCGACGCCGAAAGAAGGTCACCGCTGCTGGTGTTGTCGAGTCTCTCGTTGAGAGTGGTGCTCGCTCCCAATCCGACAAGCGTTTCGCCACCTCTTGGGTCAATCTGATCAAAGACATTGAAAAGGCGGCCAAACTGGCGAATGCGCATGGCAGCAAGCCGTCTTCACTAACCGATGAAGAGTGGGTGATGGTGCTCAGCCATCGCAACCGCCAGGCTGCTGCGAAGCCAGCGCGCCAATCAGCCGCCAAGCAGCGCACGGCCATCACGAAGTCAGCTGCAAAGGCGGCAACGTCTCGCAAGACGGCTGCCAAGACAACGGCTGCCAAAACGACGGCAGCTCGCGCCACCAGGAAGGCTGCGAAAACCAGCACCTCAAAGGTTGCTGCTGCCAAGAGCGCCCCAGCGAAGACCACGTCCGCCAAAACCACTGCGTCGGTGGCATCCGCTGGCAAGTCGCGACCCGCACGGAGAGCGCGCAAAGCCACCAAGTCTGCGTCGGTCGGATCAGCAGCCGGTCGCATGGCCAAGGCTGCCGCTCAGCTTGCGAGCGCCAACGGGTTCAGTTCCCCCGCACGCAGCTGATGAGTTGCATGCAGCCTTCTGCTACCAGAGGCTGCATTGACCCTGCTGTCTCAGCAGGTGATCGGCCAGGACGAGGTTCACCATCGCTTCCACCATCGGCACGGCCCTTGGCAGCACGCAGGGGTCGTGACGTCCTTTGGCGGCGAGGGTCGTCGCTTCCCCCTTGTCGTTGATGGTCTGCTGCTCCTTGCGGATCGTGGCGGTGGGTTTGAAAGCCACGCGAATCACAATCGGCTCACCGTTGCTGATGCCGCCCTGAATGCCGCCGGAATTGTTGGTGGCTGTGCGCAGTCGACCGTCTTCGCTGGGGAGGAAGGCATCGTTGTGCTCGCTGCCTTTCAGCTGTGTTCCGGCGAAGCCAGAACCAATCTCGAATCCTTTGGTCGCCGGCAGTGACATCACTGCCTTCGCCAGATCGGCTTCCAGCTTGTCAAACACCGGCATGCCAAGACCCACCGGTGGACGATGGACCACGCATTCGATAAGGCCACCGCAGGAATCTCCCTCCCGGCCAATGGCTTCGATGCGCTCGATCATCCGGTCTGCCATGACGGGATCAGGACAACGCACGATGGTCGCTTCCACGTCATCTCTGCTGACACTGTGAATGTCGATGCTGGCCTCCAGATCGTGAATGCGTTTCACCCAGGCAACCACCTCGGTGCCATGGGCCTTGAGCAGCATCTGTCGGGCAATGGCCCCGGCCGCTACCCGTCCAATCGTTTCGCGCGCTGAGGCGCGACCTCCGCCGCTGCGTGCCTGAATGCCATATTTGGCCTGATAAGTGGCATCCGCATGGGATGGCCGGAAGGCCACTTCCACCTCCTTGTAATCCTGCGGCCGCTGGTCTTTGTTGCGCACCACCATGGCGATCGGTGTTCCCAGCGTCATGCCGTCCATCACGCCGCTGAGGATTTCCACTTGATCGGCTTCCTTGCGTGGTGTCGTAATGCGACTTTGGCCAGGCTTGCGTCGGTCCAGTTCGGCTTGGATGGCCTCTCGACTGATCTCCAGCCGTGGTGGACAACCCTCCAGGATCACGCCAACCCCGCCCCCGTGGGATTCCCCAAAGGTGCTGATACGGAAGAGGGTGCCGAAACTGCTGCCCAACGGAATGCCTTCGCTGGCACGAGCGTAAGAGAGCTCAGATCAGCGTGTTCAACGCACCAGGTGGGTGCTGGTCAGAGGAGCGGTCTCGCAGCATCTCGAAGTCATCAAAGTCGAAGCCAGGCCCGACGCAGCAGCTCACTAAGGAGTACTGACCTTCCGCCCGGGCCGCCATCCAAGTCCCGGCAGGCACCACATGAACCGGTTGATGCAGGGACAACACCGTCTGTTGGGCCACGCCACCCTCTGGTTGCAGGGTCCAGAGGCTCAGGGGTGAGCCTTGAAGGTGTGTCCAGACTTCGTCAGCGTGGTGAACGGCATGCCATCGGCTGAGGGACTCTGCATCCAGCAGATAAAGAATCGTGGTGATGGCTGGGCGTTGCTGCCCATCGTCTCGCTGAACCGACAGCGCGCTGCGGTGCAACTCCTTAAACCAGCCGCCTTCCGGATGAGGGGTCAATTGCCACTCTCGGATCAGTTGATCCACCACTTGTTGGGGGGATCGCGTCGATGAGGGGGTGTCCGGGGGCGAGTCAGGCATCAGTTCTGAGCTTTCACGAGGCGCAGCTGTCCCCAGAAGAACCTGAGCTCATCGTGAGCGCAACCCACGGATCCATCAGCGTCACGGGCGGCTTCCCCCGAGAGAGTGGTTCAAGAGCCGCAGGTCACGCTGTTGGCATCGCTGCTGAAAGGTATGGTGATCGTGGCGGTCTGTTTCGGCTGTCGACTCAGCCCGCCGCGGGTATTGCCGGCTTGTTGGAGTGCAGGCCTCGCCGCCAAAGGATGAAGGGAAGGATGGTGACCGTCATCAGCACGCCGTAGACCGCTGAAGGAAGGCTGAAGCCGTTCAGTTCTCCCTGCGTCAGTGCGGGGCCAATCAGCGAGCCGACGACGATGCCGATGGTGCCGTTTTGAAAGCCCGCTTCAATCGACAGGGTTGTGGTCTGAGCCGTGGGTAGCTGTAGCAACGCACCGAGCGCAAGGCCGATGGCCAGCATGAGCACATTGAGACTTAGCAGGGTGGGTCCGATGATCGAAAGATTGGAGGTGAACACGCTCCATTGACTGATCAGGGTTCCAACCACGATGAGCAGGAACAGCAGATTGGCCAGCCGACTGGCTGTCGGTTCCACACGTTCACAGAACTGTGGCGCGAGCTGTTTGAGCCACACGCCAATCAGCACCGGCACGGTCGCGATTGAAAACACCTTCAGGCTGAGTGGAAGGATCGAGAGCTGCATGGTTTGATTCGGCACGAACACTGGTGCTGTGACGCCAAGAATCAGCGGCAGGCTGATGGCCGTGAACAAACTGGCCAGCGCGGTGTAGGAGATCGACAGGGCAACATCACCACGTGACAGGCGTGTCATCACATTGGAGGTAATGCCACCCGGGCAGCAGCTCAGCAGCATCACGCCGACGGCCAGTTGACCATCGAGACCGAACAGGCGGAGCAGCAGGAACGCCACCACTGGTAGCACGATCACCTGAGCGAGCGAACCGGCCAGCAGTGCTCGTGGTTGTCGAAAGGCGCGGGTGAAGTCTTCCAGTTGGAGCGACAAACCCAGGCTCAGCATGATGAAAGCCAGGCCGACGGAGAGAACGAGTTCGATCAAGGGCGATCCAGCCGCACAAAAAACTTCGGCAAGACTATTGGCAAAACTAACTGTGGCCCTCCAGGCAATCGTTGAGGCTCGCGACCAAAGTTTTTATTGCATCATCAGTGCGTCTGAATGCACATGAAAATCATTCCAGTCGCGACGCACTTGCTCTGCATAAGGTTGTGACACTGAGCGCACGAAATATTGGAACTCTGAGGGCTGATCGTAAGCAATGAGATTGAGCTTGTCCTCGAAAGGGGATGTTGCTTGATTGTTGGCGAGACGCCGCGCTGCGCGTCGATGTTTGAGAGCAAGCACTTCTCCCCACTGCTTCGCCATCAGGAGAAATGCTTTGGAAGAAAGTTGTGTTGTATCAAAGTCGCGCTTGTAAGGACAGCGCTCGCGTATCGAGTAACTTTCATGTTCGAGGTTGAGCCATCCCAGATGATGATCTGGGAAATCAGAGAGTGCCCTGTAAGCATCAGCATGACGAATAGCATGACTAGAGAAGTTCTGGTTGTATTCGTCTGTCTCCTCTCGGCTCATGTATCCATAGGCTGTGGGTTGATGTTGGAGTTTGATATCTAGGATGAGGTCATGCTCTTCTGAACCATGATCCCTTTCGCGGATCAGAGCATAAAAGCGTTGATTGCCCAATGAGCCTGTGCCTGCCCCGATTCGCTCAACAACATCAAGAATTTGCATGGGGCTTTCTGTAAGTTCGAGACCTAACGATTCATCGCGACGTTTTCGATAGCTGTTGAGAGCAGCCCTTAATTGTTCACTCCGCTGGGCGTCCAGTGGCTTAACTTTACTTGGGTTATCCCTGAAAAGACGTTTTTCTGAACCGATTGTCCATTTTTCGAGCATTCTTCTCCTGGAGCTTTTCTTTTCAGTTTTTTTTAGAAATTCCGAGAGTGGTTTGCAGGTGTTGTTGGAGGTGAATGTGGCGGCGAATAGTTTTTCTGCTTTGATTGTTTTCTTAAAACTCTTTAAGTAAGAGCTGGAAAATGTATCGAGCGCGGTGCTGATTGTTTCTGCGTCAAAGAGGTGGCGTTCCCAGCAGTCGAGAACGATGCTCGTTGAGAATCGCCAAATGTCGTACTGATAGTCGGCAACAAGCGAATCGTCGAAATCGTCAAAGCCAAAACAGACACTTTCGCCTTGATGCTTGAAGGCGCCCATGTTGTAAACATGAGAATCGCCTTGAAGCCATGTTCTAGACCATGCAGCTCCTCCGAATTGATGGAGTCTCCAGGATCCTGCAAAATCCGCCCAGAACAAATGGTTGGTTCCGCGATAAAAAATATAAGGGGATTGAGCCATCTTTTGGAATTTGATCCGTTTTGGCTCCTGTGGCAGATACGAATTTTGGCCCCGAATCGCTTCTAAGATTTTGCCGTTCCGGTCATAGCTTTTTGATTCGCCAATCAGGTCTCTCATGCTGGTGGCGCCTCTCCCTTTTCTGCTGTTGTTCTAGCTAGGAGCGTTCCACCGATTCGTCTTTAAGCCAACAAAAAGCCCCCTCGTGAGAGGGGGCTTTCCGATTCAACCGAAGCTGAATCTTTTGCAGACTTCAGCCTCAGCCGATGGCGGGAGCTTGCAGAGCCACAGGAGTGGACTCAGCAGCAGCCAGGTCGAGGGGGAAGTTGTGAGCGTTGCGCTCGTGCATCACTTCCATGCCGAGGTTGGCGCGGTTCAGCACATCAGCCCAGGTGTTCAGGACGCGGCCCTGACCATCAAGGATGGACTGGTTGAAGTTGAAACCGTTCAGGTTGAAAGCCATGGTGCTGACGCCCAGGGCAGTGAACCAGATGCCGACAACGGGCCAGGCAGCCAGGAAGAAGTGCAGGCTGCGGCTGTTGTTGAAGGAGGCGTATTGGAAGATCAGGCGACCGAAGTAACCGTGGGCAGCCACGATGTTGTAGGTCTCTTCCTCTTGGCCGAACTTGTAACCGTAGTTCTGGGACTCGCTCTCGGTGGTTTCACGCACCAAGGAGGAGGTCACCAGGGAACCGTGCATGGCGGAGAACAGGGATCCACCGAACACACCTGCGACGCCCATCATGTGGAAGGGGTGCATCAGGATGTTGTGCTCAGCCTGGAACACCAACATGAAGTTGAAGGTGCCAGAGATGCCCAGGGGCATGCCGTCAGAGAAGGAACCCTGACCGAAGGGGTACACCAGGAACACGGCGGAGGCAGCAGCCACAGGTGCGCTGTAAGCAACGCAGATCCAGGGGCGCATGCCGAGGCGGTAGGAGAGTTCCCACTCGCGGCCCATGTAGCAGAAGATGCCGATCAGGAAGTGGAAGACAACCAGCTGGTAAGGACCGCCGTTGTACAGCCACTCGTCGAGAGAGGCAGCTTCCCAGATGGGATAGAAGTGAAGGCCGATGGCGTTCGAGGAGGGCACAACAGCACCGGAGATGATGTTGTTGCCGTAGATCAGGGAGCCAGCAACGGGCTCACGGATGCCGTCGATGTCGACGGGGGGTGCTGCGATGAACGCAACGATGAAGCAGGTGGTGGCAGCCAGCAGGGTGGGGATCATCAGCACACCGAACCAGCCCACATACAGGCGGTTGTTGGTGGAGGTGACCCACTCGCAGAAGGACTGCCAGCCATTGGCGCCGGAGCGCTGCTGAATGGTGGTGGTCATGAGAACGGGAAAGAATGTCTCCGAGGAGACGGGTTATGGAAGGGCAGGAAGCCCTGCCGAGCCAGAGTGTAAAGCAACATTGAGCAACGTGTAGGCACGTTCATGAAGCTGACATGAAGAACCGTTGAGCTGGTGGTTCGGCGCTCCAGCAGAGGTGCTTGTTAGCGTCCGATCCATGCAGGGAATCACTCAACAGCCAGCGTTATCAGCTCTGAATGATCCGTCAGACGAACGGGTGCTTCTTGTTCGCCTGCCTTGCAACCCCATCTTTCCGATCGGCCCGATCTATTTGGCTGATCATCTGCACAAGTGTTTTCCCGGCATGCCACAGCGCATCCTGGATCTCGCGGCGTTGCCGGTGCTGGATGTGCACCGCGTGCTGCGCATCACCATCGATCAGTTCCGTCCCACGCTTCTGATCTTCTCCTGGCGAGACATCCAGATTTATGCACCGGTGGATGGGCGTGGTGGTAACCCGCTGCAGAACTCTTTTGAAGTGTTCTATGCACGCAATCCGCTGAAACGGATGCATGGGGCCCTCGGTGGTTTGCGGCTGATGACCAGCCACTACGGAGAGTTATTCCGCAATCAAGCGCTGGTGCGCCAGGGAGTGAAACGAGCGCGGCGCCACCATCCCAAAGCTCGCGCTGTGCTCGGTGGTGGTGCCGTCAGTGTGTTCTATGAGCAGCTGGGGCGTTCACTGCCGAAGGGAACCATCGTCTCCATCGGAGAGGGAGAGCCTTTGCTCGAAAAGCTGATCCGCGGTCAGTCACTTCAAGCCGAGCGCTGTTTTGTTGTTGGAGAAGCCATCCGACCAGGGTTGATTCATGAGCAGCCGGAAAGTCGTCCCAAGACAGCCTGCGATTACGACTACATCGCTTCAATTTGGCCCCAGCTCGACTGGTACCTCGAAGGTGGTGATTTCTACGTTGGCGTGCAGACCAAGCGCGGTTGTCCCCACAACTGCTGCTACTGCGTCTACACCGTGGTTGAGGGCAAGCAGGTGCGCCTTAATCCCGTGCAGGAAGTGGTGAAGGAGATGCGACAGCTCTACGACCGCGGTGTGCGCGGGTTCTGGTTCACCGATGCACAGTTCATCCCCGCTCGGCGTTACATCGAAGACGCCAAGGAGCTTCTCCGTGCCATCAAAGCTGAGGGGCTGACCGGCATCCGTTGGGCGGCCTACATCCGTGCCGACAATCTTGATCCCGAGTTGGCTCAGCTGATGGTCGAGACCGGCATGAGCTACTTCGAAATTGGTATCACCTCGGGTTCGCAGGAGCTCGTCCGCAAAATGCGCATGGGATACAACCTGCGCACAGTGCTCGAGAGCTGTCAGATGCTTGCGGAGGCCGGATTCCGTGACCACGTCTCGGTCAACTACTCGTTCAACGTCATTGATGAGCGCCCAGACACGATCCGTCAGACGATCGCTTACCACCGAGAACTGGAACGCATCTTCGGCGCCGAGCAGGTGGAGCCGGCCATCTTTTTTATCGGCTTACAGCCCCACACACACCTGGAGCAATACGGATTTGAACAAGGGCTGATTAAGCCGGGCTACAACCCGATGAGCATGATGCCCTGGACGGCACGCAAGCTGCTCTGGAATCCTGAGCCCATGGGGAGCACCTTCGGCCAGGTATGTCTTGAGGCCTTTGATCGCAACCCCTCCGACTTCGGGCGCACGGTCATGAATCTGCTTGAACGTGATTACGGCGAAGCCCCACTGAACGAAGCACTCCGTGCCTCACTTCATGGTCGCGCTGCCCTGGCTAAAGCCGTCAGTTGACGCTGAAGCAGCAGGCTGAGGGCCGCGATGCCGATAAGTCCACCCAGGGGGTTTGCATGAGGTCCCCCCGGACCAATGAGCCACTCCGGTGCACTAGGCGAGATCTGCAGCAGTCCGGCCCTCAGGGCGAACCAGCCGCCAACTAGGCCACCGTGAAGTCCAACGCATCCCCATAAGGACCCTCCATCCAGTCGGCGTTGCACGGCAAGCACCAGCCCAAGCAGCATCAGACCTGTCAGCAACCCCATCATCGGGATGACTCCTTGATCGAAGCGGGTGTGCGCCAAGCTGAAAATGACCGCCTGAGCGATCACCGCGAGACGGCTGCCGGCGAGCTCATGCAACTCTCCCCAGAGCCAGCCGCGGAAGAGCAGCTCTTCCGCCAGGCCCACGCCGAAGCAGAGCAAAATCGCATTGAGGACGTCTCCGCTGGTGAGCTCTCCCAGCCATCGTCCCCATGACCCAAAGATGAGTGGGAAGCAGATCAGCGCCAACAGACCTACGGAGCGCAGCAATCCGTAGCCCAGGCAAACAACACCAGCGGGCTCTCCCCTGCGACTGCGAAGCCCCAGTGTCAACCAGGGGTGGCGACTGTTCCAGCGCTGCCGTACCCAGCTCGGCAGCAAAAGAATGAATAGCAGCAGGCTCCCGATCGTGCCGATCAACGACAGCCGTGCCGCCGAGGCCTCGGGCAGCACTTGGGCCAGCGGTTGCGCCAGGAGCCACCCCAGCCCATAGAGCACCGGAATCAGCAAGGTGGTTGTGATCCAGCGCGGATGTGCCTGGAGCAGACGTCTCCAGGTCTTCACGATGACGTGAACGATCAGTTTTCCGGCTCGATACTGCTAGTGAGGCCCTTGCCTTTCAGCGTTTCGCAGTAGAACTCGGCTGGCTCAAGGTCGCAGACGATGACGAGCCCGACCCCCGTGTTGTGAGCTTCGAGCATCACTGCCATGCAGTCCTGTTCACTCAACTGCGGGACCACCTGACGCAGGGTGGCGACCACGTACTCCATGGAGTTCACGGGGTCGTTGTGAAGCAGCACCTTGTAGCGGGGTGAGCGCTTGCGCACCCGCTCCGTTTCTTTATCTAGAACCGCAGCACCACCGGGTTTTGAGCTGGGAGACTCCACTGCCATCGCCATGGTTTTCAGCTGATTGAAATGTAAAGCGACCGAGGTCAAGGTGGGATCAGAGGGCCTTGATCCGAGCCATCGCCATGTCGACATTTTCGCGACTGTTGAATGCCGACAGTCGGAAGTACCCTTCTCCGGCTGCACCGAAACCACTTCCTGGCGTGCCCACAACATTCGCCTGATTGAGCAGGTGGTCGAAGAATCCCCAGGAATCCATGCCGTTGGGGGTTTTGATCCAGACATAGGGAGCATGTTCACCGCCATAGGTGGTGAGACCCGCGGCATTGAGTTCACGGCGAATGATCGCGGCGTTCTCCATGTAGAAGCCCACCAGGGCCCTCACCTCCTGTTGTCCCTCTTCGGAATACACCGCTTCAGCACCGCGCTGAATGATGTAGCTGACTCCATTAAATTTGGTGCTCTGGCGGCGATTCCAGAGTCCCCAGAGTTCCACGGATTCGCCGTTGGCGGCCTTGCCTTTCAACCCTTTGGGCACCACCGTGAAGGCGCAACGGGTGCCTGTGAAACCTGCGTTTTTGGAGAACGAGCGGAATTCAATAGCGCACTCCCGCGCTCCTTCGATTTCAAAGATCGAACGGGGCAGGCTCGGATCCTGAATGAACGCTTCATAAGCAGCATCAAAAAGGATCAGAGCACCGTTGCTGCGCGCGTAATCCACCCAGGCCTTGAGCTGCTCCCGTGTGGCCACTGCACCGGTGGGGTTGTTAGGGAAGCAGAGATAGATCAGATCGACCGGCTCATTGGGGATCTGAGCAGCGAAGCCATTGTCAGCGCTGATCGGTAGATAGCTCAGGCCCGCGTAGCGCCCCTCATCGCCGGCATCACCAGTGCGTCCGGCCATCACATTGCTATCGACATACACGGGATAAACAGGGTCGGTCACCGCGATGCGATTGCCTTTGCCGAGAATGTCGAGGATGTTGCTGCTGTCGCACTTGGAGCCATCAGAGACAAAGATCTCCTCAGCGCTGATCTCGCAGCCTCGGGCTTGAAAGTCGTGCTTGGCGATCGCATCGCGCAGCCAGCCGTATCCCTGCTCAGGGCCGTAGCCGTGGAAGCCCTCCGCAGTCCCCATTTCATCGATGGCCGCTTTCATGGCCTCTCGGCATGCCAGCGGCAGCGGCTCGGTTACATCACCAATGCCGAGGCGAATCAGAGCCGCGTCGGGATTGGCAGTGCTGAAGGCTTTCACTCGACGGCCGATCTCGGGGAATAGATATCCCGCCTTGAGTTTGAGGTAGTTGCCGTTGACCTGAACCACGGAAAAGCCGCTGTGTTGCGGGCATCCTCCTACATACGATGCAGTGAGCCGGGTCGGCACAACGTGACCGTCGCTCTGAACCCATCCATCGCACCGGTCGCGTTCGATGCCCTTGTGGATGCCGGCATCAACCGGCCAGCCCGCTACATGGGCCATGAACTCGGTGTGGAGCCCCGTGACTGGCAAGGAGCACGCGTGCGCTGGGCGCTCACCTACCCCGAGATCTACGAGGTGGGCTCCAGCAACCTCGGGCACATCATTCTCTATTCGATCCTCAATGCCCTTCCCGGCCAAGTGTGTGATCGGGCCTATCTCCCTGCCGCCGATCTGGCTCAACGTTTGAAGGAGCGTGATCAAGCACTCTTCGGTGTGGAAAGCCGTTGGCCGTTGAATGCCTTCGACATCCTGGGCTTCAGCCTCAGTTATGAGCTGGGTGCCACCAACATCCTGCAGATGCTGGATCTCTGCAGGGTGCCGATTCGTGCCGCGGATCGCGGTGATCGACCTTTGGGTGACCCTGACGCTCCGCCGCTGATCTTCGCTGGGGGCCCCACGGCCACCAGCAATCCGGAGCCCTATGCCGCGTTCTTCGATTTCATCGTGCTTGGTGACGGTGAAGAACTGCTGCCTGAGATTGGGCTTGTGCTGGCGGAGGGGAAAGAGGCGGGGCTGAGTCGCTCGGACTTGTTGCGCGACCTTGCTTTGTTGCCAGGGGTCTATGTGCCCTCGCTCTATGCCCCCGGGGCGGACGGAGTCACCATCGAACCCTTGGAACCAGGCCTGCCTCCGAGGGTATTGCGTCGGGTGGCAACGCCGATGCCCCATTACGCCATGGGTCTTGTGCCTCATGTGGAGACGGTGCATGACCGGCTCACCGTGGAGATCCGTCGCGGCTGCACCCGTGGCTGCCGGTTCTGTCAGCCAGGAATGCTGACCCGCCCTGCCCGCGATGTGGAGCCGGAGGCGGTGATCGAGGCCGTGGAGACCGGTATGCGCAAAACCGGCTACAGCGATTTCTCGCTGCTGTCGCTCAGCTGCAGTGATTACCTGGCCCTGCCTGCCGTTGGTGTTGAGCTCCGCAACAGACTTGCGGACCGCAATGTCACCCTGCAGCTGCCCAGCCAACGGGTGGATCGCTTTGATCAAGACATTGCCCACATTCTTGGTGGCGCGCGTCAGGCAGGGCTGACCTTTGCGCCCGAAGCAGGCACGCAACGCCTCCGCGACATCGTCAACAAGGGCCTCACCGATGACGACCTGTTGCAGGGGATCCGAACGGCGATGCAGAACGGATATCGCAAGGTCAAGCTCTATTTCATGGTCGGCCTTCCCGGGGAAACGGATGCCGATGTGCTGGGTATTGCAGAGACCTGCCGGATGCTGCAAGAGCGGTGCAGGGATCTGGGGCGCCTGAGCCTCAACATCACCATCAGCAACTTCACACCAAAGCCGCATACGCCATTTCAGTGGCACAGCGTGTCGACGGCGGAATTCATCCGGCGCCAGCAGTTGCTCAGGGACGCCGGACGGCGATTGCGGGGTGTGCGCTTCAACTTCACCGATGTCCGTCTCTCGGCCATGGAGGATTTCATCGGGCGCGGTGACCGACGTCTGGCGCCCGTGATCGAGGCCGCCTGGCGCGCAGGTGCCGGAATGGACGCCTGGTTCGAGGCGCTCGATCGCACCTATGAAGCTTGGACAGGTGCCATCGCAGCGGCCGGTTTGGACGGGCGTTATCGCCAGATGGAGCTGGGTGGCTGGGCTGCTGTGGCTGCTCTGGAACGAGAGGATCTCAAAGGATTATGTGCTCAGCCTTTGCCCTGGGATCACATCGACAGCGGCATCGACAAGGCCTGGCTGGCGGAGGATCTTCAGCAGGCTCTAGCGGCCACTGTGGTGCCTGACTGCTCCTTCGAAGGATGCAGCAGTTGTGGGGTTTGTGGGTCTGATCTGGGGCACAACGTGGTGGTGCCTCCACCTCCGGTGCCCGGTGCTTTTGCCCAGCAAGCCCCTCCGAGTGAACGGGTCTGCCGTCTACGTTTTCGCTTCAGCAAAACTGGGGCCATGGCCCTGCTGAGTCACCTCGATCTGGTGCGATTGCTGGAACGCGCCCTGCGTCGCAGTGAATTACCGGTGAGCTTCACCGGTGGCTTCCACCCCTTGCCCCGCCTGCAGTTGGCCCTGGCTTTGCCTTTGGGTGTTGAGGCGGAAGGGGAATGGATGGACCTTGAGTTCCTCGAGCCCATGCCTCCCGCCGAGGTGATGGAACGTTGGCAGAAGGCACTGCCGCCAGGACTGCGCCTGCTGGAGGTTCAGGAGGTGCCGGTGTCGTCGCCCAAGCTCTCGCAGCAGCTCCAGGCCAGTCGGTGGCGCTTTGTGCTCAGCGGTACTCTCAATGCGCCGTCGAATGGGGGTTCTCTCTGGCAGCAGGCCATCCGTGATCTGCTCGATCTGCGGGAGCTGATCTGGGAGGACACCGATAAGAAAGGACGACCGCGTCGCCGCGACATGCGGGGGCTGCTCCAAAGCCTCAGCCTCGTGGAACTGATCGCTGACAACCCTGCTGCTGAGCCATGCGCTGCCGAGCTCGAGTTGATCGCTGCCATTGATTCTCAGGGCCGCAGTCTCAAACCAGCGCAGCTGCAAAGCTGGTTGGCTTGCCAGCTGGGTTTTGAGTTGTCACTGTCGCGCGTGCGACGGATGGAGCTCACCCTGCTGCAATGTTAAATTCGGGTCAGGACTTCAATCCAGAGGCTTGAGCCATGGATGCGTCCCGGTCTTCTTGTCCCATTCATTGTTTGGAACGAGAGGTCTGAGCCTTCGTTCCAGCCGGCGTCACAGCGCTGAAGCGGATCGACCATAGGAGTGTTTCACTCCGTGCCATTGCGACCTGCGGGTCCTTTCCAGAAGCAATTTCAATTTCCTCCGTTTAACGGCCCAGTTGGTCCGTTGAACGGCATTTGTCCTGACGGGCTGCGTCAGTTCCTGTTTATGCCCCAACAAATCGTCATCGCCGAGCAGCTGCGCATCGCGGCAGTTCTGTCTGATGACCGCGTTGATGAACTGATCGTGGCGCAGGGCCGCTATCAAATCGGCGATGTGTATCTCGGCACAGTGGAAAACGTTCTGCCGGGCATCGACGCCGCTTTCGTGAACATCGGCGAGAGTGAAAAGAACGGTTTTATTCATGTCACGGATCTCGGTCCGCTGCGTCTCAGGAAAGGGGCGGCAGGAATTACAGAACTGCTGGAGCCTCGCCAGAAGGTGCTGGTTCAGGTGATGAAGGAGCCCACCGGCACCAAGGGCCCCCGTCTGACCGGCAATCTTGCTCTGCCGGGGCGCTACCTCGTGCTGCAACCAAGCGGACAGGGCGTGAACATCTCCCGTCGGATTGGTGCTGAGGGGGAGCGCAACCGTTTGCGTGCCCTCGGTGTTCTGATCAAGCCACCGGGCGCAGGCCTCCTGATTCGCACCGAAGCTGAGGGAATCAGCGAAGATCTGCTGATCGACGACCTGGAGTCACTGCTTCGTCAGTGGGAAGCCATCCAGAAAGCAGCGGAAACGGCATCCCCCCCTGTTCTGCTCAATCGAGATGAGGACTTCATTCACCGCATCCTTCGGGACCACATTGGTCTTGATCTGGTGCGTGTGGTGGTCGATGAAGCGGATGCCGTTGAGCGGGTGACCAGCTTCCTCGGTCAGGAAGGCGCCAACGTGTTAGTGGAAGCGCACAGCGAATCCGATGAGCTGCTGGAGCACTTCAAGGTGAACGCCGCGATCCGTGATGCGCTCAAGCCGCGGGTTGATCTCCCTTCAGGCGGCTACGTGATCATCGAGCCCACCGAGGCGCTCACGGTGATCGATGTCAATTCGGGATCGTTCACCCGGTCCGCGAATGCGCGTGAGACGGTTCTTTGGACCAACTGTGAGGCGGCTGCTGAGATCGGCCGGCAGCTGAAGCTCCGCAATATCGGTGGGGTGATCATCGTCGACTTCATCGATATGGATTCCCGCCGGGATCAGCTCCAGCTTTTGGAGCACTTCACGACCGCGATCCGTGATGATTCCGCGCGCCCTCAAATTGCGCAGCTCACGGAGCTGGGGCTTGTGGAGCTGACACGCAAGCGCCAGGGGCAGAACATTTATGAGCTGTTTGGGCGCGCGTGCCCGAGCTGCGGCGGACTGGGCCACGTGGCGGTGCTGCCCGGTAAAGATCTCCTGCAGCCTCTGGCGACCGCGACCGGCTTGGTGCGGTCGGCAGCCTCTGCACGAGCGGAGGTCTCTGCTCCATCCGAGACTGGTGGAGGGCGCCGTCGTCGCGGTGGCCGTGGTCGTGTAGGAGCTGCGTCTGAAGCAGTAACCCCAGCGGAAGCACCCCTGGACGCTCAGGTTGCTGGCGAATCCAACACGGAGGCGACGGAACCCGCAGCTGCCACCCGTCGCCAGGATCCAGAACTGGTGGCCGTTCCGATGGATGACGATCAGGTAAAGGTGTACGGCTGGCTCGGCCTGAATCCTGTGTTGCTTCTGGATCCCCCGCCAGAGAACGACAACTTGATGGTTCGCGTTGTGCGACCTGGGGAGGATGCCGACACTGTGCTCGAAGATGCGCGTCAGCAACTGGCCGCAGGTTCTGGGCGTCGCCGGCGTCGCGGCAATCGTGGTGGTCGAGGCAGCGCGCGCACTGCTTCTGCATCCCCCACGTCAGCACCTGAACCCATCGCTGCGCGCGCGGACGAGAAGCCGTTGTTGGTGGAGATCACACCCCTGGAAGTGGCCCCCCTCATCGAGCTGCCACCGGAACCCACTCCGGCGGCTGTTGCGGCCCAGGAACCTGTCGCCGTGGCTGTTGCAGAGCCCGAGATGCCTCTAGCTGAAGCGCGTCCTGGTCGCCGCCGGCGTCGCTCTTCGGCCGTCATGGAGTGATCGTTGGTGTTGATGAGGTTGGTCGTGGCTGTTGGTTCGGTCCCGTCTTTGCTGGCGCGGTGTGCCTCACCCCTAAAGCCGCCGAAGCGCTTTCTGATCTTGGACTGACCGACAGCAAAGCGCTGTCTCCGAAACGACGTGCGGCACTGGTTCCGGAAATTCAAGCCCGGGCCATGGTTTGGGCCCTTGGTCAAGCATCAGCGCGTGAAGTGGATGCCCGTGGCATTCGTGTCGCGACGGAGCTGGCGATGTTGCGGGCCCTCCAACGCCTTCCGAAAGCGCCGGATCTGTTGCTCGTCGATGGTGTTCTCCCCCTGCGCCTCTGGCCCGGTGCACAGCGCACCATTGTCCGAGGAGACAGCAAAGAAGCCTCAATTGCTGCAGCCAGTGTGCTGGCCAAAGAAGCGCGCGATGCCCTGATCCGCCGCATGGCGCTGCGTTTTCCCGGGTATGGGTTGGAGCGTCATGCTGGTTATGGCACAGCCCGCCACCGGGCGGCGCTGCTCGAGGCAGGGCCGACGCCGATGCATCGCCAAAGCTTTCTCAGCAAAGTCTTGCCGGCTTCATGACCGGGCCTCATTGAGCCCCGCCTCTTGATGCGGAGATTGGGCACACCAATCTTGAAAATCTCTGACCAGTTGCCGGCCCACCCGGCCCTTGATCGTTACCAGGATGCCGTTGAGAATCGACTCACCGGTGCTCTCCAAAACACGTTTTGGAATCAGTTTCAGCAGCGGTGGCTGGCTCACGGTAACGCCCAGTCGGGCTTCACCCTGCAACCCATGATCGCTGACTTCCAGCACGGCTTCCAGGCTCAGCTGAAAATCGTCCACCAGACCCAACCCCTGCAATGTGGCGTCTAACGCCTGAATGGAAATCGATCCGTCTCCGCACTCAGTTTTCAGGGAGACCACGGGTGCGACCTGAAGTTGAAACACCTGCAGGGTCGTCACCGTGTAGCGATACCGCGAGGGGCCGGTTGCTTCCAGTTGCTGGGGATCCAGCAAGGCCTTGATCACGCGGTCCTCTTCCTGCAGGTAGCGGCGCAGGCGGTCCGTCTGATTCGCAACCGGCAGATCGAGATGCTGTCTGGCGCGGAAGGCCAGGCTCATGCCCCTTGTGCTGACACGGCATGATCCTATCGATGCGAGTGCAGGGATCCATGCCGATGCGGGTGGCGTTTCTAGGGCCGAAGGGCACCTATGGCGAGCGGGCTGCCAAAGCAATGCTGCAGTTGGAGCAGCTCGGCGATGCTGATCTTGTGGCTTGCACCGGATTGCGGGCGGTGGTGGAGCACGTGGCAGATGGCCGCTGCGAGGCCGCCGTCGTGCCTGTTGAGAACTCGGTCGAGGGAGGGGTTACTGCCAGCTTGGATGCGCTCTGGACCCATCGTGAGCTCTGCATCCGCCGCGCTCTGGTGTTGCCCATTCGTCATGCGCTGCTGAGCAGTGGCACTCTGGAGGGCATTAGCGAAGTGCTGTCGCACCCACAGGCTTTGGCGCAATGCAGCGGTTGGCTGGCCACGCATCTGCCACAGGCGCTGCAGTTGCCCACCACTTCGACAGCCGAAGCCGCCCGGATGGTGAAGGGCAGTCGCTTCAGAGCGGCGATTGCGGATCGAGCGGTGGGCGAGCATCAGGAGCTCGATCAACTCGCCTTCCCCATCAACGATGTGGCAGGCAATTGCACACGGTTTTTGCTCCTCTTCCGAGGAGAGCCACTACGGGAGGGACAAGTCGCAAGTTTGGCGTTCTCGCTGCATCGGAATGCGCCTGGTGCTCTCATTGAGGCACTCCAGGCCATCGCGGGTTTAGGGCTCAATATGAGCCGGATCGAGTCACGTCCCTCGAAGCGTGAACTTGGTGAGTATGTATTTTTCGTTGATGTGGAACTTCCAGCCGAGAACTCTGCAGCAGCGCTGACCCAACTGGCGAGCCGCCTTGAACCGCTCTGCGAGCACCTGGCGGATTTTGGTGCTTACCCCAGCTCTGAGCTCAGTTGATCAGGATTGAGGCGGAACACCCCGAACTGCATCATCCCCCGCGCAAAGGCCCAGCGCATCAGCATCAGGGTCGGTGTTTCCCGCAATCCCTGCAGCACGGCGGGTGGTCCGAGTCTGAGCACGGCCGCCGGTCGGCGAAAACCTTCAAGGATGGAATCATTCCAGGATGGCAGCGTGGATTCCGTCCAGTCGCTGGTGTCGACCAGGCCGCGACGTTGATCACTGCATTCCAGGTTGTGCTGGAACCCAGGGATGCTGGCAAATTCCGGATGAGCCCATTGGGTCAGCAACTGATGCATCACCCAGCGTTCCCGTGAATCAAGGGCACCGTCGCGAGGGTCGCGGCGGTTCCAGTCGGCGACGGCCAATGCCCCTCCGGGCTTGAGCACTCGGAGCAACTCATCGGCGAAGCGTTGTTTGTCAGGCATGTGAGGACCTGCTTCAACACTCCAAACGCCATCGAATTCGCCATCGGCGAGGTTCAGATCCAGGGCATCCATCACGGCGAAGCGGCAGGACAGCCCCTCCGGAGTCAATTCGGTGGCTCGTCGGATTTGGGCCGGGCTGATGCTGATGCCGAGCACATCAAAGCCATAGTCGCGAGCCAGGATTCTGGCGCTGCCGCCAATGCCACAGCCCACGTCCACCACCTTGGAACCCGGCGGCAGCCGATCCAATCCACTCCAGTGCACGAGTTCATGTACGAAATCAGCCTTGGCTCGCCTGAAATCACGACGTCTCGGCGGATTGCCGTAATGCCCGAGATGGACATGCTCACCCCAGAGGGTTTCCAGTAATCGATCGTCGGTCCAGGCGTCGTAGGCGGAGGCCACGCTTTCGCTGGAGTGGTAGGCCCGGTTGCGGCGCGTCCAGAGTGCGTATATGCCGGCAGCAGCAGCAATCCCAACGGCAGTTGGGGCAAGGAAAGTGGGGAAAGACATCAACCGTCGTTGCCGGAATCGGCGGAGGAAAGGGTGTCGCGCAGCACCGTGCGAGCCGCGAGCTGACGCCGCGTTTCATCGAGCATTTCGAACTCCTGTTCGAGCCTGGTGCGGGTGCAAGTGAGTTCCAGCAGTTCCTGCTGTTGATCGGCCACGGGGCCGCCGAGATGTGCACCGATCCAGAACGACAATTCCCGAGGTAGATCAGGAAGGTCTTCCGGCAGTGCGGTGGGAGAGTCGGTGAGCTTGCCTGTGAGCTCGACCACATCACGGAGGGCGGTGGTCACCGATTCAGTGAGCGTGTGCAAAGCATCGATGTTGTCTTCCGGATCGTCTTCGATCCAGCTGACCATGGCACTTCGGAACGGAGTTTCACGGGTGACGTTCAGCACTCTGAATCGCTGTTGGCCCAGCGTGATGATGTTGCTCCGGCCGTCCTCGCCGGTCTGGTGTTGAATCACTTCCGCGCAGCAGCCGATCGGGGCCATGCTCTGGCTGCGGGGATCCCAACGCACCACTCCAAAACGTCGATCGGTTTCGAGGACGCTCTGCAGCATCATTCGGTAGCGCGACTCGAAGATGTGCAGCGGCAGAACGTCGCTTGGAAAGAGAACGACATCCGGCAGAGGAAAGAGAGGCAGTTCTCTGACGGACAGATCAGCCACGCAGGAATCAATCGAAGGGGGAGATCCTAGGCAGCTGATCGGGGCTTTGTGCTCGGCTCAGAGCTTCACTTCGATGTCAACGCCACTGGGCAGATCCAGCTTCATCAGGGCATCAATCGTCTTGGCAGACGGGCTATAGATGTCGATGATGCGGCGGTGGGTGCGCGTCTCGAAGTGCTCACGGGAGTCTTTGTCGACGTGCGGGGAGCGGAGCACGCAGTAGATCTTGCGCTTCGTGGGAAGAGGGATCGGGCCGATAGCAGTCGCTGCTGTGTTGTCAGCCGTTTCAATGATTTTGTCGCAGGACAGATCCAGCATGCGGCGGTCAAACGCCTTGAGGCGGATGCGGATCTTCTGCTGAGCGATGGCAGTGGACATGAAGCGCGAAGAAATCTCCGAAGGAGATGACGAAAGGTGGATTGTCGAGGTGCAGATCGAATGTCAATCAGACAGTTCGACTCGATCAAAAAATAGTAAGGGATGGCCCGGCCGGAACCGGACCACCCTCAGAGATCTGGGACTCAGATCACTCGATGATCTTGGAGACCACGCCGGCACCAATGGTGCGGCCGCCTTCGCGGATGGCGAAGCGCATGCCTTGCTCGATGGCCACGGGGCAGATCAGTTCGCCGGTCATCTGGATGTTGTCACCAGGCATCACCATTTCAACGTTGCTGCCGTCTTCGGCAGTGAAGGCGGTGATCTGACCGGTCACGTCCGTTGTACGGATGTAGAACTGCGGGCGGTAACCAGCGAAGAAGGGGGTGTGGCGACCACCCTCTTCCTTCTTCAGCACGTACACCTGACCCTCGAACTTGGTGTGAGGTGTGATGGAGCCGGGCTTCACGAGCACCATGCCGCGCTCGATGTCTTCCTTCTGGATGCCGCGGAGCAGGAGACCAACATTGTCACCAGCCATACCCTCGTCGAGAAGCTTGCGGAACATCTCAACACCGGTGACGGTGGTCTTGCGGGTGTCCTTGATGCCGACGATTTCGATTTCTTCGCCGACCTTGACGATGCCACGCTCGATCCGGCCGGTGGCCACGGTGCCCCGACCGGTGATGGAGAAGACGTCTTCAACGGCCATCAGGAAAGGCTTGTCAACCTCACGCTCGGGCTCGGGGATGTTGGCGTCAACAGCCGCCATCAGCTCTTCGATCTTGGCTTCCCACTCGGCTTCGCCTTCGATGGCCTTCAGGCCGGAGACCTGCACCACGGGGATGTCATCGCCGGGGAAGTCGTAGCTGGAGAGCAGCTCGCGGATCTCCATTTCCACCAGCTCGATGATCTCCTCGTCATCGACCATGTCGCACTTGTTCAGTGCAACCACCAGTGCGGGAACACCCACCTGCTTGGCCAGAAGGATGTGCTCCTTGGTTTGAGCCATGGGGCCGTCGGTGGCGGCACACACCAGGATCGCGCCGTCCATCTGGGCGGCACCGGTGATCATGTTTTTCACGTAGTCCGCGTGACCGGGGCAGTCAACGTGGGCGTAATGACGGCTATCGGTTTCGTACTCAACGTGGGCGGTGTTGATGGTGATGCCGCGCTCACGCTCCTCAGGAGCACCGTCGATGTCGGCGTAATTTTGCACTTCTGCCTGACCCTTCTTGGCGAGCACGTTGGTGATCGCAGCGGTGAGGGTGGTTTTGCCGTGGTCAACGTGGCCGATGGTGCCGATGTTGACGTGGGGCTTGTTCCTTTCGAACTTCTCGCGTGCCATTTGTGTAAAGAATCGAGGGGTGAATTAAGAGTGTTTAGAGATCAGGAATTGCCCTGATTCTTGGAGATGATGGCCTCGGCCACATTGCGAGGAACATCCTCATAGTGGCTGAATTCCATCGAGAAAATACCCCGACCCTGGGTCATGGATCGGAGCTCGGTGGCGTAGCCGAACATCTCGGCCAGGGGCACCTTGGCCGAGACTTTCGACGTGCCATCGTCAATTGCCTGACCTTCAACCTGTCCTCGACGGGAGGACAGGTCACCGATGATCGAGCCGAGGAAATCCTCGGGGACCTCGACCTCAACTTTCATCATCGGTTCAAGAAGCACAGGATTGCACTTCTTGACCGCATCTTTGAAAGCCATGGAGCCGGCGATCTTGAACGCCATCTCCGACGAGTCCACATCGTGGTATGAACCATCGACCATGGTGACTTTCACGTCGATCATGGGGAATCCGGCAATCACGCCGGACTCGCAGGTTTCCTTCATGCCCATTTCAGAGGGCTTGATGAATTCCTTGGGGACCACGCCGCCAACAATTTTGTTGACGAATTCGAAGCCGGATTCAGGCTCGCCGGGCTCCATTTCGATCACAACGTGACCGTACTGACCCTTACCACCGGTCTGACGGGAGAACTTGCCTTCACCACCAGCAGAGCTGCGGATGGTTTCGCGATAGGACACCTGAGGAGCGCCGATGTTGGCTTCCACTTTGAATTCTCGCAGCATGCGGTCCACGAGAATCTCGAGGTGCAGCTCGCCCATGCCGGCGATCACGGTCTGACCAGTTTCCGCATCGGTGTTGACGCGGAAGGTGGGATCTTCCTCAGCCAGTGCAACCAGCGCTTTGGAGAGCTTCTCCATGTCGCCCTTGGTCTTGGGCTCAACAGCCACAGAGATCACAGGCTCAGGGATGAACAGGGTCTCCAGGACGATCGGAGCGTCAGAGGAACACAGGGTGTCACCTGTGGTGGTGTTCTTCAGTCCGAGCACGGCACCAAGATCGCCGGCGCGCAGGGCGTCAACTTCCTCGCGGTCATCCGCCTTGAGCACCACGAGGCGGGAGATGCGCTCCTTCTCACCCTTGGTGGAGTTGAGCACGTAGCTGCCTTTCTCGAGCACGCCGGAATACATCCGGACGAAAGTGAGCTTGCCATAGGGGTCGGCCATGACTTTGAACGCCAGAGCGCTAAAGGGTGCGCTGTCGTCAGACGGACGGACGGCTTCCTTGCCATCGGGCAGCACGCCTTGGATGGGAGGAACGTCGATCGGCGCAGGCAGGTAATCGACAACGGCATCGAGAACCAGCTGGACGCCCTTGTTCTTGAAGGCGGAACCGCAGAGAACCGGCACCAAACCATGCTTCAGCACGCCTTCACGGATGCCTTTCTTCAGCTCTTCAGTGCTGAGTTCGCCAGATTCCAGGAACGTCTCGATCAGGGCCTCGTCGGTCTCGGCGACGGCTTCCATCAGGAAGTTGCGCCATTCCTCAACCTGATCCTTCATGTCTTCAGGAACATCGGTCACTTCGATGTCCTGTCCAAGGTCATCTTTATAAATGTGTGCCTTGTTCTCGACGAGGTCGATGATGCCGCTGAGTTCCCCTTCAGCTCCGATGGGGAGCTGTATCGGTGCTGCGTTGGCCTTAAGGCGATCTTTGATTTGGCCGTGGACCTTAAGAAAATCCGCACCGGTGCGGTCCATCTTGTTGACGAACACCATCCGGGGAACGGAATAGCGATCGGCTTGCCTCCAAACGGTTTCCGATTGGGGCTGAACACCGCCCACAGCACAGAACACGGCGATCACTCCATCGAGCACACGCATCGAGCGCTCCACCTCAATGGTGAAGTCAACGTGCCCAGGCGTGTCGATGATGTTGATGCGGTGATCCTTCCAGCTGGTGGAGATTGCTGCAGCTGTGATGGTGATGCCACGCTCACGCTCCTGGGCCATCCAGTCGGTCACTGCGGCGCCATCGTGAACCTCGCCGATCTTGTGAACCACACCCGAATAAAACAGGATCCGTTCTGTCGTGGTGGTTTTGCCAGCATCAATATGCGCGGCAATACCGATATTTCTGACGCGTTCCAGGGGGAAGTCGCGGGCCACAGGAATTCTCCGGGGTGGGGCGTGAAAAGGCGGGTGAGACTCTACAGGTCAGCCATGAACATTCGTGTTGATGGCTGTCCTGTAAGGAATCAGTAGCGGTAGTGGGCGAAAGCCTTGTTGGCCTCGGCCATTTTGTGGGTTTCTTCGCGCTTGCGAACGGCGCTGCCCGCTTCGTTGGCAGCGTCCATCAGTTCACCAGCCAGTTTCTGGGCCATGCTCCGGCCGTTGCGTGCACGGGAGAAGCTCACCAGCCAACGCAGAGCCATGGCTGTGCCCCGCTCCTGGCGCACTTCCATGGGCACCTGGTAGGTCGCACCACCAACACGACGTGCACGCACCTCAACCAAGGGAGTGGCGTTCTTGACAGCGGTTTCGAACAGTTCGATGGGGTCACCGCCGGTCCGCTCGCCGATCAGGCTGAACGCATCGGAAAGAATCCGCTGTGCGGTCGACTTCTTGCCGTGCTTCATCAACCGAGCCACCAGCATGGTGGCGAGGCGGTTGTTGAACTGAGGATCAGGAAGAACCGGGCGCTTAACGGCGGCGTTACGGCGTGACATGGACTGTCAGATCTGAATGAAGAACAGGGTGTTGGGGGTGACGGTTACGGGGCGGTCCCGATGAGGACCGCATGGCATCACTCCTTGGGAGTCTTGGCTCCGTACTTCGAGCGGGACTGGCGACGGTCCTTCACACCGGCGGTGTCAAGCGTTCCGCGAATGATGTGGTAACGCACGCCAGGCAAGTCTTTGACACGACCACCGCGAATCAGCACCACCGAGTGCTCCTGAAGGTTGTGGCCAATGCCGCCGATGTAAGCGGTCACCTCGAATCCGGAGGTGAGGCGCACACGGGCCACCTTGCGAAGGGCCGAATTGGGCTTTTTGGGTGTGGAGGTGTACACGCGGGTGCACACGCCACGGCGCTCGGGGCAGGCCTTCAGGGCGGGTGATTTGGTTTTCGCCTTAGAGCTCTGGCGCTCAGTGCGGATCAGTTGCTGGATGGTTGGCATCGACGGTCGCGTGGCGGCCGGAGATCCGACCTGGTTCGACAATCCATCACTTTACCGGGTCGCCTTCCCTGTTCCTTTCAGATCCGGCTGAAGGCGCTTCCGCAGGCGCAGCAGCGCACTTGATCACTGCTGAGGATCAAAAAGCCTCCCCCGCTGATGTCGCTTCGGTAGTCGAGGGTCAGCCCTTCAAGCAATTTGAGCTGCGCTTCGGGGGCGTGGAGTGTCACGCCATCAGCCCGGGCAACGGGAGTGCCAGCGAGATGCCCTGGCTGCAGGCGAATCACGTTCTGTTCGCAGTGCCCCTTGGTGAGATCGAGGTGCATCAAACCTGGGGTGCCAGCAACCGCGGCCTGGCGGCCCAACTCAGCGGCGGCGGTTGCGGTGATCTGCAGCACGGCTCCCATGGTCTGCGGCACGACGGTGTATTGAGTTTCGCAGCATCGCGTTCAGGGGCGGACAAAGCCAAGCCCGTTCTGAATGCGGGGTGTGACGCCGCGACCGGTCATCAAGGTGTGGTTGGCCGCCACCAAGGTGGTGGAGCTGCCGCCATCAAGATTGAGGGCGTCGCTAATCCCCAGCTGCTGCAAGGCCAGTGTGGTCTCCAACAACGTGGGATCGCTGCCGGAACGACCTCGCAGGGTGAACAGCCACACGCGTTTGTCGTCCTGTCCCACCACAGTGCGAGGGGCTGATTGGGAAAGGAACCCTTGACTGAAGCCTTCCTGACGTCCTTTCAGCACCACCTGGCCCCCCCTCAACAGCAAGGGGCCTCCCCCAAGAATCTGAGGTTGTTGGCCGACTGGGCTTGAGGGTCGAAGGTTGATGCTGACCTGATCCCCTGGCTTTGCGGGCAGCGCTACTCCCGCCCGCGACACGATCAAGGAGCTGCCGGCGGCAAGAGGCACGCCGCGTATCAATGCGGCTCCATCGTGCAAACCGATGACCTTCCCAGCGCGGATGGAGATGGCTTTCTCCTCGCCACTGAGCGCTGTGTAAACCGGCCCCCAGGCGCGGGTGTAACGACTCAGCCCCCGCTGCACATAGCCGCTGTTGAGCTGGCCGAGATCCCATCGACGTCCTCCAGCGACCTCGAGGGTCTGATCCAGCTGCAAGCGGTCGAAGAGCAGGGGCTGGCCGATGGACCAGCCGACCGCACCGCGGTTGAGAATCGGGCCTGAGACCCAGGTGCCATCGACGCGAATGGCACCCAGCGGGAGTTGACGCACTCGATTGAAAAACCCACCGTTCACAGCGGTGAGAGCCCGTTCCTGCTGCGCCAACTGCGTCAGATAGCGGAGTCCGGTCTGGGATCCCTGGGCTGCCAGCGGACGCAGGCTGAGGTTGTTGCTGTCAAAGCGCGTGCCAGCGCGGTAGATGAGCAGCGGTTTGACCCCAACGCGCACGGTTCGCACATCGAGCACCAGTCCCTGAGCTTGCGCGGTCTTGATCGCAGGGCTCATCAATGCCGCATGCAACGGGTTGCCTTGGGCCAAAGGGCTTGGACTCTGTGTCGCGTTCAGGCCATCGATCACGATCCGCCAAGGCCCCGCCAACGTGAGCGTTGGCTGTTCGCTTTTGCCCATCAAAACCAACGATTCAGACTGGCGTCGCGTGGTCAGTCCGATCCGCTTGAGCTGCGCGTTCTGTGCAGGGGTTGTCCTCACTCCGAGGAGCAGGTCATCA
The DNA here is from genome assembly GCF_014280035.1 of Synechococcus sp. A18-25c. Classification (NCBI taxonomy): domain Bacteria; kingdom Bacillati; phylum Cyanobacteriota; class Cyanophyceae; order Synechococcales; family Synechococcaceae; genus Synechococcus; species Synechococcus sp. A18-25c. The sequence continues at coordinate 389,716 of NZ_CP047957.1, forward strand.
TCCCTGCGTTGCATCAGCGCCGGGCCACTGAGGTCAAGCACCAGGCGTCCTGCTGTGCTGCCTTTGCCTTGACGCAGTGCGAGCACGCGTGGCGAGGGGAGTGTGAGCGATAAAACCTCGCCGTTTCTGCTGCTGCTCACATTCAGAGATCTGAACCAGGGTGCGGCATCCACGGCGACCTCATCGTCCAAGGTGCGCGTCGGTAGTGATGCCAGCAGGCGCCGCTCTCCGAACCATTCGAGCGCCTCGCCCGCTCGCTCCTGGACTCGGTGGAATCCCAGCCTGCCGATGAGGATGTCGAGGGGAATCCAAAGCTGTCGAGGGGATCGTTGGTTGCCACCGATCCAGGACCAAGCTCCCTCGGTGGTGATTCCACCGATGCGAATCGCATCGCCTTGGCTCTGCTCCGCTTCCCGAATCTCAATGGTGGGAGGAGGGGGAGGAGGAGGTGGTAAAGGCATGCGAAAACGCTAGCCGGGGTGGTCAATCCTTAGGATTTGATAGTGCGGCGTATGGATGAGGCATCCAGCTGCGGCGTTCATCCGACTTTTCTGCAGGTCATGACTCACCTTCCCGGTTCCCATTGGCCCTACAGCGACAGTGCTGCGCCTGAGGCCGTGGCCGGTGAAAAGGATGCTTGCGGCGTGGGATTCCTCGCGAATCTTCAGGGTGAGACCAGTCATTGGGTTTTGCAGCAGGCCTTGCGTGGTCTGGGTTGTATGGAGCACCGGGGGGGATGTGGCGGCGATGGGGACTCGGGCGACGGTGCCGGTGTGCTCTGTCAGATCCCCTGGGCTTATCTACGAGAGGTCTGGCCGGAAGCCGCTGCAGCGAAAGGTCTCGGCATGATGTTCATGCCCACGGATGCAAGCTGCCGGGCGGATGTTCGCCGCGTCTGTGACGCGGAGGCCAGTGCTTTGGGGTTGCGTCCGCTGGGGTGGCGAACCGTTCCTGTGGATCCAACCGTGCTGGGTCCCATGGCGCGAGCAACGGCGCCTGTGATCGAGCAGTGGGTGCTTGATGGCCACGCGGATGACTCGGCTTTCGAAGGTCAGCTGCTGCGTTTGCGCCGCAGGATTGGAGCTCGCATCCGCGCCGAATTTGGCACCTCTGGTGGTTACGACCTCTATGTGGCGTCCTTGAGCAGCCGCACGGTTGTTTACAAAGGCATGGTGCGTTCCGAAGTCTTGGCGCACTATTACGCCGACCTCAGGGATCCGCGCTTTGCCGTCAGTTTCGCGGTTTATCACCGTCGTTTCAGCACCAATACCCTGCCGCGCTGGCCCCTGGCGCAGCCGATGCGGCTTCTGGGCCACAACGGTGAAATCAACACCCTGCTGGGCAACCTCAACTGGGCCAAGGCGTCAGAAGCCAGCCTCGAGAACGTCTGGGGGGAAGCTGCCGACGATCTGATTCCGGTGGTGAACCCTGCCTTCAGTGATTCCGCCAACCTTGATGCCACTTTGGAGCTGATGGTGCGCAGCGGGCGTTCGATCACCGACAGCCTGATCACGCTGGTGCCCGAAGCCTTCCGCAATCAGCCCGACCTCGACAGCCGTCCCGATGTGACGGCGATGTACGAGTTCAATGCGGGCATTCAGGAACCCTGGGATGGTCCGGCCCTGTTGGTCTTTGCCGACGGCAAGCGGGTGGGTGCCACGTTGGATCGCAATGGGTTGCGCCCGGCGCGTTGGTGCACCACCGATGACGGCTTCGTGATCATGGGATCGGAGACCGGTGTGGTGGATCTCAGCGGCAAGACCATCGTCAGGAAAGGGCGACTTGGACCTGGACAGATGGTGGCCGTGGATCTGGAACGCGGCGAGTTGCTGGACAACTGGTCTGTCAAGGAGGACGCGGCGCGTCGATTCCCTTATGCCGAATGGCTGAAGCAGCACCGCCGCAGCGTGGCCCCGCAGCCTTGGATCCAGGATCAACAGGTCAGTGAACTCGATCTGCTGCGCTTGCAGACCGCCATGGGTTTCACCGCCGAGGATTTCGATCTGATCATTGAAGACATGGCGGCCCTCGGCAAAGAGCCGACCTACTGCATGGGGGATGACATTCCACTGGCGGTGCTCTCCGAGAAGCCACACCTGTTGTTCGACTATTTCAAGCAGCGCTTCGCCCAGGTCACCAATCCGCCGATCGACCCGCTCCGGGAAAAGCTGGTGATGAGCTTGGAGATGCATCTCGGTGAACGACGACCGGCCCTGAAGCCCCAGGCCGAGGCTGCCGCCGTGATTCATCTAGAGACCCCGGTGTTGAACGAGGCCGAATTGGCGGCCATCAGCCAGCAGGGGCTGCCGGTGCAGACCTTGTCCACGCAAGTCGCGGTTGAAGCTTGTGCCGGCGGGTTGCAGCCTGCGCTCGAAGCTCTCTGCCACGCCGCAGAACGAGCAGTCCGCGGTGGTGCTCAGGTGTTGGTGCTTTCCGACCGTGTCGATGCGTCAGGGGTCGCTACTCCGCTCACCCCCACCACGGTGGCCATGCCATCGCTGTTGTCCGTAGGGGCGGTGCACCATCACCTGCTGCGACAAAAGCTGAGGCTGCAGTGCTCCTTGGTGGTGGATACCGCGCAGTGCTGGAGCACGCATCACTTGGCTTGCCTGATCGGTTACGGCGCTAGTGCCGTCTGCCCTTGGCTCACCTGGGAGACCACCCGTCACTGGCTGGAGCACCCCAAAACCAAAAAACGCATTGAGCAGGGCAAGCTGCCGGCCCTCGACGCTGATCAGGTGCAGGCCAATGTGCGCGAGTCCCTTGAAAACGGCCTTCGCAAAATTCTGTCCAAGATCGGAATTTCTCTGCTGGCCAGCTACCACGGCGCTCAAATCTTTGAGGCGATTGGTCTTGGTGCCGATGTGATCGAGATCGCCTTCAGCGGTACCACCAGCCGGGTGGCAGGCATGACCCTTGCCGAATTGGCCAATGAAACCCTGTCGATGCATGCCAAAGCTTTCCCCGAGCTGAACCGCAGCAAGCTGGAGTTCATGGGTTTTGTTCAGTACCGCAGTGGTGCGGAATACCACCGCAACAACCCTGAACTCTCCAAGGCGCTGCACAAGGCCGTGGCACAGGGCCCCGGCTACGACCATTTCTCCACTTACAAGGCCTTGTTGGAGAACCGACCGGTCATGGCCCTCAGGGACCTGCTCGAGTTCAAGTTGGCGCCCACCCCGCTTCCCCTCGATCAGGTGGAGAGTGTGGAGAGCATCTGCTCCCGCTTCTGCACGGGTGGGATGAGCCTCGGCGCCCTGTCTCGTGAAGCCCATGAAGTGCTGGCCGTGGCGATGAATCGCATCGGCGGCAAGAGCAACAGCGGCGAAGGCGGTGAAGACCCAGCCCGTTTCCAGGTGTTGAAGGACGTCGATGGGGAGGGGCGATCGGCGTCCTTCCCCAGCATCGGCGGACTGCGCAACGGCGACACCGCCTGCTCCGCGATCAAGCAAGTGGCTTCAGGGCGCTTCGGAGTGACGGCTGAATATCTGCGCAGTGGTAAGCAGCTGGAGATCAAGGTGGCGCAAGGGGCCAAGCCCGGTGAGGGCGGCCAGTTGCCAGGTCCGAAGGTGGACAAGTACATCGCCTGGCTGCGCAACAGCAAGCCAGGTGTGGCCTTGATTTCGCCGCCCCCGCACCATGACATCTACTCGATCGAAGATCTCGCCCAGTTGATCCACGATCTCCACCAGGTCCATCCAGCAGCACCTGTCAGCGTGAAGTTGGTAGCTGAAATCGGCATCGGCACCATCGCTGCTGGTGTGGCGAAAGCCAACGCCGATGTGATTCAGATTTCGGGCCACGACGGCGGCACTGGAGCCTCACCGCTGAGCTCGATCAAGCATGCCGGCGGCCCCTGGGAGTTGGGCCTGACTGAGGTCCACCGAGCCCTCTTGGAGAACGGTCTTCGTGATCGGGTTCTGTTGCGGGCCGATGGTGGCCTTAAAACCGGCTGGGATGTGGTGATCGCCGCGCTCCTCGGCGCGGAGGAGTACGGCTTCGGTTCGATTGCGATGATTGCCGAAGGCTGCGTGATGGCCCGCGTTTGCCACACCAACAACTGCCCAGTCGGTGTGGCCACACAAAAGGAGAACCTGCGCAAGCGCTTCACCGGGGTCCCCGAGCACGTCGTCAACTTCTTCTGGTACGTGGCTGAGGAAGTGCGCCAGCTCATGAGCTTGCTGGGTGTGAGCAGTTTTGAAGATCTGATCGGACGCACGGATCTGCTCAAGGCCCGATCGATTGAGCTGGCCAAGACCAAGTGTGTGGATCTCTCCAGCCTGCTCGCTCCAGTCCATGGTGCTGAGGATCGCTCTTGGCTTCGCCACAGCGCTCAGGCCCATGGCAATGGCCCGATCCTCGAAGACCGATTGTTGGCTGATGTGGAGCTGATGGCTGCGGTGGAAAGCCATGGTTCGCTCAGCCGCAGTGTGGAGATCATCAACACCGATCGCAGTGTCTGCGCTCGACTGGCGGGTGAAATTGCCCAACGCCACGGCAACCGTGGTTTCAACGGACAGCTTGATCTGACCTTCCGTGGCGCGTCTGGGCAGAGCTTCGGTGCTTTCCTCGTGCAAGGGATGAATGTTCGGCTCGAGGGTGAGGCGAATGATTACGTCGGCAAGAGCATGAACAGCGGCAGGATCGCTTTGGTGCCCGCTGATGCCACCGCCAACCCTGGTGATCAGGTAATTCTCGGCAACACCTGTCTCTACGGAGCGACCGGTGGTGAACTGTTTGCCCTTGGTCGTGCCGGTGAGCGCTTTGGTGTTCGCAACAGTGGAGCCCGTGCGGTTGTGGAGGGTGCTGGAGATCACTGCTGTGAGTACATGACTGGTGGTGTTGTGGTGGTGCTCGGCAGCACTGGACGCAACGTCGGTGCTGGCATGACTGGTGGCGTGACCTTCCTGCTCGACGATGGCGAACGGGTTACTCCCCGCGTCAATCCTGAGATCGTGGAGGTGTGCAGCATTACTACCGATGAGCAGGCCTCATTGCTGAAGCAACTGCTCGAGTTGCATGTGGCTGCCACAGGTAGCGAGAAGGCCTCATCGCTGCTGGCGGATTGGTCAGCGGCCAAGGCAGGGTTCAAGGTGCTCATTCCTCCCAGCGAACGTGAGGCTATGGGCTTGCTGGATCGGGCTGCCGTGGCGGTCTGATCGCTGCCGATCCATGCCTTGGTTCGTCAAGCAGGAGGTGTTTACTCCATCCATGCGGGCACTTTCAGCAGATGAGCGTCGCTCCCACTGCGATGCTCATCGCACCTGGTTGAATGCTGAGCGCGAGAAAGGCTGGAGGCTCTACAGCGGTTTTCTCGTGGATGGCCAGGAGCAGCCCGGAGGCGGTGGCTTGATGATTTTTGAGGCCCCCTCCTACCAAAGCGCCCATGATTGGGTGACGCGTGATCCAATGATTCTCCGCGGCCTGGTGACCTGGTCGCTTTATGCCTGGCGCCCGGTCTGTGCCGATGCCTTGCCTGTGTCACAGGCTTGGTGAGCCGGAGCCGAAACCATCCTTGTCTTCGCCCTGGCTGGCGTCTGGTCAGCGGGGATGGCTGAGCATCAGCTTTTGCACTTCTCCGGCGTGGTAGCTGCTGCGCGTCAGCGGTGTGCTCACCACCTGGAGGAACCCCAGATCACCCTCCCCCAGCTCGCGGTAGTGGTCGAACTGCTCTGGTGTGACGAAACGGTCCACCGCTAGGTGCTTCGGCCCGGGTGAGAGGTATTGGCCGATCGTGACGATGTCAACGTGATGGGCACGCAGGTCGCGCAACACCTGGATCACTTCCGCATCGTTTTCCCCGAGCCCCACCATCAGTCCTGATTTGCTGTATGCCTTGGGCCAGCCTTCACGCACACGCTTCAACAGTTCCAGCGATCGCTCGTACTCACCCTGTGGTCTGGCTTGTCGGTACAAGCGAGGCACGGTTTCGATGTTGTGGTTCAGCACATGGGGTCCTGCCTCCATCACGGTGGCGAGGGCATCCCAGTTGCCGCAGAAGTCTGGGATCAGCAATTCGATGGTGGTGAGCGGTGAGCGCTGTTTGACCTGTTCGATGCAGGCCACGAACTGGGAGGCGCCACCGTCGTCAAGGTCATCGCGGTTCACTGAGGTGATCACCACGTGCTTCAGGCCGAGCCTGGCTACAGCCTCCCCCAGGCGTTCAGGTTCCGTGGGATCGAGCTGCCGAACGCTTTTGTCGAAATCGATGTCGCAGTAAGGGCAGGCGCGCGTGCAACCGGGTCCCATGATCAGGAATGTGGCCGTCCCTCCGGCGAAGCATTCCCCGATGTTGGGGCAGCTGGCTTCCTGGCAGACCGTATTCAGCTTCAGGTCAAGCAGCATGTCCGCAACGGCTCCGATGCGTTCCCGTTGAGGAGCTTTGACGCGGAGCCAATCAGGTTTCAGGACGGAGGTCATCTTCTAGAGTCGGGCCTTCGGGATGTAGCGCAGCTTGGTAGCGCACTTCGTTCGGGACGAAGGGGCCGCAGGTTCGAATCCTGTCATCCCGACTGCAATGGCCGGCATCAACTGAGCGCGGCTCCGGGATAACCACGGGGGGTCACCATGCGGCCACCCATGACCCGACTGCTGCTGTTGCCGACCACCAGCACGGTGAGCATGTCAACGTCCTCCGGTTGGAGGTTAGCCAGCTGAAACAGGCTCACGTTCTCCTCCCGTCGTCCGAGTTGGCGGGCCATCACCACCGGTGTTGTGGCAGGTCGATCCTTGAGCAGGATCTCAATAGCTCGCTGCAGCTGCCAGTCGCGGCCTTTGGAGCGTGGGTTGTAGAGCGCCACCACAAAATCTCCTTCTGCAGCAGCGTGCAGCCGTCGTTCAATCACCTCCCAGGGTGTGAGCCTGTCACTCAAGCTGATGGTGCAGAAGTCATGCATGAGCGGTGCTCCGGCCTTGGCCGCCGCCAGCTGCAGGGCTGAGAGGCCTGGGTGAACTTGGAACAGCGGTCGATGACTCTCGGGAAGGTCCATCCACAATTCCAGGGCGAGTCCGGCCATGCCGTAAATCCCGCTGTCGCCCGATGACACCAGTGCAACCTTGGTGCCCTCACGGGCCATCTCCAAGGCCTGCTGGCACCGGTCGCGTTCCCGTGTGAGCTGTCCATCCACGCGCACCTGATCATGGCGGCGCAGGGGCTCAAGCAGATCCAGATACAGCCCATAACCAACCCAGGACACACACCGACTGAGGGCCTGTCTGGCATCGGGGGTGAGCAGATCCAAGGCCCCTGGCCCACTGCCGATCAGATGCAGTTCGCCCCGTTGAGGTGCAAAGGCCTGGCTTGCCTCAGCGATGGCGACCGTGACGGCACCCTGTTCGCCTGGATCGGCATGAAGGATTTGCTTGGGATGACGTAACTGCGCGCCGTCTCCTGCTGCCAGCAGAGCCGCTGCTTCCGCAACCGATGCTGTTCCCATCTCCGCGTTGACCACCTCTGAAGGCGTGGGCACGGCAACCGCCGCCAAACTGGAAGCGCAGTGCAGCCGAAAGGGCCATTCGTGCTGTTCGCTCAGGCGAATGAGTGCTGGCTCATTGGCCTTGACGTCGATGCTGCTGATTCCGGCCACCGCTTCCCGGGCCAGTGATGCTTGAGCAAGAGCTGATGCGACGGCACGTTCGACCAGGCCAAGGCTGGTGTTGCGCTCGCAACCGATGCCGATCCAGAGGGTGGGGGGATGCCAACGACAGGCTGCAGCATCGGTTTTAGCCCCGATGCTCAAGGCGGGAGATTGATGGGAGCCATCCCGATGATGGAGTCGTTGGCTGCCAGCACTGGTTGACCAGAGCGTTGTTCCGCTTTGCTGCGTCAGGCTCAGCGGTTGCTCCATGGCCTGGGATTGCATCAGCTGATGCCAGGCGCTCGCTTCGCCTCCGCGCTTCCAACCCCATGCCTCGCCAAAGGCATCCAGTGCCAGGCGACCTTGTGTGCTGGCATCACCGGTGAGAACGGCTCGACTTCCAAGTGCGGCGGCAAGATCTCGTGCCAGCTGCTCTGCCCCAGCGGAATGACCGCCCAAGAGCGGCACCACATGCTCGCCCCGCGCATCCATCACCACAACCGCAGGATCGGAGTGCTTGTCTTGCACCAGAGGAGCAATCAGCCTTGTAACCGCTCCAATGGCGCCAATCACCAGCAGGTTGCCCCCGCGGGTCCAGTTGGCTTTCAGCAGTTGCGACGCTGGACCAATCCGCAGATCCGCGGGCATGTCCTTCAGCGTGGTTGCAGCACCGGGCGTCAATGCGATTGCCTTGATGCGCTCCATCTGCTGCAGGCGCTGCAGGAGCGGCCAGGCACTGGCTGAAAGGCCAAGAGCCAGCGTCACGGTGTCGGCCTGGTGCGTGTTGGTGGTGTCAGCGTTCAGGGCAAAAGCTTCGGAAGATCAGCGCTGGGTGCCATTGGCGTTCAACAGCTCCCTGGCTGATCCTCCCAGGCTGCTGGTGGGGGCATTGGTGTTGGCCCCCTCCGGAGGCGTGGGTGGCGAGGCGATTGCCTGGGGTTGACGGTCGCTCGGGGTTTTGGCGGGGTCGTTCTCTGAAGGTCTTGCCTTGGATGGGTCTGGCGGCTCAGGCGCCTCGTCGCGGGCTGGTGCGGGCTGCGATTCCAGCTGGATCGGGTCCTTGTCGACCTCCATGGACTGTGGGTCTGGTGTTGATGTCGTGTCTTCGGCGGGGGTGGGGGTGGCTGGTTGAGGCTCAGGGTCATCTGATTGCTCTAATTGGAAGGGCTGCTCCGTCGTGACAGCACCCGCTGGCTTGGCTGGTGGCGTGGGTTCTGGAACGGCCTCTCCCAGCAGTCGTGCGATCTGCTGATCGGAGAGCTTGGATTGCATCCAAATCGGCCGCTCCCCTGATAAGGAGTCTTGGGAGCGGAATTGATTGTTGAAGACCGGAGTGATCGGGTCTCCCATGCCATCCAGGAGTTCCATCTGAACACCGCCATTGCCGGCACCCTTCAACCAAAGGGCGTCCTGGCGGTCGACCAGAAAGCTGTCGCCGTTCACGCTGATGCGCAGCCTCCAACGTCCATCGCCTTCGCGAAGGTTTTGCAAGGGCGCATTCCAGATGAGCCAGTCGATCAGCAGCGGCTCGCCGCGTCCCAGCTCTGCAGGACTGACAACGGCAAGCCAGGGAGCATCCTGATCGGGTTGGGTGCCAATCAGTTCTTGAAGAAGGTCCAGTCGCCACTGAAGACTCGCCCCAGGCGATTTCACGGCTTCTCCCCAGGGCATGGCTGCATAGGCGCTGAAGCGATGACTTCCAGGGGAGAGGTCAGGCAGGTCAACGGTCAGTCGACCCTGGCTGGCCTGGCTGAATCGCAACGGCGGCTGATCGTCAATTTGCAGAGCCACGTGGGCCCCTAGCCCCAGTTGTGGGTCTTCGGTCAGTGGCCAGTCCTCGATTTGAAGTTCAATTGATGTGCGGCGAGTCTTCAGCAGGCTTCCATCGCGCGGACTGATGAGGGTTAGGCGCGGCTGGTAATGGTTGAGGGCCTGTTGCAGTTGTTGCACGGCGCCGGGCGGGCTCACTTCCTGCAGGCGACCCGTTGGCGCGCTGGCATCGACGATGTGATGTCCGCGCGCTTTGGAACTGGTCTGATCGCCTCCCCAGGACCAGGCCTGAACAGGCGCGGCCGGCCAGAAGCTGATCAAAAGCACCAGCACGGCTGCCAGCCAGCGTTGGAGGAAGTGGTTTCGGCCTGATGCCGTCATGGAGCCGAGCTTGAATGCAGTCATTCTGGTCATCGACGCCAGGTCGCAACTCGCTGGGAAAATTTGCATTATTTAGGCGAATATTTTTTGTCTTTCGGTGATGTTTACTCCCTTGAATCAATCTTGCTTCGCTGATATTCAGTCTCGGGAAAATCCTAGGTGCAGACAGGCCAGCAGCCGGATTGAACCTTTGTAACTCCCTTGGGTGTGATGCGGGTCTGCGCTCCTATGCTTCCGCCAGCGGTCCCCTCATCAGGGGCCCCAGCTCCAGTGGCTGTCAGGGATCTTGATCCTTGAAAGCCATTGGTGCCCGGCCGTAGTGAGGCTCGTCCGAGCTTCGGCCGGGGCCCCGGTGAATCTCCGGATTTGCTGGAGGGGTGTCCCACCACCTCGATCCCGTCCCTCGAGGAACGACTCGATGACCATCAGCCCACCAGAGCGTGGGAACACCGCGAAGACTCAGGTCGAGAAGGTCGACAATCCAGCGACCTTCGAGCTGTTCGGCAAGCCCGGACACTTTGACCGAGCCCTCGCGAAAGGTCCCAAAACCACTACCTGGGTTTGGAATCTCCACGCCAACGCTCACGACTTTGACAGCCACACGAGTGACCTTGAGGAGGTTTCTCGGAAGATCTTTAGTGCTCACTTCGGCCATCTGGCCGTGATCTTCATCTGGCTGAGCGGTGCCTTTTTCCATGGCGCTCGCTTCTCCAACTTCTCCGGCTGGCTCGCCGACCCCACCCACGTGAAGCCCAGTGCTCAAGTGGTGTGGCCGGTGTTCGGCCAAGAAATCCTCAACGGCGATATGGGTGCCGGTTTCCAGGGCATCCAAATCACTTCAGGCCTGTTCCACATGTGGCGGGCTTGGGGCATCACCAATGAGACACAACTGATGTCTCTGGCCATTGGCGCCCTGGTGATGGCCGGTCTGATGCTGAATGCAGGCGTCTTTCACTATCACAAGGCAGCTCCGAAGCTCGAGTGGTTCCAGAACGTTGAGTCGATGCTCAACCACCACTTGGCTGGTCTGTTCGGTTTGGGATCTCTTTCCTGGACCGGTCACCTGCTGCATGTGTCCCTGCCCACTACCAAGTTGATGGATGCCATAGACGCCGGCCAGCCGCTGGTGCTCAATGGCAAGACCATTGCTTCTGTGGCGGACATTCCCCTTCCTCACGAATTCTTCAACCAGGATCTCCTGGCTCAGCTCTACCCAGGTTTCAGCGCCGGTATTGGCGCTTTCTTCCGCGGTGACTGGGCTGCCTACAGCGATTTCCTCACCTTCAAAGGTGGTTTGAATCCGGTGACCGGAAGCATGTGGATGAGCGACATCGCTCATCACCACCTGGCCATCGCGGTGATGTTCATCGTGGCCGGTCACATGTACCGCACCAATTGGGGCATCGGTCACTCCATTAAGGAGATCCTCGAGGGTCAGAAGGGTGATCCTCTCCTCTTCCCTGCAACCAAGGGCCACGACGGTCTGTTTGAGTTCATGACCAACAGCTGGCATGCTCAGCTGGCCGTGAACCTGGCCATCGGTGGTTCCGTGAGCATCATCGTTGCTCAGCACATGTACGCGATGCCTCCGTATCCGTACATGGCGATCGATTACCCGACACAGATCGGTCTGTTCACCCACCACATGTGGATCGGTGGCTTCTTGATCGTCGGCGCTTCCGCTCACGCGGCCATCGCCATGATCCGCGACTACGACCCCGCCAAGCACGTCGATAACGTGCTCGACCGGGTGCTCAAAGCACGCGATGCCATCATCAGCCATCTGAACTGGGTCTGCATCTGGCTGGGTGCCCACAGCTTCGGTCTGTACATCCACAACGACACCATGCGTGCTCTGGGGCGTCCCCAGGACATGTTCAGCGACTCCGCCATTCAGCTGAAGCCGATTTTCGCTCAGTGGATTCAGGGTCTGCACGCCTCCGCTGCCGGCAGCACTGCACCCAACGCTCTCGCCAGCGTCAGTGAAGTGTTCAACGGTTCAGTGGTTGCCGTCGGCGGCAAGGTTGCTGCTGCGCCGATTCCCCTCGGCACCGCTGACTTCATGGTGCACCACATTCACGCCTTCACGATTCACGTGACGGTGCTGATCCTTCTCAAGGGTGTCCTGTACGCCCGTAATTCCCGTCTCATCCCCGATAAGGCCAACCTCGGCTTCCGCTTCTCCTGCGATGGCCCTGGTCGCGGCGGCACCTGTCAGGTGTCTGCTTGGGACCACGTGTTCCTTGGTCTGTTCTGGATGTACAACTCCCTGTCCGTTGTGATCTTCCACTTCTCCTGGAAGATGCAGAGCGACGTGTGGGGAACGGTGAGGCCTGACGGTTCCGTCCAGTACCTCTCCAACGGCAACTTTGCCAACAGCGCTATCACCATCAATGGCTGGCTGCGCGACTACCTGTGGGCTCAAGCCGCACAGGTGATCAACAGCTACGGATCCAACACGGCCGGCTACGGAATCATGTTCCTTGCAGGCCACTTCGTTTGGGCCTTCAGCCTGATGTTCCTGTTCAGCGGCCGCGGCTACTGGCAGGAGCTGATTGAGTCCATCGTCTGGGCTCACAACAAGCTGAAAGTGGCTCCGGCCATCCAGCCCCGTGCGCTGTCCATCATCCAGGGCCGTGCCGTGGGTGTTGCCCATTACCTCCTGGGTGGCATCACGGTGACGTGGGCCTTCTTCCACGCCCACATCCTTGCGGTGGGCTGACCTTTCCTGACCTTTCCCTCTAATGGCAACGAAATTTCCTTCGTTCAGCCAGGGTCTGGCACAGGACCCGACAACCCGCCGTATCTGGTACGGGATCGCCACGGCTCACGACTTCGAGAGCCATGACGGAATGACGGAGGAGAAGCTTTACCAAAAGCTCTTCTCCACCCATTTCGGTCATCTCGCGATCATCGGCCTGTGGGTTTCGGGCAACCTGTTCCACATCGCCTGGCAGGGCAACTTCGAGCAGTGGGTCGCAGATCCTCTGCACGTAAGCCCAATCGCTCACGCAATCTGGGATCCCCACTTCGGTGAAGGCGCCATCACGGCATTCACCCAGGCGGGAGCGTCCTCACCGGTGAACATTGCCTACTCAGGCTTGTATCACTGGTTCTACACAATCGGCATGACCACCAATGCCGAGCTGTACCAGGGATCAATCTTCATGATGATCCTGTCAGCTTGGGCTCTCTTCGCCGGTTGGCTGCACCTTCAGCCCAAGTTCCGGCCTTCCCTGGCTTGGTTCAAGAACGCTGAATCGCGCCTGAATCACCACCTGGCTGTGCTCTTCGGCTTCAGCTCGATCGCCTGGACCGGTCACCTGGTTCATGTGGCCATTCCTGAATCCCGCGGTCAGCACGTCGGTTGGGACAACTTCCTCAGCGTGATGCCTCACCCCGCTGGTTTGGGTCCCTTCTTTACCGGCAACTGGGGTGTGTATGCCCAGAACCCAGACACCATGGGTCAGGTGTTCGGCACTGCTGAAGGATCCGGCACCGCGATCCTCACCTTCCTCGGTGGTTTCCACCCTCAGACCGAAGCCCTCTGGCTGACCGACATTGCCCACCACCATCTGGCCATTGGTTGCATCTTCGTGATCGCCGGCCATATGTACCGGACCAATTTCGGCATCGGTCACTCCATCAAGGAGATCCTGGAAGCCCACAACCCTCCGAAGGGCACTCCTGGAAACCTCGGTGCAGGTCACAGCGGTCTGTACGACACCCTGAACAACAGCCTGCACATGCAGCTGGGTCTGGCTCTCGCCTCCCTCGGTGTGGTCACCTCCCTTGTTGCTCAGCACATGTACGCCATGCCGTCGTATGCCTTCATCGCGAAGGCCTACACAACGCAGGCTGCTCTTTACACCCACCACCAGTACATCGCCATCTTCCTGATGTGCGGTGCCTTCGCCCACGGTGCGATCTTCTTCATCCGTGACTACGACCCCGAAGCCAACAAGGACAACGTCCTGGGCCGGATGCTCGAGCACAAAGAAGCGGTCATCAGCCACCTGAGCTGGGTCACTCTGTTCCTCGGCTTCCACACCCTGGGTCTTTACGTCCACAACGACGTGGTCGTGGCCTTCGGTACCCCCGAAAAGCAGATTCTGGTTGAGCCCGTCTTCGCCCAGTTCGTTCAAGCCGCTTCCGGCAAGGCGATCTACGGCTTCGATGTGCTGCTGGCCAACGCTGGCGGTGCTGCCGCCAATGCCAACGCTGCTTACATGGGTGGTTGGATGGACGCCATCAATGGCGCCCGTGGCAGCAACGATCTGTTCCTGCCCATCGGCCCTGGTGACTTCCTGGTTCACCACGCCATCGCACTGGGTCTCCACACCACCACCCTGATCCTTGTTAAGGGTGCTCTGGATGCCCGCGGCTCCAAGCTGATGCCCGACAAGAAGGACTTCGGCTACTCCTTCCCCTGCGACGGCCCCGGCCGTGGCGGCACCTGTGACATCTCCGCTTGGGACGCCTTCTACCTGGCAGTCTTCTGGGCGCTGAACACAGTGGGTTGGGTCACCTTCTACTGGCACTGGAAGCACCTCGCCATCTGGCAGGGCAATGTTGCTCAGTTCAATGAGTCCAGCACCTACTTGATGGGTTGGTTCCGCGACTACCTGTGGCTGAACTCCTCCCAGCTGATCAACGGATACAACCCCTTCGGCAGCAACAACCTTGCTGTTTGGGCTTGGATGTTCCTCTTCGGTCACCTGGTGTGGGCCACCGGCTTCATGTTCCTCATTTCCTGGCGTGGCTACTGGCAGGAGCTGATCGAGACCATCGTTTGGGCTCATCAGCGCAGCCCCATTGCCAACATGATGGGTTGGCGTGATAAGCCTGTGGCACTGTCCATCGTTCAGGCTCGTGTTGTTGGCCTGGCTCACTTCACAGTGGGTTACGTCCTCACTTACGCGGCATTCCTGATCGCCTCGACCTCAGGCAAGTTCGGCTGATCCAGCAGATGCTGCTTTGATCAACTAGTCGTTTCTCGAAATCTCCCCCGCCCGGGCTTGCCGGGCGGGGGTTTTTTCTTGCTTGTGGTGTCTCAGCCGACCACCGAGTCAGCTGATTGCTGGATCAGTTGCTGAACAGAATGTCGAGGGTGCGCAGATAGGTGTGCAGTCCCGCGTCTTGGATGGGAAGCACATAGGCATCAGCGCTGGACTCGTTGTGATGGGAATGCCAATACCCCGGTGGCGTGACGAATGCGGCACCTGCCACCCAGTCTTCTCGATGGGGATTGAGGATTCGACCCTGGTCGTCTAGCTCGGTGCCGATCAGGGTGTAGCAACCGGGTTCGCAGTCCACGGCGAAATCCAGGGCAATCGACTGGTGGCGGTGAGGTTTCTGCTCTTGGCCGGCGGGGAGAATTCCGAGCATCGCCCAGAGTGTGTGGGTCACCGTGCGGGTCTGCGGAAACGCGGCATTGCCCAGCAGCACGCTGACACGATTGGCGCGGGCTCCGCTCGGGCTCGCTGCGATGTCCGCCAAGCGCCCCTGGCTGTCGAGATGGCTGTAGAAGGTTGGCTCAAAGCGGGATTCACTGGGCGTGACGCCCAGATGGCGCAGCAGTGGCGCGTCGTGCACCCAATAGAGAGCTCCCTTGCTGCGACTGGTGTGAATGGCATCACCGCCTGCGGGCAAGACGAGCATGTCGCCTTTGCTCCAGCTGAAATGCTCGCCGCAGGCTTCGGTTTCTCCTTCCCCATCGGCGACGAAAAACAGCTGGCTTGTGGCTACAGCGGCTGTACGCAGTTCGGTGTCGTGCACGCGAATAAAGTTCGCGCAAAGTGAGGGACCGGTGGCTGGTCCGTTGCAGTTGAGCTCTGCACTGAGGTCGAGCGCCAGCACGGCACTGCCAGTGTCATCGAAGAATGTCGGTGAGAAGCTGCGATAGGGCACCAATGAGGTCAGCCCGCTGCGGATCGGATTCGCCGCCTCGCCGTAGGAAAAGAACTGCGCTTGTTCCGAAGAAGCCCGACTGTGCGTCGTGCTGATCACCATGGCGCGGCCTCTTCGAACAAACAGGGCACCCACACTACGAATCGCTGCATCCAGGGGTTGTATGCATTGCGTCATGGTTCTCACTGGTGTCAGTCACGGGCTGGTTGCATTCATGGTTTGGACTGAGAACCCTCCAGCGTCGTTCTCCTTCCATGTCCATGGCTTCATTACCCCCAAGGCTTGAGCTCGTCGTGCTGCTTGCAGGGGCTGTGGTCGGTTACAACCTCACAATGCAATACCTGCCAAGTCAGCGCATCAACCTGGGGCAGATCGAGGCTCAAGATCGACTCGATCGTGGAGAATCCTGGCCCGCGAGTGCTGCCAAGAGCTCCCAGCCGGCCGCCCCATCCGATGCGATGTCTACAGCACTGGCCTTGAGTTCAGGCGTCTGCACCGTTCCAGCGGGCGGCGGGCCTGCCTTGAACGAACGCTTCGAACCCTGCTAGTCGGAGTCCTGGCCGCGGTGTTCGAGCCAATGACGACCGTGGTTCAACCATCCAGCTCTGGCATCGCTGGTCCCACACCACGCCAGCGTTTGATTGAGAAGTAAATAGCTGGCACCACAAAGAGGGACAGCAGAGTTGATGCCAGTAGACCACTGAACACCACAGTGCCAATGCTGATCCGGCTTGCTGAACCGCTCCCTGTGGCAAGCAGCAAGGGCAAAAAGCCTGCCAACGAAGTCACGGCGGTGAGCAGGATCGGCCGCATTCTGTTGATGGCGGCTCCTTCAATGGCCTCGAGTAGACCAATGCCCTGTTTCAAGCGTTGATTGGCGAACTCCACGATCAGGATGCCGTTCTTCGCCGCCAGGCTGACCAGCACCAGCAGACCCATCTGAGCGTAAACATCAAGGCTGAGACCACGCAGTTTTAGACCGATCAGTGCTCCCAGGAGTGCCATGGGCACGGTGAGCAGGATGATCAAAGGATCCACGAAACTCTCGTACAGGCCTGACAGCAGCAGATACACCACCGTGAGGCCGAGGGCGAACAGCACCCACGACACTGACTCGGCGCGGGTTTCTTCTTTGGCCAGGCCCGTGAAGGCCAGGTCCAGGTTGTTTCCGCCGGTCCGTTCGCTGAGTGCTTTCAGCAGATCGATGGCCTGGCCGCTGCTGATGGTGTCTTCGGGTACGGCCGTGATGCTGATCGATCGGTCTTGGTTGAAATGGTTGATCGTGTTGGCGCCGGTGTCACGGGTCAGGCGTGCCACATTGGCGAGCGAGACCAGCTCACCGCTGCGGTTGCGCACCATCAGGCCGGTTAGGTCGCTGGGTGTGCTGCGATCCCGTCCTTCCAGCTGGATATAAATGCTGCGGATCTCCCCGCCTTCAAAGGTGTCGTCGATGTAGCGGCCGCCGATGGCCGTGCCGATGTCTCTCAGCGTTGGTCCCACTGGCAAGTCCAGCGCTGCCATCAAGCTGCGGTCAACGTCCAGGCGCCATCGCGGTGAACTGGCATCGAAACGGGTGCTGACCCGTTGGAAGCTCCCGGTGGCTTCTGCGGCCTCAATGAATTGCTGAGCCTGTGCCTCAAAGGCTTGCAGGCTGAGTTGGCCCCCGCTTCGGTCGAGTAACTCCAGTTGGAGACCCGACTCACTGCTGAATCCCCGCACAGTAGGGGGCGTGGTCACGATCACTCGGGCATCGCTGATGCGCTGACGCAATGCACGGTTCAGCCGTTGTTTCACGGCTTCACTGCTGTTCTCGCGTCCCGGTCTGTCCTTGAGTGGTGTGAGACGCAGATAAAAGGATCCCGAATTCTCTCCGCTCTGTCCGAAGGAGCTTCCGGCATAGAAATTGCCGCTCCGCACTAGTGCTTCTTCTGCGACCACCGAGCGGATGCGCTTCATGATGGCTTCGGTGCGCTCCAGGCTGGCTCCGTCTTGAAGGGTGAAATAGCCACGAATCTGTCCTTGGTCCTCATTGGGGATGAAGGCTGTGGGAATGGCGGCCAGGCCAATCCCTGTGATGATCAGACCAGACAGCAACAAGGCGATCACCAGGCGACCGCGTGGGAGCCACACCCCAAGCAATCGGCTGTAGGTCTGTTGGAGCTGGGTCATTCCACGGCGTAGTCCGCGACTGAGTTTCTGCACCGGTCCTGGCAACCGTCCGCCACCGGGCCCAAGAACGCGCGCGCAGGCCATTGGAGTGAAGGTGAGGGCATTGAAGGTGGAGAACAGAATCGCGCCACAAATGGCGAGAGCGATCGGTTCATAGAGACGGCCGATGGATCCTGGGATGAGCAGGACTGGCAAAAACACAGCTGCCAACACCAACGAAGTGGCGACCACGGCGCCACCCAGTTCAGCCATGGCATCTTCGGCGGCCCCTTGGGGTTCGGCACCGGCTTCAATGCGGCCGGCAATGTCTTCACTCACCACGATCGCGTCGTCCACCACGATGCCCGTGGCCAGCACGAGTCCGAACAGGATCAGGCTGTTCAGATTGGAACCGCTCAGCCGAACGACAGCAAGACTGCCGATCAAGGCGACGGGCACACTCAGACCAGGGATCATGGCCAGTCGCCAGCGCCCTAGGAACAGCACCAGCACAACGAGCACCAGCACCACCGAATCGCGAAGCGTTGCGGTGGTGCGATCGAGGTTGGCTTGAATGTTGTCCGCTACATCGACGATGACTTGCATTGTCAGGCCCGGCGGGAAGCTGCTTTCCATCCGCTTCAGCGCATCCCTGACCGCCCGGCTCACCGCAAGAGCATTGGTGCCGTCACGTTGATAGATCCCCATCGCGACCGAGCTTTCTCCCTGCAGGTTCAGGGCTCTGCTCCCGTAGTTGCGCTGTCCAAGCTCTACGCGACCGACATCCTGCAGCCGCACCAATCCTCCGTTCTCCGTTCGCTTCACAACCATTTCTTCGAAGTCGCGAATGCTGCGCAAGCGCCCCTCTGCATCCACCGGAAGGCTGAACAACTGATCACCTGGTGCCGGTGCTTTGCCGAGGTTGCCGACCGCAGCCAGAACGTTCTGTTCGGATAACGCGGCGCTGATGTCGCTGGTGGAGAGGTTGAACTGTTCCAGTCGGTTGGGATCCAGCCAGAGGCGGAATGCCAGTTCGCTGCTGCCGAACACCCGGACGTCACCCACTCCAGATGCGGAGCGCAGGCTTTCGCTCAGGTTTTGATCCAGCCATCCACCGAGAAAGATCGGCTCATACATCCCGGCTGGAGCGCTGAAGCCAAGAATTAACAGCAAATCATTGCTGGATTGGCTGACGGTCAGCCCCTGACGGGTCACGGCCTGGGGCAGCCGGCGGCTGGCGAGGTTCACCTCGTTCTGCACCTTGATGGCGTTGAGCTCGGGGTCCCCGGATGCAAATCGCAAACTGATGCTGGCGCTTCCTTGCCGGCTGCTGGAGGTCATGCTCTCCAGTCCGTCGAGACCGTTGAGCTGTTGTTCCAGCACGGTGGTAACGCTCTGCTCCACCACCTCAGCCCCCGCCGCCGGAAAATTGGCGCGCACACTGACGCGTGTTGGCGCCAGTGGCGGCAGATCCTCGAGTCCGAGTCCCACCAAGGACACGACACCCGATAGCAACACCAATAGGCTGCAGACGATCGTGAAGACGGGCCGTCTCAGGAATGGCTGGGAGATGGACCGCACTGCTTCGATCTCAAACGCAGTGGCAGACCGACAATAAAGATCCCCTCCAACATTCGCCGATGGTTGGAGGGGATGGAAGGGGGATTGAGTTCAGAAACGCCCCCAGTTGCTCAGCCGACGCTCCAGACGCCTGCAGCAATCTTGAACAGGTCCTGAACGTGGACGGTGTTGCACAGGAACCAGGCGAACACAGCACCACCACAGCCGCCAAGCCAGAAACCACTGGTGAAATCAGCCCAACCCATCCGGGTGAACAAATCAGCCGGAGGATTCGCCACGGTGGGGTCCGAAGGTGGGACGTTCGGTTGAGCACCCGGCTGGTTGTAGAGCAGGAACAGCAGGGTCAGGATGTGCACAGCACCGATGGCAGCAAGCAGGCCTGCCGTCTCGGCATAGTCTGTGTTGCGAAGTGGTCCACAGATCGTGAAGGGTCCGTAGAGCAGATAGCCGAACGCAGCGCCGGTTTCGATGCCACGGAAGTTGGCTGAAATTCCTGGTCGGTATAGAGGCAGGTTGTTGATCAGCGCCTTGATGAAATAGCCACTGTTGACGGGGGTCGCCAGGTTCCCAACACAGGGATCAGACGCTGGAGTGACGGTCATTGGATGAAAAAGCCGAGGTTGAAGGGTTTGCAGCCAGCGATCACTCAGCTGCTGTAATCACACGTCCAACGAGAACGATGAAAACTGCGGGGAAAACAATTCCGATGATCGGAACAAAGATCACCGGCAGCCATGCGGCTGCAAATTCTCCAGTCATGGCAGCGGCCAAAAGGTCCGCCGTTACTGTAGGGACTGCCTTTCTGCCGGTCTCAGACCAGGCGGATCGGCGACATAAAAGTTCAATCCATTCGGCCTTCGCCTTTCAGTGCCCATGACTCAGCTCCTTGCAGGTGGTGCCGCACTCGTGCTGATGGCTGTGCTTTGGGGGCTGGGCCGTCGCCCTGGAAAAGTCCTCTTGCGCAGCACGGATGCAGCGTCGGTGGCGGCGATCAATCGGGCACAGCTGGGGGTGGTTGAAACCGTGCTGATTCAGGAGAACGATGCCTCCCCAGTTGAGTCAGCCAGCGCCGAGGTCGCAGCGGATCAGTTCCGGCCTCCATCGGGTGTGTCGGAGCGCATCGCCTTGGAACGTCACTTGCGCCAAGCCATGCAACAAGGCGATCCCCTGCTCAGACTTGACGCCATCGTTGAAGCCGGTGTCTGGGGGCATAGGAATGCCTTGCCACTGCTGCGCCGTGGTTTGCGTGACGCGGACAGCCGTGTTGTTGAAGCAGCTGCAGCGGCGATTGCTCGTCACCGAGGGGCCATGAGGGTGCCCGCGGTTCAAGTGGCTCGACCGCCTCGCAACGTGGCGCGGATGCGGTAAATCGGCCGTCCTTGGCTTTCGTGATACGTGCGAATCAGGAGCTCCGCGAGCAGTCCGAAGCAGAACAACTGGATCCCCGCAAGCCCAAGCACCACGGCCATCGTCAACAAAGGACGGTTGCCGATGTCCGCGCCCATTAGCTTGATCACCAACAGGTAAGAGCTCGCGACAAGGCTGGTGGCAATGGCAATCAGTCCCCCGAATCCGAACACATACATGGGTCGGGTGAGAAAGCGCTTCATAAACCACACCGTGAGCAGATCCATCAGCACGCGGAAGGTGCGGTCAATGCCGTACTTGCTGGTTCCGTATTGGCGGGCCCGGTGATTCACCTTCACCTCGGTAATGCGAGCCCCCTCGATGAAGGCCAGTGCGGGGAGAAAGCGATGCAGTTCCCCGTAGAGCCGCATGTCAGAGAGCACATCGCGGTCGTAGGCCTTCAGTGAACAGCCGTAATCGTGGAGCCGCACGCCGGTCACGCGGCCGATCAGTCGATTGGCCAGCCGCGAAGGGAGTTTGCGCTGAAGCTCCGCATCCTGGCGATCGAAGCGCCAGCCACTCACCAGGTCGAAGCCCTCACGCAGCTTGTTCAGCAGCTGTGGAATGTCGGCGGGATCGTTTTGAAGATCCCCATCCAGACTCACGATCACTTGCCCCTGAGCGACATCGAAACCGGCGGCCATGGCTGCGGTCTGGCCGTAGTTCTTGCGCAGCAACACGCCGACCAGTTCGGGAACCTCGGCACTGATGCGCTCCAGAACATGGGAGGTTCCATCGGTCGACCCGTCGTTCACGAGCACCAGCTCGAAGCGTTCACCAGTCGGTCGAAGCGCTGTCAGGAGCTGCTCCACCAGCTCCGGCAGGCTTTCCTCTTCGTTGTAAAGGGGAACCACGACCGAAAGGTCCAGCCCAGCCGTCATCGAAATCCGATCGATTTCAGAGCAACTTAATCGGCGTCAGTGAACACACCTGCAGGCCAGAGCTTGATGGCCTGTTTTGCTCTCAGGGCAAGGTGCTCCCGTCATGGCAGCGAGTAACCCGCCCCGCCCCGCGTAGTTCCGCTCTGTAGTGGCTGGCCACGGGATGACCATCAGCAGGATCAAGGCTGTCGATGCCAATGCCATTGCGGCCATGGTCACGGCCAGAGCTGTGTAGGTACCGACCATCTCCCAGATGGATCCCCACATGGGTGCAGCGCTCCGGCTGGCCGAAGAAAATCAGATCACCCGGTCGCAGTTGGCCCGCATCCTGTGGGCTTACAGCCACCGGATGGCAGAACCGTTCCTGCTGGTAGGCATCACGAGGTAGCCAGATCCCGGCACTGGCGAAGGCGGTCTGAACCAGGCCGGAACAGTCGAGATCAGGACCGATGGTCCCTCCCCAGAGATAGGTGTTGCGGCGCTTCGAGGCCATGGTCAGCCAGGCGAGAACGTCGCTGAGGCGAGCGCTGATGGCATCGGCGCTGAGCAGATGGGGTTCCCAGGCAGAGCAGGCAACGGCCTGTCCATCCAGCTCGCTGAGGGACAGCCAACAGGGATAACCGTCCTCCATCAGCACCACCCGCATCCGGTCGTGCGCGTCGGGCTCCAATGGTTCGATCACCTTGCAACGTCGACCTGCTGCTGCCTGGGTGGCCAGGCCCTCTCCATGGTTTTGGGCGTAACCATTGAGGTCACGACCCAGACTCCAGCAGCTGCCGACGCGGATGAGGTCCGGTGCGATCGGGGTGCCTAGGGTCGGCATTGCCACAAGCCATTGCCATGGCGTTCTACCGCCCCGAGCAGGGGATGCAGAGTCATCTCGCTGCGTTGATCGATCGGTTGGCGGATGATGGCCGTCCCGGCCTTCATGACCAGATCTCTGTCACCTGGGTCCGTTATGACGGCTCTTCACCCACCAGTGGCAGTGGGATGGGTGCTGGATGGTCGGATCAAAAACAGCGTTATCCCGCCAGTGTCGTCAAGTTGATCTACGCGGTTGCCGCGGAGCATTGGCTGCAGCGAGATTTCATTCCCGACAGCGAAGAGCTTCGCCGCGCGCTTCTCGACATGCTCGCTGATTCGAGCAACGACGCCACCGGGCTCATTGTCGATCTGCTGACCGGGACCACCAGCGGTCCGACGCTGCGCTCGCCGTTTCGAGAGCAATGGGAACAGCAACGCTTCGTCGTCAATGACTGGCTGCAAACCTTCGGATGGCCTGAGTTGGAGCACATCAACTGTTGTCAGAAAACCTGGGGAGATGGTCCCTATGGCCGTGAGAAAGCGTTCTACCGGGGTGACAACAGCAATCGCAATGCACTGTGCACAGCTGCGGTCGGACGCATGCTCGAGGCGGTCATGACCGATGCGGTGCTGTCACCCCCCGCTTGCCAGCGCTTGCGTGATCGTCTTCTGCGTTCCCTGGATCTCACCGCACGCGCTGCGGATCCTGAGAATCAGGTGGATGGATTTCTTGGAGGTGGTCTGCCGCCAAAGTCTCTCCTCTGGAGCAAAGCCGGGTGGATGAGTGAGGCCAGGCATGACGCGGCCTGGTGGATGGTGGAGGATCAACCCCCGACGCTTCTCATCGTCTTCTCTGAAGGCAGAAAACAAGCGGCAGACGAAGCGTTGCTGCCCAAAATCGCCAAAGCACTTGTTGCTTATCAGGCCATTTAAGAGCTTCTGTTCAATTCAACGGAGAGGGAGGGATTCGAACCCTCGACAGAAGTTGCCTCCTGTAACTCCTTAGCAGGGAGCCGCTTTCAACCACTCAGCCACCTCTCCAGCGGCCCGCCCACCCTATCAAGCTGACGTCCGATCAGACCACCAGTCGCGGGAGGCGATGTTTGAAGCTGCATAGCACTTCCCAGGGGATGGACTGTGCCAGCTCCGCCCAATCCTGAGGGCGAATCACGTCCTGACCGTCTTGCCCCAGAAGTGTGACTACATCGCCAATCTCGACATCCGGATGGTCGGTGACATCGAGCACCAGTTGATCCATGGTGATCGCCCCCACCTGAGCCAGGCTTCGACCACGGTGCAGCGCATGAATGCGTCCTGACAAACAACGACTAACGCCATCGGCGTAGCCGATCCCAACCACAGCCAATCGACTCGGTCGGTCGGTGATGAAGCGGTGGCCGTAACTCACGCCAACGCCGGCATCCACCTCCCGGATCAGGCTCACGCGCGCTTTCACAGCCATGGCCGGCTGCAGATCCAAGCTCTTTTCCAGGTGGGCACTAGGCGCATGGCCATAAAGGGCCAGCCCGACCCGCACTTGATCGTGATGCAGCGAGGCATGGCGGAGCGTTCCTGCTGAGTTGGCGAGATGGCGTTCCAGACCTTGAGCTCGGTGGGCACGCGTGACCGCCTCGAAGCGCTCTTGTTGCAAGCGGGTGATGCGCTCAGCATCACCGTTCAGTTCTCCATCAGCCAGTGCCAGATGGCTGTAGACCGCACAGAGGTGCAATTGGTCAAGCTGAAGGATGGCGTCGGTCAGACGTTCGCCGTCCTCCCAGTTGCAGCCAAGGCGGGTCATGCCTGTATCAATCTTGAGCTGCACTGTGAAGCGGCGACCGCTACCGCTGGCGAGGTTCTGACAAAGCAGTGCTTCACGCATGCTGCTCAACGTTGGCATCAGTTGCCAGTTCAGACAGGCGCGCAGCTCCTCCGCCTGAGTCAGGTTGCCAAGCACCAGCACAGGTTGTTCCAGTCCCGCTCGGCGCAGTTCAATGCCTTCCTGCAGGGTGGCGACACCGAGGCTGCTGGCTCCACCGCAGATGGCTGCACGGGCCACGGTTTCAGCCCCATGGCCGTAGCCGTCTGCCTTCACCACTGCCATAAGAGCGCAGTCATCCGCCAGCAATCGTTTGATGGCCCGTGCATTGGCCTCCACGGCCGCGACTGACACCTCCATCCAGGCACGCTGGCGAGGATCAGCCCCAACAACGCGTTCCGGGCCTGAAGCGCTGTTGGGTTCGGCGGACAAATCAGGCATGCGGGCCAGAGTAGTGAAGGTCACAAAGCTGACTTGGTGACCCCGTTAGCATGACGTGGATTCTTGGGGCTGGCATGGGACAGGTTCTCGTCCTCAATGCGTCCTATGAACCGCTGAACATCACCACCTGGCGCCGTGCCGTCGTGATGATGATTAAAGGCAAGGCTGAAGGTCTTGAGCATGATTCGCAGCGACTGGTGCGCTCCGACCTGCATGTGCCCACCGTCATCCGTTTGCGTCAGTTCGTGCGGGTGCCGTTTCGTCGAATTCCTCTCACCCGCCGCAACCTCTTTCAGCGGGACAACCACACCTGTCAGTACTGCGGCAGTCGCGAGCAGCTTTCGATCGATCATGTGATTCCACGCAGTCGCGGGGGCCAAGACATCTGGGAGAACGTCACCACCGCCTGCACCAGTTGCAATGTCCGTAAGGGCAGTCGAACGCCAGATGAAGCGAACATGCCCCTGCAGCGTCCCCCGCGTCGGCCGTTGAGCAGTCTGAGTTTCGAGGCGGTTCGTCAGATCGATTCAGGTCGCCACCGTGAATGGGCGAAGTACGTCATTGGTGTCTGATGGCTGCGAGGTCAATCGTCGGACTGTTCGCTCAATGCTTCCAGTTTGCTGCGTTGTTCTTCCGCGACGCAGGCTTCGATCACGTCCTCCATCTGTCCTTGAAGCACTGGATCAAGGCTGAAATTGCGACCTAGGCGATGGTCGGTGACGCGGTTGTCTTTCGCGTTGTATGTGCGGATTTTTTCGCTGCGATCCCCTGTGCCCACCTGGGCGCGACGGGCTGAACTCTCGCGTTCATTAGCTTCGGCTAATTGCCGCTCGTAGAGCTTGGCCCGGAGGATCTCCATGGCCCGCTCCCTGTTCTGCAGCTGTGACCGCTCCTGCGTGCAGAACACCCGGATGCCGGTCGGCTTGTGCAGCAAGTCAACCGCGGTCTCCACCTTGTTCACGTTCTGTCCTCCGGCACCGCCTGAACGGGCTGTGCTGATGTCCAGGTCACCGGGATCGATCTGGACTTCCACAGGATCCGCTTCCGGCATCACGGCCACGGTTGCCGTCGAGGTGTGAACGCGTCCTTGAGATTCCGTTGCGGGAACCCGCTGCACCCGGTGCACGCCGGCTTCAAATTTCAGTGCGCTGAACACGGCGTCACCCTTCACGGACAGAATCAGCTCGCGATACCCCCCCAGGTCTGCTTCGCTGGCGCTGACAGGTTGCACACTCCAGCCCCGACGGCTGCTGAACCGCTCATACATTCGTGCTAAGTCACCCGCCCAAAGACAGGCTTCGTCGCCACCGGCACCCGCTCGGATTTCGAGCATGACACTGCGTTCATCACGGGGGTCCCTTGGTAGCAATGCCAGTGTCAGTTGTTGAATCAAGGCGTCGTGGCGGGCATCCAGAGCCTCCAGCTCCTGCTGAGCGAGCTCCTCCATCTCTGAGTCCCCGCGGCTTTCGCGGAGCAATGACCGCGCCTGGTCCCGTTCATGAATCACGGTTTGCAGAGCTGCGTAGTCGAGCACCAGGGGTTCCAGCCGCGAACGCTCTTTGGCGATTGTCTGCAGACGTTCAGGATCCGCTGCCACATCAGGGTCAGCGAGCTGACGTTCCAGGTTCTGGAAACTGCTGGTGGCCGCGTCGAGGCGACTATTCAGGGTTGAAGGATCCATCGCCACAGGGGCACTGTCTTGAGCGGGAATGGACAGGAAAGTTCAAACAGAAAAAAGCCCCGAAAGCAGAGAAGAATCTGCTTTCGGGGTTCTGAATCAAGAGACTCCAATTCAGGAATCGGCCTTGGTGTCGCTGGTCTTGTCGTTGGATGTGGCGCTGGTGCTGCCCATTCCGTATTTGCGCATGAAGCGATCCACACGTCCTTCGGTATCCAGAATTTTCTGGGTGCCGGTGAAGAACGGATGGTTGCCGCTCCAGACGTCGACGTGGATTTCGGGTTGGGTGGAGCCAGTGGTCATCACCACTTCCCCGTTGCAGATCACCTTGGCATCGGGATACCAGGTGGGATGGATGTCGGACTTGGGCATGACAGAGATCAGCGCTTGGAGAACTGGGGAGCCTTGCGAGCTTTCTTGAGGCCGTACTTGCGACGTTCCTTGGCCCGGGGGTCACGGCTGAGGTGTCCTTCCGTCTTGAGAGGCTTGCGATTGTCAGCGGATAGCTCGCACAGCGCGCGGGCGGCACCTTGCTTGATGGCGTCGGCTTGGCCGGTGAGTCCACCGCCACGAACGTTCACCAGAACGTCGTATTCAGCGATGAGCCCAAGGGTCTGCAGCGGAGCCTTGACGGCTGCGATGTAAGCAGGGTTGTAATTGAGGTAGTTATCGCCCGGACGACCATTGATGGTGATCGTGCCGTTGCCGGGGACGAGGCGAACACGAGCAACGGAGGTCTTGCGGCGACCGGTGCCCCAGTAGACGACAGAATTGGAAGTGCTCATTGGGCGGAAGCGGCGGGATCGAGCTGCAGGGGCTGGGGCTGCTGGGCGGCGTGGGGATGCTCGGCACCCTTGTACACCTTGAGCTTGCGGAACATCTGGCGTCCCAGAGCATTGTGGGGAAGCATGCCTTTAATGGCTTTCTCCACAATGCGCTCGGGGAGTCGCTCTTGGAGGTGGGCGAAAGTCTCAACCTTCATGCCACCGGGACGACCGGAGTGACGGCGATACAGCTTCTGCTGTGACTTGTTGCCACTGACGCGCACCTTGTCGGCATTCACGACAACGACGAAATCGCCGGTGTCCAGGTGGGGGGTGTAACTGGCTTTGTTCTTGCCGCGAAGCACGGAAGCCACTTCGGTCGCGAGGCGGCCGAGGGTTTGATTCTCAGCGTCCACCAGATACCACTGGCGTTCGATCGAATCGATGGAAGGGACGGAGGTCTTGTTCATCGCGCCGGCACGCCGGTTCGGTTATGCCCCGTCGCATGACGACGAAGCTGGGCAGGGAGCATCAGTGACGCCGTGGCGTTCTGACTAGAGCTCAAAGATCGACTTTACCTGTCCGAGGGGCTCCCCTTGATCAATCAAGGAAGAATCGTTCGTTCAGGCATGGTGTGGCCAAGGTGGTGGATCCGGGGGCGGATCTTCCGAGGCCAAAAAATACGTCGGTTGACAATCGTACCAGCCGCCCTTGCTAAAGATCTCCTCGGGGTACCCAGCGCGCAGCAGGCACAGACCCTGGGCCGGTGCTCCATCTTTCACTTCATGCCGTCGACGTTCACGCCAGCGTTGCTCGAAGTGTCGCAGGGTCAGTCGGTGTTCTCCCACAGCCACCAGTTGGCCCATGAGCAAGCGAACCATGCCATACAGGAATCCACTGGCCTGGATCTCGACATGAATTAGATCTCCCGCGCGCTGAATGCAAACGTCTTGAATCGTGGTGCGGGAGTGTGCGCGTCGACTGCCGGCGCGCTGAAACGCTGCGAAGTCGTGGCTGCCAAGCAGGCCTTGCAGCGCCTGCTTCATCACCTGTTCATCAAGCCGCGCCTGGTAGCGATGCCAGCTCCACGGTGCAAGAAACAGGTTGGGGCGACGACCGTTGTAAACGGTGTAGCGATAGCGCCTGTAACTCGCGGAATAGCAGGCATGCCAGTCGAGCGGTCGCTCCACTGCCTCACGCACTCGGATCGAACCAGGCAGTCGCCCGTTCAACGCTGGTGCCCATCGGCTCGCGGGGATGGGACCACTGCAATCGAAGTGGACCACCTGTCCAGCGGCATGAACTCCGGAATCGGTGCGACCGGCGGCCACGCTGTTCACAGGCCGGAGGGGATCCAGGGCTGCGATCGCGTCATCAAGGACGCCTTGAACGCTGGTGCCCTGACGCTGCCGTTGCCAACCGCAAAAAAAAGACCCCTCGTACTGAAGACTGAGGGCAATGCGTCGTGGACGATTGCCCTCAAGTTCAGTCAAGAAGTCAGTTGCGGATCGCTTGGAAATGCTGATACCAGTCAGTCTCAGACCAGTTCAATGATGGCCATCTCGGCATTGTCACCACGGCGACGAACCGTTCGAGTGATGCGGGTGTAACCGCCCTTGCGATCGCTATAACGCTCTGGAGCCTTTTCAAACAGGGCGTGCACCAGCTGTTTGTCGTACACATAGCCCAGTACCCGGCGACGGGAGGCGAGGCTGCCTTCCTTGGCAAGGGTGATCATCCGTTCTGCCTCATCACGAAGCGCCTTGGCACGCGCTTTGGTGGTGGTGACGCGACCTTCGCGGATCAGCTGCGTGGTCAGGCCACGCAACATGGCCTTGCGTTGGTCAGCGGGGCGACCCAGCTGCGGGACTCGGCATTGGTGACGCATGGTTCTGTCGGGACTGGAGGCGTATGAAAGGGGAATGAAATCAGGCGCTGGTGCGGCTCTGAGGAATCTGGATGCCGATGCGCTCGAGAGCCTCGATCACTTCGTCAGCAGACTTGGAACCGAAGTTCTTGATTTCCAACAGGTCCTCGTAGCTGAAGCCCATCAGATCGGAAACCGAATTGACCTGCGCGCGCTTCAGGCAGTTGTAAGCACGCACTGACAGATTCAGCTCCTCGAGAGGAATTTGAGCTTCTGCTGTGGGTTCGGGTTCTGCCGGAACCTCTTCCACCATGGTCACGGTGGCCAGGGGTTGGAAGAGTTCAATCAGCTGATTGGCCGATTGAGCAATGGCGTCATCGGGTGTGATGGAGCCATCGGTCACCACCTCCATCCGCAGACGCTCGCGAGCGGATCCCCCTTCTGCGACAGCGGTTTCATCAATGGTGAAATTCACCCGGTGGACGGGCATGAACACCGCATCGATCTGGAGAAGATCGATGGCGCTGGTGTCTTCGCTATGGCGATCCACTGGGCGATAGCCCACGCCGCGCTCAACGTGGACTTCCAGCTCCAAGCTGTAGCCCTCACTGACGGTGGCGATCACGCGCTCTCCGTCAACAACTTGAACTTGAGAGGAGAACTGCAGGTCCTTGGCTTTCACCGTGGCGGGCCCGGCAACGATCAAGCGACCGATTTCCAGTTCGCTGGTGCGGCTGTTAACCGTGATCTGCTTGCAGTTCAGCAAAATGTCGAGCACATCTTCCCGAACTCCGGGGATGGTGGCGTACTCATGATTGACACCGGCGATGCGCACGGCCGTCACGGCTGTGCCCTCGAGGTTGCCCATCAGCACCCGACGAAGCGAATTGCCAAGCGTCGTGGCTTGACCACGTTCCAGCGGGCCGATGAGAAACACACCGGTCTGGGAGCGATCGTCAGCGATCTGATGCTCGATACGGTCGATCTGGTATTGCAGCACGGTCTGAGGCGGGGGAGAGAGGGACCTGAACAGGGACGCGTTGATCAGACGCGACGACGCTTGGAACGACGGCAGCCGTTGTGGGGCAGCGGAGTCACGTCGCGGATCAGCGTGATTTCAAGACCTGCAACTTGAAGGGCTCGAATGGCGGTTTCGCGACCTGAACCAGGTCCACGCACCAACACTTCGATCTGACGCATGCCCTGTTCGAGCGCACGTCGGGCAGCCGCTTCAGCTGCGGTTTGGGCGGCGAAGGGAGTGCCTTTGCGAGCACCCTTGAAGCCACTTGCACCAGCCGACGACCAGGAAATGACTTCTCCGGTGGTGTCGGTGATCGACACGATCGTGTTGTTGAAGGTGCTCTGGATGTGAGCAACGCCGTTGGGGACGTTGCGCTTGGCCTTCTTAGGACCTGATTTCTTGACGGTTTTGGCCATGGGCCTGCAGTTAGAGAGGGCTTATGGAACAGAAAGATTCGATCTGCCGAGGAAGGCTTACTTCTTCTTGCCGGCCACGGTTTTGCGGGCGCCGCGGCGGGTGCGGGCATTGGTACGGGTCCGCTGACCGCGCACGGGGAGGCTCATGCGGTGACGACGTCCACGCAGGCAACCGATGTCTTGCAAACGCTTGAGGGCCATGCCCTCTTGGCGACGCAGATCACCTTCAATGGTGAAAGCTTCGGTGGCACCGCGCAGTTTCTGCACATCGCCATCCTCGAGATCCTTGACGCGCGTGTCGGGGTTGACACCGGTTTTGGAGAGGATGGTTTTGGCCCGTGTGGGACCAATTCCGTAGATGTAGGTGAGGGCGACTTCGATCCGCTTGTCGCGGGGGATGTCGACACCAGCAATCCGAGCCACTGAGCTAACAATCGAGGGGGAACAGGTGCCGCCGTGAGGCGGCGGGGGGGCGATCAGAATCAGTCGTCCAGGGTCAACCCTGGCGCTGCTTGTGCTTGGGGTTTTCGCAAATCACCAAGACGCGGCCGTGGCGACGAATCACCCGGCACTTGTCACACATTTTCTTGACCGAGGCACGCACCTTCATGGTGTGGCTCTCCAAAAATTCCAAACAGCTACCGTATCACAGAGGGTCAAGCAACAACGGCTTCGATGCGCTCCGTGATGGCTTCGACGCTTCCATGGGCTTCGACCGACACCAGCAGGTTTTTCTCGCGGTAGTAGTTGATCAGCGGGGCTGTTTGCTCTTCGTAGACCGCGAGTCGGTTGCGAATGACGGCTTCGTTGTCATCCGCACGGCCACGGCCCAGAAGGCGCTCGATCAGCACCGCATCGTCGAGTTCCAACAAGACCACGCTTTCAATGCTCTGGTTGAGCTCTTGAAGGAGCGGTTCGAGCGCTTCGGCCTGAGCCACATTGCGAGGGAAGCCATCCAGAAGCCAGCCCTGGCCATTCAGGGCGGAAAGCTGGGATTTCACAATTGCCAGCACCAGGCTGTCGCTCACCAGCTCTCCACGATTCATCACCGCTTCGGCTTCTTTACCCAGTTCGCTGCCGGCGGCCACTTCAGCGCGCAGTAGGTCGCCTGTGGAGAGGTGTCGGAGATCGTGGGCCTCGCAGAGCCGGGCTGCCTGGGTGCCTTTGCCGGCACCGGGGGGGCCAACGAAGAGGAGGCGTTGCTTCATGGAATTCAGAGACTGGTCGGAAAGGGTCTGTGGTTGTCGGATCTATTGGCGCACGAGGCCTTCGTAGCGCTGAGAGATCACGTAGGTCTGCACCTGCTTGGCCGTGTCGATCGCGACACCGACGAGGATCAGCAATGAGGTGGCACCCAATCCCTGAAAGGTGGTCACGCCAGTGGCGCGCTCCACGGCTGAGGGAATGATGGCCACAGCTCCGAGGAATAAGCCTCCAAGCAGGGTGAGCCTGTTTTTCACACCCTCCAGGTAAGTCGCGGTTGCGGTGCCTGGGCGTACACCCGGGATGGCCACACCTCCACGCTTGAGATTGCTGGCCACGTCCACGGGGTTGAACGTCAGCGAGGCGTAGAAATAGGAGAAGCCAAGAATCAGCGAAAAGAACACGAGGGCATAAATCCACGCATTGGGGCCGCCGGGGTTCAAGGCGCTGGCCGCTTTGATCAGGAACGGGTTGTTGCTGACATTGGCGAGGGTGAGAGGCAGGAAAATGAGTGCCGACGCGAAAATGATTGGCATCACGCCGCCAGCGTTCAACTTGAGCGGCAGATAGCTCTGACGATTGGGAAGAACAGCACCACCCCCGACCTGGCGCTTGGCGCTCACGATCGGTAGACGTCGCTGCCCCTCCTGCACAAAGATGATCCCCACGATGGTGATCAGGAACACCAGCACAAGAATCACGATGCCGAAAACGTCGTTCCGATCGCCTGTCTGCGCTTTTTCGATGGTTGAACCGAGGGCTTTGGGCAAGGTCGCAACGATGTTCAGGAAAATCACCAAGGACGCGCCCTGACCAATTCCCCGCTCGGTGATCACTTCACTGAGCCACATCACGACCATGGATCCCGTCACCAGAGCCAAAGCGGTCTGGGCCACAAACACCAATTCAGACAGGCCTTCCACGGCATAGGGCCGCAGGATCATCGCGAAGATGATGCTTTGAATCAGACCCCAGCCAAGCGCGACGTAGCGCGTGATCTGAGCCAGTTTGCGCCGGCCTGCTTCCCCTTCATTTTTCTGCAGGTCTTCCAGCTGTGGCAGCGAAGCCGTCAGTAGCTGCAGGATGATCGAGGCATTGATGAACGGCAGGATGCCGAGGGCGAAAACACCGAGCGTCGAAATGCCTCCGCCGGTGAAGATGTCGAGGAAGCCGATCAGCTGTCCACCTTGTTCGATGAACGACTGAAAGGCGATGCGGTCGATCCCCGGCATCGGGATGTAGATGCCGAGACGAATCAACATCAGCAATCCCAGCGTGGTGAGAACCCGGCCTCTCAGCTCTGGGTTCTGAACCAGCTGGGTAATGACTTCAGCAGCGCTGGGGTTGCGTCCCCGACTGACGAGCATGGAACAGAGATTGTGTGGGTTGGGCTTGATGCAGCAAAGCCGTCCGCGGAGGGGACCCAGCGGACGGCTTTGACCTTAGATCTGTGGAGATTGATCAGTGTGGATCTCAGTCCAGCAGTTCGCAGGTGCCACCAGCTGCTTCGATCTTGGTCCGTGCGGAGGCCGTGAAGGCAGCGGCTTGAACGGTCAGCTTGGCCTTGAGTTCCCCGTTGCCGAGGATTTTCAAGGGGTGCTTGGGGCTGGTGACAATGCCGTCTTTCACGAGTGAATCGAGATTGACGGTGCTTCCAGCCTTGAGTTCACTTAGAGCTGAAACATTCACCACGGTGAAGTTCTTGGGGTTCACCAGCGGAAAATGCTTCAGCTTCGGCACGCGCCGATAGAGAGGCATCTGGCCACCCTCGAAGCCGGGGCGGGTCGGACGGCCCGAGCGGGACTTTTGTCCGCGCATGCCGAAGCCGCAGCTCGCACCTTGGCCAGCGGCAATGCCGCGACCCTTACGCAGTTTGCGACGACGGGCACCTTGATTGGCCTTGAGAGAGTCGAGTCGGAGAGTCATGGGGAATCAGGAGTAGATCTGCTCGAGGGAGATCCCCCGTTCCTTGGCGGTCTCCTTGTGCGTGCGGAGACTGTCCAGGGCCACCATGGCAGCCCGGGCGTTATTGAGGGGTGTCTTACTGCCGAGGCGCTTGGCCAGCACGTTTTTGATGCCAGCCAGTTCGAGCACGGTGCGGATGGAGCCACCCGCGATCACACCGGTACCAGGAGCTGCAGGGCGAATCAGCACGCTGGCAGCACCGTCACGCCCGTTGGACAGCGTCGGAATGGAGTTGTGACGGGTAAGAGGCACTTTCACGAGGTGCTTCTTGCCATCAGCAACGCCTTTGCGCACGGCACCGATCACGTCACCGGCTTTGCCGACGCCGACGCCGACCTGACCGCGTTCGTTGCCGACAACAACGATGGCGCGGAAGCTCATCTTCTTACCGCCTTTCACGGTTTTGGAGACACGTCGGATCTGCACCACCCGTTCTTGCCATTCGGAGTCACGCTCCTGGTTTCGGCGGTCTCCGCGACGTCCGCCACGGCGGTCACCACGGTCGCGACCACCACGACGCTGCTCCTGCTGCTGACCTTCGGCCGCTGCAGGGACGTCGGACGCTGCCGGGACGGCGTTGGAGTTGGATTGAGGGTTGGAATCGGTCATGGGTTAAGCAGGAATCAGAACTGAAGGCCCGCTTCCCGGGCGGCGTCGGCAAGGGCTTTCACCCGGCCGTGATACAGGTTGCCGCCGCGATCGAAGACCACCTGTTGGATGCCCTTGGCCAGGGCACGTTTGGCGAGCAGTTCACCGACGGCAACAGAGGCGGTGCAGGTGCTGCTGGTGTCTTTGAGACTGGTGCGCAGGTCTTTGTCGAGGGTCGATGCCGAGCACAGAGTGCTCTGCGCATCGTCGTCGATGACCTGGGCGTAGATGTGACTGTTGGAGCGGAACACAGCCAGACGGGGACGCGCGGCTGTGCCACTGAGGTGACGACGCAGGCGCCGGTGGCGCTTCTGTGTCTGTTGTTTGCGGGAAAGGGTCGACATGGTGGGTAATGCGGAAGGGTGTCTGGCAGTGGATTACTTCTTGCCTGACTTGCCTGCCTTGCGCAGGATGCGCTCGCCCGCGTATTTGATGCCCTTGCCCTTGTAAGGCTCGGGGGGGCGGATCGCGCGGATCTTGGCGGCTTCATTGCCCACCAGCTCCTTATCGATGCCGGAGACCGTGACGTTGGTGTTGTTCTCCACCGCGAAGGTGATGCCTTCAGGCGCCAACATTTCGATCTGGTGGCTGTAGCCAGCGCTGACGACGAGCGTCTTGCCTTTCACCTGAGCTCTGGAGCCCACGCCGACGATTTCCAATTTCTTGGAGTAGCCGTTGTTGACACCTTCGATCATGTTGGCCACCAGCGTGCGGCAAAGGCCGTGACGCTCCCGAGAGGTGCGCTTGGTGCTGGTGGGGGCCACCACGATGGTGTTGTCCACCTGATTGACACTCACGCCATCGGGGAGTGTGCGCTTCAGTTCGCCCTTGGGTCCCTTCACGGTCACGGCGAGGCCATCGAGGCTCACGGTCACCTTGTCGGGAACTGGGATGGGGGATTTACCGATACGAGACATGATTGCGGCTCCGGATCAATAGACGTAGCAGAGCACTTCACCGCCGACGCCTTGTTTGCGGGCGTCGCGGTCGCTCATCACACCCTTGGAGGTGGAGATGATGGCCACCCCCAGTCCGCCGAGGACCTTGGGAAGGCCGCGGGTGTTCTTGTAGATGCGCAGGCCAGGCTTGCTCACGCGCTGCATCGAGCGGATGGTGGGCTGGCGGTGCTTGCCGCTGTACTTCAGCTCCAGCACCAGACTGGTGTGGACGCCTTCGCCTTCTTCACTGATTTCGGCAATGAAGCCTTCCTGCTGCAGCACTTTGGCGATGCTGCGCGACATGCGGGAAGCGGGAACTTTCGTGTTTTGGTGACGTTTCTCACTCGCATTACGAATGCGGGTGAGCATGTCGGAAATAGGGTCGTGATTGGCCATGGTGGTTTCCGAGGAGGGCTCAGTTGCTGCGGAATGGCATTCCCATCTCGCGGAGGAGGGCCCGGCCCTCTTCATCCGTGCGGGCAGTGGTCACAATTGTGATGTCCATGCCCCTGATGGCGTCGATCTGGTCGAAGGAGATTTCAGGGAAGATGATTTGCTCTCTCACCCCCAGGGTGTAGTTGCCGCGTCCGTCAAAGCTCTTGGGGCTCACGCCGCGGAAATCGCGGATGCGGGGCAGTGCCAGGTTGATCAGGCGCTCCAGGAAGGCATACATGCGATCGCCACGCAGGGTGACGGCGCAGCCGATGGGCATGCCTTGGCGGATCTTGAAGCCGGCGATGGCTTTTTTGGCGCGGGTCACAACGACCTTCTGGCCGGTGATCTGCGCGAGCTCGTTCACCGAAGCCTCGAGAGACTTCGCATTGGCGGCGGCTTCGCCGAGTCCCCGGTTCACGGTGACTTTCAACACCTTGGGAACTTCGTGGACGTTGGAGAGACTCAGATCTTTCAGCAACTTGGGCTGAATGGTCTCCCTGTAGCGCTGTTTCAGTGACATGGCTGGGGGATGAAACTTCTGGACTTGGTCAGAAGGCGGTTCGAGATGATCAGTCGATCACTTCGCCGGTTTTCTTGAGGCGGCGCTTCTTGCTGCCGTCTTTGTCAGTGATCAGCTCGACTCGGCTGGCCACTTTCTTGTCGGTGGAATAGAGCATCACGTTGGAGGCGTGCAGGGAAGCCTCTTCCGTGACGATCCGACCGCTTTCACCTTCCTGGGTGGGCTTCACATGCCGGGTGCGCATGTTGATGCCTTGGACGATGACGCGGTTTTCGGTGGGAAGGGTGCGGAGAACTTCTCCGGTCTTGCCCTTGTCCTTGCCGGTGATCACCTGAACGGTGTCGCCCTTGCGCAGGCGCATCTTGAGGCGCTGCGAGGAGCCGGATTTGGGGGTTGCAGTTGCCATTTTCAGATCACCTCCGGTGCGAGGGAGACGATTTTGGTGAAGTTGCGATCACGCAGTTCACGAGCGACTGGACCGAACACGCGAGTGCCCTTGGGGTTTTTGTCGTCGTTAATGATCACAGCTGCGTTGTCGTCGAACCGGATCGAGTTACCGGTGTCGCGACGCAGGGTGGCCTTGGTGCGGACCACCACGGCCTTCACCACATCAGACTTTTTCACGCCCATGTTGGGCATGGCGTCTTTGACGGCGGCCACGATCACATCGCCCACGTGGGCGTAGCGACGGTTGGTGCCCAGCACACGGATGCACTGAATGCGCTTGGCGCCGCTGTTGTCAGCGACGGTGAGGAACGATTCCTGTTGGATCACTTGGCGACCTCCTCAGCTTTCGGGCTGTGGCTGAGAACTTCGGCCACGGCCCAGCGCTTGTGGCGGCTGAGCGGACGTGTTTCGGTGATGCGAACACGGTCACCGACGCGAACGCTGTTGTTCTCGTCATGAGCCTTGTAGCGGGTGGTGCGGCTCACCGTCTTTTGATAGATGGGATGGGGGAAGCGGTTTTCCACCGCCACCACCACCGTTTTGTCCATCTTGTCGCTGACGACGGTGCCGACCCTTTCCTTGAGTGCCATGGGAATGAAACGGAGGATCAGGAGGCGGTGGAGCTTTGACGCTCCTTCTGCACCGTCAGGAGCTGGGCCAGCTTGAGGCGGCTTTCCTTAAAACGGTGAGTGTTGGCCAGCTGCCGGGTGGCTTGCTGGAAGCGCAGGTCAAACAGCTCGCGACGGAGTCCGTTGATCTGGTCGGTGATGTCTGCATCAGAGAGTTGACGCAGCTCGGAAGCGTTGGAACGGGCCATGGTCAGGACTCCACGGTGGCGGCAGCAGCTGCCGGGGCCTTGGCACCGGAGGACTGCTCCTGTTCATCAAGGGTGATGAACTTGGTCTTCACAGGGAGCTTGTATTGCGCGAGGCGCATGGCTTCCTTGGCGATTTCGGGGGTGATTTCATCACCGCCCATCTCGAACAGAATCCGACCGGGCTTAATCACCGCAACCCAGAATTCAGGGTTGCCCTTACCGGAACCCATCCGGGTTTCAGCAGGGCGCATGGTGACGGGCTTATCCGGGAAGATTCGGATCCAGATCTTTCCGCCACGCTTGACGTAGCGGGTCATGGCACGACGGCTGGCCTCAATTTGGCGGGAGGTGATCCAGCCGCACTCTTGGGCCTGCAGAGCGAATTGACCGAAGGCGATGGTGTTGCCACGAGTGGCGACACCGCGCATGCGGCCGCGCTGCTGCTTACGGAATTTGACGCGTTTTGGACTCAGCATGGTTCAGGCCTCCTGTTCACCCCTCGTTGGAGCGGTCTTCGAACTGTTGGGGCCTGCGACCGGCCCGTCGACGCGGGGTTGCCCCCACAGGCAGCTGCTGCTGGGCGTCATCACCCAGCACTTCGCCTTTGAACACCCAAACCTTGATGCCCAGCACGCCGTAGGTCGTGCTGGCCACCTTGGTGGCGTAATCGATGTCGGCGCGAAGGGTGTGCAGAGGCACACGACCTTCTCGCGTCCATTCGGTTCGTGCGATCTCTGCACCGTTCAGACGTCCTGAGACCTGGATCTTCAGGCCGAGAACGCCGGCGCGCTGAGCGCGCTGAACGGCCATGCGGATGGTGCGACGGAAGGCGACGCGCTTCTCAAGCTGCTGAGCGATGTACTCAGCAAGCAGGAAGGCATCAGCGTCCACACGCTCCACCTCGACCACATTGATCCGCACCTGACGGTTGCGGTCGCCGACGGTCTTCTGAATGCCAGAGCGCAGCTCTTCGATGCCACTGCCCTGGCGGCCCACGAGGACGCCGGGACGTGCAGTCTTGAGCTCCACTTCAAGTTGATCGGCTTTCCGAGCAATCAGCACGTCGCTGATGCCGGCGGAGCCGTACTTCTTGTGGATGAACTTGCGGATCCGGTCATCCTCTTGGAGGAGGCTCGGATAGCTCTTGCTGGGTGCGTACCAGCGGGACCGGTGCTCCTGGGTAATCCCCAGGCGTAAGCCGGTTGGATGGATTTTGTGTCCCATCAGTCGGTGTGCTCGGGGGTCAGGAGTCGGTCTTGGCTGCCACAGCAATGCTGATGTGGCAGGTCTGCTTTTTGATCTGGTAAGCCCGGCCTTGGGCACGGGGCCGATAGCGCTTCATGGCAGGGCCCATGTCGGCGCTCGCTTCAGAGATCACCAGGGTGGAGGGATCAAGACCGAGGTTGTGCTCGGCATTGGCCACTGCAGAGCGCAGAACCTTGGTGATGGGACCAGTGGAGCGATAGGGCATGAACTCGAGCATGATCAGCGCGTCGCGATAGCTGCAACCGCGGATCTGATCGAGCACCCGCCGCACCTTGGACACGGAACCGCGGATGTAGCGGCCGTGGGCCTGGGCAGTGGTTGCCGTTGGGGATGACGTTGTCATGGTCTCAGCGGCCTCCTTTTTTGTCTTTGATGTGGCCCTTGAAGGTGCGGGTGGGCGCGAATTCGCCCAGTTTGTGACCCACCATCTGCTCGGTCACGAACACGGGCACGTGGGTGCGTCCGTTGTGAACGGCGATGGTGTGGCCGATCATCATCGGCAGGATCGTGGAGGCCCTGGACCACGTTTTGATCACCGACTTGTCGTCGGCTGCATTTTGCTTTTCAACCTTGCGAAGCAGGCTGTCAGCGATGAAAGGGCCTTTTTTAAGTGAACGTCCCATGGCGGATTAGGCGAACGGCAGAACAGTGATGAACATCAGGAGTCGCGTCCGCCTCTGCTCCGCTTGGACGTCTTGCGACGCTTCCGGAGGACGAACTTGTTGCTCGGCTTGTTGCGCTTGCGGGTCTTCAGACCCAAGGCAGGTTTGCCCCAGGGGGTCACCGGGCCAGATCGGCCGATGGGTGCCCGACCCTCACCACCACCATGGGGGTGATCGCAGGGGTTCATCACGCTGCCTCGCACCTGAGGACGGCGGCCGAGCCAACGACGTCGACCCGCTTTGCCCAGGCTGGTGTTGCGGATCTCTGAGTTGCCGACCTCGCCGAGCGTGGCGTAGCACTCACGACGAACGAGGCGTACCTCGGTTGAGGGCAGCTTGAGAGCGACGTAATCACCCTCTTTTGCCATCACCTGAGCGCTGGCGCCTGCCGTTCGCACCATTTGTCCACCGCGTCCGGCATACAGCTCGACGCAATGAACGCTGGAACCGAGAGGCACGGACGAGAGCGGCATTGCATTGCCAACTTCGATCGGTGCTTCAGGACCGGACACTACGGTTTGACCAACGGCCACTCCTGCAGGAGCAAGGATGTAGCGCTTCTCGCCATCGGCGTAGAAGAGCAGGGCCAGACGCGCATTGCGATGCGGGTCGTAGTGAATGGCTGCCACCTTGGCGGGGACGCCGTGCTTGTTGCGCCGGAAATCGACGATGCGGTATTGCCGCTTGTGACCGCCACCACGATGGCGGCAGGTGATCACGCCGCGGTTGTTACGCCCTTTGCGGCGGTGCTTGGCCACCACGAGGGAACGTTCCGGCTTGCGGCCGGTGACTTCACTGAAGTCGGTGACCACCCGGGTGCGGGTTCCGGGGGTGTAGGGGCGGAAGGTACGGATTGCCATGACGTTTCAGACCCCTCAGGACTCAGGGAAGAGTTGGATGGAGTTGCCCTCGGCTAGGCGCACCACGGCCTTCTTCACCTGAGCACGCTTGCCGGCGAAACGGCCGACCCGGCGACTGCGGCGGGGAGGATTCATGGTGCTAACGCCGATGACCTTGACGTCGAACAGCTGTTCGACAGCCGCTTTGATGTCAGGCTTGGCGGCCCGAGGGTCCACCTCGAACGTGTACTGGTTCTGTTCCAGTGCACGGGTGGCTTTTTCTGTGATCAGAGGCCTGCGGATCACATCCGCGAGGCGTGCGGTGAAGCGCTCAGTCATCTCCGTAAACCTCCTGGATGGTTGCAAGTGCCTCTTCGCCAAGCACCAGTGCGTTGGCGTGGAGCAGATCGAAGACGTTGAGCTGATCAGCAGCGATCAGTTTCACCTTCTCAAGGTTGCGCACAGAGCGGCGAACCGCTTCAGACGGTGATGTGAGAACGATCAGCACCTTGGCGTCAGCCGCAATGCCCAGGCGACCCAATGCGTCGAGGACTTCGCGAGTCTTGGGGGCTTCGAGGGACGTGCCGAAATCCTTCACCACGGTGACGTCATCCAGGCGAGCCATCAGCGCTGTGCGCAGGGCCAGACGACGCTCCTTGCGATTCATCGCAAGGTTGTAGCTGCGGGGTTTCGGACCGAACACGATGCCGCCACCGGGACGCAAGGGGGTGCGGATCGAACCCTGACGAGCGCGGCCGGTGCCCTTCTGCTTGTAGGGCTTGCGACCGCCACCGCGCACTTCCGAGCGGGTGAGGGTGCTGGCAGTGCCCTGACGGCTGTGAGCCTGCTGACGCAGAACAGCGCGATGCATCAGGTCGAGGGCGGTGGATTCTTTGGCCACCTTCAGGTCCAGGGAAGCTTTGCCCGCTTCCTTTCCCTGCCAATCACGAACAACACAATTGGCCATCACTTACCTCCTTTGGCGGGCTTGGCACCCACGCGATTGGCGGGACGGATGTTCAGCAGTGAGCCGGGCTTGCCGGG
This sequence comes from Synechococcus sp. A18-25c, assembly GCF_014280035.1. Classification (NCBI taxonomy): domain Bacteria; kingdom Bacillati; phylum Cyanobacteriota; class Cyanophyceae; order Synechococcales; family Synechococcaceae; genus Synechococcus; species Synechococcus sp. A18-25c. Next base: position 430,962 of record NZ_CP047957.1, read on the forward strand.
CACAGAGCCTTTGACCACGAGCAGATTGCGATCACTGTCCACTTTGAGGATGGTCAGAGCGCGTGTGGTGGTCTTCTTTCCGCCGTAGCGGCCTGCCATCCGCTTGCCGGGATAGATCCGTCCAGGCGTGGTGCCTGCACCGGTCGAACCAGGTTCGCGGTGGTTCTTTGAACCGTGCGTCATCGGGCCACGGCTGAAACCGTGGCGCTTCTGATAACCAGCGAAGCCTCGGCCCATGGTGTCGCCACTGACGTCAACCTTCTGGCCGGCTTCGAAATCACCAACGGTGATGGCGCCACCCAGCTCGAGACCACTCAGGTCGTCGACGCGGTACTCACGCAAATGACGGAGCACCCCATCACCTGACTTGGCGAGGTGACCCTTAGCGGGCTTGTTGACCAGCTTGTCGCGCGTTTCGCCAAAGCCGATCTGGACGGCCTCATAGCCGTCAGTTTCTGTTGTCTTGAGTTGGGTGATCCGGCAAGGGCCCGCCTCGATCAAGGTGACCGGGACGGCTTTGCCTTGCTCATCGAAGAACTGGGACATACCCAGCTTCTTCCCAAGGATGCCGATGGACATGGGAGGTAATGACGCCAGCGTGGACAACCTTCATTGCTGCGGCTGAACGCTGCAGAAATGACGGCCTGAAGGGCGCTGATCGATTGGACGCAGTCATGACCGAAATCGCAGAACGAAGCCGTTCTGGCGTTTCGGATTGGGGCTAGCGAGCGAATCAGCTGGCTGGGACTTGCCCGATCAGGAGGATCGGTAGTTTCCCGGCAGCGCATCGAACAAGTTCGTTGAGCTGCTCTGGCCTGTGGATCCGGCGCAATCGCCGGACCTGCTCGTCGTACTGGAGGCCCGGCTAGCGGACGGGCACAGATCGACAGAGCAAACAAAAACACTACACCACGGGGTTCCTGATTCCCTAGCCCTCGCTTCTACTGCCAGACTCCCCACCATCTGAATTAAATCCATGCCGTTGTTGCTTTCAGGTCGGGGCTTCCGCCGTGAACTGGAGTCGGCTGGAGTGATGGCGGTTCATGCCCCCCTTGAGGGCGGTGCGGAGACACGACTGCTGCGACGCCTTCGTGCCGCCGGTTATCGCACGCAGATCACCTCCGCTCGAGGCCTTGGTGATCCTGAGGTCTTCCTCCTCCAGAAGCACGGCATCCGACCGCCCCATCTTGGTCATCAGAGCGTTGGCCGAGGTGCCGCCGTCGGGGAAGTTCAAGAGGTGATCCCTCAGCTCGGCGAAGTGTTGCTCGGGGACAAGCCTGTAGTTCTCTGGTTGTTGGAGGGTCAGGTGCTGTCGCGTTCGGAGCTGCTGTCGCTGTGCGATCTCTGTCGCCGTGAGCCTCGTTTAAAGATTGTGGTGGAGATGGGTGGGGCCAGAAGTCTTCGTTGGCAACCTCTGAGTCAGCTTCTCGGGGTCTGACCCTCCTTTTCATTGACAACCAGCGGTACCTGCCTTTCTGGTGATGACGCTCTGGCGCAGGGGCGATGGGTCAAGTTGATTTGCGGCGCCAGCAATCAAGACCTGGCTTCCATTGCCGATCTCTGTGCCCTCTATGCCGTTGCAGGTGTCCACTGTGTAGATGTGGCGGCAGATGTTGCCGTGGTGCGAGCGGCGCGCCTCGGTCTCCAATGGGCTTTGGAGCGCACCGGCCACCGTCCATGGTTGATGGTCAGCGTCAGTGATGGTGCTGATGCCCATTTCCGTAAAGCTGCGTTTGACCCTTCTCTCTGTCCTTTGGATTGCCCGAGGCCCTGCGAGGCGGTGTGTCCTGCGGACGCCATTGATGCGAACACGGGAGTGGTTCGGAATCGTTGCTATGGCTGCGGGCGCTGTCTCCCCGCCTGCCCGCTCGGGCTGATCGGCACCTCGGATCATCGCGTCGGTCTTCAGGACCTTGGGTCCGTGTTGGAGCAGTTGCGTCCGGATGCCTTGGAGATCCACACCGCTCCTGGGCGTTTGGATGACTTTCAACGCACGGTGGATCAAGTCGTCGCTGCTTCGATTCCGTTGCGACGGCTCGCTGTGAGTTGTGGACTCGAGGGGCATGGCTTGAAACCCGACGACTTGATTCGAGAGCTTTGGGGGCGCCATCAGGTTCTGCGACGGTTGGCTTTGAAACCCCTCTGGCAACTGGATGGGCGCCCGATGAGCGGTGATGTCGGCCTCGGTACTGCGAGGGCTGCTCTGCGGCTTTGGCAACAGGTGCGCACCAGCGCGCCGCCAGGGCCTCTTCAGCTTGCGGGAGGAACCAATGCAGCCACACTCGCGTTGTTGGATGGTCTTGGCATTCCGCGCAGCCATGGTCCTGCCGGCATTGCTTTTGGTGGCCGGGCACGTGCACTGGTGCAGCCTCTTCTGCAGGAGGCAGAGGTGCGTCGATGCAGTCTCCGTGACTGGCCTGAGGGATGGTCCAAGGCTCTCAAGCTGGCCCGCAGCCTGGTGGATCCCTGGCTGGCCCGTGGCTTGACACCTCAGCAGCAGCCTGAGTCCTGCTAGAAGGCGGAGGTGATCCGATTTGCCATGGGCCTTCGACCATGAGCACCGAGCGAATTACCGATGACCTGAAGCGCCTGCTGGAGCTGTTGCCAGCCATGGTGCAGGACGCGCTTGAACCTGAGGAGCGGCGCGATCAGCTCCTCGAGGTGGTGCTGGATCTGGGCCGGGTTCCTGAGGCGCGTTATCCCGGACGCTCGATTGAGCTGGGCAGCCGTTGTCTTGAGCGTCAGGATCTGGAGGAGGTGGTGAATCGTGTCGGTCAGTTCGGTGCCGATAACCGTGCTGGCATTGAGAGAACCCTGCATCGCATCAGTGCGATGCGCAATCGCCGTGGTGAGGTGATCGGCCTCACCTGCAGGGTTGGTCGTGCTGTGTTCGGCACGGTTGCCATGGTCCGGGATCTGTTGGACACCGGACGTTCGCTTTTGCTGATGGGTCGCCCGGGGGTAGGCAAGACCACGGCATTACGCGAAATCGCAAGGGTGCTTGCGGATGACCTGCAGAAACGCGTGGTGGTGATCGACACCAGCAATGAGATCGCCGGCGATGGTGATATTCCGCATCCCGCCATCGGCCGCGCACGCCGGATGCAGGTGGCCAGACCCGAGCTTCAACATCAGGTGATGATCGAAGCGGTGGAAAACCACATGCCTGAGGTCATCGTCATTGATGAAATCGGCACGGAACTGGAAGCCCAAGCAGCCCGCACCATCGCTGAGCGCGGCGTGATGTTGGTGGCCACAGCCCATGGCAATGCGCTCGCCAATTTGATCAAGAACCCAACGCTTTGCGATTTGATCGGGGGAATTGAGTCCGTGACGCTTGGTGATGAGGAGGCCCGGCGCCGTCGGACTCAGAAGACTGTGCTTGAGCGAGCCGCAGAGCCGACCTTCCCTCTGGCGGTGGAGATGCACAGTCGTGACCGCTGGGCTGTGCATGAGGACGTGGGACGCACGGTGGATTTGCTGTTGCGTGGCCAGAATCCCAGGCCTCAGCAGCGTGAACTCCTTGAGAACGGCCAAGTGCGCTTGGTGGTGTCTGATCCGTCCGAGCTCCGGCCGCCGCAGCGCCGTCCAGCCCTCGCTGTGGTTCCAATGCCCGACCCCAGGCAAGGTCGCAACAGCACCGGTCGCGCAGGTGAATCGCCTGCAGTTGAAGGTGCCGCTCAGCCAACGGCCCGCGACGCTGTTGCGACTGAGCCCCCAACCAAGATGGCCGCTGACCTGCAGGTGCTCTGCTGTGGGCTCAGTCGACAGCGCCTCGAGGAAGCTGTGCGCTGCCATCGATGGCCCGTGCTGGCGGTGGACGATCTGGCCGATGCAGACGTGCTCCTCAGCGTCCGACAGGGGCTCGGTCGTCAGCCCGCCCTGCGGCGTCAGGCTCGAGAGGCCGGTGTGCCGATCTTGGTGATTAAGTCGGATTCGCTCGCCCAGGTGGAACGGGCTCTGGAGCGTTTGCTCAGTCGTCGGCTCAGCGCCACCTCCGATCAAGATCCTGCATCCGCAGCCGCCTCATCGGATCACGGTGATGCCTTGGCGGCGCTTGAGGAATGCCGTCTGGCGGTTGAGCAGATTGTGATGCCGGAGGGACGACCTGTGGAGTTGCTCCCACGCAGCGAAGCCGTCTTGCAGATGCAGGCAGACCTGGTGTCTCGCTACAGCTTGAGCAGTGATGTTTATGGTCCTTCGGATCAGCGCAGGCTCAGGGTTTTTCCCCCCTGACTCTTCCGTTGTTGGCTACTGCGGATTGACGAAGGTCACTCTGCTGTGGGTAACTATTTGAACCCCGGTTTTGCGCTCCGCAGGGAGCCGCAAATCTGGAATCAATGGGCCGTCGCCAAGTGGTAAGGCAGCGGGTTTTGGTCCCGCCATTCCTAGGTTCGAATCCTAGCGGCCCAGTTTTTTCTTTCTCACGGTGCTCTCTGCCGAACTCCTGGTCTTTGATTTTGACGGGGTGATTGTGGATGGCATGCAGGAATACTGGTGGAGTGCCAGGCGGGCGTTGTTGACGCTGCAGCCCCAAGCATCCCTCCAGGAGAGCATTCCTGAGTCGTTCCGCCAGCTCAGGCCCTGGATCCATCAGGGCTGGGAGATGGTGCTGATGGCTGCACTGATCTCGGAAGCGGATGGGCCCCTGCAGCAACGCGGTGTGATGGCGTTCGTGGGTGATTACAACCGACAGTGCAAAGCCGCACTTGCTCGATTCGGCTGGGAGCCTTCATTGCTGCAAACAACCCTGGAAGTTGTGCGCGCCAATGCGGTTCGGGCTGATCGCGACGGCTGGCTTGCTCTGCATCAGCCGTATCCCAATGTTCCCGAGCGTTTGAAGGCCCTGGCTGAAGAGGGCATTGCTTGGTCCGTGCTCACCACGAAGGGAAAGGCGTTCACCGCGGAGCTACTGGCCGGAATGGGGCTCGTGCCTGCCCGTCTCGATGGTCATGAGTCGGGCCCGAAGCCTCAGGTGCTGTTGCGCCTGGCTGAGGAGTGGCATCTGCGCGGATTTGTGGAAGATCGTCGTCCCACCCTGGAGACCGTCCGTGCCACCGAAGGTCTGGAGGCGCTTCCGTGCTGGCTTGTCAGCTGGGGTTATCTGCAACCCACCGATTCTCAACAGCTTCCCAACGGCATTCGCCTGCTGAGCCGAGATTGCTTCGCGTCCCCCTTGGCGGAATGGCACTGATTCGATAACGTACACCTGTACTACGTGAGACGGATGGCCTGATTCAGGGCACTGGATGGTTTGTCCGGTGTCTGATCTCACCGCGACGTCGGTTCCACCGCCGTCCTGATCAGCTGCTTGCGACGTCCTTCTGCTCTTTAACTGTCTAAGCCATGCCTGCCGACGTGAAAACCTCCCAATCCTCCGGCGGAGATGTCCGCCCGGGTGAGCGCGATAAAGCGCTCAACCTTGTGCTCGGTCAGATCGAACGCAACTTCGGCAAGGGCTCAATCATGCGCCTTGGAGATGCCTCCAGGATGCGGGTTGAAACCATCTCCACCGGTGCCCTCACGCTTGATCTTGCCTTGGGTGGTGGGTATCCCAAAGGCCGTGTGGTCGAGGTGTATGGCCCCGAGAGCTCCGGTAAAACGACGCTCACTCTTCATGCCATCGCTGAGGTGCAGCGCAGGGGTGGTGTTGCGGCCTTCGTCGACGCCGAGCATGCGCTCGATCCGGTTTATGCAGCGTCGCTCGGCGTTGATATTGAAAATCTGCTGGTCTCGCAGCCTGACACCGGCGAGATGGCTCTGGAGATCGTTGATCAGCTCGTGCGTTCTGCTGCCGTCGACATCGTGGTGGTTGACTCCGTTGCGGCTCTCACGCCCCGGGCCGAGATTGAAGGAGAAATGGGTGATCTGGCGGTGGGCAGTCAGGCCCGCCTGATGAGCCAGGCGATGCGGAAGATCACCGGCAACATCGGTAAATCCGGTTGCACCGTGATCTTCCTCAACCAGTTGCGCCTGAAGATCGGTGTGACCTACGGCAACCCAGAGACCACCACCGGTGGCAACGCGCTCAAGTTCTACGCCTCGGTACGTCTTGATATCCGCCGCATTCAGACGCTCAAGCGTGGAACAGAGGAATACGGCATCCGGGCCAAGGTGAAGGTGGCCAAAAACAAGGTGGCCCCGCCCTTCCGCATCGCAGAATTCGACATTCTCTTCGGCCGGGGGATCAGCACGCTTGGCTGTCTGCTCGACCTCGCTGAAGAAACCGGTGTCGTCACCCGTAAAGGCGCCTGGTACAGCTATGAAGGCGACAACATTGGTCAGGGTCGTGACAACACGATCGGCTGGCTGGAGCAAAACCCTGAGGCCAAGGAGGCCATTGAAGTGGTGGTGCGTCAGAAGTTGACGGAAGGCTCGGAAGTTACCTCCAACTCCATGCGACCACTGGCAGCGGCTGCGCGCTCTGCAGCATCCAAGCCTGCAGCCAAGTTAGACACTGCTCCGTCAGTCAAGGGTGCCGCCTAATCACCCTTGAAGGGACTCAGGGGAGCTGGTGGTTCGGCGGCTTCCCTGGAGATTGCTGGCAATGCGTTGAAGTTCCTGAATGGCTTCTGCGCCTTCGAATTTCACCAGCTCTCGTCCATTGCGTGATTCAACCCAGCTGATGCCGAAATCGGACACCAGGAATCGCACCATGTGTTGGTCGCCGAGCTCAGCCATGAACGAGGCGCCGCTCCCATTGCGGCCCTCACCGTCGTCGCAGACGTAACACGTTGCTGTGATTCCTTCTTTCTTCAGGCTGGAAGCCAAAGCCTGCAGGCTCATCACCAAGTCTTGAACGACCGAGCGGTACTGCTCGGATAGTCGGAGAAACACGGACAGCGGCCCCCAGAGCAAACAAACTCTAAAGGTTTTCTTTTGATTTTCAGCGTTCAGTGGTGTTTGTCCGCTTCAGGGCATGTCAGCCAAAGTCCACCAGCCTGCAGCAGGACCGATAAAGCGCACCACGATCCAAAGCACCACCAGTGCACCAATGCCGATCCAGGCGCCTCGTGTGGTGATGTCGACGAACTGAGCGCCCTGGGCGCGGGTGAGGGGTAGCCAGGCGATAAAACGTTCGGCCTCCTTTGGGTCTGGTTTGCGTTGCCGCGGGGGGAGTCCTTGGCTTGCACGACGGCGGGCTTCACCCATCACATGAGATCCATCTCAAGAGCAGCCTAGAAGTGATGCTTACTCCGGTCGCAATCTCTGCAACGGCTCCCAGGGTTCCATGGCACGCAAAACCTGTTCTCCCCAGCTGCGTCCACGAACACGTCCATCGAGCATGGCCAGCCGGCCACCGCTTTGCCGGAGCGGGGCAATGGCGGGTGTGAGTTTCGTCAAGGCTTCCGGGAGCAGCAGGGTCCTGAACCAGTCCTTGCCTTGACGCTTGAGCGACTCCACGCGAGCAGCTGTTAGTGGTTCTTCCAGGCTGGCAATCGGAAGCATCGCAGCGATCAGTTGATCCGGGGCCGGAAGTTGTTGCTGATGGTCGAGCCACCAACTCCAGCGGCAGCAGATCACCCCATTCACTTCGGGTGCGGTGCTTTCCAGAGTGACTCGACTGCCGAACTCCGCCGCAAGTTCACTGCAAAGGCGCTGGCGCATACCTGGCGGGTCGAGCAGCACAACAGTGACACCTGTGCGACCGAGGATTAAACGTCGACTTTGTTCCAGCAGGTGGCTGGAATAAATCTCTGTGTTGGGGAGTGGCTGACGTCTCGGCAAATAGAGCGGGATCGGTTCAGCTCGCGGGGCGTCGCGAAGATCGATGTGCAGTGCATCGTCAGACGTTTCAGTGGAGTCGCCATGGCGGCGACAGCCTCCGTCTCCATGCAGCAATGTCCAGGGATGCGTGTTGAACATCCGCTCGAGAGATTGCAGCGGTTCCAGGGGTTGAAGATGCCAGCTCCACTGCAGAGTTTTTGCATTCCAGCTGGCCCAGCTGGCGCAGGACGACTGGTCAAGTGCCATCAGGTCGCACCAGGGTGCGGGCGTGGAACCCAACAACTGCAGGAGATCCCGCACCAGCGTCAGAGCGCTCTCAGGCATGACGACATCACGGTCTGCACCTGTTCCGCAGGAGACCACCTGGCGGGTGAGACGTTCGTGCAGTTCCAATAAGCCTTCCCTTGCTGCGGGAAAGGCTGTGCGCAATTGTTCCCAGTGCATGGAGTCGATCTGCATGGCCATGGCCAGGCGAAGTCGCGACGCCAGGGTTTCTGCCGCCGGGATGACCAGATGGTCTTCGGGCCTCAGCCTGCCGGCGCCATGCAGATTGACCAGCTGCTGCGGGGTCACCAGCCAGAGCTGATCTCCTGGCGGGGGAGCATCGTCGGTCCAGCAACTCATTCGGATGCCGCTCTCCATCAGTCGAGGGCGTTCAACCTGAAGCAATCGCTGTTGTTGCAGGGTGTCCAGCACCAACACCGTGTGACGGCTTTGCAGGGCCAGGGGCACCATCAAGGCCAGCCACCAACGATCGTTGCTGCCAGCTGATAGTTGGATCCGGGTTCGATCCCCGCGGCGCAGGCTGCGTCCCACCAGGCGGCTGAGCGTCAGCTCGTGTTCCCAGTGCCCTTCGCTCCCCCTGAGGAGGTGCTTCAGCTGCTGATGGGCCTGAACTTCCAGCATGCGCGCCACCCTAAGAAGCGTTTACCTGCTGGTTGGTTCACGCTGAGCTGTTCCTTCACGGTTGACGGCCAAGCAACATGGATGGCTTGTGCAGGGTGGGCATGAACGACGGGCGGGTTCGATCACTGAACATCAGCCGTGTGGGTGTGGTCGGTCTTGGTTTGATCGGCGGTTCGATCGCCCTTGATTTGCGCGCTCTTGGTGTGCCTGTGCAGGGACTCGTTCATCGCGCCAGCACCGCCGAGAGGGCAATGGCAAGGGGTCTAGTTGATGCCGTCAGTTGCGATCCCGCCTGCCTACAAGGTTGTGATGTGGTGGTACTGGCGCTTCCCATGGAGGCTCTCTTGGACCCTCCGCAGTTGCTGGTGAAGGCGCTGCCGGACGCCGCCGCCGTGACCGATGTGGGGTCTGTGAAAGGCCCGGTGCTTCATGTCTGGAGAAATCGGCATCCCCGGTTTGTGGCGTCGCATCCGATGGCTGGAACCGCGGAGTCCGGTGTGGAATCCGGTTGCGCCGGGCTGTTTCGTGGACGTCCTTGGGTTGGAACCCCCGAGGCCGGCACGGATATGGATGCTGCGCAGCACATTCAGCGGCTGGCTGAGGCCCTTGGCGCGCATTGGATTCAGGCTGATCCGCTCATCCATGACCAGGCCGTTGCTCTGATTTCGCATCTGCCCGTGATGGTGAGTGCTGCTTTGTTGCGTGCTGTCGGCGAGGAACGAGACCCGCGCGTGCGGGAGCTCGCCAAGCAGTTGGCGTCCAGCGGCTTTGCGGACACCACCCGGGTGGGTGGCGGTAATCCCGCTCTGGGAACGGCCATGGCTTCACGCAACACTGACGCTTTGCTCAAGGCACTCGCGGCTTATCGCTGGAGTCTGGAACAGTTGGAGGAAGCGATCCTCAACGGTCACTGGGCCCAGTTGGAGCAGGAACTCCAGAACACGCGAGCATTGCGACCGCAGTTCCTGAACGGTCCGTCGCCGTCCTCTAGTGCGTCAGGCTGAGTTCCCGTCCGCGCGCTGCCATCATCTGCCGGCAGGCCATCAGTGCGGACAGGCTCACGCCCGCGGTCCCCTCGCCAGGGTGAATGGAATCTCCGCACAGCCAGAGATTGGCCACCGGTGTTCGGCTGGCCAGGCCAAAGGGGCCGAAACGGTCAGGACTTTGCCCAAGGCCACCCACGATGCCCTGCGGTCGACCGGTCCATCGGGCGAAGCCGCGGGGTGTGGCCAGTTCTTGATGCAGCCAGGCTTGATCGGGCAGATCAAGCGCTGCGTTGACCCCCTTTCGAATGGTGGCGAGCAGATTCTGTTTACGGCTCTGATAGGCCTCCTCGTCCATGGTGTGCCATCCCTGCGGGGAGGTAAACACGCTGGCGATCACGGTGGCTCGACCTGCTGGGGCTCGGCCGTCACCGTCATGGCTCACGGAAAGAAACAGAGAACCAGGTGAGGCTTGATCGCGCTGCAGATGGCCTGGACAGTTTGAAGGCAGGTGTCGACGCTCCAGTGCTCCGTAAAAAACAATGGCGCCACTGGGTGCGTCGAGAGTCTCCAGGTGGCGTCGGTAGGTTTCCGGCATCAGGCCGGGGTCAGGTAAGAGAGCCGGCAGGCTCTGGGGAGGCAGGCTGCAGATCACATCGCTGGCGTGGAGGCTTGGCTTGGATCCATCCGGCAGGTCCACATGGACACTCCATCCGGGACCCTCTGGATGGCGTCGTAATCCCGTGACTCGATGGCGCAGCAGCACCTTGCCACCGTCGCGTTCGATGGCGCTTTGGAGGCTTTCGCTGAGACTCTGCATGGAACCCTGCAGGTGCCAGAGTCCCAGTGGGGCCTGACACATCTGCAGCACCGTGGCGCCGTAGAGCGCTGCCGTGCGGTCACAGGGCTGCTGGGAATAAAGGCGCAGCTGCAGGTCGAGAAAGCGGCGCAGCCGTTGGTTCTCGCCGCAACCTGTTAATCGCAAGAGGTCGCCCACCGTTAGCAGGCCGAGAGGGGCGCTGATCAGATTCCCCAGCCGCAGCGCTGCGAGCGTTCGATTGAGATCCCAGCCGCTGCGTACGGGAAGCACAGGATCAGCGGCGGCGAACTGCCAGTTCTGCTGATGAATCCAGCTGCAAAGCTGCCAGAACCGTTCAGTGCCGGGGAACTGCGCTTCACGCTCCTGATGCCAGCGCTGAGGGTCGTGCCAGAGATGGATGGCCGCTGAGCCGTCGTTCAGGTCCACCACGCAACCTGGGTCGAGTCGCTTGGCTACTGGGGGGGTGATGTTCAGGTGGTGGAACAATCGAGCGTGGCTGCCACCCGGTTCCAGTCCGGCCACCTGCGTGGCGCCGACATCGAAGGTGTAGGGCCCCCGTCGGAAGGTGCCCGCACATCCACCCAGCTGATGGTGGGACTCCAGCAAGGTGACTCCGATCCCCTCATGGGCAAGAAGGGCTGCGGCCGTGAGGCCGGCAATCCCCCCGCCGATCACGATCACATCCTGGCTGGCGTCCATCCGCGGCAGCCTCCGTCATTGTTTTTGATCACGTCATGCTGGCAGCAGCGACCGATCAGCGTGGATGCGGGACGAGCTGGAGCAGGCCCTCATGGCGGCAGGCGATCTGCTGGCCGGTCGGCAGATCATGGATCTCAGTCCTGTGGGTGGTGGAAGTGTCGGCACCAGTTGGCGCGTGATGCTCAGTGATGGCGAGGCACTGTTCGTCAAGCTGGCGCGGCCAGACCAGCTGATTGCTGAGCAGTCGGGATTGGCGGCGTTGCGGCAATGGGCCGATCCCAAGTTGATTGAAGTTCCTCAAGTGCTTGCTTGTCTGCGCTTGGGTTCACGCTCCGCCCTCGTGATGGCCTGGTGGCCTTCAGGGCGCGGTGATCAGTTTCAGCTTGGTCGTGGCTTGGCTCGACTGCATCGCAGATCAGCCCAATCGAATCCCCGTCGCTTCGGCTGGGCTCAGGACGGTTTCATTGGCCTTGGGCCTCAACCGGGTGGCTGGTGTGAGTCCTGGGGAGAGGCCTTCACACAATTGCGTCTGCGCCCTCAGTTGGAATTGGCGCGTGATTGGGGTCTCGTTGAAACGGATTGGGAGTCGTTGCTTTCACCTGTGATGGATTGGTTGAACCGGCATGCGCCACAACCGTGCCTAGTGCATGGAGACCTCTGGGCCGGCAATGCAGCAGTCCTTGAAGACGGCCGTGGACTCTTGATTGATCCAGCAAGTTGGTGGGCCGACCGTGAGGTCGATCTGGCCATGACACAACTGTTTGGTGGATTCACTCGTCGGTTTTGGGAGGGATATCAGCAGGAATGGCCTCTGGATGACGGGGCTGAGCAGCGGATTGAGGTGTTGAACCTCTACCACGTGCTGAATCACGCCAATCTGTTTGGTGGCGGGTACCAACAACAAAGCCGCAACATCCTCAAGGAGTTGCGGCGTGATTGGCTCTGAGCGAACGCGATGCGTTCTCATCAGCGCAGGGATTCAGCCCAGATACTCTTGACGCAGGGATTGGATCCGGGTGACCAGAGCACTGCGCTTGTCGCTTGTGGTGAGGTTTTTCCAGCTCCACTGACCGACGACCACCACGCCGAGCAGCTCGAGTAGGCCGGGCACAACCGGAAGCAAATTGATGGTGTCAAGAATGCCTTTGATCAGGATCTGAGCAACGATCACCGCGGCAAAAATCCCGACAACTTTGCCGATGCGTCCAGCTTGACTCCAGTCGACTTTGTCAAGGGTTTCATTCACCTTGCCGAGAATGTCTTTGTAGCGTTCAGCAAAATCGACGGTGTCAGTGCTACCGGTGGTCTCGGTCGCCTGAGTGGTGGTTTCGTCGCTCATGACGCCTTGGCATGGATTTAATACTCCGAGACAATATCGGCAAGCTCAGTCGAATGCCATGGCAGCTCTGCATCGATGTGGAGTGTCTGATGATTCTCAGGTCTTCTCTTGAGGCCGTAGCACCCGAGGAAGGTTGCGCCCTCCTGATCGGCGAGTCGTCTTCAGAGTGGTCGGTTCGTCAGGTGTGGCCTTGTTGCAACGTGTGGATCCCTGGGCTTTTTGGCTTTTCGGAACTGGACTGCAACGGTGCTGCCGATTCCCAAGCGGTGCCATCACGATGCTCGCGATTTGCGCTCGATCCACGTGAGCAAATCGCAGCACAACGCTGGGCAAGAGCCCGTGGTTGGCAGGTGCTGGGCAGTGCGCATTCCCATCCAGGCGGTGAGCCGGTGCCCAGTGCCGTCGATCGTCGATGGGCTGCTGCCGCTGGTGTGATGCTGATCGATGCCGGCAGGGGCGGTCTCGCGGCATGGTGGCTCCAGGGACCTTCACCGGATGCTGTGCACGCACTGCCGCTGGTGACCTGCCAGACCATCCCCGCTCAGCCCAATTCCTCTTGCCTTGGTGATGACGGAACCTCAAGTCCAAGTCGATCTCAGCTCAGATGAGCGGGGGCGGTATGCCAGGCACCTCACCTTGCCGGAATTGGGTGTTGAGGGTCAGAAACGATTGAAAGCTGCATCGGTGCTCTGTGTCGGCGCCGGTGGACTTGGCTCTCCACTGCTTCTGTATCTCGCGGCAGCGGGCATCGGCAGGATCGCCATCGTCGATGACGACTGTGTGGAGGTGTCCAATCTGCAACGTCAGGTGATTCATGGTGAGGGAACGGTTGGTCAGTCGAAAGCACAATCGGCCAGTCAGCGGTTGCTTGATCTCAACCCTCATTGCCGGGTGGTCGAGCATCGCTGCCGGATCACCGCCATGAATGCCCTGGATCTGATCACGGACCATGACTTGGTGGTCGATGGTTCCGACAACTTCCCTACGCGTTACTTGATTAGCGATGCCTGCGCTCTGCTGAACAAACCATGGGTCTATGGCTCGGTGCAACGCTTCGAAGGGCAGGTGAGCGTGTTCAACCTTGGACCCGCGTCACCTGACTATCGCGATCTGGTGCCCGAACCACCTCCACCGGGTCTCGTCCCCTCTTGCGCTGATGGTGGTGTGATGGGCGTGATGCCTGGGCTGATCGGCCTGATTCAGGCCACTGAAGTGATCAAGGTTCTTGCCGAGATCGGTGACCCTTTGGATGGACGTCTTCTGTTAGTGGATGGCTTGTCGATGCGCTTCCGGGAGCTTCGGCTCCAGCGCCGACCGGCCCGGTCACCGATCACCGGCCTGGTTGACTATCAAGCGTTCTGCAATGCCGCTGGGACCAAGCGCGGCAAGGAGTCGACAGCGGTGAACAGCATTTCCGTGCGCGAGCTCAGTGCCCTGATGGCCCAGAGTTCCGAGTGGGTTTTGATCGATGTTCGCAATCCCGCTGAAGCCGATGTGGCGGTGATCGAAGGTGCGCACTTGGTGCCCCTCGCCAGGATTGAAAGCGGTGAAGGTGTGGAGACTGTGCGCAGCCTTGCCGGCACAAGAGCGATCTATGTGCACTGCAAATTGGGTGGCCGTTCAGCCCGTGCGGTGGAGTTGCTGGCGCAACAAGGGATTGACGCCATCAATGTGACCGGAGGCATCAATGCCTGGTCCCAGGAGGTGGATGCCAGCGTTCCGGTTTACTAAGGGCCTTCGCAGCCTGCCGTCAGTAGTCCACACCACGCTTCAGATCCACCCCCTGTTCGGCGTAGTGCTTGTGGCAGACCATTTCGGAATGGACGCTGGCTAAATCGAAATAGGCCGGGGGATGTTTGCAGCGGCCCGTGATGATTACTTCAGTTTCAGCTGGCTTGCGAACCAGGGATTGGACGATCGGCTCCACTGGTAGCAACTCCAGATCCACGGTGGGATTGAGTTCATCGAGGATTACGGTCTTGTAGAGGCCGCTGGCGATGGCCGCCCGGGCAATCTCCCAGGCCCGTTCAGCCTCCACGTAGTCAATCGGCTCTTGCTGGCCTCTCCACACGATTGCGTCACGCCCCGAGCGCAGATGGTCGACGAGATGCGGGTAGCTCTCACGAAGGGCAGCGATTGCAGCATCCTCGGTGTAGCCGCTCCCCCCTTTCAGCCACTGCAGGATCAACACGCGGTGGCTTTTGTCCTGACTGATGCCGCGACCGATGGCTTGCAGTGCTTTGCCGAGGGCGCTGGTGGATTTGCCTTTGCCTTCTCCGGTGTAGATCTCGATTGCACCAGGAGAGGTGAAAGGAAGGAAGGTGTCGTCAGCAGGTTCAATTCTGCGATGGGCGCGCATCTCTGAGTGAAGATCGGCGATCTGAATCAAGGGCTGTGGTGCAGCCCGCCCCGTCACGATGATCTCCATGCCTTCCGGGCGCGCAGAGAGGGTCTTCACCACATCGTCAACATCCAGCAGTCCCAGATCGAGCAAGGGGTTGAGCTCGTCGAGAACCACGACCGAGTACAGCGCGCTGGCGATGGCTCCACGGGCGATATCCCAACCGCGTTGCGCTTCTTGTTGGTCGAACCTTGTGGCTTCCTCTGCATTGAAGTAATCGGCCCGGCCCGTGCGCACCTGGTCGATCAGGTGCGGGAAGCCTTGCTGGAGCGCCTCGATGGCCGCGTCTTCGTCGTATGCGCGCCCCGGTCCTTTGAGGAACCGCAGCAGCAGCACGCGCGTACGCCGCTGCTCGCAGATGCCAAGACCGATCGTTCGCAACACCACGCCAAGTGCCGCTTGACTTTTGCCCTTGCCTTCTCCGTCGTAGACATGCAGCTGACCGAGGCTGCGCTCTCGGCTGTCGGCAGCGGTGACGATGCCAATGTCTCGCTTGCTGCGATGTCGTGATCCGCTCGAACTGCCGGATGACCGGGTTGCGTCCATCGTCAGGACCTGGATGGCGCTTCGTACGATCGGAGCATACCCAGATTCCCGCGTTCAGCAGTGGCTTTACAGACTTTTCGCCTGCTGGAACGCCTGTCATCTGAGGATGCTCAGCAGCTCGGGGATTTGCGGACATGGATCCACGACTGTGACCAGGTCTGCGTGGCTTATTCCGGTGGCGTTGACAGCACCCTGGTTGCCGCCATTGCTAAGGAGCAGCTGGATGAGCGCGCTTGGGCGATCACGGGTGTTTCCCCCGCTTTGGCACCTCACCTGCTCGCTGAAGCCCGTCAGCAGGCGGATTGGTTAGAGATGCAGCATCGCGAGGTGGAAACTCGTGAATTAGAGGATCCTGCCTACAACAGCAATCCCACGGATCGCTGTTACGCCTGCAAACGGGAGTTGCACAGTCAGCTCGGGCCGATTGCGCAGGCAGCGCAGGGAGCTCAGGTCCTGGATGGGGTCAATCTGGATGATCTTAGTGACCACCGTCCTGGTATTCAGGCTGCTCGGGATGCCGGTGTGCGCTCTCCTCTTGCGGAGTTGAAGATCGACAAGGCTGGAGTGCGTCGTCTCTCAAAGGCACTCGGTTTTCCGTGGTGGGACAAGCCAGCTCAGCCTTGTCTTGCCTCGCGTTTTCCCTATGGCGAGGCGATCAGCCACAGCCGTTTGCAGCAGGTGGGCCAGGCCGAGGCCTGGTTGATTCAACAGGGTTTCCCACGGGTGAGAGTGCGCTCACAGGGACTGTCGGCCCGGATTGAAGTGCCCCAAGAGCGACTGCCAGAACTGTTGGATCCCGCTCTACGCACCGCGGTGGTTGAGGCGCTGATGCAGCTTGGTTTCACTAGCGTCAGCCTGGATCTCGAAGGATTGGTGAGCGGCAAGCTCAACAGAATTTGAGGAGCCAAGACTTGCTCAGCCGCGCTCTGGGCAAGGTGTGCGTTCAGCCTCCGCAATGGCTGCAGGGGTCTCCCGCAGAAAACTACGGAGCGCATGCTTGCGGGCGCCCAATTCGATTCTCAGGTGTTCACAAGCTGATTCCGGCATGGTGTGGTCTCCGCAAGTGAAAACATCAACTGCGGCGTAGCCGTTTTCGGGCCAGGTGTGGATCGAGATGTGTGATTCCGCCAGCAAGGCCAGACCGGTGACCCCTTGGGGCTCAAAACGGTGGGTGATGAGGTTGAGAAGCGTTGCACCAGCACGTTTCGCTGCTGTTGTGATGGTGGTTCTCAAAAAAGCTTCGTCGTCGAGCTTGCTGTGATCGCATTCGTAAAGCTCGAGAATGCAGTGCTTGCCCACCATGTCGGTGGCACTGGTGTTGGCAGGGCTGGAACTGGAAACGGGATTGATCTGGGCGTCGCCCCATCCTGGGTTGGGATGCAGGCAAGGCAGGGATTGCTCCATCAGTGGACGCTACAAAGGGTTGCTGAATTTAGCTTTTTCTCATCCCGTTCCTCAAGTGATCGGCCTTGAGAATCTGGGAGTGTTGACGCCAGCCTCCTTCGAATGCGTCCAGGTGGGTTGCACTCACAAGGCACTGATGGGTATCCCCAACGGCTTCCAGCAGGGCAAGCTGCCGGCGTGGATCCAGTTCGGCCAGCACGTCATCTAGCAGCAGCAGTGGAGGGTGTCCGCATAATTCACCCACCAGTTCCAGCTCTGCCAGCTTGAGGGCCAGCACGATCGTTCTCTGCTGACCGGCAGAACCAAAGCGGCGCGCAGCCGTGCCGTTCAGCACTAGTTCCACTTCATCGCGGTGGGGGCCCACCCTGCAGCTGCCGAGTCGTTCTTCTTCCGGGCGCTGTTGTCGTAACTGCTCTTCGATTGAGAGACGCCAGGGTTCTTCCGCCTCTTCACCGTCCAAGCGGCTGCCTGGCGCATAGCGGAGCTCCAGCTGCTCCTGCCCTTCGCTGAGGCGATCCTGCCAGGCTGCTGCCAGGGGTTCAAGCCTGGCCAATGCGCGGCGCCGGCGCCGGTGGATGCGCGTGCAGACCAACGCCATTTGGGTGTCGAAGCTGTCCAGCAAGACCTGCTGTTCCGATGAGGATCCGAGCCCACCGCGGCGCCAGAACTGACTGCGTTGACGCAGGAGCCGGTTGTAGCGACCGATCAGATCGGCATAAATCGGCTCCAGCTGCAGCACCACTCGGTCCAACCATTGCCGTCTGAGGGCGGGTTCGCCTCGTACCAGATGCAGATCGAGGGCACTGAATCCCACACAGCGCAGCGGACCCACCAGGTCCATCTGGCGCTGCAGAACCTTGCCGTTGCGTTTGGCCTGGCGGCCGCCTTTCCGCCTGAGTTCCAGTTCCACCTGCTCATCGTCAGGACAGGTGGCCTTCAGCAGGGCACGCGAGGCATCCCAGTGGATCAGATCGGCGTCCTGACTGGAGCGATGGGAGCGAAGACTTCCGAGCAGTTCTACGGATTCGAGCAGGTTGGATTTCCCGATGCCGTTGCTACCGATCACAAGCAAACGCGGAGCATCAATCTCCAGCTGCAGTTGGCAGTGGTTGCGGAACGCCTGCAGTTCGAGCCGGAGAAGCCGAATGAGTCCGGTTGCGGCGTGTCGCTAAGGTAACTGTCTCGCGGTTGATCTCACAGCCAAGCGGGGGCATGTAGCTCAGTTGGATAGAGCATCAGATTCCGGTTCTGAGGGTCGGGGGTTCGAGTCCCTCCATGCTCGTGTTCAGACAGGTTGTTCGCTCAGCGGAGCCTCAGCCCCATGGCTCTGATCCCTCCGGGATCGAGCAAAAATCCTTGTGACTTGATCGCATCCAAGGCTTGGGCTGGTGCGGCGATGGAAATGCTGCATCCCGGTAGGTCTCGACGCAGGCAGGCCAGAGAACGATGCACGAGTGCCTTGAGCAGCTTGGGTTGATCCTCGCCGGGGGCTGCGGCCAGATTCCAGAGGTTGGCATTGAGTGCCTGGTCGCTGGTGGCTCGGACGAATCCGACCAGTCGCTGCTCCTCTTGATCAAGGATGCAGAGATGCCAGAGGCTGCGTTGCAGCGCGAGAGGCCAGCGCTCGACTGGATGCGGTTGGTCGCCGCACGCCTGCAACAGGGCGTTGATACATTCGCCATCAGGAACATGCTCCATGCTGAAGCAGTAGCGCTCAGGCAGGCGTGGAATTGCAGCTTGTTGGCGAAAAGGAAGCAGTCCCACTTAGCCGGTATTACGCATGCCTGCAGCAATGCCATTGATGGTTAGCAGAGCGCCGCGAAGCAATTCGCTTCGGCTGTAAGTGCGACCGTCTCCATCACTGGATGACTCACTCATGGGCGGCTGGCGGTTCTGATCCCTGAGGCGCTTGAGCAAAGCCACCTGAAGGAAGCCGAGCGGCACGATCGTGCGGTTGCGCAGTCCAACGGAGAGCTGTAGGGCGGGATCGGCATCGAGCAGCCTTTCCTGCCGGGTGATCTCCAGCACCAGCCGCCGGGTCAGGCTGTATTCCTCAGCGATGGTGCTGTAGATGCGCTCGAAAGCCTCTCGATGTTCGGCGCTGCCGAGACTGCTCACATAGTGGCGGGCCAGGTCGAGATCCACTTTGGAGAGGGTCATCTCCACTTTGGAGATCAACATGCGGAAGAAGGGCCAGCGCTGATGAAGCGTGCGCAGCAACGACAGCTGATCCGGATCAGCCTCCAGTTCTTCGCTGAGGGCGGTGCCAACTCCGAACCAGCTGGGAAGTAGGAAGCGGCTTTGGGTCCAGCCGAACACCCAGGGAATGGCGCGGAGGCTCGAGAGGTCTCTGGCCCCTGATTTCCGTCGTGCGGGTCGACTAGAGATCTGCAACTTGCTGATCTCTTCGATTGGGGTCACTTGTTCAAAGAAGGCCACCAAATCGGGGTTGTCGTGCACCAGGGCTCTGTAGTGACGCCGGGAACATTGGGCCAACCGTGCCATCAGTTCATTCCAACTGGGCGTGGCATCCAATTGGTTGGTCACCAGGCTGTTCTGCACCACCGCGGTGGTGACAGTTTCAAGGTTGTAGAGCGCCAGTTCTGGCAGGCTGTATTTCGAAGCCAGCACCTCTCCCTGCTCGGTGATCTTGATCCGACCCTGGAGGGTTCCACTGGGCTGAGCCAGGATCGCTTGGTAAGCCGGGCCACCGCCGCGGCCGACGGAACCGCCACGTCCGTGGAATAGTCGGAGGGCCACGCCGTTGTGGGACGCCAAATCCTGAAGCGCGATCTGGGCTTTGTGGATCTCCCAATTACTGGAGAGGAAGCCGGAGTCTTTGTTGCTGTCGGAATAGCCCAGCATCAATTCCTGCAGGGGCAGGCTTAGGCCACCCACCCGTGGCAACAGATCTCGGTAGAGCGGGGTCTGGAACAACTGCTCCATTACTTCAGGTGCCCGCTGGAGATCCTCAACGGTCTCGAAGAGGGGAACCACCAACAAATCCGCATGACCGGCTGAGGGATCCACCAAGCCGGCCTCCTTGGCCAGTAGAAGGACTTCCAGCAGGTCAGACACGCTGTGACTCATCGAGATCACGTAAGTGCGACAGATGCGGCTGCCGAACTCGTCCTGAAGACGATGCAGCATCCGGAACACATCCACGGTTTCGGCAGTGTTGGCGGACCAGTCCACGGAGGGGGGGATCAGTGGCCGTCTTGTCTGCAACTCCTGGAGCAACCAGGCGACCTTCTCGTCTTCGTTGAGATCTCCGTAGGCCTGATCAGGAGTCAGGTAGCGACTCAGTTCATCGAGGGCATCGCTGTGCCGGGTGCTTTCTTGACGGATGTCGAGGCCCGCAAGAGAGAACCCGTAGATATGCACCTGGGTGAGCAGGGTGTCGAGGGGTTCACAGGTGAGATCTGTACTCACGAGGCTGGTGCGGATCAGCTCGAGTTCGCTGCGGAATTCAGCGATCGATCCGTAATGAAGGGCTTCACTGGGTTGCGCATCCGGTGGGCAGGGCGCTATGCCATCCGCAGGGGCTCGCCAGCCAGCCTCCGCCAGCTGATCGTTACGCAGTTGTGTGAGACGCAGCCGTTCCAGCATGAAGCTGAGCTTCAGTCGGTAGGGCTCCAGGCGGTAGCGGGTTGCGCGTTCTTCATAGACCTCTGGAAAGCGCAGTCGGTCCATTTCAAGGGATTCCAGCAGCGGTGCACTCACCTGGCTCCATTGCATGGAGATGCTCAGCTGGTCGCGGAGGTTTTGGACCGCGTTGATGTAGCGGTCAAGCATTAATTGACGCTGGTAACACGCAGTGCGCCAGGTGATGTCCGTGGTCACGGAGGGGTTCCCGTCCCGATCGGATCCAACCCAGGAGCCAAAGGTGCAGAACGAAGAAGGCGGCAACTGCACATCTGGATAGCTGCTGGACAGTGCTGTTGAGAGGCGCCGTCGCAGCTGAGGCATGGCTTCAAACAACACCTGCTGGAAGTAGTGCAAGGCGTAATCCACCTCATCCAGCACCGAGGGTTTGAATTGGTGCAGCTCATCGGTTCTCCACCAAAGCCGGATTTCTTCTTCCAGCTGCAGACGGATGCCAGAGGCTTCGGACGGGCTGGTGTCGGTTTTGGATTCCAGTTGCTGCAGCAGGCTGGCTACACGTCTTTGCTTGTGGCGCACCGTGTGGCGCACGATCTCGGTGGGGTGGGCTGTGAACACCAGTCGAATGTCCAGCTCCTGGAGAAGTGTCTCCAGATGCTTCGGTGGAACGTTCAGTCGGCGCAAACGTTCGAATAGCTCGCAGAACGTTGCCGGTTCGGTCTGGGTCGCGAGCGGTGGAGCAAAAGGGTCGATCTGGTCAATCAGTTCTTGGGAGCGGACGATGCTCTCCAGGTAGCTGTCTTCCTCGATGCGTTGCTCGAGGATGTTGACCAGCTGGAAATAAAGCGAGAACGCACGGGCCGCTGCAATCGCTTCGGACAGATCCATGTCGCGGATGAGCGACGCCACGCCACCGCTGCTCTGGTCGCTGCTGTCCGCAACGCCAGGATCGCTGAGTTGCTTCATGCGCAGTAGCCGTTCGGCTTGATCCGCAGGACATTCGCTGCGCAGCACCGTCTGCCAGAGATCCTCGACCAGGGCCAGTCGCTGCTGAAGCAGCTGGCCGTTACCGCGACACTCCGAGACCTCCGCCCTGGGCTGATCGCTCGCAGGAATCGTTGTGGAGGAGGAGGACATGGACAGCGGGCCGGGATCGGAAGTCGTCATGATCATCCCAAAGCGCGTTCAGCTGAGACACAAACACCACGCATCTCTTCGTCCTGCATGGCACTAATGCTGCTTCGCAGCATGGCTTCGATTGTGTCGCCCCGATCGATGCCATCCAGCCAGCGCATGGCCTGATTGCCATGCATCAGGATGGATTGGAGGGGCTTTAGCTGCTCATGCAATCCCAGCTCATGAGCGAGTGGGACGACGGAGTCGATCAGTTGCTTGAGCCAGTCGCGGCAGGAACGCTCATGGCCGTCATGCCAGTCACAAAGCGTGGCATCGAGGCTTGACTGAGCCGCGGCTCGATCGTTGTTCATGCTCAAGATCTCCAGCTCTTCAAGGCTGAGGCTGCTGCTGTGCAGAGGGTCGTGGGACTGAGGGTCACGCAACACCTGCTGCACTCTCAGTTCAAGCAGAGCGGTCACTGCCAGCAGCATGTCTGGATCCGTGATCAGATCGCAGATGCGCAGCTCAAGCCGATTCAGTCGATGGGGGCGATCCGGTCCGTTGGCACGGACCGACGTCCACAGGTGTCGCACGTTGTGCATGGTGCCGGCATCGATCTGGGCTTCGGTCCACGTGATGAAGTGCTGGTGATCGCGGAACAACGGCACGCGTGATGGCGTCAGGGGGAATTGCAGCCATCGCTGGGAATGGGCGCCTGTGACCTTGCCGTTCAGGAATGGCGAGCTGGCACTGAGCGAGAGCAACAGTGCGGCTTCACAACGCACGAGACGCAAAGCAGCGAACAGGTCTTCTGGGTCGTCAATGCCCAGATTGACGTGGACGCTGGCCGTCACCACCGCGGTTCCATAGGTGGCTTCAATCAGGGCGTGGTACGGATTGTTGGGGTCAGAGCGTTCGAAATGCTGCGTGTCGCCGAGACTGAGCGTGCTGCCTGGCAACAGCGTGAGGTTCTGGTCCATTAGCCAGCGACGAAGCCTGCGTCGTGGTGACAACAAGGCTTCCGACAGCCCCTCGTAATCGGCTTGGGGAGCGGTGACATACTCCAGATTGCGATGGTCCGGTTCGGTGACGAACCCTGTCAGCTCCTGTTTGGCACGTGCCGCAACGCCGACGTTGCGCCCATCTTTACGGCCGGTAAACAGCTCCACTTCGAACCCCTTCAACAGGCGATCGCTGCTCATGCCGGGGAAGCCTCGAGGCAGGCCAGTGCTGTCAGCATTCCTCTGGCTTTGTTCAGGGTCTCTTGAAACTCCGATTCTGGTTGGGAGTCGGCAACAATTCCGGCACCAGCCTGCACATGCAGTGTCCAGCCACCACTCTGCTTAGGTTCAACCACCATGGTTCGGATCGTGATGGCGGTGTTCAGCGCACCGGCGAGGTCAACGGAGCCATACACGCCGGAATAAGGACCTCTGGCATCGGGCTCCAGCTCGTGGATCAACTGCATGGCACGGATCTTCGGAGCGCCGCTCACGGTGCCGGCAGGGAAGGACGCCATCAGCAGATCCCAGATGTCCTTGCCTGGAGCCAAGCGTCCTTCCACTTCACTAACGATGTGCATCACATGGGAATAGCGTTCGATCACCATCAGGTCGCCGACCGAGACCGAGCCTGGTGAGCAGACTCTGCCGAGATCGTTGCGACCCAGATCCACGAGCATCACGTGTTCGGCTCGTTCTTTGGGATCGGCGAGTAAGTCGGCTTCGAACTTGCGGTCTTCCACCGGGTTGGCACCACGCGGGCGCGTGCCTGCAATCGGCCGGAGCACAGCGCGAATCCCGCCTTGATCCGGCTCTGCCTTGACCATCACTTCCGGGCTGGAGCCAATCAGCTGCCAGTCGCCGAAATCGAAAAAGGCCATATACGGCGATGGATTGATCATCCGCAGACTGCGGTAAAGATCCAGTGGAGGGTGGCTGACATCCGCACTCAAGCGCTGGCTGATCACCAGTTGGAAGGCATCCCCTGCAGCGATGTGTTCTTTGGCGGTGTCGACAGCCTCGTGAAAGTCCTCTCGTGTTCTGTTGCTCGACGTCGTTGGCGTGTTCCCACGATCCGGCAACCAGTTCAAGGGACGCACGGGTGGCAATGGTGCCGCCATGCGCTCACGCAGGTCGTTGATTCGCGCCATTGCACTGCTCCAGGCCAGTTCCGGACTGGATGATGCGCCCCGTTCGGCACTCAAATCGCCATAGGCAACGGCGGTGATCAAGCGTTTGACCTGATCAAAGATCAAGATGCTGTCCATCAGCATCCAGACGCCATTCGGGGGAGATCCCTGCTCCGGTTGGTGAACGGGAACGGAGGGCTCAATCCAGTGGATCAGTTCATAGCCCCACATTCCATACAGCTGGCCGAGGGGCGGCAGGCCGGACAATGAAGTTGGGATATAGGGCTTAAGGCAAGCGCGCAGGCAGTCGAAGGGGTTGCCCGTGAAGGCCTCCTGATGACCATCTCGCCAGACACGCTGCAAGCCTTGAGACCCTGCTGAAAGGGTCCAAAGTGGATCACAGGCGACAACACTCCATCGGCCCAGCGTTTCCCCGCCTTCAACAGACTCGAGCAGAACACCTGGCGGCCGTCCATTTCCCACCTTGAGCCAGGTGGTGAGCGGGGTTTCGAGATCCGCTGGCCAGCTACAGGCAACAGGAATCAAGGTGGAACCCGATTCGGCGGATTTCAGGAAAGCTTTGCGGTCGGGGCTGAGCATGTCGAAATCGTCAAACCGACCGCAGACCATCATGCCGGGTGATTGCCCGGCGTGATGGCTGGGTGATCAGGCGATCAGGAGTCGAACGTGTTGCGGCCGCTGAATTTGATTTTGGCCGGGTCGGTGTTCTGACCGATGCGGCGAGCATTGTGACCCACCATGGATCGTCCTTCGTTCACTTTTTCAGGGAAAACGCCGTCTGCAGGATGAAGGAACTCGGTGTCACCGCCAGGGAAGATCCGGTAGATCTTGTAATCCTCAATCCGAGGCTTGAACTTGGTGCGCAGCTGGGTTCCAAGCGCCAGGCACTGCTCCTTGCGAGCGAAATACATGATGTTTTCGCCTGAATTCATCATGGCTGCGCCGCCTGTAGGGAGTTCGAACGCCTGATCGGCATTGCTGCTCCAGGTGATCGCGTACTTCTCCTCCGTTTCAGCGGAGTTGAGAAGGCCGCCGGTGCTGCCAATGAACTGTGGAAGCTGTCCTGTCAACGCCGTTGATGCCATGGCTGTCCTCGAGAGATCGGAGTGCCGATATGGCTGGAAAGTAGCAAATGATTTGGGACGAATTCCTCTTCTGGCAAGGACCTTCACACCCGTCAACATTGGCCTGCAATGGGAAAGAAAACAGTTAGTCCCCGATCACGGCGCTGGGTGAGGCGCCCGCCCAGTCGTTCGAGTAAATCCCGGGTGGCGTTTTGGCTGAGTTGCAGGCCTCCTGTGCTCGTGTTCCAGCTAAGAACGGGACCCAGTTGCTCTTGTGAGAGGTTGTCGCTGTCGAGGCTCTCGGGTTGGTCGGGAGTGCGATTGAGCAGCTGAAGTTTGAGCTTGGCGCCAGCAGGCTGCAGGGTGAGTGTCAAGCTGCTCCCCGTGGGCAGACCGCGGCTGCAGCGATCGATCAGGCCGCCCAGCATCGGTTCCAAGCGTCCAGGGTCACTGAGGACTGGAGACAGGTCCTGCTCAAGCCTGAGTTCCAGAGTCAGTCCGCGGCGCTGAAGTTGTTGTTCCCAGCCTGGGGCGAGTGCCTGCAGCATCGCTCCAAGGTCGGTGCGCGCTAAGGCTGAGGGGCTTTCGGGCTGGCGCTGAAGTTCGGCAGCCTGAAAGATCAGACCGAAGCGGTCGATCTGTTCGCTGCATTCGGTGTCGATCTGGGAGAGACGATCCAGCACCTGCTCTGGCAGGTCGCGTCGTCTCAACAGGGAACGAATCAAGGTGCGAATCGTGGCCAGAGGGGTGCGCACCTCATGGGTGATCGCTTCCAGCAACGACAGTTCCGCATCAGCCTTGTCCGTGTTGGATTGAGGCTGCGGCTGCTCGTCAGAGAGATTGGTGTCGCGGACTGCCTGAAGCGTGACGGTGGGAACCATGCTGGCCAGTCGCTCGGCAAGCTGCGGCCAGAACTGCATGGCGAGGTCACTGCTGCTCTGCAGCGGTCCCAGCAGGCGGATCGCCCTCTGTAGATCGTTGGCTTGGTCTGGGGCGTCGCGGCGAAGACGCTGCTCCACAAGAGTCAGCACTTGTCCGAGGATGTCTGGCTCACTGCGCATCAGCAGCTGACGCTGGCCTTCAGGGCCGTAGAGGGCCAGGGCAACCTGCAGCTTCCCGGTGATCACTATCAGAAGCGGGTCTTGACTGTCGGAGTTTTGAAGCGGCAAACGCTGAAATCGGTTGCACTCGGTCGCTTCCGCATCCAAATCAGGTGTGCGTCTTCGATCGGGAGGAAGCAGCGTTGACCGCTCAGCGGCGTGCAATGCATCGAGGGCTTGCGGTGCCCAGACCCACCCCTGAAACCGTTGCAGCAGGTCCGGCGCATAGAGGGCTGGAAGTGGGGCTGCCAGCCAGAGCCCTCCACTGGCATCCTCATCGGACCCCAGCAGATCCTGCAGAACTTCCAGGGCCGCCCACCAGAGCCGGCGAGCATGGGCATCGTTGGCGTGTCCCTCTGGAACGCCCGCGGCCATGCAGGCATGGATCGACTGCAGAAGCGGTGTGGAATCTTTCAACGGATCGAGGCTCGCCTGGATCGTCTCGCCACCGAGAGGCACAGGCCAAGAGCAATGAAATTGACGACCATGGCGCTACGTCCGTAGCTCATAAAGGGAAGCGGGATTCCTGTGACAGGGCCAAGTCCAATTGTCATGAAGATGTTCACCACAATCTGAAACATCAACATCGTCGCAACTCCAATCACTGCAAGGGATTCGAAGTCGGTGCGAGCTTTCCCTGAAATCTGCAGCAAACGCCCCATCAGCAGCGCGAAGCTAACGACGACCAAAATCGTCCCAAAAAAGCCCATTTCTTCGCCAAGTGCGCTGAAGATGAAATCAGTGTGTTGTTCGGGAATGAAGCGAAGTTTTGTGAGTTGTCCTTGCAGCAGGCCGGTCCCGAACAGCTCTCCGGAACCAATTCCCACTGTGCTTTGCAGGAGGTGATAGCCACCACCCAAAGGGTCCTTGGTCGGGTCAAGAAAGAGAACCAGTCGATCGCGCTGATAATCCTGCAAGCCGTTTTCCCAGAGCCATGGGGTCACGACCGCAGCTGCACTTTGAACCGCTAGGACCAGCGCCAGCGCTGTTTTTTTCCAGGGAAGCGATCGGTAAGCGACAGCGAGAGTGAGAGGAATCCACAGGGCCAGGCCCCAGGGAAACAGTCCAGCCAGCAGCGCTGTAATCAGGGGAGAGAGCAGCAGCACAAGCCACTCAAACGGCATCCCTGACCAATAGAGCATCGTGAGCAGCAAGGCTCCGAAAACCAAAGAGGTGCCCAGGTCGGGTTGGATGAATACCAGCATCCAGGGAATTGAGATGATTCCCAAGGGACGCAGCAGATCGATCGGTCTTTCGACAGGGTGCCGATCAAGCACAGCTGCCAGTAGAAGAATGGCTGACAACTTTGCAAATTCCGAGGGCTGAACATTGAAGGGTCCGATGCTGATCCAGCGCTGTGCGCCCAGTGCAGTGACCCCGATAAATCGAACAGCGATCAGACTGATCACTGTGAAGATGTAAATAGGAAGTAATAAAGGTTTTAAACGTTGGAGCCTTAATTTGGCGATAAAAAGAGCAATAAGGATGCCAAAAAAGGCTGTCACAAGCTGCGATAACCACAGCTGGGTGTTCATGAATCGAAGAAGGCCTGTGAAGCTAAGAGAGAACGAAGAAAGCCCTTCCAATGCTTCTTGACGCTCGATGCTGAGAATTAAAAAGCTGGAAATTGTCACCATGATGAGTGGCACGCCCCAGAGAATCCAGTCGCGCTCTCGACCCTGCCGTTGTCCTGGCCGTCTGACCAAGGGCTGTCCGTTGAGGCCAACTCCGGACACCATCTCAGTGTTTCTGGATGACCGTTGGTGAGAGTCGCTCAGCTAGATCGAGGAAGGTACGAGCACTCGCCGAGTCGGGATGAGCGAGGGTGATGGGCTGGCCCCGGTCGCCTCCTTGTTGCACAGGCATTTCCATCGGGATTTGAGCGAGCAAGGGAACCTCGAAGGCGTCGGCAAGGGTTTGGCCGCCGCCGCTGCCAAACAAGGCATAGCGCTTGTCGGGCTGATCCGGGGGAATGAAGGCACTCATGTTCTCGACAACGCCCAGCACCGGAATGCTCATCTGGCGGAACATCGCCAGGCCGCGGCGCGCATCCTGAAGAGCCACTTGCTGCGGTGTGGTGACGATCACCACACCTGCCATCGGGACGGCTTGCGCCAAAGAAAGTTGGGCATCGCCTGTACCTGGCGGCAGATCCACCACCAGAACATCCCGCTCGCCCCAATTCACTTGATATAGGAATTGGCGAATGATGCCGTTGAGCATCGGACCTCTCCAGATGACGGGCTGGTTTTCTTCGATCAGCAGACCCATCGACACCATGGCCACACCACAGGTTTCGATCGGCTGCATGGTCTGGTTTTCGCCACTGCCGCTCACTTCAGGGGTGCGATCGGCGACGCCGAGCATGGTCGGAGCGTTGGGCCCATAGATGTCCGCATCCAGCAAGCCCACGCGGAGACCTTGGGCCGCCAAAGCGCACGCCAGATTGACGGCAACGGTGCTTTTGCCAACGCCGCCCTTGCCGCTGCTCACAGCGATCACATGGCGAACGCCGGGAATGGATTGCCGCTCGGCTACCTGGCCGTGTCCGGCCTGACCAATGCCGCCCTGTGACGGCGGTTGACCGAGCTCAAACTGAACATCATCGATGCCTTCCAGCTGCAACAACCGTTGTTTGGCTGCGTTCACGATCTGATCGCGCTGGCTCTGGGCAAAACCAGGCAGGTTCAGTCGGATCACGGCTCGAGGGGGCGCCACTCTGACCTGATCAAGCCAGCCAAGTTCCAGCAGTGAGCGCTCGCTTCCAGCATCGCGGAGGTCGCTGAGGGCCTGCGTCGCCTGTTCTGCTGTGGTCATGTATCCCTTTCGATGGGCTGGATCCTAGGGGCGCTTCCCATGACAGTCCTTCACACCCACTTGTCGGAGGTGGGTCTGTGCTGAAAAGGTCAGAAGAATTCTGTCCTTCTCAAAATGGTCCGTTCCTTGCTGAAGCGTGTGAAGGGCCGAGTGCTGAGTGGTGGTTCGTCGTCCCCTGCCGTCGCTGTTGGCGAGCGTCCGCCGGCTGGCTCGCGCGAGCGCGCTCGCGCTCTCGTGATGGGACTGCAGGACGAGATCTGTGCCGGCTTGGAACAGCTCGATGGTGTCGGCCGTTTCCAGGAGGAGAGCTGGGATCGTCCTGAAGGAGGCGGTGGCCGTTCCCGTGTGATGCGTGAAGGCCGGATCTTTGAGCAAGGCGGCGTGAACTTTTCGGAAGTTCATGGCGAGGAACTGCCTCCTTCCATTCTCAAGCAGCGCCCCGAGGCGAAGGGGCATCCATGGTTTGCCACCGGTACCTCAATGGTGCTGCATCCCAGGAATCCCTACGTCCCCACAGTGCACCTGAACTACCGCTACTTCGAGGCTGGTCCTGTGTGGTGGTTTGGAGGAGGAGCGGATCTCACGCCCTTCTATCCGTTTCTCGATGATGCACGCCATTTTCACCGCACCCACAAGCAGGCCTGTGACACGGTGGATCAGCGCCTTTATCAGGTGTTCAAGCCTTGGTGTGATGAATACTTTTTTCTGAAGCACCGCCAGGAAACCCGGGGGATCGGCGGAATTTTCTACGACTACCAGGATGGTTCAGGGCGGCTGTATCGCGGACAGGATCCTGATGGTCCAGCAGCCACCAAGGCTGGTGACATCGGACCCGTGAGCCTGAGCTGGGAACAGCTCTTCGCTCTCGCCCAGGCCAACGGCAAAGCATTCCTGCCGGCCTACACCCCGATCGTTGAGAAGCGCAACGGCCTTGCCTATGGCGATCGTGAGAGGAACTTCCAGCTCTACCGGCGCGGACGGTATGTGGAGTTCAACTTGGTGTGGGATCGGGGAACGATCTTTGGCCTCCAGACCAATGGACGGACGGAGTCCATCCTGATGTCGCTTCCCCCTCTGGCTCGCTGGGAGTACGGCTATCAGGCTCAGGAAGGATCCCGTGAGGCCTTGCTGACGGATCTGTTCACCCGTCCTCAGCACTGGTTTGATGACCCATCGCTGGAGGAGCGCTGCCGTCCGCATCAGGCGGTGAACTGATGGCTAGCCGCGGTTGATCGGGTTCGACCCCAAGTTGGATCGCTTCAACAGTCCGATGCGCCAATGCTGTCACCACAGCGTCACGGCTCATCGACTCGCAGTTTTGCCTCCAAGGCTCTCTCTAGCTTCCCGATTTCC
The DNA here is from genome assembly GCF_014280035.1 of Synechococcus sp. A18-25c. Taxonomy (NCBI): domain Bacteria; kingdom Bacillati; phylum Cyanobacteriota; class Cyanophyceae; order Synechococcales; family Synechococcaceae; genus Synechococcus; species Synechococcus sp. A18-25c. The sequence continues at coordinate 460,993 of NZ_CP047957.1, forward strand.
AAGATGCTGATGCCCAGCTTGGGGCGCCATGCCCGCAGCGCTGAGAGCGATGATCGGATCCCGCCGCTGCTTTCTGCATGGTCAGATCGGCGAGGAGAGCAGTGCCCCGTCGCTGGCTAGTTCCAGCGATTCGGCCAGGGCCAACTCAAGGGCAATCAGCTCATCGCGATGGGCGCGAAGACGCAGGGTGCTGCCGTCGTGGGGTGCGGGCTCAATCAGCCGGATCTGAATTTCTTCGGTGCGCTTTGATCGGCGGGTGTAAATCAAGCCCGCCAGCGGTCCGAGTGCAGCAAGAAGCAGGGGCCACCAGCTCAGTGCGGGATTCACTTGGCGGACGACCAGGCCGAGGCTGCTTGCGCCCACGGTTCCCAGCAGTGAAAGCAGCACCGCCAGAGGGAGGCTGCTGTCCACCTGGCCCCTGTATTCCAGGACGCAGCGTTCAGCATCGCCGCCCTGCTGGCTCCAGCCACGCTCCTTGAGCCATGCATCCAACCCCTCGAGCACCTCAACGGGTGGACGAGGGGAGTGCACCTCCACGATGGTGGTGCGGTCTTTGCTGGCTGCTCTCAGGAAAAAGACGAGTCCGATGCCCAAAAGCACGGTGAGCAGCAGCGTGGATGTCTGAGGCGATGGCATCCGATGCTGCTAAAGGCCTGACCGTTCTAGTTGGTCAGTGGGCCATGCTCGTGCAGCCAGTGTTGCCAGGGCTTCATCAGACGTTCTGCTTGGTCTCTGGCGTCTTGGTGCAAGTGCAGCATGCGCCGTGGCCGGCCTCGGCTCGGGCAGCGCTTGGTGTATGAATCGAGCATCTCCTGGCGCTCGAGGAAATCGACCGCCTGATGCAGCACTGTCTCGGAGAGCCTCAGCTGCGGATGATCGGTCTGCAGGCGATGGAGCAGTCCAGAGGGGTAGTTGTCGTCCTGCAGGAGGCAGGCCAGCACCCAGCAGACGGCCAGCTCGAGATCCAGGAACAACGGGGGCGGCTGCTGGAAGTAGTGCTCAATGTCTGCAAGGCAGGCGCGCGCGGGTTTCCGTTGGGTGAGCATGAGGATCTGCTGTCTCAATTGTGTCTAACTCCGTCTCATTCTGATTTTCAAGCGTCCAGTTAAAACTCGTTTGCTGGGGGCTGTGGCGTCAGAGTGGGCCCTGGTTGGCCTGCTCCCTGCTTCTCTCCTATGGCTGAGATTCCCAATGAACCGCGTGCCTTCGCCGTCTTTGACGGCGATCTTGATCAGGATTGGTTTGATCGGTACGCGAGGGCTCAGGCCCTCGCGGTCGACACTGAAGCGATGGGCCTGATTCATGGTCGGGATCGGCTCTGTCTGGTGCAGATCTGCGACGAGAACGATCAGGTGGCCTGCATTCGCATCGCTCGCGGTCAGGCTGATGCGCCACGGTTGAAGGCCTTGATGGAATCCAGCTCGATTGAGAAGGTGTTCCACTTCGCCCGTTTCGATGTGGCGGCCCTCGCCACCGGTCTTGGGATTCGGGTCAACCCCATTTTCTGCACGAAGGTGGGAAGCCGCTTGGCGCGCACCTACACCCCCCGCCACGGTTTGAAAGACCTTGTTAACGAGCTCGTGGGGGTGGAGTTGGACAAACAAGCCCAAAGCAGTGACTGGGGCCGCGTCGACGAATTGAGCGATATGCAGCTGGCTTATGCCGCCAACGACGCCCGTTATCTGCTGCCAGCTCGGCAGCAGCTGGAGATGATGCTTCGGCGTGAGGGGCGCTGGGAACTGGCAGAGCGCTGTTTTGCGTGCATCCCTGTCATGTCGGATCTGGATCGCTTTCGCTTCATCAACACCTTTGAGCACTGAGCGTGGCCACCGAGAGCCCAGCATGCGGGCTCTCGGTGGTCTCAATCCTCAAGCATGAAGTGCTGGTCTTTCGGTTCTGCTTCGAGCAAGCGATCCAGATTGATACCGGCTGGGGTCTCCGCTTGATCTGCGCGGGCTTCATCCAACAGCTTTTGCGCCATGGCTCGTCGGCTTTCCACATCCCTGGCTCCGTCTCGAGCAGCTTGCTGATCCACCCGGCGTCGGGCCGAGGCCTGGCTGATGCTCAGCAGACTGGCCAGTTCCGCGCAAAGCCTCAGATAGTCGCGGTCCTGGATGGCAGCCATGGCGATGGGAAGATGAGGAGTCTTTGGGATCCATCTCCAGTATCAGCGTTCGGGTGCGAGCTGTTGGATGACCTGCTTTGCGATGGCATCGCTGCCACCGGCCGGGCCCATGCGTTGGCGCCCCACGCGTCCCATTTCATGCTGCAGCTGTGGGTTGTTCAAGAGTTGGTCCAGGCGGCGACCCAGCTCTTCCTCGGAGTTGCAGATGCGGACGGCGCCCCCCAGCAAGCGGCTCTGGCGTTGGGCAAATCCTTGGGTGAACTGCGGCCCGCGACCCGGTAGGGAGAGGGCGGGAATTCCCAGTCCCACCAGTTGTTCTGTGGCGGTGCCGGCGGTGGCGACGCCGGCTTCGCCCCAGCTTGCCCACTGGCCAAACCGCCCTGAGCCAAGCAGCAGCAGCAGCGGTCCACGAACCCAGCATTCCGTGGCTCCTAAATCGGCACTCGGAGGAGGACAGTGGCGAAAACCCAGCTCTTCGAGGAGCGGTCGCAGCTCGTGGTGCGCGGGTGCCGAGCCCATGGCGGCCAACACAGCCACTGGAACAGGGCTCTGCAATTGGACCAGTGCGCTCATCAGTCTGCGAAAGTTGCTCAGTGCCTCCGGCATCCGGCTTCCGCAGAGCAACAAGATGCGCCGACAGCGTTCAAGGCTCTGGGGTGCAGATGTCCGACAGAGTCCGTCCATCATCGGGTTGCCAGGACTGTCCGCTTTCACGCCGTGGCGACGCAGCCCTCGGGCAGTGAGCCTGTCGCGGGCAGAAACCAGCCTGCAGAGACGATGCTTCATTAGGTGCCATTCCCAGGGATCCCATTCACTGCCTTTGAGCGCGTGGTAGCGATCGCTGAGCGCGCGCCCAGGCCCGCTAGTCCAGGTGTAATCACTCTTTGGGGTGCCGATGAAGCCATAGGGCAGACGTGAATTCCAGGCCATCAGCAGCGGAAGCAGATCACCCACGGCAAGAATTCCTGCGAGGTCATGGCGCGTTTTGCGCAGGCTTCGCCACTGTCGCCAGGTGAGGAGTGGAAGCCCGGCCAGTAGGTCCGAGAGCAGTGCTTTGAAGCTTTGATTACTGAATCCCCCACTCGGCAGGTGGGCGCCTGGGCCGATCCGCTGCAGCCACCCTTCCCTCTCTGCTGTTTGAAAGCAGCGCCCTTCTCCCACCAGAGGCAACACTTTGAGCCTCCAGGCGGGCTGCCGTCGATGCAGGGCCTCGAGAATTTTGAGGGCGATTAAATCCTCTCCGTGTCCGTTGCTGATCACCAGCAGGGCCGGGGCGGTCTCGCTGATACGATCCGCCAGTGGGGCGTCAGCGCTCCGGACGGCGGCATGGCCAAGTGGTAAGGCAGAGGATTGCAAATCCTTTATCCCCAGTTCGAATCTGGGTGCCGCCTTCGTCATTTTCTGATCCTTTGCGAGTTCAGAGGGTTGCTTCAGCAAGAATCTGCCCTCCGTTGGGTCCTACGGCCAAACAGCGGATCGTGTTGTCAGCGCGTGTGCATTGGCCCGACTTGGCCGGCCAGGCGTTTGGAACGCTGACGGCCAGGCCATCGTTGCCATAGCGAGCGATGGCAACGCTGTTCACTCGGCCAGCCCAGCTTGGAGCTTCCAGCTCACAGCGCCCGTTCTGACAGCGCAGGGGAACGCTCGGATCTGACAGGGACACCACGAAGGTCAGTGTCTCGATGGAGCCTTGCTCCTCTCCATCGCCAAAAAACCGAATGGTGAGAACGGAGTCCGTGCGTCCATCAATCTCGACTCGCCAGCAGCGTTTGCTCACTCCTCCGAAATTCGTTTTCAGACAGTTTTGGCTCGCGATTGCGAAGCGACCCGTGAACGACTCGAGCTCGGGTTGTGCCATGGCCGGAAGCATGAGCCCTTGTCCAAGGCTTAGGGCGACGGCCATTCGCCGGAGCAGGTTGCCTAAACGCATGGGCTCAGTATTCGTTATCGGCCACGCACATGCCCATGCAGCGAATCCCGTTGTTGGCCGTTCGTTGGCAATGCGGACAGAGCACGCGATCGCCAGGGCTCAATGCATCATCGGTCTTGTCATCGACGGGAGTCGGTGCTGATTCGGCAGCGGAGACAGACATCGTTTGAGCCGTTCTGCAGCGATCATGGCGTGCAGCGATCCAGGCCGGTGTGACAGGAATCGGATTTGGCACGTGGTCGTGGGGCAATCAATTGCTGTGGGGATATCGCCCGGAGCGAGATGATCCAGATCTGAAGGCCACGTTTTCAGCAGCTGTTGCAGCCGGTCTTCATCTCGTGGATACGGCGGATTCCTATGGGACAGGGCATCTGAATGGACGCAGTGAGGCCTTGCTTGGTCAGTTTCTGGCCGAGATGGAGCCATCCGCGTGCCAGCAGATGATCGTCGCCACCAAGCTCGCGCCATTCCCCTGGCGCCTGGGACGTCGAGGTTTGTTGAAGGCATTTGAGGCCAGCCGCCAACGTCTGCAGGGCCGCCTCGACAGGGTCCAACTGCACTGGAGTACGGCGCGCTATGCCCCTTGGCAAGAGCTGCCCCTGCTCGATGGTCTTGCCGACCTGGTGGAGCGGGGTGAGGTGCATGAACTTGGGCTTTCCAACGTGGGGCCCCGTCGTCTTGGTGTTCTGCATCGCAGGCTTGCGCAACGTGGCATCAAGCTGGCCAGCGTTCAGGTGCAGTTTTCGCTGTTGGCTCCGGAACCGTCACAACCGGGTGGCATCCTCGAAGTGTCACGGGATCTCGGCGTTGAGGTACTCGCTTACAGCCCTCTTGCACTGGGCATTCTGGCCAGGCCGCCAGGTTGGGCCCCCCAGCGCGACACGGCTTTGCGTTCAAGCCTTTACCGACGGTTGCTGCCTGGTAGCGAGGCTCTGCGTCAGGCCATGGCGGCGATCGGAGCGGCGAGAGGAGTTACCCAGATGCAGGTAGCTCTCAACTGGTGCCGTTCCCATGGAGCCAGTCCGATTCCAGGTTTTCGCCGTCCATGCCAGGTGATTGACGCTAGTCAGGCTCTCAACTGGACGCTCACAGAGGAAGAGCGAGGTCAGTTGGATCAGCTCAGTGTCGAGTCAGCGGTGAGAATGCCCAACAATCCCTTTCAGAGCGCCTGATCGCTGGGCTCAGGATCAGGACTCACGACCACCGGCAGGCTTGAGGCTTGCGGCTGCAGGGAAATCACTTTGAGCGGGGGCTTTTCATCCTTGATCGGCTGATCTCCGCTGTTTTCGCAGGCAGTTAGCGCTTCTTGCAGCAGGGAGTCGAAGGTGGCTCCAGGTAGACGGTGTCGCGCGATCTCAAGAAAAGTCCGGGGCAGGGATTCGCCAGCTGCCATGCGGATGGCTGGATTGTCGCGACGCTGTTGTTGTTCATCTTCAATCGCCCTGAGAAAGCGATGGGTGACGTCTCGTTTGGTGCAGGCTTTGATCAGGGTGTCCCGGTCACCTTGAATCTGCTCCAGTTCGCTGATGCGACGTTCCAGGCTGGTTAGCACCTCTGACGCCTCTTTGCTGATGTTGGCAAGCTGCCCATCGGCCAGAAAAGGCATATCAGCGACGAATACCTTTCCGTGGTCTTTGAGGGCTAGGAATGTTGGCCTAGGACCACTTTGTCGTTGGGATCCGTTCTTGTCGTAACCGATGGGGGTTGGACGCCGAGGAGGCGTTGGGCCCGCCGATGAACGGCGTCGAGTTGTGCGCTGCTGCGGCCTATCAAATGGCATGTCTCTAAGACGTATGTGACGACGCTTGGATCGACGGCATGTCGATCAGTCTGTGTCGACGATAACGAGCGCACTCGATCCCAGGGCGTTTTCTCTCGAGGCTGTTGGAGATTGTTGGATCAAAGTTCTCTCAGGCTGGCAACCCGATCACAGGGGCGTGTTCAGAGCCATTTGCGTCGCTGATGCTGCCGATGGTCCAAGCCTGGAAACCCCTGCTTTCGCAGTGTTGGAGAGCGCCTGCCACGTCCGTTTCGGGGAGCACAAGGCAGTAGCCAATCCCGAGATTGAAGGTGTGCCAGAGATCTCGTTCCTGAATCTCGCCGGCGCGTTGAAGCCATTGGAACAGCTCCGGGCGGGGCCAGCACTCAGCGTCCACCGTGGCGATGAGTCCAGAAGGTAGGCACCGCGGCAGGTTTTCAGGAATCCCTCCCCCTGTGATGTGGGCCATGGCATGAATGGAGGCTCCCTTGCCCAGCAGGTCTTTCACCAGGCCTCCATAAAGATGTGTCGGACGCAGGAGGGAGTCGATCAGCAGCGTGTTGTCTGGGCCGAAGCGAGTGTCTGCGGTCGCGCCACTGGCCTCAAGAACTTTTCGCACCAAGCTGAAGCCATTGCTGTGAACGCCGCTGCTGCTGACGCCAACAATGCGATCGCCGGCTTTGACGCTTTTCCCGTTGATGACGGCGTCCTCGTCGACAACCGCAACGCAGAATCCAGCCAGGTCGTAGCGCCCTGGCGGATAAAAACCGGGCATTTCAGCGGTTTCTCCGCCGAGCAGCGCGCAACCGCTTTGGCGGCAGCCATCGGCAATCCCCTCCACCACGGTGGCCATGGCGTCCGGGCTCAGGGCGCCGGTGGCCATGTAGTCGAGGAAGAACAGCGGTTCGGCACCGCTGGTGATCACATCGTTCACACACATCGCCACCAGGTCGATGCCGACGTTGTGATGAGCCTGGTGCTCTTGAGCTAACTCCAGCTTGGTGCCCACGCCATCGGTTCCGGACACCAACAAAGGCCGTTTGATCCCTGAAGGCAACCGGATCATGCCGCCGAAGCCTCCGAGGCCTCCCACCACTTCCGGTCGGTGGGTCGCTTCCACCCCGGCTTTAATCCGGTTCACGAAGGCACGCCCCGCTTCAACGTCAACACCGGCGGCTCGGTAGTCCATTCGCAGCAACAGTTCACACCTGATCCTCTCCCCTCGCGGGCGCCGTGGCTTGATCCGGGGCTGTGGCGGTCGATCAGCCGGCCGTGACCTGATTAGCAGGGCTTGTTGATTGGATTGTGTTGACTGATGGTTTTGGCTTGTTCCTTCTAAGCGCGCATCCCAGTGGCAGCCAGCGCTGGGACCATGCATTTACTCCAAAGACCAAAGCACTTTGCTCATCAGGTCGCGTTTAAGAGCAGGGGTAGGCATTTTTACGGTCACATCACTTTGGTTTGTTCAGGTCTGCGGCTAGGCGACTCCAACGTGACGTCACCTCGACCCGATGATCGCCGTCCGACCGCTATTTATGGCTCGACACTTTCGCTCAGCCGCTGTACTGACCGCAGTTTCACTTTCTGCTGTGGCTCTGTTCCCTGTGTTCGCACGGGACCTGGAGGGTTCTGAGTTCACAGACCCACTGGATCTGGTGCTCCCATCCGAACCTGCTGCTGCCATCGAACCCTCCGCGTCCGCCCTTGAGCCTGCCGATCAATCGGACTTGGCCATCGTCGAGCCTCGGGAGGCTTCGCCAGAGCCCGTGCTGCCACCACCGCCGCCTCTCCCGACAGGGCCTGTTGTGATCTCGACGCATTCAGGAGAAGCCAGTTGGTATGGCCCTGGCTTCTACGGCAACCGCACTGCCAGCGGCGAGGTTTACCGGAAAGGGACCATGACAGCGGCCCACAGGACACTTCCATTTGGTACCCGCGTTCGCGTGACCAATCTCTGGAATGGTCGGATCGCTGTGGTTCGTATCAACGACCGAGGGCCGTTTGTTGGTCACAGAGTCATTGATTTAGGCCACGGCGCCGCCCATGAGCTGGGTTTGGTGAACAGCGGCATTGCCCAAGTCCGTCTTGAGGTGCTCCGCTGAGTCTTCAAGTGCTTCGCAACCTCGCTGAGCTTCGTGCTTGGCGGGCTTCACGGCAGGGGAAAGTGGATTTCGTGCCCACCATGGGTGGTCTCCATCATGGCCATGCCTGCTTGATTCGATCAGCACAGATCGACAGCCCAGCGGTGGGGTCAGTGCTGGTCAGCGTGTACGTGAATCCTCTTCAGTTCGGAGAGAGTGAGGATTTTGATCGCTACCCCCGCTCATTGGCGTCGGATTGTGATCTGGCCGATCGCTCTGGGGCGGATGCGATCTGGTGTCCTGATGATGGCCAGATTTATCCCGAGGGTCTCAACAATGGCTGGAGGCTGAAGGCCCCATCAGCGCTGCAATCGAGCCTCTGTGGACCTCGGCGACCGGGCCACTTCGATGGTGTTGTCACCGTCGTTTGCCGTTTGCTTGCTTTGGTACGTCCTGATCAGATTTGGCTGGGAGAAAAGGACTGGCAGCAGCTGACCATCCTGCGTCGGATGGTGGCTGATCTCGCTCTGCCAGTGCGTGTGAGGGGGTGCGCCACAGTGCGAGAGGTTGATGGTGTCGCAGCCAGTTCGCGCAATCAATATCTCTCTCCTGCGGATCGCTTGAAGGCCTGCGAACTGTCAGCAGTACTGCGGGAGACTTCGATCGACCTTCGCAATGGAGATCAAGCTCTGGATGTCGTGCTGTCAGAGCGCAAGCGGCAACTCCATCAGGTCGGTTTCAAGGTGGAGTATGTAGAGGTCGTTCATCCAGCCACGCTGAAGCCGTTGGCTTCCCCTCGGTCGCTGCGTCTCCTTGCTGCTGCGGTCCAGTGCGGTTCAACCCGACTGATTGATCACGTCTTCGTTATGACCCGTTCTCCCATCGTTGCCATTGATGGTCCTGCCGGTGCTGGCAAAAGCACGGTCACCCGCGCGTTTGCTGAACGCTTGGGTCTGCTCTATCTCGATACTGGTGCGATGTATCGGGCGGTGACTTGGTGGGTCCAGGAGCAGGGGGCTGATCCTGCCGATGAACCTGCAGTGAACGCCCTGCTCGATGGTCTGGAGGTTGATCTCTCGCCTCTAAAGAACGGTGTGCAGTCCGTTCGCGTCAATGGCAAAGATGTGACCGATGCCATCCGAGATCCCAAGGTCACCGGGTCGGTTTCGCTGGTGGCGGCTCATCCCTGTGTTCGGCAGCTGCTGACCCAACAGCAGCAAAGGCTCGGCGAACGAGGTGGGCTTGTGGCCGAAGGCCGCGACATCGGGACGGCTGTGTTTCCTGACGCCGAGTTAAAAGTGTTTCTGACGGCAACGCCTGAAGAACGAGCCCGCCGCCGTGCCAAGGATCTTGTGGCTCGCGGTCATGCAGTTCCCGATCTCGTTGAGCTCAAAGCGCAGATCGTCGAACGCGACAGGCTCGATAGCACCCGCGCGGTGGCGCCACTTGTTCAAGCGAAGGATGCAACAGAAGTGATCACCGATGGCATGTCCATCGAAGCGGTGATCGATGCTCTGGAAGATCTTTTCCGGTTCCAAGTGGCTGAAGAGGTTTGGCCAACGCCGACGCGGGATTGATCTCAGGGTTGAGCGTCTCTGCCTGTGCTAGTGGACATCAGCTCGTCAAGCAATGCTGTGCAGGCATCGTCGAGGAGGTCGAGCACATGCTCAAATCCCTCCTCTCCTCCGTAATACGGATCAGGCACTTCCGTCTCGTTGAAACGCTTGGCGTAGCTCAGCATTGGACGAATCTCTGCGCAGGCTCGAGCTCCTGCTTCCTTGGCCAGGCTGGTGACAGCAGCAAGGTTTGCATCGTCCATGGTGAGCACCAGGTCAAACTCCTCCAGATCGCTGAGCTGGATCTGGCGGGCACGGCTGGGCAAGTCGATGCCGCGCCGATGGGCTGCGGCCTGCATCCGTCGATCGGCTGGGTTGCCGACGTGCCAGCTGCCGGTCCCGGCGGAGTCGACCACGAACCGGTCACTCAGGCCTCGTTCCCGCAGATGATGCAGAAACACTCCCTCGGCAGCGGGAGAACGGCAAATGTTGCCGAGACACACGAACAGCAGCTTCTGAGTCATCGCTTTGACACGCGGAGCAGAGCTAAATCAGCCCTCTGGCGCACCACCTTGACAGGCTCCTGAACCGATGCCAGTTGGCTCAGAACAGTCATCGCCTTGGTTTGAAGCGATGGTGTGAGGTCTCTGGACACCAGACGTTGTTCAAGGCCATAGGCCGCGGCATAGCGAACCACCCATTCGTCATCAACACCTGCTTGAAGCAGGCCCTCACAGCAACGGACGAGTTCATCGGTTTGATCCGGCAGGTCAAGGTCCAACTCGGCCAGGCCCCGCGCGGCGGATCGACGCACGCTGGGAGCAATGTCGGCACGCAGCGCGTGATCGAGCAGGTCAAGACCACGTGGATCTCGCAGTGCAGCCAGTGCCTTCACCACCCATGCCCGCGCTCCGTAATTGCCTGTGTTCATGCTCGACAGCAGCTCGGGCACGACCACTCGGCCCAGAGCAATCAGTCCTTGCGTCGCAATCGCTGCCACAGCAGGGTTGTTGTAACTCAGCACCTTGATCAACGTGGGTGCAGCGTCGGCGTCGTTCAAGGCACAGATGGCCCGTGTTGCCTGAACAAGTTCGGGAGTTGATGTGGCCCGATCGAGTTCCAGCACTGCAGTGCTTAAGTCGTTCATGTCCTCTAGAGCAGGGAATCCATGGCGTCCAGCACCGTGCTGTCATCACTGGATTCCGCCAGGCCACGCAGGGCCACCAGCTTGAGACTGGCTTCGACGCTGGCGTCTTGAATCGCCGGGAGTGCTCCTGTCCAGCCAGTAGCGCCCAGATCAAGCAGCGCTCCCCTCCGCACCAGTGGTTCCGGGTGCTGAAGCAGGCGGATTAGTTCCTCACCGAAGTGGGCCTCCTGGGTCAATTGCAGCAGCGCACGGCAGGCAGCTGCCCGCACCAGTGGCCTGGGGTGGTGCTGGAAGGGGTGGAGTGTGGTGGTCACCTGAGCAGTGTTCAAGCCGATGTCGCCCAGAGCCTCCAGCAAGGCTTCACAGGGTTCGCGCAGACGAGGGCTTCCGTTCTGTTCGGCTCCTGCTTGTTCGATGCCACTGCTGAGGCGATTGCAGATGGGCTGGATAGCAGCTTCGGCTCGGATCGAGCCCAGGCTGCGGGCCGCTTCTTCCCGCACGGTGTAATCATCGGACTGCAAGAGCTGGATCAGTGCATCACTGGCTGCATCGTCCTGAAGCAATCCAAGGGCGCGAATTGCATTCAAGGCCACACCGCGCTGGTCAGCATGCGTGCCGTTTTGCTTGAGATAAGCAAGACACTGGAGCAGCAGAGGGAGTGCGTCGGGATGCCGTGAACGCTTTTTCCCCAGCCACCATGCTGCGTAATATTGCGCCGAACAATCCTGTTGCTGGCGAAGATTCTTGAGAATCTGTTGTTCGCTCAGAGGTTCCATCACGTCCAGTTGGCTGGAATGTGGGTTGCCCAGCTCGCTGTTTTTTGGAATTTGAACTCACCGGCAATGGATCCCCAGCAGCGTTCGTTGGTTTCGGGATCATGTCCTCGATCCAGGGTCTGCAAGGAATCACCTTCCAGTCGAAAGGTGCTCACCAAGACGGTGTCTTTGCCGTTGCGGTGCACAATGCAGCGGCAGTTGGGTTCCATTGACCCCTCATACACACCACTGTGTTCAATGACCTGGTAGTGGCATTGGTCAAGACAGATGAGGTCGCCGTCTTGAATCGTGTTGCGACAGTCATCGTCAAAGATGGCAGTGCTGAACCGTGTCGGATCTCGAAACGTGTGGTTCCAGAGCTTGATCACGCCCTCCTGTTGCTCTTCGGCACGGATCACGCGCAGGCGGTAGGGATTTTTGGGATCAACGGCATAGGTCTGTTCCAGCAGGATGGAGCCCGCTGGAAGGTGCGCGATCGGCCGATAGCGGAGATGGATATGGGCGAACAGGGGGGGATTGTCGAAGGCCTGCTTTTGATTGCTGTATTCCCCGCAGAGCAGAGACAGAAAGCGCCCGACGGTCGACGTCATCAAGAGTTCTTCCCGCGTCAGAGTCTGAACATTAAAAAAGCCCTCCGGAGGAGGGCTGGGACTCAAGCTCGCTGATCGATCAGATCAGGGCGTTGATGGCGTAATCGATGTAGCTGTTGGCTTCGGTTGCTGCGTCGCCGCTCAGACCGTGGTTGGCCTTAATGTGCTTCAGAGCTTCCACGTACCAGGAAGGGGAGAGCTCGAAGGTGCGGTTGATCTCGTCGAGACCGGCGATCAGATAGTCATCCATGGGGCCGGTGCCGCCAGCCACCAGGCAGTAGGTGACCATGCGCAGGTAGTAGCCCACGTCACGGGAGCACTTGGCCTTGCCCTCAGCGGTGGTGGAATAGTTGGACCCCTCCATCTGAGTGGTGTAGGGGAACTTGGTGTACACAGCCTGTGCAGCACCGTTCACCAGGGAATCAGCCTTGGCGGACAGAGCTTTGGCAGCTTCGAGGCTGGCCTTGGCGCGGTTGAAGCGGCCGGATGCGGCCTGCACCTCAGTGTTGCTCAGGAAGCGGCCCTGGGAGTCGGCAGCTGCGACGGCTTCGGTCAGGGGGGTTTTCATTGATCGTTAATGGTGAAGAGAACGACTGATCCGAGGGGTCGATCAGGCGACAGCGGCTGCAGCGCGGTCGAAGTAGGTGCCGATTTCGCTGCTCAGGGAAGCGCAATCGCCGGAGGTGACGCCAGCTTTGTCATTCACGATGGCCAGGGCGGCATCCTTCATCAGGTTCACGCCAGCGGCAACGGAAGCGCCGGGGGTGCCTAGAGCCAGGTATGTCTCGCGCAGGCCGTTCAGGCAGCGGTCTTCGAGTACGGAAGCATCGCCAGCGAAGCTTGCGTAGGTGACGTAGCGGAGGATGATCTCCATATCACGCAGGCAGGCAGCCATGCGGCGGGAGGTGTAAGCGTTGCCGCCGGGGGCGATCAGCGCAGGCTGCTGAGCGAACAGCTGGCGAGCTGCTGCTGCAACAATGCTGGAAGCATTGCTGGAAATGCGATTGACAGCATCAAGGCGCTTGTTGCTATCAGCCACCATTGCGGCCAAGGCGTCGATTTCGCCGGCGCTGATGAACTGTCCCCGGGCATCGGCCTGGGCGACAACCTTGGTGAAGGCGTCGAACATGAGTGAACTCCTCTTGCAGCGTCTAATGAAGGGGCTTCAAGACCTAAGGGGACTTGTCAAAAAGACCCTTTGGCTCGGTGCAGATTCTCGCGAAATGCTCCTTGCACATTCGAAGGCTGTTCATAATGCTTAACTCCTGCACCTGCCTGGAAGTATTGAATGCAGGTGAGGTTTGAAAGCGCTAAAGGTCGAAAAGAACTTTATGAATGTAATCCTCTGTCCATTGGCTTCCATAGAATCGAGATAACATTCCTCTGGCAGGATCTTTCTCGGCTCGGTACTCCGTATACCTTTTTTGACCAGCCAGTAGAAATTCGCTTCGATTTTTATCGACTGCTTTTGATTTAGAAGTTAATTCAAGATAAAGGGAAAGATAATCGTTGAAAGCTGGTCTAACTACATTTTCGATGATTTCATCGCCTTCGTCACCCAAGGGTAGTCTTGTCCATAGAAAACCAGGTGAGAAAAAAGGCTGAGCTTCTTCTGGAATCGGACCACCGCTCGGTAGCTTGGCGCTCCAATATTCAAATTTTGGAAGTAACTGATCCCAGACGTGTTGTGTATGTTGAGGGTCTGATTTGCAAGCTGGTTGCAAATCGAGTGCTAAGAGATGCCCTGAAGGAAGAGTGACTAAGTCACCTCCAAAAAAAGGTAAGTCGAAGGACGTTGAAGGATTTATAACAAAGTTTAGAACAGATGCCGAGGCGCCTGCGCTGACACAGGCTGCTCGCACTTGTCGGAATTTCTCTGTCTGGCAAGCCCAGGTCGCAGTTGTAACGGGAATGGGCTTGGATTTCGATCCGGTGATTCCCTCTTTGAGAAGAAAGTCTTTTTCTACTGGATAAGGTGTGATCTCAAAGGCTTGCAGAGCACGAATGGCATCATCAAGGAAAGGCTGCCAACTCCAGCCTGGAATTTCTATTGGATCTGTGCTTGTAGATCGGCTCATGCTCAAGATTTAGATGATGAAGGGAACAAAAATTCATGTAAGAATCGATCCGACCACTCCTTGCCAAAGTGACTGGTGAATAGGCCGTGAGCGGGATCTCGTTCAGCGCTATACACGTCGTACTGCTCTTGGAGCTGTTTAACCTCATCAGGAGCAATGGTCGATGGGGTCAGCGAGGCGTCATCGTGGAGTTTCCAATAAGCATCAAGAAAAGAGCTAAATGCTGGCGGTAATGATGTTTCAGCTTGCTCGGCACCTCCTCTGCAGAAGAGCAACCAGGATGAAAAATATTGGTTTGGATCAAACGAGCGCATTGTTTCCTCACCGTTCAATTCCGGATATTCTTTGTGTAATGCCTTGAGTCCATCAAAATAACGATCTAAATAGCTATTGTCTTGTATTAAGGGTTGAAAATCAAGGACTGCCACAAGTTTTTTTCGTGCTCCGAACCATAGGAGATCAACGCCCATCAAAGGATGATCAAGTTCATAATTTGGATACGCCACGGAATTAAGAACCTGAAGTTGTTCTCCTGCATCAAGTCTGGTGACTCTCCAGCGACGAAAGCCAGGTACATTCCATAGCCAACTACGGATCGTGCTTGTGCCCTTGGCAGAATGATTAACTTCTAAGCCTTCGGGTACATCAATGGTGGTGCCTCCACGGGCTTTGATCCCTTTAGTTAGCTGGTGGAGAAATGGATCAAACATTCGATTAGATAACGGGTGGATTGTTTGTGGCTAGTTTTCGTGCTTCATTCGCGGTTCTCAGGATCTCCTCATCGGTGGGACATTTGAATTCAGTGCAATAAGTCGTCATGGCAACACCGTTGAGGCATTGGACAGAGCTGACACGCATTCGAATTTGATCTGTCACGAACCAGCATCGTTCAATTCCCATGTTCGTGTCATATCGAGTTGTGATTGTTACAACTCCATCGTCGGCAAAATAATAGGTGCTGAGGACGGGTTGTTTCTCGACGTAGCCAACGTCTCTTAGTAAGAATCCTTTGCGTGGATCATCTTGATTTGGAATGTCAATGACGACAGCTGCGTAATCATCGTTACGCACTCCTTTCTTATTGTTGCTTTCCCACCAAAATCTTGCCCCACCTCTGCAGTCTTCAGACTTGATGTTGAGATCAGCGCAAACAGAATCGACGACAGAGTCTGAAGCGTTGAAAGGTTCGATGATCAGATTTGAATCGGCTGCTTCATCATCTTGGTGGTCATGATGGTGGACAGCACGCCGATTGAGCCAAGTTCCACGGCTTGCTTCGAAAAAATCCACCATGTTCATTGGTGTCGTTAACAATGGATTGGCCATAAGCAGCTCTCTTGTAATAAACGTGTTTTGGCTCCGAGCGTTAGATTATTTTGCTTCTTCAGATTTTTTTTGATTCACCAATTGAATCATGATTTCGTCCAGCCGTTGAAGTTCCGGATGAGCGGCAATGGTGGCGTCGATTTTCTTCTGGGAAAGTCGTAATTTTTTCCCAAGATTAACAACATCCTGGTACAACCTTTCCCTGTAAGTTGCTAGCTCATCAATGGACTCTTGTAATTCCTTAAGAGAGGGCTTTTCGGCAGGTTGTGGTTCGGTCATCATAAGAAAAAATACTGAGTCACCTTAGGTTATTGAGAATAACTTGGCGAGTTGATCGTCCTTAATTTGCATAATGCTCTAAGCACTGTCCCGCTGCAACTGCTGCAGTTCTACATATATGTTGATCAAATGCTGCGCTTGACGTCGCAAGATGACAAACCCTTGCGTGATCAACGCCCTTTTTGGGCCCCCCCCTTGCCAAGGGCTTAGCTTGACATAGCGCTTCCACCCCTACCTGGTGGTGTCAGGCCTAAGCGGCTTGTTCCCCGGGCGGTTTCAGAAGCACTGCATCTCCAAAACTGTCTGGCCCCCCAATGCTCGACGCATTTTCTCGCACAGTCGTCAGCGCTGACGCCAAAACTGCACCTGTTGGTGGTAGCGAGCTCGCTGACCTCCGTTCCTATGTGCGTGACGGCAACAAGCGTCTTGACGCTGTTAACGCCATCACCTCCAATGCCTACTGCATCGTTTCCGATGCAGTTACCGGCATGATTTGTGAGAACACCGGTCTGATCCAAGCCGGTGGCAACTGCTATCCCACCCGTCGCATGGCTGCATGCCTTCGTGATGGTGAGATCGTTCTCCGTTACATCAGCTACGCCCTTCTGGCTGGCGATGCTTCGGTTCTCGACGATCGTTGCCTGAATGGTCTGAAGGAGACCTACATCGCTCTGGGTGTTCCCACTCAGTCAGCAGCTCGCGCTGTGGCCATCATGAAGTCCGCAGCTACAGCACTGATTGATCAGACCAACACCCCTGCAAGTGGTGGTTCTAAGTACCGCAAGATGGAAACCACCCAGGGTGATTGCTCCGCGTTGGTGTCTGAAGCTGGTTCTTACTTCGATCGCGTGATCGGCGCCATCAGCTGATTGGCATCTGATTCCGACTCTTTTTTCCTTTTCAGCATCACTAATTAGGGATCACAAATGAAATCCGTTGTCACCACTGTTGTGACTGCAGCCGATGCTGCAGGTCGCTTCCCTTCACAAAACGATCTCGAAGCCGTCCAAGGCAACATTCAGCGAGCTGCTGCTCGTCTTGAGGCTGCTGAAAAGCTGGCTTCTGGTTTGGACAACGTCACCCGTGAAGCGGGCGACGCATGCTTCAACAAGTACGCTTATTTGAAGCAGCCTGGTGAAGCTGGCGATAGCCAAGTCAAAATTGACAAGTGCTACCGCGATCTTGGTCACTACCTCCGTCTGATCAACTACTGCCTGATTGTTGGCGGTACTGGTCCTCTGGATGAGTGGGGCATTGCAGGTGCTCGTGAGGTGTATCGCACCTTGGGTCTTCCTACAAATGCTTATATCGAAGCACTCACCTACACGCGTGACCGTGCATGTGCTCCTCGCGACATGAGCGCACAGGCTCTGAACGAGTTCAAGAGCTATCTTGACTATGCAATCAATGCTCTCTCCTGATCTCTTGGATCATTAGAGAATTCTGAGGGGCGTAAGCCCCTCTTTTTTATTGGTCGTGATAACCGTATCAAAGAATCATCACGCAATGCGGATGTTTCGTTTATGGTTTGATTTTAAAAAGAAGATGACAACCTTTTTGATTTCTCATAATCTTCAAGTTGACTCTGAGAATGTTCCTTCTTTTGATTTGACACAGTTATCAGAAGGATTGCAGCGCAAGGCTAATTCGGTTCAAAACATCGAATTGCTTGGCCATCCGCATTGGTTGATGTCAATAACCTCTTCTCGTTCTCCCCAAGAGCTTGCAGAGGAACTCGTTGAGGCTTGGATCCAACTCAGAGTTGAATTGGGTCATCAAGCCAATCATGTTGTTTTGGCTCTTGGAGGCAGGAAAGACTCAGACGCGGCTCCTGGATCACCTTTGCAAAGGGGTTTTTGGGGAGTTGATGTTGTTGAGACTATTGACCAGGCGGCTTTTTTAAATGCCATCAACTGGGAGAGTCTCAAAGGGAATCGCCCAGTTGAAAGTGTGTTTGAAGTGTCTACTTCAAAGAGTTAGACGAACGCGTTCATGAGGCTTTTCGCCGATTGCGACGTCGACCGCTTCGTTTGTTGTCTTTGCGCTCCTCGACCTTTTCTGTTGTCAAGGCTTTTTTGGGCGCAGAAGAGGTTTCTTTTTTTAATGGAATCAAAGGCTTGATATTACTATCTGTCGAAACTGTCAATTTTGAGACATGGAGGATTGACACACCACAACGATGTGTTGCTTGCATCCATTGATTCATGAATCTGGTGTCGATGCATATTGTTCGACTTGTTGAAGGCCTTGACCCATCCATCACGCCGGTCGAGATACGTAGGCGCTGTCCTGAAAAGGGTCCCATCCTTAAGAGTTCATCTATTAGACATCTTGCAGGTTTACTCCTGCATTGGAAAGACCGTTAAAACGTTTCTTATCCTCTGGACGAGTCGAGCTTACGTGTGGTTGTGTAGAATTTTTGCTGAAGAGAGGGGTCAGTCATGGCAGGGCTTTTTGACAATATTCATTTGGGGCTTAAGCGCGATGACGCAATCGCAATCCTTACCAAACAAGTTGTTGATTTAGAAAGTGCAAGTGATTTTTATATGGCATGTTCTCATCTGATTAATTTTCCTTGTGATGAAACAGAAGAGGCTCTTATCCTATTCCTGAGTCGATCTTCAGCAGATAATGCTGTGCGCTTGGCGCAACGCAAAGCGATAGAAGTTCTCGCACGATTAAAGTCTAATCGTGCACAATTGATCATTGCAGGTTTTCTTGAAAGTTCTGATTCTTATACAGTTGAGAATGCTGCTTGGGCGTTGGGTGAGTTGAATTGTTCAGATCGCTTAATTCATGAATCCATGATTTCTTTGCTAAGTGACCCTTCACAAAATCAGAGGGTGTTAATTCAATCGTTGGCAAAGCTTTCAGTTTCTTCTGCTATTCCATCCATCGAGTGTTTGTTGGCAAGTGAAAAAACACCGATTCGAGGTGCTGCATTGGCGGCGCTCTCCCGCTTATCAGGGGAGCAACCAAACCTTGACGATTTATCTGATTACCTTTATGAAGCCAATCAGATGGATCGACAATCGGCTGTTCAGGACATTATTGACGCTGATGCATTTCAGATACTGCCAGATCTACTGACAGCCCCAATCTCCCCTGCATTTCGCATGAGAGCGCTCCGCTCTTTAGTCAAACAATCCGATAATCTTGAACGAAAGCAGTTTGGCCTTGAAGCCATTCAAAAGGTTCTTCTAGACGATCCAAGGGATATTGTTGTTGTCCATCGTTATGACATGTCTCCTTCAACCTCATTGCTAGTTGAGAGCTTGTTCCATCCCGATTTCAGTCGTTGTTATCTTGCAATGCAATCTCTATTGTCTAGAGATGTAGAAGAGCTCTATCCTTTAATTGAAGATTGCTGGAATTCTCGAGCATATAATGATTACGGTGCTCATTACTTCTTAATGCGTTTGTTTGGGTTGATGGAGGGTTGGAGTGTGGAAGCGTTAAATCTGATCAAGCCAATTCTCCGCCAAGCGATTGCAGACAAGCGTCCACAATTTAAGAAGTCTGCTCCTGCTGCTTTCCTTTCATATGCAAGGTTGTTCCCTAATGATTGTCATGATCTCATAGAGCAATGGCTTGGTGTAGAGGGTGAACAGTCTTGGGATTACCGTTATGTGGCTCTGATGGTTATTCAATCTGATCCTAAACGGTTCGAGATCCAACAGTTTTATGAGCCAATCAAGCAACTTTCGTGCACAGATCCTGATTGGGCTGTGCGATATAAAACTGAATCAATTCTGGGTACTGTGTGAATCTATATACAGGCCTTGGAGCAACTGAAGTCACTCCGAATGCTAAGATATTCCCTGATCTGTATGTACGGGTAAATGGAAAGCAATTCTTCTTTCCCTTCGATTGATGAATTGTTTTCTGATTTTCAACATCCTAATCCGAGGATTCAGGAAGATGCCTGTGCATTGATGGTTGAACATTACCCTCAAGAAGCACTTCCCAAATTAATTGATCTACTTACCGATAAAGATCCTAAGGTTTACCGTGCAGCGGTAAAAGGTATTGGTTTGTTTGGTAGCTCTGCATTCCTTCCTTTGTTAGATGTTTATTCATCAACTGATAACCAAACTGCAAGACGTTGTGTTCCAAAGGCTTTCGTCCAGTTGTTTAAGAATTTTCCAGATCAAGCTTTCCCTGAAGAAGTGATGACCCTTCTGGAAAAAGGAGTTGATGATGATGATATGGTCGTTGTTCAAGGTGTATTGATGTGTCTTGGGCAAATCGGAAAGCAAGAAATAAGATCTAAGGAAGCAATTAAAATCCTTTCAAACTCACTCAATAGTGAAAATATTGCTTTGGTTTTTAGTGCTTCTCAAGCACTTGCCGATATTCCTGACCCTGACTCTGAAGTTGCATTGAAGGCTCTTCTTAGCGGTGCCAGTGATCCGATGATTCGCGGAGCTGCTGAATCTTCACTGGCAAGACTTGAGAATCTTATGTCGAGGCAACAGGATCAGTAGTTGCTCATGAAACAGTTTCTATTCCTGAATAATATCCACCAGCTCTGAAGTCGAAGCGTTCAACTTTGTCATCTTTGCTGCATGTTGTTTGAGAGTAATGCAAGAGCGTCTCATACCCCTCTGGTATCATTTTGGGGCATAGTCTTCCAACATCATTGGCAAAAGGACAGAAATAAACACCTGCCCAGCGATTTAAGAAACGTCCTTTAATTTCGTCAGAAAAATCAAAACCATTTTGATCGGCCAACCTAAGAATCTCTTCAGGCTCGGCTTCTGCAAAGAGCTGTCTGAATGAGGCGTTTTCCTCTAAGACTCCAAGGAAACGGATAAATTCTGCGCGTGACATGAGACATCTGCTTAGAAATACACTTTATCATTCAATGATCAAATCTGTGCGCAAGTTGCATTGTTTATTGACTCTTTATTTGGCTGGTAAATTTATTCTGATGTTTTAAAAGCACTCTCCCCTTTTGCTGACATCTATTTGGTTCGAGGACTTTTACGAGCGTAGCTTTCTATTCGCTTTCTTCTTGTGCATCTCTGCTCAAGATGTTGATGGCTACACTAAAGACTGCGGCAACTGATTCGTTGCTTTCGATTGATTTCGCCTCTCTTATCGCTTCAATTTTATTGATGGCTCCAAGTTTCATTAATGCCATGGCAGTGTTCTTTCTGACTTGAAGGTCTTCGTCAATCAACATTTTGGTTAATAGCTCTTCGACATCCTCGGCGTCACACGATTTTCCTATTAGTGTTACAGCTTCTGCTCTTACATCCGGAGAAACATCTTCTAAGGCTTCAAATACTTTTCTCTGGGCTTTTGTGTCACCCAGCGATTGTATTTGGTCTCCTAATGCTGAAATTGCTGCGACTCTTACTTCCGCTGAGTCAGAATCAGCGGCACTTAACAAGGTTTCCGGTGCCTTCGCACCAATGAAGCTCAGTGCGAGGTTAATCAGTCCTACCTGGAAAGGAGTGCAGTCTGGATTTTTGAGGATTCCCAGTAATGTTTCCATCGCATCTGGTCCAATTGTTGCCATGGCACCTGCTGAGGATCCAAGCACAACTGGGTCGTCATCTTCTAAAAATGCCTCTAATAAAAATGGCAAAGCCGCTTTATCACCAATTAAATTAATTGTTTTTGCTGATGCTCTTCTTACTACAACATTCTTGTGATGACGTAGGGCATCGCATAAAACTGGTAATGCTGTATCTCCCACGGCACCAAGGCTTTTTGCAAATGTAAGTCGTAGTGCACCTCTTTTATCTCCCAAGCCTGCAACCATCTTTTGAATTGATTCAGCGTCCGAATTTGGTATTTTGCCGTCACTTAATAGACTTCCAAGCTCTTCTGCTAAATGTAGAGCCTCTTCTTCGGTGAGCTGACTATCGCTGGTTGGCGACTCTGCATTTGAATGTTCAGACACCGAACGCTTTTTCAATCTTTTTCTAATCTACATGACGATCTTCTCGGTTGTGTCATTTGACTTCTGGACTGACCTTGCTATTAAAAAAAAGCACCCTATAGAGATAGGGTGCTTGCCGGTCAACTTTTAATGAGCCAGCTGCTTTCCGTCTTTGAATTCACTTTAAAAGTGAACTCCAAAAGGCCGGAACGGAACATTACCAGTCTGCTTGGGAGGTTGGTGTCCCGAGTATTGCTGTTGGGGCAAACGTGGTGCAGGTTTGGCCACTGCCTTATAAGTGAAGCGCACTGGCTGCACTGCATTTGCTGCAGCAGTTGCAAGGGGGTTAACAGTTCTGCTTCTGCTGCCTTGAGCATTGTCGCTCACGGCTACTTTTGTGCTAGCAAGCTCTCTCATCATATTGAATGATGATGTCATCATGCCTGCATAAGAGTCGCCTGTACGCCAATAAGGAACGATATCGGAACCGAAAACTTCAGCGTATTCTGCACTGTCAGTAAGGCTGTCAATTAAAGCATCAAAGCCTGATTCGGCCTGGAGTTTGATACTTTTTTGAATTTCTCCTTGATTCAGTGGAGGACGGCCAAGCAGGTGCTTGTAGTTCAGCTCAATTCCGCGCTGTGGAGCAACAGAGTGAAAATAGTTCTTCTTGTAAAAGGGTGATTTCGCAAGACCATTGACGAAATCACGAACTGTGATTTCACCATTCATCAAACGGGCTTCTAAGGAGCTGAGACGCTCATTTTCTGTCGGCGGTAAATTCCCCAAGACTTGTCGGTAGGCTGCAATGATTGTTCTTTCGAGAGCTGCCGAGTCCCCAGGGTGGTACTGGTCGAATACAGACCCAAAGGGACATTCGCTATGAAGTCTCGGCCCTATGCCCAAGCTCATTGTTGAGCAGGTGTTGCGTTTGAATTCTGCAATCGAACCAGCGACAGTGCGATGCGTCGTGTTCTTTCCAGCTTTACTGGTTGTGGAATAGGATGCAGGTTGTGTACGGCTTGCTGCAGCCATACCATCACGACTTGTCTGGGTACTCAGCATGATGCTAAAGGAGGGATGATTTGGGTTGAGTTTTCTCTTGAGTCGGCTTTTTTCTGAGCGAAAAATCGCTTGATCAGATGTGCTTTGCAGGAGAAAATTTGATGGCTATACGTAATTAAATCTGTTGATGATTGAATTTTGTTCTTTCTTCCCTTGTCGGGTGGGGTGTGGGGGATTTGATGTCTGCCGATTCCAATCCCTGAAAATTGGAGATATTATCTAAAAATTGGAATTGAAATCGACAAGGTAAAAAAAAGGTGGGCTTTCGCCCACCCCCTCCATCAAATCGAGAACATCAATCAGCTAAAGCTGAATATCAGCCCAGGGAGTTGATGACGTAGTCGAGAAGCTGGTTGTAAGCGGTCAGAGCCTGAGCGCTCATGTCGCGAGGTGCACAACCGCGGGAGCGGATGTGAGCGAAACCGGCAACATAGGTACCAGCATCGATGCTGAGTGCCTTGTACACTTCCTTCTGACCGTTGATTGCCAGCTCATCCAGGGGGCCAGTGCCGCCGGTGACCAGGCAGTAGTTGATCAGACGCAGGTAGTGAACGAAGTCACGCTTGCACTTCTCTTTGCCTTCGGTGGCGCACTTACGGGGCTGACGGCCGGTGGCACCGTTGGGGTACTGGGCGTACACGGCGTCGACAGCTTCTTGAGCCACGGCGTCATAGTTGCCGGCCAGCTTTTCAGCAGCCTCAAGACGTGCGGCAGCACGTTGGATGGAACCCTGAACCGACTCCATATCGGAGGAGGAAGGGAAGCGGGATGCGCTATCGGCTGCGCCGACGACGGTGGTGATGACGGACTTCATGATTGAAAATGGTTTTTTGAAGATTTATCGAAAAATCAACCTGTTGTTCAGCTGATTGCGCTGATCACCATGTCGAAGTAGCTAGCGGACTCAGCAGACAGGCTGGAGCAATCGCCAGAGGTCAGAGCCATTTTCTTGGAACCGCTGTTGGTATTAGTGATCAGAGCACTAGCAGCAGCTTTCATGATGGCGACGGCACGTGAAGCAGAACCGGTAGGAACGCCCAGTGCGGCATAGGTCTCGCGCAGGCCGTTGAGGCAACGGTCTTGCAGCACAGATGCGTCACCGGCGAGCAGTGCGTAGCTCACGTAGCGGAGAACGATCTCACCATCGCGCAGGCAAGCAGCCATCTTGCGGTTGGTGTACACACCACCGTTAGGAGCGGTCAGTCCGGTGTTCTCGCAGCAGATGCCAGCGACAGCGTCAGAAACGATGCAAGCAGCGTTGGAGGTGATGGCGTTCACTGCGTCGAGACGCTTGTTGCCATCAGCAATGAAGCTTTTCAGAGAAGCGAGCTCGCCACCGCCAATAAAAGCGCCGCTGGAATCGGCGGATACGGCAGCCCGGGAAAATGCGTCGAGCATGGGGGTTGAGGAATACGTTGTTGAGGGAGATGCATTCCGCATCACGAGTGACTTTAATCATGCTTTTTTCCTCTTCTCTTCCGGCAAGCCTGTCAGGAAACACAAGTTGACAAAAACTGCTTGAGTGTTGATTCAATACGCTTCAGCTCATGCCGCCCTGATCTTGCTAGCAGTTTTATGACATCTTTTTAAGCACTTGTAGGCAGGTCCATCTGAGAGGTATCCAGGCTGCTGTGTTAGCAAGGTCTTTAAGAAGATGCTTTTGGTCATCGAGGCCCATGGCCAGGCACCCCCAGGCTGCAGCAATCCTGGACTTGGTGTACTGAGGGATGGTTTCTGCCAGTGCTAATCGGACGAGATGGCTACGTTCGTTGATTGCTTGTAAGCTCACGACGGCTGTTAAGTAATAATGAGTTACGTAGTCACTCCATAGTTTGTCCTTGATAGCATCTATTATTAATAACTTCTCTGTTGTAGGCAAAGCCATAAGGCTCGCTGCTCCACCGTATTGGCGGGCTTCATCGCGATGCTGCAAATTGTTTTCGATTTCGATCGGTGCGGCTGGGCAGATCCATTCGGTTCTTAATCTTAATGTCTGCGGATTGTCTTGAAGTAAGCGTGTTAATGGATCAATGAATTGATCTGGAACGATGCATTTTTTCTCCGGATCAACGAGTTGAAATGCACTTTTCGCCCGAAGCGACATCGAAACTGGAGCATTTACAAGGGATTCCAAGCGATTGATATCTCCAGCATCACCCAGATCAATTACGGCCGACCGTCGTCTTCCCGCAATCGGATCAGTCAGTTGCGGAATTAGATCATCTAACCCTTTTGTTTCCCCATGAACTCTTGCTAGGTATGCTTTGGCAGCGCCGGCTACTAATGGGTTGCCGTCTTTTGCTTTTGTCCTGATGGTTTGCTCACCCTTGGTGACGCCCATTCTGCAAAGGGCTTGAATGACAGCTCTTTGCTGGATGGCTTCACCGGTCAGAGTCGCCAATAATTTGTCATGATCTTCTTCTGAAAGTGGTGCATCAATTTTTGTGATGGAATCGATTGCATTGATGATCGCTGCTTCGTCATCGCCTTTGAGCGCTTTGAATAAGTATGGCAATGCTTTGGCATTTTTTCTTCTTCCCAAGGCATCAATTGCCTTTCTCCGAGTAATTCGGTCGTATAGATTTTCAGGATCTAATTCTGATGCTTTGAGTAGGTATTCAAGTGAAATATCTGTATCACTCGCTCCTAGCCTTGTTGCAGCCATGTATTTATCGACCGGTCTTTCCAGTGTTTCTGGCTTGGCAAGGATGACCGATAGGGCGCGTTCCTCAGATAGACCCTCTACTAAGTTGTCAAACCTTTCAGGCATGTCATTGGATGATTGTTAACGGCAATCTTTTCGCAGAATGGGACTCCTGCTCCAAGATTGCTGTTTCTATTCAGTGACTCTACCATCGAGTTGGTTTTAGAGCCTTCTTTAAGGCTTTTGATGGTTGGAGCATTAATTGATAGTAGGGTTTTTCCCTGCTCTCTTGTTGCAAATATTCAATGGTCTGGTCTGTTAGCATTTAATCGTCTTTGTCTTTCTGTGATGCCAGTCTCTCCAGAAATTGAGCAATCTCTTCATCGCTTTGTGGATGCTGTCAAAGAAACAGTTACCGTTCAATCACAGCTGAACGAGATCACAGATCTTGAGCAGCTTAAAACTGTTGTTCGATCTATTGATCCGATCATTACTGGTTCTGCACTGATCCCGTATGAGCAAGCTACAAGTCCTCCGAAGATCACCATAGATTCGGGTATTCTTCAAGAACAAATTCCCTGGAGACTTTTGCGTTGCCCAGGGGGACCATTGGTTTTGCAGATGATCTGTAAAAATGTGAACTTTGCATTGTGGATTGAAAGCTGTTGATATGTCCTCTTCTCAAATTCAGGAATTTGTCGCCAAGGTTGTTTACGACCATTCAGTTGCTACGGGATTGAAAGCCTGTCAATCTGATCAGCAAATTGTTGATTATGCTTCGCAAGTTGGTTTTAATATTTCAATTCAGGAGTGGTTAGTTTTCGTTGAGTCTGATTTCTCCAGTTTGTCTTCAACAGAAAAAGAACGTATCGCAATCGTTGAGCCTCAGCATTGGTCTTGGGCATTCCGTCGGGTTCAGCCCTGGAGATCAATGCTTATGGATGGTGCATGAGCTTGCCATTGACGCAAGCCTAGAATAGAATAATTGAAATGATTCTTAGTGCAGTCATGGATGCTTCTGTCACCAACGACCAAAAAGATGCAGTTTTAGAGTCGTTTATAACTCTTGTGCGCAATGACTCTGATCTCCAAGCGCAGGTAAAATCTGCCTTGAATCAAGATCAAGTCATTGATATTGCAGCTTCACTTGGATATTCTTTTGATTCGACTACAATTTTAAGAAAATGGAGTAAGCATACTGATTTTTCTCAAGACACATGGATGGGCTGGTTTGGAGATTAACTCAGTATTTAACTATTTATATCTGAATACCTTGTTTGCTTGCTTCCTTTTTTAGCCCAATACGTTACTAGTTTCTCTCCCCCCGGCCTTGGTACTGATGCTATCGCGCGTAATATTTTGAAGGTTCTGTTAGGTCCCATTGGCCAATTTCCCACTGCTTTAACTGTTCTTATTTTGCCACCCATTCTCTTGAGACATTCTTCGAACTTATCCAGCTGAGTTTGATCAACTGTTTCAAACATGAAATCACTACCCTCGCATATTAAATGATGAGAGCGAATCCATGCTTTCATTTGTTTATCTACATCAAACATTACTGCTTATGTGTTTTCTCCAATCATCGTTAATTATATCGTCAAGGTATTTGATTCGCTTGAACTTAAGTAGACCATGCTCTGACCCCCACAGTTGTTCATCCGTTTTTGGATCATATCCTCTATCTCTGCTGATCCATTTTTCTTGATTGACTTCTACTTCACTCACTAAATAGGTTAGTTTGCCGTCACGGGGAACTAGGCATTTCTTGCCAGGTTCAACTCTCCCTATATACTCACCTTTTTTAATGAGTTCGAAGTGCATTGCGCATCCGCATCTTTCATTCATTGACAACTCTTTTAATCCTTTAAGTATTTCTGGGTTTTTCCCCCCACCTGCTAGTCTCTTTGGCTTCTCAAAACCATAATTATGCATTATAAATAAATTATCTTGATGGGTTAATTTGTGAATGCCTTGTCGATATGGGTCCCAAGGAGCGTAGTCATAACATTGTTCTGAGTAAAAACCTGGCCCGTCAAATATCTCCCATGGTAATGGGCGAAAGTAGATGTTAATTCTCGCAAAATCTTGGGGATTGTTTTGAGATTGCTCTAAATTGTCGTAGACACCGGAGAGAGTTTTTGCAAACTCTAATAGCTTAATGTCTTGCATTACAATTAATTAGGGTTGAATCCGACGAACTTCTGAGGCAAATGATGTTTGTAAAATTCCAGATCCGGCTGATGTTTTGAGTATTGATGATCTGCACCTTACATTTTCAGTTGCGAACCAAATCCGTTCTTCAGCAATTGATTGCTCGTATTGAGTGGTTAAAATAAATGTACCGTCTTCCAAAAAGTGATAGTCTGACTTCGCTGTTTCAGACTCTGCATATCCAACACTTCTTAGCAATTCACCTGATGAATGGCCTTTTGGAATGGGCAAGATGATGCAACTTCCTTTTGCGACTTCAGTCGGATCATCAGGTTCCCAATCACTTTCAGCAGACCACTCCATTTTAAATGGCGATATTATTGATGATATAAGTGCTTCAGAATGATTGTAAGACTCAAGCAGACTCTTAACTCTTGGGTCGTTTTTGCTTATCTTCTCTATCTTAATTTCACTTAGAACATCTTCGAAGTATTGAAAAGCAAGTGAATGACCGGACCGCATCGATCGCCATTCGCCCTCACTTTGAGCAACGAATTGCTCAATATTCATTTGAGTTGTTAATTCCGCTGATGATACGGTCATCCAAGGCAGGACGGTTATTCTGCATCATGTTAACCATAGAATCGATCATCATGGACATCGCCATGGGTTTAGACGATACAGATTGATGAAATGCTTTGTCTTGATTAGGTTGTTCGCTTGAAGTAGGGCGAAGAATTGGCATTTGTTAACCCCCTTCAGGGTTGATTCGTTTTGAAATGGCTTGGGATATGGTGATTCCCGTAACCAATTATCGCCGATGGCAGTCATTGGTTATGGGTTTACGTCTTAGCTTTAAGCCTTCGTAATGGAAATGATTTTGCCACCCTGAGCAAGGATACTTCGGATGGTCCCTGACATGGAACTTTGCATCACTACAGATTTTTGTACTGCCCTTCGGTTACCCCCAACTTGGCGTCGCGAGGTCCAATTAATTGTGAGAGCCGCAGCATTTCCCACACTCTTTCTTTCAAGTATTGTCGGGGATTGATTCGTGCAAATGCTGGTCAGAAGCGTTGACTCTTTTTTTGCTCCATCAAAGCCAGCATACCCAGCATCACTAACGGCTGCACGTGTGTAGAAATTGGTTTGACCACCTACGATAGAATTTCTCGCTCTATTGTATGGAACAGTATCAATTCCAAATGCAGCTAGATACTCTTCGCTGTACGTGTAACTTGCCATTTCGGCTTCATACCCTTCGGTTTGGAGAAGTTTTACGTGCTCCATCACTTCTGTTTGATCTTTGGGTGGGCGTCCTAATAAATGCTTGAAATTCAGTTCTACAAATTTATACGGATTGTTTGGGGTTAGGAATAATTGCTTATATGTCTCTGATTGAGCCATTGCGGTCACCATTGCCTGTACGGTCAAGTCACCGTTCATAAACAAGGCCTCGATTGACTCATTTTTATCAAGCTCCATCATGTGCCGGTTACCGAAAACTTGGCGATAGGCTTGCTGAATTACTTCAGCGGCGTGGCTGGTATCAATGTTTGCTTTTGAAGCAAGAGTTGTTGTGGTTGTCATGTGTCAGAGAAGTAAAAAAATAGAGGGTTTCTTTCGCTGAAACCCTCTAATGAAATCGTCGGTTTTGGTTTACATCACTTCTGTGATGGATACAATTTTCCCGCCTCTTGCATGGATGTATTTGATTTGGCTAGACATGTCTTTGCCCGAAACGAGATAGGTGCTTCCAGATGTTCTTTGTCTAGACATCCGCGTCTGATTGGCAACAACAATTCTGAAGCGTTTTTTGGTCGGATCTGGTGCACCAGACTGTGTGCCAGTGCGATTAATCCGTGTTGTTGTACTGCTCCAACCTTTGGGAACAGTTCCTGTTGCGACGGACCGTACAAGTGATGAACTGCTCAAAACAGTGTCACTCGCTGCAAATCCTTCGGCAAGGCTCAAGTGCCTGTTAAAGGCAACCTGTGAACGTCCGCTTTCGCTGAGAATCCTTGCATAGGGAACAGTGTCTTCGCCAAACACACTTTGGTATTCTTCCGAATCCACATAACTTGCGATTTCTGCTTCATACCCCCCTTCCGCGAGAATTTGGGTGTGTGCGCTGATTTCTGCCTGAGACTGTGGTGCCCTTCCAAGGAAGTGCTTGAAGTTCAGTTCAATGAAACGATAAGGTGCATTTGTTTCAAAGAAGCGTTTCTTGTATTCCGCGGAAAGGCCAATCGCACGAACCAATTCGCGAGTACTCAAATAACCATCGATGAACTTACTTTCGGCGGAAAGAGCTCTTTCAAACTCCATGAGATGAGGATTCCCCATCACCTGTTTGTAAGTTGCCCGAATCAGTGTGTTGAGTTGATCACTGGTGTCTCCAGGGCAACGTTGGAATGTTTCCTGCTCGCGTTGTCCAAGACCAAAGGTCACATATGAATCACCGCGCATCGGTGCACTATCTTTCCCTGAAGTGATACCGGGCTGTTTGCTATCAAATCTTCCTTTCGCGAAGGTTTTGCTTGGAATAACTCCAACAGCTTGGCTGGGAACACTGATTCTTGGAGCTAACCCACTTGCCAGACTACGAGTAAGTGCTGGGCTTCCTCCTCTTGCACTGTCGCTACCAGCAAAACTCTTTTGCAACGCTGCAAGCATTGGGAATGCTGCGGTTGAAAGATCTGCAGGTGAGCTCCAGGAACGTGCGTAA
The DNA here is from genome assembly GCF_014280035.1 of Synechococcus sp. A18-25c. Lineage (NCBI taxonomy): Bacteria > Bacillati > Cyanobacteriota > Cyanophyceae > Synechococcales > Synechococcaceae > Synechococcus > Synechococcus sp. A18-25c. The sequence goes on from NZ_CP047957.1 coordinate 491,121, forward strand.
GGAACGATATCGCTGCCAAATACTTCAAGATATTCAGCAGAATCAACAATGCTATCGATAACTGTATCGTGCCCATGTTCCGACAAGAGTGCAATTTTTGCTGAAATTTCTGCTTGAGTCTCTGGGGCTCTTCCTAAGAGATGTTTGTAATTCAGCTCAATGCCACGTTGTGGTGCGACCGAACTAAAAAATCGAGATTTGTAGAAACTTGATTTTGCGAGCCCTTTAATGAATTCTCTTACAGTCAGTCTTCCATCTCTAAGTTCAGCTTCAAGCTCAACGGAACGCTCAAAGTCCATGACGTGAGCGTTGCCAAACACCTGACGATAAGCCGCCGCGATGACTTCGTTAAGTGAGGCAGAGTCATCGGGGCTGTAGCACTCTGTTGTCACCCTGTGTGGGCAATCTTCGTGGCTCCTTGGGCCCACTCCAATTGCCATGTTGTCGCATGATTGCTTCAGAAACTCTCCAATTGTGAGAGCAGCTTTCGGCGCACCCTGGTTTTTCCTTTGGAAACCCACAGGGGTGTTCCATTTTGATGTTGCACCGAAGCCGAGGGAAGAAGCGTTGCTTGCCATGATTTGCGTCGAGTGGAGGGATTGAAGGGGTGGAGAGGGAAGTGTGCGAACTGATTCTTATGTCACTGGTGTAATGCTTGAAATTTTTCCGCCTTCCTTATGAATACGTTTGAATTGCTCCGATAGTTTATCGAACGGAACATAGTAAATTCGATTGCTTCTTGTGTATCTTGATATTCTCTTGAGGTTGGTCGTGCTGTAGCCGGTGACTTCGATCTTGTAGGTTTGCCCTTGATCGCTTGCCCCGGCTCCCAATCGAGTTGCTGCATCCTCGAGATTTTTCGATGGACGGAAACTCCAGCCAGTTGCTTCTGTTGAGGATGGTGGGACCACCGCAATGGGCCTGTTCTGATAAGCAGAGCCTCCAAGCTTGCTCCTAATGCCTGCCAAGTCACCCTTCAAGCTGCTGCTGCTATTTCCTCGAAGGAGTTGGAAGCTCCAAGTAAACTCCTGCATTGTTCCACAGCTTTCAGTTTTCCAACCTCGCTGATAAGGGACAATCCATTCACCAAATGTATTTTGATAATCTGCTGAATCTAAAAAACTATCGATGTCGGCTTCATAACCTTTGCTATCTAACCGATCTGCGTGGCTCCGCATCTCTTCATAGCTTTCTGGTGCGCGACCTAGGAGGTGTCTGAAGGCTAATTCGATGTACCTGTATCTTGCGCATGTGTCGAAGAACCGACTGGTGTAGAGAGAACTCTTCGCAATTCTGCGAACCATTTCACGAACACTGATCTCTCCCAACTTGAATTGGGATTCAGTGATGACTTGTCGTTCGCTGTCCATGACATAGGCATTCCCAAGCACTTGCTTGTAGACAGCCCTTATGATTTGCTCCTTCTTGGCGTCATCGTCGCCAGAGATCAGTTCTAGAGGTGCTTCACTCTCTTCCGAGAAGCGTTCGACCCCGAGGAGCGAAGCAGGACCGAAGGGCATGAAGGTTCTCACATGTCGCCTAGCAATACTCGTTCACCTCCCCTCCCTGGGGGCCGGTTCTTTATAAACCTCAATCAATCTTGTCCGAATATTGCTAATTGTTGAGAATCTGGTTTTTTCTCCTTTTTAGCGTTCTTTCGTGGTAAGGATCACCTGCCAATTAAGCTCTCTAAACTGCTTCTAGTTGTTGAGCGAGTGTACGGGTTCCAGCAATCAAGCTCTATAGCAGATCTCGCAAGCAGTGCATCTACTTTGTCTTCTAAACCCCTGCAGAATGAAAAATCTGCTCCTTTGATTGATTGAACGGTATCGAGTGCTGCGCCCTCAAGGTCTGCTCCTCTGAGGTCAACTAGATCCATTTCGCAGGTCCCAAAGCGAGTGTTTCGGCACATGGTTCCGCGCATGGTGGCTGATCTCAAGTCTGAGCCAGCTAAAGACACATTATCTAGTATCGCTCCACTTAAGTCAGTGCCGCTGAGGTAAGCGCCAAGAAGTGCTGCTCCTCTTAGATCGATCCCTCTTAAATCAGTGTTATTCAGATAAACTCCATTCAGTTTTGCTCCTGGTCCTACGGCTCCTGAAGTTCTGATGTCAAAGCCATCTGGAGTCTTTGTTGTGTTGTCGTAAATAGCCAGTCGTAAATCAGCGTCCTTGAGGTTACATTGACTCAGATCAGTCCCCCTCAAATCACATCGACACAGTTTTGAGCCGGATAAATCAAGCGAACCCAGATTCTTGTTACGCCAGTCTGAGCCGCGCGCGTCGTTGACCTTCTCGTCTGAGTCTGGTGAACAAAGCTCCGGTTCTGACCATGTCTTGAGGTTTAGAAAACCTTGGTTTGTCATTGAATTGACTCTTTCTTGTTTGCCGCCAATTCTAGAATAATGACCATAGCACCAACGCCTATATATTTTAAATTCTCTGCCAACGCTCACTCTTTGTATATTGATTCTTCAATGCTCCTTTTTTAGGTTTATGGAATACTCTCCCTATATTTGTTCTGTCAATTTATACATGCAAAAAACCTGTTGACCTCGGAGAAGGAGTCAACAGGTTTGTGCTATTTAAATGGCGAATAATCGTTATAAGTTCACCCGAGTTGCGTATTGATGTTTCAGCGCCATGTTTTTGTTGTTTTGGGTTGATACATCGATTGAAATGCTCTGGATTTCGGGTCTGTTACTGCTGAAGAATACTTGAATCCGCTGACGTCTCCTCCTTTCGCTGAACTGAGATTCCGTGCAGCAGCAAATTCCATGACGAGTTGGCTACGGCCTTCGATGATCGTGTCCGATGCAGCATTTCCTGTGGTGACTTTGCCAAGGTTGACAAATGTCGAGCAATAAGAACCAGCTTCTGAATTCCATGCTCTGAGGTAGGGAACAGTGTCTGTTCCAAAAACTTCAAGGTATTCCCCAGAATGTGTGACGCTGTCAACCAAGGCATCAAATCCTTGTTCAGCGATTAGTGCAATGTATTTGCTGACTTCTGCTTGGTTGCGAGGTGGTCTTCCGAGAAGATGCTTGAGGTTTAGTTCTATGCCGCGAATGGGAGACACTTTTGAATAATATTTTTCTTTGTATAGGTCTGATTTTGCCAAGCCATTCACAAAATCTCTTACCGTGATTTCTCCGCTGCTTAACTTTGATTCAAGTTCAATGCATCGTTGCGAATTACTGGGTCGCAGATTTCCGAAAACTTGCCTGTAAGCACCTTCAACTGCAACCTGGAGAGCTGCTTGACCTGTGCTTGCGTATTCATCTGCAATGCTGCTATATGGGCATTCTGAATGCAATCGTGGGCCAATGCCAAGTCCCATTGCATTGCAATGATTCTCTTTGAATTGCTGATTTGTTTTCGCGGCTTTTCCGTTTCGTGGAATTAAAGAACCGCTAGAAATCTCTTGTCGATAACGATTGATTGCTGTGTTTTGGCGGGGCTTCGCAGCGTTGCTGGCCGTATAGGACACTCGGTCTTCACTGGTGAAATCCCGTGTCGGCTTGATTACGACCATGGCGTAGTGCTTTCAATATCGCTGCATAATTTTAAGTGCCTTGCTCGGTATAAGTTCCCCCTTGTTCGTCGCTCGCAACAAAATGTTTCGTGCGTTTTGCCTCTCTCTGATTGTTTTTAGTTAGGTCTTGCCGATTGGGGCAGTCTTGGTTGGATGTGCTGTTTGTTAAGTTTGGTGACCGTGCCCGCGTTCTGATTTTTAAGGGGTTTCGTCCTTCCGAAGAGCTTTGCTATTGCTCGTGCTCTGCGTTAATGGTTTTTTATCGTTTTGATTTTTTTGTGCGACTTTGTTTTTATTCCGTGTTCTTTGGTTGGTTTGACCTGTTTCTTTTTTCTCCTTGTCTGTTGAGGTTTTGGTTACCGGGTGGTGTATATCTCTGCAATAAGAGTTAATGTAATTCTCGTTACCTCTATGCCTCCGACTGTTATGAAGGCTAGCCAGGCTCTTAGAGCCCATTCTGGCGTTTTTTGCAATTTGGGTGTATCGAGTGTGTTGTTCGTCTGGATTTTCGTTTCCCATTGCATGTCTCGCCAATCAGCGTCGTATCGCGGTAATTGTTGGTATATCGGTTGTTCTCCAGTTGGTTTGCCTGGGATAACTCTTGTTCTTTGAGATGGTATTTCGTCGTACCCAAACGATTGCATGTACTCATCGCTGTTTAAGATCTCGTCAACAAAAGTGTTAAAGCCTTTTTCCGCGATGCGAATTGACCAGCTGATTCTTTCACTTTGGCCATGTGTTTGTCGTCCAAGCACTCTTCCAATCACTTGGTCAACGAGTCGATAGTTTGTATTACAGTTTACATACCCTTCTTGAAACCGCCGAGACAGTAGTAATCCTCGAATGAAATCCCGCGCCGTAATGCTGCCGTTGCGAAATTGCGATTCTAGGTTGATATCCCTGTCGCATTTCATGGCATGGAAAAACACTTGCCTGTAAGCATCTTCAATTTGGATGTTTCGGTCTTCTTGACTTGGGAATGCCGCCTTCTTCGGCTGTGAGCTCAGGCCTCCTAGGTCACCGACGCGTTGGTTCTGGCTTGTCAACGGGTACTCCAGCAGCTGAAGTGCCATCGGTAGAAATGCTTAGTTGATGCCAAAAAGTCTCGGCCTTTTTGTCTCGTCAGAGAGATTGTCTTCGTGTCTCTTCATCACGTGTCGAATCGTGTTGCTGATGTGGTTAACGGTTTCCCCTAGCGCCTTCGCTTGGCCTGCTGAGCAGAGATCTGCGTAGGCTTGCATGGAGTGTTGACGGAGGTGGGCGAGGGCTCGCAGGAGTGCCGGTACCGGCACATCAAGCAGGCTGTAGAGCTCTGCTAGAGCAACCATGCCTTCCCGATCGGTGATTTCCGTGCGCTTTAGCGCGATGCCATACAAGCTCACGCGTAGGAAGTGAAAGCAATCTCGCCAGCAGGCATCTGCTCGCTCTTGGGGGTGGAGCTTGCCGCCAGGTTTCACCAGGTCGGGCTCGTCGCTGAGCAGTTCCCATCGTGACTGGTTCACGAGCTCAGGGACGAGGTCTTGAAGGCTGACCAACGGAGCGCAGTCCACCCCTGACCACTGACAGCAGTGCTGCAGTTCCTCAGCGGTGAGCAGACGTTGATCGCGGTTCGCTGTGGCAATCACCTGGCGCAGATTGATAGGGATGGTGGGGTCCTCGTCGAGGCCGCAGACCTTGGCCCGTTGTGCCAAAGCTCTGATCTGATCTGCACTTGCAGCGTTCATTGCTGCGCCGATCCCAAGGGAATGTTGGGCAACACCGGGCAAGCGGTCAGCCAGCCGTGGCGTTCGAGGTAGAACGCCCAGACGATGTCTCCACCCACGCCTGGGCAGTGCTTTGGCATGGCCTCCGCAAGGGTGGAGCTGATGCCCAGGTGCTGCAACAGCGCTCCTGCATCCAGTGCCGATTCGACGTCGGCGGATCGAATGGCAGCTCCCACCACCCAGGTCAGTCGCGTCGACTCAAGGGCGCAGCTGTCGCTTTCGCAGGCCAAGAGGATGTTTCCTGGCTGCGGCATGGCGGCGTAGGTGTCCTGCCAGAGCTTCAGATCATCGGGTTTCAGGTTCAGCCGGAGAACGTGCTGATCGATGGTGTGCAGCTGCTCGTTCTCTTCCCCGAGATTCTCCATCAAGGACCTGAGGCTCGCCTGTGGTGATTCGTTCATCGCTCGACTCAGGCCAAACCAACTGTATCGGTGTTGTTTGGAGACATCTCACGCCTCTAAAGGTGTTGCCACAAATGGGTGAAAACGACGTCGCTGGACAAGTTCTGGACGATCGATACCATCAGGCCGACACGGCGCTTTCCCCATGGCCGCAGCTGACTCCAGTTCCGCGATGGTTCAGCAGCTCAGTCGTCAGCTGCATGCGGTCAGTGGCATTGCTGAATCGCTGACGCTGCGCTTGCTGGCATTGGAAGAGCGCTTTGCGCAGATCGAGACTTCTCTTGATGCTGCGCCTGAGCACGCCGAACACGATGCTGACTCCCAGCAATTGTTGGTCGAAAGCAGTGATCGCCTGAAGCATCTCCAGGGCCTTCTGGAAGACATGCCGGCTGAGGTTGTCACCGCTCTCCAGGCCGTTGATGAGCCCGCGGTGTTAGCTGTCGTTCAAAACAACGACTCGGTTGAGAACGACCTGATGGAGTCGGAGGACGAGCTCGACGCTGATCTCACCGAGACGGTGTACGTGGATGATCCCCAGATCAGTCACCTCGACGAGCAGCAGGAGGTTGTGAGCCAGGAGAGTCACGAGGATCAGATTGATCTGCTGAGCGCCTGAGCGACCCTCTCGGTTCTCCCAATTCAGCTATTCAGATCCAGAAGACGCACCCGGAAATGGGCCACCTGTCGAGCCTGTGTGGGCTCGGATTGCACAAAGGGGTGCTCACTGAGGTGTTTCAGCACGGTTTCGATCCGCTCTTCTAGTGATTGGTCGTCAAGTTCACCTGCCTTGAGGCAGCGTTGCCAGGCTGGATCGAACACCATGGCAAAACCATCGGCGTTGTTGAACTGGCGATCGTCGTTGATCGGGACGGGGATCAAGGAGCGATTCAGCGAAATGCCAGGACCCAGATTTGAACTGGGGACACGGCGATTTTCAGTCGCCTGCTCTACCAACTGAGCTATCCCGGCTCGTGGTCTGAACCACCCTCAAATCTTAAATCACGGCGTGACGGCGAGGCGTGTTCGCGCCAGACAGATCACTCCATGGATGACGATCCCTGATGTTTGCAGAGCATCACGGGCGGCCATCACAGTCGCCCCGCTCGTGACGATGTCATCCACGAGCCACACCTGCGCAGCGTTCGAGATGAGAGTTTCCCCCTGCCCTATCGCTGGGAGGCGGTCCTCCAGCACTCGAAAGCTGCCCTGTTGATTCAGCAATCGCTGCCTGCGGTTGAGGTGGTGTTGGCCCACGGTGGGGCGACATCGTTTGAGCACGGGGATGCTCGGTCTCTGGAGGCTGCGGCACAGCAACCGTGGAAGAGGATTGGCACGGGCTTCCGCTTTCCACCCAGGGATGGGAATCAAGAGCGCGCGTGTGCACAGCGCATGACGCAGCCCCTTGCATAAACCGTGCAAAACAGCAGGATCTGGTGTGATGCGCAAGCGCAGAATTATCTGTCTGAGCTCAGCCTCATACCAGCCGGCAGCATGCCAGGACAGTGGCTCTGCCCCCCGCAGCCCAGATTCTTTCAGTCTGAGCCTGTGCCGGCATGTCTGGCAGAGGCCTTCCCGATCAGGGGCGGACAGCTCGGGCGTCTGGCAATGCCAGCAAACGGGCTGAATGAGCAAGTCGCTCAAGCAGCGTTGAAGGGAGATCAGCACGTCATGGCAACAGGGGTTGCCGTCAGGATTCCCCGCTTTCCGTCGCGGCAGGCATGGCACGAAGCATGGCGACCATTGTGCGATGGGCGTCTTCGCTGTCAGTGAGAGTGTGATCGAAGCGGATGCTGACCGGCTGATCATTCACGTTCAAGATCATGGCCTCAGCAGTCACTTCCGTCATTTTGGCGGCTGTGGCATCCGTGAAACCGCCGTAGTGACGGGCATAACGCAGCACGGCATCACTGTGGTCGTCGTTCATGTGACGGCAGATGCGTTCGCTGACTGCGGGAGTGAGGGGATCGGCGGCCATGGGAAAAAATTGGGGTGGAGAGGAACAGGTCAGCTGAAACGCTGCCAGAGCAGAAGGGCCAGGCGGAAACCGCTGAATCCCACGTATCCAGCCAGCACGATGAACAGCCCGATGGAGAGTGCGTCGCGAAGTCGGTTCGGCAAGGGCTCATGAAGGCGCATGCGATTCTCCCTCGGAAACCATGGATTCTTCACTCCTCTGTTGCAGAGCATGCAACGCCAGCCGTGCAACGCCAGCGGCTGGGGGCGACGCACAACTGCGGATCGGCATCTGCAGAAAGCGCTCCCTGATCCGTCGCCATTGCGGATTGCGGGCTCCGCCGCCGAGGGTGACCAGGCGTTTCGGTGCTGGGGCCCCCAATTGGGTCAGTTTGGCCCACCCCTGGCATTCAATCCGGCTCAGTCCTTCGAGCAGGGCGTGAAGGTAGAGGGAATCACTGACCGGACGAGGCGTCAGCACCGCTTCCATTTCGGGCGCGTCTACAGGAAAGCGCTCCCCTCGACCGATCAGGGGACGCAAGTCCCATCCACTGTCTTGATCAGGATCAATCTGACGGCTGAGCTCTGCCAGATCGATGCCTGGAAAGCACTGAAGCAAGACAGCACCGCCGCTGTTCGATGCACCTCCCGCCAGCCAACGGCCACCGACACGATGGGTGGAGGTGCCAGCTCCACTGTCGAGGGGGCAATCCGTGAAGCGTTTGAGAACCAGCGTGCTCCCTAAAACGGTGATGCCTTCGTCGTCAGCGGCATCTGCCGTCAACACCGCTGCATTGGCATCAGTGGTCCCCGCGATCACCTGAAGCTGCTCAGGCAAGCCCAGCTGTCTGGCCAGCTCAGGCGCGATGGTGCCCAGCATTGTTCCGCTGGGACGGATGTCCGGCAGGGCCCCCTTCCAGGACTGATGTTGGAAGGCTTCTGGCCACTGGTTCTCGCTCAAGCACCAGCCGAGGCGAAGGTTGTTGCCTTCTTCTCCGTAGCGCCAGTTCTGCATGAACCAGCCGCTGATCCAGTCGGCCTGGTGGCGTAGCAGCAGCGGTTGCGAATACTGCTGAATCAAGCGCAACGCACGCGCCAAGCTGCCGCTCGCGCTGGCCGCAGGCCCTCCTGTTGGAACCAATGCGGTAAGCGTGGAGAGGTGTTCAGGGCACGCCAAGTGGTAGGGCAAGGCGTTGCCGAGGGGTTGGCCGTCATGGCTGCAGGCCACAAGCGTGCCCGATGTGCCATCGACGGCCATCGCCTCCAACCGCATTCGGTCAGCGTTGGGAATGGCTTGGATCAGTTGGCTGCATCCGGCGACCCAGTCTTCGGGATATTCCAGGCCTCTGCGGTAACCGACCGCTTCGCTGAACAGCAGTTCCCGTTGTGCATTCAAAACGGCGACACGCACGCCACTGGTGCCCAGATCAATGCCGAGCACCAGAGGGCCGCCCATGCTGATGTCAGGCGTTGCGCAGTTCCACTGCTTTGGCATCCACGTCTTCCCAGGGTGCCTTCAAATCGTTGCGGCCAAAGTGCCCGTAGGCCGCGGTGTTTTGGTAGAAACGCCCACCACGTTTCTGGGGCAGGTGCCGGAGATCGAAGGATTCGATGATGGCTCCAGGGCGCAGATCAAAGTGTTGCTGCACCAATTCAGTCAGTGCACCGTTGGCCAGCGCACTGGTCCCGAAGGATTCCACCAGAATCGACACGGGCTTTGCCACACCAATGGCGTAGCTGAGCTGCACTTCCGCGCGTTCAGCCAGTCCCGCCGCCACGAGGCACTTGGCGACATAACGCGCTGCATAAGCTGCAGAGCGGTCCACTTTGGTGGGATCCTTTCCGGAGAAAGCACCACCACCGTGGCGGGCATAACCGCCATAGGTGTCGACAATGATCTTGCGGCCGGTGAGTCCGGCGTCTCCTTGCGGTCCGCCCACCACGAATTTGCCGGTGGGATTCACCAGATATTTGGTCGCTTCCCGGTTTGGTTTTAGGGCGAGATCCGCTGTGGCCGGTTCCACGACATGGGTCCAGAGGTCTTCGGTGATGCGCTCGCGGATCCCTTGCTCGTCGCTGATGCCTGCGACTTCTTCAGTGTGTTGCGTTGAGATCAGGATGGTGTCGATCGCCACGGGCTTGTTGTTTTCATAAACAACGCTCACCTGGGTTTTGCCATCAGGCAGCAGGTAGTCGAGGGTGCCGTTGTGGCGCACTTCCGCAAGGCGCCGCGACAAGCGGTGGGCCAGGCTGATGGGCAGGGGCATCAGCTCAGGTGTTTCATTGCACGCATAGCCGAACATGATTCCCTGATCACCAGCACCAACGAGATCAAGAGGATCACCGGCATGGTCATCGGCCTCGTTCACCCCCTGCGCGATGTCTGGGGACTGCTGATCGAGAGCAACCAAAACAGCACAGCTGTTGGCATCAAATCCACCCGCCCGGGCTCCGCTATAGCCGATGTCTTGGATCACGTTGCGGACCAGGTGGATGAAGTCGACCTGGGCTTTGGAGGTCACCTCACCGGTGATCATGCACAAGCCGGTATTCACCACCGTTTCGCAGGCAACGCGGCTGGAGGGATCCTGGGCCAGAAGGGCATCGAGCACGGCATCACTGACTTGATCGCAGATCTTGTCGGGATGCCCCTCCGTCACAGACTCGGAGGTGAAGACGTATCGACTCATGACCTTCGGTAATCGCCCGGACTGTAAGGCGTCGGTGCCTCAGGACTTGTTGGACCGCCCCTTGATGGTGAGTTCACTCCAGTCGTGAATCAGCTGCTCATGTTCCGTGAGCTCAGGAGACTGGTGCCAGCCAGCCACGTAACCCAGGGTGATGCCGATTCCGGCTTGTCTTGCCATGAGCAGATCCGTATCGGCATCGCCAATCAGGGCGCAATCTGATGCCCTCAGATTCAGCTTGGCGCACAGTCCGTGCACGGCTCCAACGTGAGGTTTGGTGGGGAGGTGGTCGGCACTCCACACATCGGCAATGCAGTCATCGAGTTGATGCGCATCGATGAAGCCTTGAATCCCGGCTTTGGTGTCATTGCTGATTAAGGCGCACACCACGCCTGCTGCGTGGAGTTCTCTCAGGACCTCTGCAGCACCTGGGAGGAGCGCAGGGGAGTCCACTGCGGAGCTCGTGGTTTGGTGGCGGTGGTCCACCGCATCGAAAATCTCATCGGCCAACACAAGGGCGCGTGGCCAGCCCAGCTGCATCTGACAGAAAACGGTCGCGGTGCTGAGCAGGTTGTGCTGCCGAGAGGCCACAGCCAGAGTTCCTTCGGGGGTGACTCCGGACTGACAGCGGCCATAGGTTCTGGCCAGCAGGTCGTGCAGTTCGCTGCGCTCGCTCTGGGACGCACCCATCGCCTGGAAGCGTTCCAGGGCTTCAGTGATCCGAGCGTCTGCAAGAGCAATCAGGCGAGGCTCGCTATGGGAAAGGGTGCCGTCCTTATCGAACAGCACCCCTTGCACTGGGCCGAGTGAACGGCCTCTGAGTTGGAGATGAGCCACAGGCTCAGACACCTCAGATCATCATGGAGCCAAGGGGCTCTTCGCCCTCTTCAGCCTGCTCAAGCAGCATCTGCTTGTAGCGGGCGGCCATCTCCTCGGCTTTGTCGAACACCTTCTGGGGATCAGTGAGCATGTCACCGGGCTCCGGTTCCAGTGCTTTGGTGGAGAGGGAGATCCGACCACGCTCAGCATCGAGGTCAATGATCATCACCTTCATCTGATCATTCACATTGAGCACCGAGTGGGGTGTCTCAATGTGCTCGTGACTGATCTCAGAGATGTGCAGCAGACCGCTGACTCCGCCGATGTCGATGAAGGCGCCGTAAGGCTTGATGCCGCGGACGGTACCAACAACAACCTCACCGACTTCCAGGCGATTCATCTTCCGCTCGACAAGCGCACGGCGGTGACTGAGCACAAGGCGGTTGCGCTCCTCATCCACCTCTAGGAACTTCAGAGGGAGGAAGTCAGCAACGAGTTCTTCCTTGGGTTTGCGGGTGCTGATGTGTGATCCGGGGATGAATCCACGCAGACCCTCTACCCGAACCAGAGCACCACCTCGGTTGGTGGCAAACACTTCGGAGTAGATCGTGGCGTCTTCTTTTTGAAGCTGACGCACGCGTTCCCAGGCGCGTTGATATTCGATCCGACGAATGGAGAGCGAGAGTTGACCGTCTTCGTTCTCTTCACTCATGATGAAGAACTCCCGGATTTCTCCGGGCTGGAGCACATCGCTCAGGCCTTCAACACGATTGATCGAGACCTCTTGAAGAGGCATGAAGGCTGCTGTTTTGGCCCCGATATCGATCATTGCGCCTTTCGACTCGAGCGCGAAGACTGTGCCGTTGACGATGTCGCCAGGCTTGAAGTTGTAGTCGTACTTACTGAGCAGTGCTGCGAACTCGTCGAGCGTGAAACCAGCGCTATCCATGTCCCGGCTGGCAGCTCTGCTGCTGGGGTCGTCAGCAGTCGGGATGTCATCAGGAATACTGAGGTCTTCATCCGTGCCGAAGTCAGCCTGAGCTGCGCCTTCAACCACTGCGTCAGACGCGGATGCGACGGCTTCAGCGGAGTCCACGGCAGAGTCCTTAGAGGGATCTGTGGGCGTGACAGTCATGGAACGATGGCGGTCTGTCCGAGAGACAGAGCGAAAGAAACCAATCCAGGCCCGCCGACCTGAATCGAGCAATCTCGCATTTTACAGGGTGGTGGCCAAACTCAGATTGCGGCTGTCAGCTCCGTCTTCGATGCACTGATTCCCTCCAGAGTCGCCACGAAATCACTGACTCCGCTGAACTGGCGATAAACCGATGCGAAGCGGATGTAGGCGACCTCGCTGATCATTTTGAGTTGATCCAGCACCAGTTCGCCGATATCGCTGCTGGACACTTCACGACCACTGCGCTGTTGGAGGCTGAGTTCAAGCTCTTCAACGATGGTTTCTAAGCGTTCAGGTGCAATCCCGGTTTTTTCGCAGGCCCGACTCAGGCCGTGCAGAAGTTTGCTGCGACTGAATGTTTCGCGGTGGCCGTTGCGTTTGATCACCGTGATGGGCACTGTTTCAACCCGTTCGTAGGTGGTGAAGCGAAATTCGCAATTGAGACATTCCCTCCTGCGTCGCACACTTCGTCCACCATCGGCGGCTCTTGATTCGAGCACCCGGCTATCGGTGTTTTGGCAGGAAGGGCACTGCATGCCCGCAAATTCGCGTTACTGAATGAATTGTACGTGTTGCGTCCACCCATGACCGCTTGCGTTTGAAATCATGCCTTTTGACATAAAAAAAAGCCCCGCCGGAAGGCGGGGCCAGAAGGATTACTTGCCGATCTTCGGGGGATCGCGGAAGGCGATCGCGAAAAACAGAGTGGCAATCGCAAGGGTGAGGATGAGGATGTAAGCGAAGCTTTCCATCGATTATCTCCTGTAGGGCGATTAGCTGAGAGGGGAACCTGCCGGGGGCACGAAGCCTTCGGGCAGACGACGCGTCGAGCGGTCTCCCAGTTTCTGGAAGAGACCAAATTCGACTTGTTCGCCGAGATCGGGATCGATACCTGCGAACACGTCGCGGTAGAGGGTGCGAGCACCGTGCCAGATGTGACCGAAGAAGAAGAGCAGTGCGAAAGTGGCGTGACCGAAGGTGAACCAGCCGCGGGGTGAACTGCGGAAAGTACCGTCCGAGTTGTAAGTCTCGCGGTCAAACTCGAAGGCTTCGCCAAGCTGGGCTTTGCGAGCCAGGCGCTTCACCTCGGCTGGATCTGTGAAGGTTTGGCCATCCAGGGCACCGCCGTAAACAGTGGCAGTAATGCCTTGCTGTTCGAAGGAGTACTTCGCTTCAGCACGACGGAAAGGGATGTCACCACGAACCACACCATCGCTGTCTTCGAGAATCACAGGGAAGTTCTCGAAGAAGTTGGGCAGACGGCGTACTTGAAGATCGCGACCTTCTTTATCAGTAAAGGAGATGTGACCCAGCCATCCGGTGGGAAGGCCATCCCCGTTCACCATGGGACCAACACGGAAGAGACCGCCTTTGGCAGGACTGTTGCCGACGTAGTCATAGAAAGCCAGCTTTTCGGGAATCGATGCATAGGCCTCGGAGGCCGTTGCACCTTGATCCATCGCAGTTTGAACGCGACGATTGATTTCAGTCTTGAAGTAGCTCTGGTCCCACTGATAGCGAGTCGGGCCGAAGAGTTCGATTGGGGTTGCAGCCGCGCCGTACCACATCGTGCCGGCAACGATGAAGGCCGCGAAAAACACGGCAGCAATTGCGCTCGCTAGCACAGTTTCGATGTTGCCCATGCGGAGAGCCTTGTAGAGACGCTCCGGTGGTCGCGTGGTGATGTGGAAAATGCCAGCAATAATGCCAACAATTCCAGCGGCGATGTGGTGAGCCACGATCCCGCCCGGATTGAAGGGGTTAAAGCCTTCAGGTCCCCAGGAAGGTTGAACGGGTTCGAGATGACCTGTGATCCCGTAAGGATCCGAGATCCACATACCCGGGCCAAACACACCAGTGAGGTGGAAGGCACCAAAGCCGAAGCAACCGAGGCCTGCAAGCAGAAGGTGGATGCCGAAGATTTTGGGGAGATCCAGGGCAGGCTCTCCGGTGCGCGGATCCTGCCAGATCTCGAGATCCCAGTAGGTCCAGTGCCAGATGGCCGCAAGCATCAGCAAACCACTGAAAACGATGTGCGCAGCAGCAACACCTTCGAAGCTCCAGAAGCCTGGATCAACACCGGTGGCCCCGGTGATGCTCCAGCCACCCCAGCTGTCCGTCACGCCCAGGCGGGCCATGAAGGGCATCACGAACATGCCCTGACGCCACATGGGGTTCAGGACTGGATCGGAAGGGTCGAAGATGGCGAGTTCATAAAGAGCCATCGAGCCGGCCCAGCCGGCAACGAGGGCTGTGTGCATGAGGTGCACGGCCAACAATCGGCCGGGGTCGTTGATGACGACCGTGTGCACCCGATACCAGGGCAATCCCATGGGTCAGGTTCGGGGGAACGGAGCTGCCAATGCAGCCAGACCCGGGGATCGTAGGCCGTTCGCTCCGGCACACGCGTCCTGCTGTCGCGAGCCGCAATGTCTGGGTCTCCGTTTTTCGGGGATCGAAGTTCTGGGCCCCGCGCGTGTCCTGGCATCGGAGCTGACGTTCCACGCCGAGTCCAGGGGGGTTACAAAACGCAACCTCTCGGGACAAAGTGGTTGCGTTTCGGCGTGTCACAGCGCCTGTTGTTTCGGAGGTCTCGTGCCCGTTATCCGTTTCGTTCGCGAAGGTCGAGATGTGGAGTGCTATCCCGGTGAAAACTTGCGTGAGGTTGCGCTTCGCGAGGGAATTCAGCTCTATGGGCTGAAAGGTCAGCTTGGTAACTGTGGTGGCTGCGGTCAGTGCATCACCTGCTTCGTGAAGGTTGAAGGTGAGTCCTCCGAACAAGCACTGAGTCGGAGAACAGCCGTTGAGGGCGTCAAACTCAAGCGACGGCCGGAAGGCTGGCGTCTGGCTTGTCAAGCCTTGGTCGAGCAATCGGTGGTTGTGGTGACCAAACCTCAAACCTCGATGGCAGATCAGCAGAGGCGTGTCGCGGCTGCTTTGCAGGCGCCACTGCCCACTGGGCCTGTTGAGTGGCCGCGTCCTGTCGGGGCTGATGAGGACGATGAAACTGACGTGGAGGGCTCTGCCGAAGCCGAGATGGATTCAGAGGAGACAGCTCCGCCTGCTACGCCCGGTGACGAGCGCTGATCGGTTCACGTCAAAGCTTTCCGGACGGTGATACGTTCCAGCAGGTTCTTTCACGTTCATGGAAACCAACGATCTCGGCTTCGTAGCCAGCCTGCTGTTTGTTCTGGTGCCGACCGTCTTCCTGATCATTCTTTTTATTCAGACCAACAGCCGAGAAGGTTGAGCCCTTGCGGCTGTTGAACGATCGGGAGTTCAACTCTCGGCAGGTTGGAGGGCAGGATGTCAGTCAGCCCTGCTCCGGTTCCCTCACCAGGAGAACAGGGGCGGGAGCGTGAACTCTGATGTAATCGCTCACAGAGCCACCCAGCAGTTTGTCGAGGTCCACTAGGCCTCTGGCGACGAGCGGGCGTCGGTCTTGGGATGCCAAAACCACGAGATCGGCATTGATCTCTTCCGCGGCACGGCAAACTCCTCTGCCGATGTCTGGGTCGGTGACGTGGAGAGGTTTCAGTTCCACCCCGAATGTCCGCGCCCGTTGAATGGCTTTGTCGAGATAGCTGTCACTGCCTGTGGAAGCTCCGCGTGAAGGCGTTGGTTCCTGCCTTGCCACATGCACTCCGGTGAGTTGGCCGCCGGGAATGTCCCGCACCATTTCGCAAGCCAGCTTCAAGGCGTCGTCACCAACCCCTGTTCCATCAATCGTGACCATGAGGCGATTGATGTGCCTCACGTACAAGTCGTCACGCACCAAAAGCATCGGTCGTGTCGAGAGTTGAAAGACGTACTGGCTTGCGCTGTTCGACAGGATCGATTGCAGGCGCCCGAGGCCCCTTGAGCCCATCACGATCAGGTCGACGTTGAGTTCGTCGGCAACCTTCAGAACAGTCTGCTTGGCGTCGCCGTGTCGGATGATTGAGTTGACCTCCTCCGGATTGAGACCAAGCTTTTGAACGGATGAGGACAACAGGTTCCCGGCTTCCGACCAATGCTCCTCGGACTCGTTCTTGCTTTGTTCGGTCACCACGTGAAGGAGGTTCACGCGAGCGGCCTTGAAGGCCGGTAAGTCGCGCAGCATGTTGATCATTTCTCCGACCTGGCCTTTGCCGGAATCGGCGATCAGAAGGTTCTTGAACACGGCGAAATCTCAGCCCGTGCAGCAGCCTATGGCCGATTACAACGTCTCGCAGACATGGTGAATGAGAGCGTTACGGCCGCCTGGTGTTTGACCAAGCAGGTGCATCCTCAGCACACCGACCACGGTGGCGTGATGTGGCATGGCGCCTACGTGGGATGGCTTGAGGAGGCGAGAGTTGAGGCCCTGGCTTCGGCAGGGCTCCCCTACGCGCAGATGACGGCAGCAGGATTGGAGATGCCGGTGGTCAATCTGCAAATTCGTTACCGAGACGCGTTAAGGCTCGGTGACCGAGTTGTTCTGGCGAGTCAATCCGAGCCGCAGCAAGGGGTCCGCTGGCCGTGGAGAACGCATTTTTTGCGCCATGGGGTTTGTATCGCAGAGGCTCAGGTGGATCTTGTGTTGCTGCGGGTGGATTCCCGGCAGGTGTTGCGGCGTCCCCCTGAGTCCGTGGCTCAGGCCTTTGCAGCTTTACGGCTGGGCCCTCAGACCTATGAGGAGTAGTTTATTTGTACTGCTTTGGTCTTGCTCTTGCGTTCTTGGTGGTGGTTGTGGTCGGCATGTCCCCAGATCGGTTCAGTGCGGATGCGCCAGCTCGCTGCGGTTGCGGCGGTGCTCCCCGGGGGGTGGCAAGAGCTTTGGCGTTGGCCGTTGGAGCGCTTCCGACAGGAATTTGCTTGGTCTGAATCGGTGCTGGCCAGCGTTGATTCCTACCGGTCGTCGTGTGGTGACACCCAGCCATCTGAGGTGCCGGCTCAGGTGTTGTTGCCCTGTGATTCCCTATGGCCACCGTTGTTGAATGATTTAGAGCGGCCGCCGCTGACTCTTCAATGGGAAGGCGATGCGTGTTTGCTGCCCTGGCTCGCCTCCCAGCAGTCTGTCGCTGTGGTTGGCACCCGACGTCCCTCGGCCCATGGCCTACGAATGGCTGAACGCATTGGTGGATCCTTGGCTAGTGCCGGTTGGCCGGTGGTCAGTGGTCTGGCAGAGGGGATTGATGCCGCTGCCCATCGGGGTTGCTTGCGTAATGGTGGTCGTCCTGTCGCGGTTCTCGGTACGCCTTTGCATCGTGTGTATCCGCCCGAACATCGTGCTCTTCAACAGGCCGTGAGTCAGTCGGGAATGCTGGTCACCGAGCTCCGCCGCGAAACCAGGGTTCACCGGTCCAGTTTTGCGTTGCGCAACCGTTTGCTCGTTGCGTTGACACGCGCTGTTGTCGTTGTGGAGTGCCCCAAAAGCAGCGGTGCGCTTCTGTCCGCGGCCATGGCTCAACGTTTGGGCGTGCCTGTTTGGGTGGTGCCTGGAGATGCGCTGCGCGATTCAGCGTGCGGCAGCAATGCACTGCTTCGTTCCGGAGCGCATGCGCTGTTGGATCCAAACGATTTGCTTGATGCATTGGGTCCTGGTCCAGCGGACGCGTTGTGCTCTCCGCGGGTCGCACAGGGAACGACATCTGAAAGATCTCCGTCGATTGGCGGTCTTCAAAAGCAACTGCTCCAACTTGTCGATGCCGGCTCAACCCTGGAGCAGATGGTCCAGGCGTTGAAGCTGGATTCACAGGCTGTGGCCGCGGAGTTGCTCAGACTGGAGCTGGATGGTTTGGTCTTGGCTCAGCCAGGACTGTGCTGGAGACGGCTCTAGGTTGATGCAATGGTCTCCCACGCCTGTTCCGGTGATGAGCTGCTGGCTTGGCGTCGAGGCCAGCTTGCCCTTGGAGGCCGCGCTGTTGATCTCGACTGGCTCCTGGATCTGCGGGGCGAGCTGAGTTGGGCCGAGCTTCAAAAATTGCGACTGCGTCCGGAGTTAACGGTGTCGTTGGCTTGTTCTATGGAAGCTCTTGAACACCTCTGGAGGCAACATCTGGATGACCATGTTCCTCTGCAGCACCTCGTCGGCCGTTGCCCCTGGCGTGATCTGGACCTTGTGATCAGTTCCGCTGCCTTGATTCCACGACAGGAGACGGAGCTCCTCATCGACTTGGCACTGGAACGCCTCCAAGACCCTGCCTTCGCACCTCATCGTCGGGATGCACGCTGGGCTGATCTGGGAACAGGAAGCGGTGCGATGGCTATCGCTCTAGCCCGTGCGCTGACGGGATGGCACGGACATGCTGTTGATCTCAGCCCGGCGGCCCTGGAGCTGGCCCAGATCAATCTCCGGCGATTGGCACCAGAAGGTGGATGCCAGTTGCATCTGGGCCATTGGTGGACTCCGCTTCGGCCTTGGTGGGGGCATTTCGACCTTGTGGTTTCTAACCCTCCTTACATTCCCACCAGCGTGGTTGATGCGCTTGAGCCTGTGGTTCGAGACCATGAGCCTCAACTGGCGCTCTGCGGCGGCGCAGATGGTCTTGATGCCTGTCGGGAGATCGTGGAGCTTGCTCCCCAAGTGCTTGCTCCAGGAGGGTGGCTGCTCCTCGAGCATCACCATGATCAAAGTGAACAGGTGCTTCAGTTGATGGAGTCTTCTGGACTGGTTGCTGCGGAGGCCCGCTGTGATCTTGGCGGAGTGAAGCGCTTCGCCATGGCCTGTCGAGCGCCCGGATCTTCCTCTTCGTTGCCCCCCCTGCATGACCACTGACGCATTGCCATGGATGCAGGTTCAAGAGATGGCGCTCCATCTGCGCCAAGGTGGAGCTGCTTTGGTGCCCACCGACACGCTGCCGGCTCTCGCTGCCGCACCTGACCATGCGGCTCAGGTTTGGACCCTCAAACAACGTCCGCAGGACAAACCGTTGATCTTGATGGCGGCTGATGCCGACGCGCTTCTCAGCCTCACCACCGATGAGGTGCGTTTGGACGCAGAACCATTGGCGCAGCGCTACTGGCCCGGCGCGCTCACCCTGGTTCTGCCGGTTGAGGGTGGGCGTTACGCCCGGCTCAATCCAGGGATGAACTCGCTGGGCTTGCGAATTCCTGACTGCCCAACGACCCGCGAACTGTTGCGAGCCTCGGGTCCCCTTGCCACGACGAGCGCCAATCGATCAGGGGTGCCAGCTAGTCAGAACGAACTGGAAGCCTCCGTCGCTTTCCCGTCCTTACCTCTTCTAGGGCCTCTCCCCTGGCCAACGCCTTCTGGTCTCGCCAGCACTGTGATCGCTTGGATGTCCCCTGGGAGGTGGCATTTGCTGCGTCAAGGCGCTGTGATGGCCAATGAGATCAACGGATCCCATTTATGCTCTGGCTGATCGGCCTTGTGCTTGTGCTTCAAGCCGCCTTCCATTGGATGCTGGAGCCTGTGATCCAAGCGGTGACGCCGTGGTTTGAGCTCAAGTTCATGCCCTGGGTTTTGGCTGGCATTGGGCTGTGGCTGCTGTCCGGCGGCAAAGACGCGGATCATCCCTCCTGAAGACAGGGGTGGATGGGATCAAAAAGCCGGCTGACGGATTTGAACCGACGGCCTTCGCTTTACAAAAGCGCTGCTCTACCACTGAGCTAAGCCGGCAATGGGGGAACTTTACCGGTGCACATCTCCTCCAAGGACTGTCTCTGTTGCATCCACCAGAGCGTGAGTTGCAACCGGGATTGGCAGCCGGATTTGTCAAGCGCGCGGCTGATGTGACTCTCTACCGTCCGAATGCTGACCAGGCGAGCTGCAGCGATAGAACGGTTGCTCATGCCCTGGAGCAACAAGTTGAGAACCGCGACTTCTGCTGGCGTGAGATTGAAATTGGCCATGCTCTGGGAGTGACTGTTGCAAGCATTCCCCCGGAGAGACTTGATCGAGAAGTGACCTTGATGAAGAGGGGACCACGATTACTCAGGTGTGCTTGTCGCCAGTGTTCGCCGGATTGGCAGGTTTGCCACCAGGGCCGTGACGCGATCTTCGGTTTCAAGACTCACATCGCCCTCCTCCAGGTCGATGTCGACATACTTCGCCACCACTTCGAAGATCTCCCGTCGCATCTGATCTAATTGTTCCGGGCTCAGGTCACTGCGGTCATGAGCCAGGACCAACTGGAGACGCTCTCGCGCCGTTGTGGCACTGGCTGGCTGACGACGCAGAATTTTGTCGATGAGGTCGCGCAAGTTCATAACGGTCAGAAAATCTTGGTTTGGATCAAACGGCGCACCTTGGCGCGGAATCCACGACGCCCGTCTCGGGCTGGATCCATGAGTGGGATGTCTTCACCTTGAAGACGTTGGGCGATGTTTCCGTACGCTTTGGCGGCTGGTGAACCGCTTCCATTCAGAGTCAATGGTTCACCGCGGTTGGTGCTGACAATCACCTGTTCGTCTTCCAGGACTAGGCCCAGCAAAGGCAAAGCCAGGATGTCGGTGACGTCGTCTACCGCCAGCATCTCCTGACTGGCCATCATCTTGGGCCTCACGCGATTGAGCACGAGCTGCACTGGAGAAACGCCATGGGTATTGAGCAAGCCAATCACTCGATCGGCGTCTCGCACGGCTGACACTTCGGGAGTTGTGATCACGATGGCTTCCTTAGCCGCGGCGACAGCGTTTTTGAACCCGTCCTCGATTCCTGCTGGGCAATCGATCAGAACGTAGTCGAAGCGTTCAGAGAGCAGGCCCGCAATGGTTTGCATGTCTTCGGGCTTCAACCACTCGAGCATGCGTGGGTTACCTGCTGGCAGCAAGGCAAGGTTCGGCTCCTGCTTGTGCTTCACCAGCGCTTGATCGAGGCGGCAGGTCTCAGCCAGCACCTCCTGAGCGGTGAAGACGATCCGATTTTCCAGGCCGAGAAGGAGATCAAGGTTTCTCAGGCCGAAGTCGGCGTCCAGAACAACAGTGCTGGCTCCTTGTCTGGCCAGGGCAATGCCCAGATTGGCGGTGAGGGTGGTCTTGCCGACACCCCCTTTTCCCGAGCAGATCAGGATCGTTCGCGAATTGGTCACGGGGTCCCGGTTGGTCGAGCCACATTAGTGGCATTAACCCTTCTCGTCTTTCTGCATTCGTGATCGCTGCAACGCTGTAAAAGGAGCTTTGGCTGCTTCGATCAAGATGGCCCCATCACTAACGCAGGCTTGTTCGGCCAATCCTTCTTGAGGTGTGTCCTCCGGCCCCCTGGCGACGAAATCGGCAATTCGCAGCTGCAGGGGCCTGAGCTGAAGCGCCACGATCCGTGCGGATTGATCGCCGCTCCGACCGGCATGAGCACGTCCGCGCAGTCGTCCCCAGATGTACACATCGCCGTCCGCTGAAACGGATCCGCCGGGATTCACATCACCCACAATCAGCAGATGTCCACGGGCTTCCAGGTGATCCCCTGATCGGAGCGTCCCCTGATGAATGCTCAAATTTTGATTCGGTGCATCGTCTTGATTCACCGGTGCGTCGCACTGATCGGCGCTCTCAAGAGATTGTCTTGATTTCAATCCCAGTGCTGCTGCACTGATCAGGGTCTGCTGGCAATGACTCGTGACTTGCTGCAGTACGTGGCCGCTGGATTCGAAAACCTCAAGGATCGATGCAAAGTCCCTGCAGGTCAGCGTCCAATCGCAGGTATCGAGGTCGATGGGCCCAGCTGGCAATAATGCGAGCTGGGCAGGGAGCCACTGTCGCCAGGGGTTGGTCTGGAACGGTGGAAGCTGCAAACGCAAACTCGGCTGTGGAATGGAATCGACGTTCATGGGCGAACGCTAGATCGATCCGCTGTGCCTAGTGCGTCTTGGTAAGGGCTTCTCGCAGTTCTTCAGTAATTTCGCTGGGGTGAATCAACCAGGCTGTGGCCGCCGGTGTCGCCAGGCTGTTCACGAGTGGTGAGCACTGTTCGAGAGCTTGCAGATTGAACCCATCCCAGAGCCGCAGACCGCCGCGATAAGGGTGGTAGCCATGAATCTGATGGTGACGGAGCCCGCAGCAGAGTTCCGGGTCCAATCCTGCGCGGTCAGCACTGGTTTGCGCCATGGCTAAGAGTTCCAGTTGGGAGGATGAAGACAACTGACTCACGTCAAGGGCCTTAAACAGACGGCGACTGAGAAAACGGTCGCAGAGCTCTGCGAGCGGCTCGGGTGCCTCGTCTCTCCAGCGCTGCAAGTGATAGCCAGTGCGGATGTCGTCATTGGCGAGGTAGTAATCAAGATCCAGTTCTGAGGCATCCCATAACCAATGCCGCATCGTGTTGTCGGCCCAGACGCGATCAGGCCCCAGACGTCGGGCCTGACAGATCAGCTGCTCCAGTAACCAGTTGCAGACCACGTTCAGGCGGTGGTTGTAGACACTCCTGTACATCAGGTTGCGCACCACGAGGTAGTGCTCAACGGCCATGAGGCCTTTGGGATGAATCGCCATTTCCCCGTCGGGGGCCAGGGTGATGGCAGCGAGAATCCGTTCAAGATCGAGTTGGCCATAGCGGGCACCGGTGCTGTAGCTGTCGCGCAGCAAATAGTCGAGTCGGTCGCAATCCAACTGGCTGCTCACAAGCGCCTTGATCACACCGCGGCTAGAGCGACCATGCTCCAGCAGGTCTCCCACGGCTTCTGCTGTTCCTGTTGCGAAACACTCCAGCGGCGTTCTGATCTGAGGATGGTCGCGGATGATCCGGGCGGACCATTGCTCGTGGTGCGTGCCGAACATCTCCTCGCCTGTGTGGCTGAGGGGGGCATGGCCGACATCGTGTAGTAATGCGGCTGCGTAAAGCACGCCCTTTTCGGATTCGAGCGAGGGGTCGAGTTCGCTCAGCCGGCTCATGGCGCGGCGTGCAATGGCGAATACCCCGATTGAGTGTGTGAACCGGCTGGATTCTGCGCCGTGGAATGTGAGGAAAGCTGGTCCGAGCTGACGGATGCGGCGAAGCCTCTGAAACGGGGCTGAATCAACCAGGGCAAGCACCATGGCCTCCGCTGGCTCATCACTGTCCAGGCTGATCCCATGGTGCAGAGGATCGTGATAAGTCCTCGAGGGCATTCAGCTCTGTTCCTCGTCCATGTGATCGAGCGTGGGGGCAGGTGATTCCTCTGCTACCTGACTGGCCTCCTGGTCGATCAGCAACTGCAGCGTGCGCTCTGCATCGCGTAGCCAGCGATCGCCTTCCCCTCCTGGGTTGAGTGGCTCAGGCCCATCGAGAATTTTGTCCGGTGTGATGCCTTGCCCCTGGATGTCGCGACCGCTTGGAGTTACGTAGCCGGCCACAGTCACCGCCAGGCCACTCCCATCACTGAGATTGGTGAGTGTCTGGATCAGTCCTTTCCCAAAGGTGTTGCTGCCAAGAAGAAGAGAACGCTCATCGTCCTGGAGTGCACCGGCAAGGATTTCACTGGCGCTTGCCGTCCCGCCATTCACAAGGGTCACCATTGGTCCTGAATAGAGAACCTCGGGCCCTGCCTGAATCGGATCGGCAATCCCGTCTCGGTTGCGGGTCTCCACGATCGGTTGCTGATCCAGGAAGGCATCGGCAACTGCCAGACCAGCACTCACCAATCCGCCTGAGTTATTGCGCAAATCAAGGACCAGGCCTTCGACGTCTTTATCAGAAAGATCCTCAATCGCTTCACGCACCTGATCGGGCACGCTGTCACTGAATTGCGTGATGCGGATGTATCCGAGTGTGTGTGCATCACTGCGAAGGCGCCGGGTTCGCACAGGACGCAAATCAATGTTGCGGCGCTCCAGGGTCAGTTCCTCTGGGTCTCCCTGCGGTGGAAGAAGTGTGAGGACCACCTGAGTTCCGACCGATCCCCGTAGACGGGCAGCCGTTGTCTCCAGGCCAAGCGTCTCGACTGATTCACCGTTAACCGCCAGCACTTCTGTGCCACTGATCACGTCAGCCTCAGCAGCAGGAGAACCCTCCAACGGAGCAATGACCACAATGGCGTTGCTGTCTTGCCGATGTCCTAGTTGAAGGCCGACGCCACTGAGACTCCCTTCATTGCTGGCTTTCATCACGGCGTAGTCGTCAGGCCGAAGGAGCCGCGTATACGGATCGTCGAGCGGCGACAGCATCGTTTCGATGGCGCTGTAAGCCTGCTCACTTGTTTCAATCGTGTTCTCAAGAGCCTTTTGGCGGAGGCGTTTCCAGCGGATCCGATCGAACTGGCCAGGGTCTAGGTATCCCTGGTTCACCAGACGCCAGCTTTCCACCACCAATTGCTGTGCATCGTTCAGCGCTAACGCGGGAGTGCCAGCCAACAGCAGGATCAGTGTGATCACCATTGCTCCAGAGGCCAGACGCCGCAGGCGATCTGACCACCCGTTAACAGTCGGCAACATTGGCTTCATCCCGGTGCGTAACAGGAACGTCATCGGTAGACTCTCGCAATCCAAGCCCCCCTCTGCATGGCGAACTCCTCACCTGTCTACGACTGGTTCCAGGAACGTCTTGAAATTCAGGACATTGCTGACGACATCAGCAGCAAGTACGTGCCCCCGCACGTCAACATCTTTTATTGCCTGGGCGGGATCACGCTTGTGTGCTTCCTGATCCAGTTCGCGACAGGGTTCGCGATGACCTTCTATTACAAGCCCACTGTTGCGGAGGCCTACAGCTCCGTTCAGTACCTGATGACAGATGTGAGCTTTGGCTGGTTGATCCGTTCGGTACACCGCTGGAGCGCCTCCATGATGGTGCTCATGCTGATCCTCCACGTGTTCCGCGTCTACCTCACGGGCGGTTTCAAGCGTCCCCGTGAGCTCACCTGGGTCACCGGGGTGACCATGGCTGTGATCACGGTGTCCTTCGGAGTGACGGGCTATTCACTCCCCTGGGATCAAGTCGGTTACTGGGCTGTGAAAATCGTGTCTGGAGTTCCCGCGGCAATCCCTGTGATCGGCGACTTCATGGTTGAGCTGCTTCGCGGCGGCGAAAGCGTTGGTCAGTCAACTTTGACTCGCTTCTACAGCCTGCACACCTTCGTGATGCCTTGGTTGCTGGCCGTCTTCATGCTCATGCACTTCCTGATGATTCGGAAGCAGGGCATTTCCGGTCCCTTGTGATCCGTTTCAGTCTTTAAGTCACAAGTGCTCAGCTTGATTGATCTGTTTAAGGTTTCAACAACACCCACTTGATCCATGCACATTCTCAAGAAGCCGGATCTTTCTGATCCCAAGATGCGCGCCAAGCTCGCCAAGGGCATGGGGCACAACTATTACGGCGAGCCAGCCTGGCCGAACGACCTGCTTTATATCTTTCCGGTCGTGATTTTGGGAACCATTGCCTGCATCGTGGGCTTGGCTGTGCTCGATCCGGCCATGCTTGGCGACAAGGCCGATCCCTTCGCAACCCCCCTGGAAATTCTTCCCGAGTGGTATCTCTATCCGGTGTTCCAGATTCTGCGTGTCGTGCCCAACAAGCTTCTGGGTATTGCTCTGCAAACGCTGATTCCTCTGGGTCTGATGCTGGTCCCCTTCATTGAGAGCTTCAACAAGTTTCAAAACCCTTTCCGCCGCCCCGTGGCCATGGCTGTGTTCCTCTTTGGCACGGCCACCACGATTTACCTCGGCATCGGCGCAGCTCTCCCTATCGACAAGTCCTTGACACTTGGCTTGTTCTGATCAGGTTCAGTGCTGACCTAATCCCTTTTTCAACAAAAAGCCTGGCCATTGCCGGGCTTTTTTTATGTCGATTGCCCTGACTTCACCGCATCGGCTCCCCCGTTGGATGCCATGGCCGATCGCTCTGATCTTCAGGTCTCCCCTGGTTCTGGCACGGCACCATCGTCCAGATCGAGCAACAGAACATCGTCGGGTTTCACGCGCAGAAAGTGATGGAGAAGCAGAAATCCCACAATGGTCCAGGTTTGGTAAGTCCTGGACTGTTGTCCGACCCATGTTCCGGTTGGTCCATCGAAGTATTCCGCCCATTGTTGCCTGGGCAGCTGATTGAGATGACTCCAGTACGACTCCTCCAGCAGAGCCTTCATCTGCCCCATCAGCAGCACATCAGCGTGGGGGTGACGACGTTCATGGAGAAGGATTGAACTGCCGAAGAACCACAGCAGACTGGGCCAGTGACCTCCGTTGTGATAGCTCCATGGCCAGTTCTTGGGGTCAGAGCCTGTCTTGTTCTGCCATTCGAGACTGTCCATCGGGGGATGACAGATCCGCATGGGCATCTCAGCCATGAGATGGTCCCGGTTGTGCAAGGTGAGCCTGAACAGAGCCCGTTGCTGAGGCGCTGTTAACAAGCCGAAGAGGCAGCCGAGTGAATTGCCAAGGCTGTAAAACCTGAAATCGGGTCTGCCGGTTCGCATGTTGCCGATCAGATAGCCACCACGGTTTTCCAGCCAGTCCTGCAGCCAATCAGGAATCACCTGGGGTTGAACATTGAATTCATTCTGGTGCTGGTTTTCTCCGTACTGTTCCGTCGGACGGCGACGCAGCACCTGCATGGTCTTGCTGGTGACCCAGTAGTGCTTGAGCAGAAACTGGCGCAGGTCGTGCACCCACTGACGCGTGAGCACGAGCCGTTGATCCAGCAGTCGGCTGCCCTGATGCTTTCTCCCCAGTTCCATCAGCTGAGTGCAGCAGCGCAGCGATCCATACAGCAGCACTTCCACTTCCAATGGAGCTCCCCAGACATCCATGGGTCGATCAATCATGAAGGCACAGTCCGGAACAAAAAGAACGGGTGTGCCTTCAAAGGTGGGGTGAAGCACCAGATCCAGAAGCAGTTGCACGCCGCGTTGCACTGCCTGACTTGAGGCGAAGTCTTCGTCTCCGCTTGATTTCACATACATCCAGCACAGCACGGGCCACCAGAGGCTGGCGTCCACCGATGTGATGCGACCGATTGATCGTTGTCCGTAGTCAGCGATCAGCTGTCCCTTCTCTTCGACAAAGGAGGTCGGGAAGACACCTCGCGTCTGATAGGTGGTGCTTTGCAGATCCAGACAGATGCTCAGGAACTGGCGAACGATGTCAAACCGCTTCTGGGTCAGCAGATACAGCATGACGGGAACGTTGTCCCGCAGGAAGATTTCGCCGTAGTTGGCTGCTTCGTCGTGGCGAGGGTGTTCCAGTGCGGCAACACTTCCGGCCAGCTGACCTTTCACTGGGACCAGCGTCCGCTCGAAGTGCTCGCGCGCCTTCTGCACCACTTGATCTTCTTTGGAGCTGGGACGAACACGCTGGTTTTGCTGGCTGAACCGTCCTGCCATGACTGCACTTCATACATCTGAAACGTAGTGATGGCGACAGATGTCGGCAGTGGAAGCAACCCTTGAGAAAGGGGAGGGGGTTGCGAGTGGGGGAGTAGTTGGGTTATGGTTTTGGACTGCGCGGGAGGCCAAAGCCTGAAGCGCAGCTTCTGAACGTGAAGAGCGCGAGCTTGTAGTGTTTAGAAGTGCTTACGAGGCCAAGAGGGAGCGATCCCACGGTGTTGTAAGTTCTACAAGCGGCCGGGAGGCCGCACCGCCAACCGCTCCTGAGAGGGGGCGCGAAGGCAGAACCTGGACAATCGAAAAGTTTAGGAACTGACGCTTTCATCGCGTCAAAGTCTGCGAGATGCATCGCGAGATGTGTGTCGCAGTTTTGATGAATGAGCGATGAAGGTGTGAGGTCCCGTCAACAATTATTCGTTGCAGAGAAGCATCGTGCTTGCAACTTGAAAGTTTTCACGAGCTTTGAAGTTGTCGGTGTGCGCGATGTTGAGCAACAACCGGATCTGAGATCCTGGAAAGTCATTGAAAGAGAAATCTAGAGATGCACTCTTAAGAACCCTTTCTGTGTCAGCGGGAAGGAGGCCTCAACTGTTGCCAGTGAAAACTGAGCAATGGGTGACGCAAATCATTTTGAGGAAGTGAAAGCTTCTAAGAGGAAATGATCTACAACGGAGAGTTTGATCCTGGCTCAGGATGAACGCTGGCGGCGTGCTTAACACATGCAAGTCGAACGAACCTTCGGGTTAGTGGCGGACGGGTGAGTAACGCGTGGGAATCTGCCCTCAGGAGGGGGATAACGGCTGGAAACGGCCGCTAATACCCCATATGCCGAGAGGTGAAATGAATTTCGCCTGAGGATGAGCCCGCGTCTGATTAGCTAGTTGGTGAGGTAAGAGCTCACCAAGGCATCGATCAGTAGCTGGTCTGAGAGGATGATCAGCCACACTGGGACTGAGACACGGCCCAGACTCCTACGGGAGGCAGCAGTGGGGAATTTTCCGCAATGGGCGAAAGCCTGACGGAGCAACGCCGCGTGAGGGATGAAGGCCTCTGGGCTGTAAACCTCTTTTCTCAAGGAAGAAGATCTGACGGTACTTGAGGAATAAGCCACGGCTAATTCCGTGCCAGCAGCCGCGGTAATACGGGAGTGGCAAGCGTTATCCGGAATTATTGGGCGTAAAGCGTCCGCAGGCGGCCCTTCAAGTCTGCTGTTAAAACGTGGAGCTTAACTCCATCATGGCAGTGGAAACTGTTGGGCTTGAGTGTGGTAGGGGCAGAGGGAATTCCCGGTGTAGCGGTGAAATGCGTAGATATCGGGAAGAACACCAGTGGCGAAGGCGCTCTGCTGGGCCATAACTGACGCTCATGGACGAAAGCCAGGGGAGCGAAAGGGATTAGATACCCCTGTAGTCCTGGCCGTAAACGATGAACACTAGGTGTCGGGGGAATCGACCCCCTCGGTGTCGTAGCCAACGCGTTAAGTGTTCCGCCTGGGGAGTACGCACGCAAGTGTGAAACTCAAAGGAATTGACGGGGGCCCGCACAAGCGGTGGAGTATGTGGTTTAATTCGATGCAACGCGAAGAACCTTACCAGGGTTTGACATCCTGCGAATCTCTTGGAAACGAGAGAGTGCCTTCGGGAACGCAGTGACAGGTGGTGCATGGCTGTCGTCAGCTCGTGTCGTGAGATGTTGGGTTAAGTCCCGCAACGAGCGCAACCCACGTCTTTAGTTGCCAGCATTTAGTTGGGCACTCTAGAGAGACCGCCGGTGATAAACCGGAGGAAGGTGTGGATGACGTCAAGTCATCATGCCCCTTACATCCTGGGCTACACACGTACTACAATGCTACGGACAAAGAGCAGCAAGTTCGCGAGGACAAGCAAATCTCATAAACCGTGGCTCAGTTCAGATCGTAGGCTGCAACTCGCCTACGTGAAGGAGGAATCGCTAGTAATCGCAGGTCAGCATACTGCGGTGAATACGTTCCCGGGCCTTGTACACACCGCCCGTCACACCATGGAAGTTGGCCACGCCCGAAGCCGTTACTCCAACCCTTGTGGAGGAGGACGTCGAAGGTGGGGCTGATGACTGGGGTGAAGTCGTAACAAGGTAGCCGTACCGGAAGGTGCGGCTGGATCACCTCCTAACAGGGAGACAACACAATGATTTTGATGCCTGAGTACTTTTATTCTTAGGCCGAAATCCTGTCACCTTAGGTCGATCGGTACCTCAGCATTAAGAGCAGTGATTGATGAGTAATCATCAAGAGACTGAAGGAGATGTTCAGTTCCTAAACTTTGTCTAGGTCACACCCCACAAGGGTTGAGTCTTCCTGGGCCATTAGCTCAGGTGGTTAGAGCGCACCCCTGATAAGGGTGAGGTCCCTGGTTCAAGTCCAGGATGGCCCATTCGGTGTTGGGGGTTTAGCTCAGTTGGTAGAGCGCCTGCTTTGCAAGCAGGATGTCAGGAGTTCGAGTCTCCTAACCTCCACTGACCGAACTTAATCTCCATCTTCTGAACAGTGGAAGGTGAACTCGTAGGTGTGTGATTTAGATGTGTCCGCTGGCATGAACTCAGCTTCCTGTCATTCCAAATGATGAGTGTTTGCTTTGAATTTGGTTGATAAGATGCTGGGCTCGAACTGAGCGATCAGTTTGATGTCTAGCAGAACCTTGACAACTGCATAGGTGAGTCTGGAAAGAATAAAGCATCTCTCATGGATGCATCATTCTTTGATGAATGATGTCAATTCTTGAGCAAGAGCCGAGACTCCATCACGTTCTTCTGATTGTGTCGAGCAATCAGGAGTTTGATTATTGATTTAGTAATAAATCAGTGAGAATCCGTTTCAACGACGGCAAGCGTGTTGGAGATTATATGGTCAAGCTACAAAGGGCTCACGGTGGATACCTTGGCACACAGAGGCGATGAAGGACGTGGTTACCTGCGATAAGTCTCGGGGAGCTGGAAACACGCTTTGATCCGGGAATTTCCGAATGGGGCAACCCTTAATACGGCCAGCTGAATCCATAGGCTGGTGCGAGCCAACCCAGCGAACTGAAACATCTTAGTAGCTGGAGGAAAGGAAAGTAAAAACGACTCCCTAAGTAGCGGCGAGCGAACGGGGAAGAGCCTAAACCGATAGTTTCGACTATCGGGGTTGTGGGACAGCAATGTGGAAAAGGAATGTTAGTGGAAGTGTTTGAAAGACACGCCACAGAGGGTGAAAGCCCCGTACACGAAAACTGAACTGACCTAGCTGTATCCCGAGTAGCACGGAGCACGTGAAATTCCGTGTGAATCTGCGAGGACCACCTCGTAAGGCTAAGTACTCCTGTGTGACCGATAGCGAAACAGTACCGCGAGGGAAAGGTGAAAAGAACCCCGGGAGGGGAGTGAAATAGAACATGAAACCGTGAGCTTACAAGCAATGGGAGCCCTACTCATAGGGTGACCGTGTGCCTGTTGAAGAATGAGCCGGCGACTTATAGGCACTGGCGGGTTAAACCGGAAATGGTGGAGCCATAGCGAAAGCGAGTCTGAATAGGGCGTTTGTCAGTGTTTATAGACCCGAACCCGGGTGATCTAACCATGGCCAGGATGAAGCTTGGGTGATACCAAGTGGAGGTCCGAACCGACTGATGTTGAAAAATCAGCGGATGAGCTGTGGTTAGGGGTGAAATGCCAATCGAACCCGGAGCTAGCTGGTTCTCCCCGAAATACGTTGAGGCGTAGCGTCTCGTGCTCCAGCAGGGGGGTAAAGCCACCATTTCGGTGCGGGCTGCGAGAGCGGTACCAAATCGAGATGAACTCTGAATACCCTGTGTGTAGCGAGGCAGTCAGACTGTGGGGGATAAGCTCCATGGTCGAGAGGGAAACAGCCCAGACCGCCAGCTAAGGTCCCCAAATCAACACTAAGTGATAAAGGAGGTGGGATTGCCCAGACAACCAGGAGGTTTGCCTAGAAGCAGCCATCCTCAAAGGAGTGCGTAATAGCTCACTGGTCGAGCGATCCTGCGCCGAAAATGAACGGGGCTAAGTGTTGTACCGAAGCTGCGGATTTATGGTAGGGGAGCGTTCTATGTGGGGCGAAGCGTTAGCGTGAGCGGGCGTGGACTGCATAGAAGTGAGAATGTCGGCTTGAGTAGCGAAAACATGGGTGAGAATCCCATGCACCGAAACCCTAAGGGTTCCTCCGGCAGGCTCGTCCGCGGAGGGTTAGTCTGGACCTAAGGCGAGGCCGAAAGGCGTAGTCGATGGATAACAGGTCAACATTCCTGTACCGGTTATGTTTTGGGAAGAGGGACGGAGAAGGCTAGCCAAGCCAGATGTTGGTTACTGGTTCAAGCGTTCAAGGCGTTGAGGAGCGGCGAAAACGTTCCGAGCTGAGGCGTGAGTACGAGCTGCTACGGCAGCGAAGTTGGTGATGTCAAGCTTCCAAGAAAAGCTCTATACCCGTTAAGGCATAACTGCCAGTACCCGAAACCGACACAGGTGGGGTGGTAGAGAATACCGAGGTGCGCGAGGTAACTCTCTCTAAGGAACTCGGCAAAATGGCCCCGTAACTTCGGGAGAAGGGGTGCCACCGCAAGGTGGTCGCAGTGAAGAGGCCCTGGCGACTGTTTACCAAAAACACAGGTCTCCGCTAAGTCGCAAGACGATGTATGGGGGCTGACGCCTGCCCAGTGCCGGAAGGTTAAGGAAGCCGGTCAGCGTAAGCGAAGCTGGCGACTGAAGCCCCGGTGAACGGCGGCCGTAACTATAACGGTCCTAAGGTAGCGAAATTCCTTGTCGGGTAAGTTCCGACCCGCACGAAAGGCGTAACGATCAGGGCGCTGTCTCGGAGAGAGGCTCGGCGAAATAGAATTGTCTGTGAAGATGCGGACTACATACACCCGGACAGAAAGACCCTATGAAGCTTTACTGTAGCTTGGTATTGTGCCCGGGCTCTGAATGCGCAGGATAGGTGGGAGACGTTGATCTCGTGCTTGTGGGTACGAGGGAGTCAATGGTGAGATACCACTCTTTCAGAGCTAGGGTTCTAACGTTCACCCGTTATCCGGGGAGCGGACAGTATCAGGTGGGCAGTTTGACTGGGGCGGTCGCCTCCTAAAAGGTAACGGAGGCGCGCAAAGGTTTCCTCAGGCTGGTTGGAAATCAGCCGACGAGTGCAAAAGCAGAAGGAAGCTTGACTGTGAGACCTACAAGTCGAACAGGGACGAAAGTCGGCTTTAGTGATCCGACGGTTCTGAGTGGAAGGGCCGTCGCTCAACGGATAAAAGTTACTCTAGGGATAACAGGCTGATCTCCCCCAAGAGTTCACATCGACGGGGAGGTTTGGCACCTCGATGTCGGCTCATCGCAACCTGGGGCTGAAGTCGGTCCCAAGGGTTGGGCTGTTCGCCCATTAAAGCGGTACGCGAGCTGGGTTCAGAACGTCGTGAGACAGTTCGGTCCATATCCGGTGTATGCGTAGGAATATTGAGAGGATTTCTCCCTAGTACGAGAGGACCGGGAGGAACGCACCTCTGGTGTACCAGTTATCGTGCCAACGGTAAACGCTGGGTAGCCATGTGCGGAGTGGATAACCGCTGAAAGCATCTAAGTGGGAAGCCCACCTCAAGATGAGTATTCCCATGGGGTAACCCAGTAAGGTCACGGGAAGAACACCCGTTGATAGGCTCTACGTGGAAGTCCAGCAATGGATGCAGCGGAGGAGTACTAATAGACCGAGGGCTTGACCATTCATTTGGCTCTTGTCTGAGGCAAGTTTTATTCAATCGAGACCATCATCTGAAGCGAAAGTGGAGGGTGATGACCTATGCAGTTCTCAGGGTTCAACCTTGGGAATGTTTTCTATCCTGGTGTCCATGGCGCTGTGGTCCCACTCCGATCCATCTCGAACTCGGTTGTGAAACGCAGCAGCGGCGACGATATTTGGGGGGTAGCCCCCTGAGAAAATAGCTCGATGCCAGGTAAAACATTCTGATCACGGACGTGATCCAAAGAAAGCCATCCCGCTGTGGGGTGGCTTTTTTTGTGCCTCAACGCGCTAGTTTGAGTTGAGGTTTCTAGGTTTGAGCGAATTCATGCCTAAAAAAAGGCTACTGATTCGTCGATTCGTTCGATCTCTTTGGAAGGCTTATCTCCGGTGGGCTGATGCTGACTGTGTGGATCTCAGTGCGGCGTTTGCGTATTACACCTTGCAGTCGATTTTTCCGATCCTTCTGATTACGTTATCTGTGGCATCTTGGCTGCTTGGTCGCCAGCAGAATTTGGATGATCAAATTATTAGTTATGCCAGTGGTTTGTTGCCTCCTACGGCCGTCTCTATCGTGAAACAAACTACGGAGAAGTTGGTGCAGCAAGGCTTCGGAGCTGGATTGCTTGGCGCCGGTGTGCTGCTTGTGACAGCTGGTAATGCTTATCTCACGTTGCAACGCGGGGCTGATCGTTTGTGGAGTGATGTGCTGCAACCTCTTCCCAATGCGTTGCCACTCGGTGCACAGGCTTATCAATTCGTACGCGTCAGAATCGAAGCTTTTTTTGTCGTCATCCTGGTTGGAGTGCTTGTTGTTATTGATCAGATCAGCGCCAATCTGCGGATGTTGCCTGCAGCACTGATGACTGAGCTAGGGCAATCTTTGCCTTGGCTCGGAGATCTGCTTTCGGACATTCCTGTGCTCCAGTTTGGTCGCCTATTGATTCCTTTTGTGGGTTTTTCGGCGATGGCATTGCTTTTGCAATTTCTTTTGCCAAGTCGACGTGTGCCCTTCTCTCCACTGATTCCTGGTTCGTTGTTGATTGGCTTTCTTTTGACAATGTTGAATCTGGCTGTCAGCCGAAGCATTTTGTCGCTGGGTGCTCGATTTCAAGCGTATGGAGTGATTGGAGGTGTACTGGTTTTGACCTTGTGGGTCTGGATGGTTGGCGTTGTGATTTATTTCGGACAGTGTTGGAGTGTTGAGTTGGCCAACATGCGAAAGAATAAGGACGGTGATCCGCTCCTCAAGCTCAGCCAAAACTGACGTCAATCGATGATCATGTCACCAAGCCTTTGAAGGAGTGAATTGGCATGGGTCGCGTGTCTCCGCTGATTTGGCTGCTCGCTTTGCTGTTGTTGTTGCCCACAGCCGCTGGTCGCGCGCTGATCGATGTGTTGGGCGGGCTCGCGCTGGTTGTGCTGGCTCTGCCTCTCCTTCTCGGAGGCTTGGGATGGATTGGCTGGAAGTTGATCCAAAGCAGGATGCAGGTTTGCCCTGCCTGCGGCGCGGCAACCTTGCAGCGTTCACCAACTTGCCCCGTCTGTGGCAGCGCCATGCCGATTCCCAACCGTTCAAGTGACGGTGCTGCCAGCGTTGATGCTGTCTCAACACCCGCCAGCTCCGCCACGATCGACATCACAGCTGAAGACGTGGAGTCTTGATGTCGCTCTGTTCAGTTCGCTGTTTCGGCTGCGTCGAGTTCTTGCAGCCGACGTTCACGCAGGTGCAAGAACAAGGGTCCGCCGCAAGCAAATGACACCGTCACACACAAGATCAATGTCATCCACCATCCACGCACTTGAAGACGTCGCCCTTCGACGCCGATCCAAATCGTGAACGCTGATGCTGCAATCAGGAGATCTCGACTCAGGGATCGTGAAGCGGCCGTCAGATTGGCGTCATGGATGAAGCTTGGTAAGTCAAATCCTGGGCTTGCGGCCGCTTGCATGAACTCCAGATTCGCTTGCCAAGGCAAGATCGCTCCCAGCAAAGCAAGAGCGAGATAGCTCCAGGTCAAAGCGCTACGCATCCTGTTGTTGCTCAAGAGGTTGGGTTTCCAACGTATCCGGATTGAGTTCCAAAACGCTTTGCTCCACATCGCTCAACAGGGCTTGGCAGCGTTGCAGATAGATCTCTGCACGCTGATGGCTGCTCTGAAGATCCGACAAGGGTAAGGAGTCGTCTTGAAGTTTCACCAGCAGGAGGTCGAGAGCCTGAAAGGCTTCCTCATAGGTCAGCGCTTGAGCTTCCTTGGTCCATGTGGCGGCCAAGTCGTTGTTGGTGGATTTGGATTTCTTGGGCATCAAACACAACCGTCAGGATGTGGGTAGTTAGAGGTTGCCTCGGTCATAAACGGTGAAGCATTCGCCTTGAGCTTGAAGTCTTAACCGTCGTGACATTGACCTCGAGGAGGCCATCGTGCACCTGAACAATGAGATCGTCCCCTGGGCGCGCATGGCTTGTGGATTGGAGCAACGATCCGTCAGCACGCATTACCTTGGCAAACCCACGGCTCAACCAGCGATCCGGATTTAAGGCGTTTAGCAGTTGCTCTCGCTGTGTCAGCTGTGCGCGCCGCTGGCTCAACAGCGCTTTTGGCTGAAGACTGCTGAGGGTCTGGCTGCGTTGATGGAGTCGCTCCTGTTCGCTTAGTAGACGCCAGCTCTGCTGCTGTCGCAGCCGTAGACGCTGCTGCTGCAAGGTCTGCAGCACCGTGGTTCGGCTGGGGAGAAGACTCACCATCGCGGCGGTTGGCGTGGCCGCACGGTGATCAGCGACGAGGTCGGCCACCGTCAGGTCATCTTCGTGTCCAAGACCGGTCACAACAGGGCATGGACAGTGAGCCAAAGCCCGACACACCTGCTCATCGTCAAACACCATCAGATCCTCTCTGCTGCCTCCACCCCGTGCCAGCACAAGAGCATCCAGCTTCAGCGCTTTGTGGGCCGCTGTGAGTTGATCGATGGCATGGCAGATCGTGTCGGCCACGGCGCCTTGCACTGGAATGGGCACCACCAACAGCTCCGTGAGCGGCCAACGGTCTCTGGCCGTGCGCAACATGTCGGCAAGGGCTGAGCTCGGAACGCTTGTGAGCACGGCGATCCGTTTCGGCTGAGCTGGTAAAAGACGGCTTCGGCTTGGGTCGATCAAGCCTTCCTGCGTCAGCAGTGCTTTGACAGTTTCAAATCGACGTTCAACGGTGCTCAGGCTTGGCCGAATGTCGACGGCTTGGACGGCAAGAGAGGCTCGGGCTGCCCAGAAATTGATTTTGCCGACCACCGTGATTCCCTCACCGTCTGTCGGAACAAAGTCGAGCTGTTTCAGTCGTGAAGACCAGCAAACGACGGTGATCGTGGCGTCTCCATCTGTGAGATTCAGCCAGAGATGCCCTTTTTTGACCTGTGGGCGGGAGGCAGTGCCTTGAACCAGGAACCGTGGTGCGAATCCACGCTCCAGCAAGGCTCCAATGGCTTGATTTAGCTCCTGAACGGAGTAACTAGGAATGGTGTCAGCGATCAAGGCGGCGATACGCGACACCCCAGTAAAGGCAGACCATGCTTGCGATCAGGGATAGAACTTGGCCCCAGCGCTGGTCAAGCTGGGTCATCCCGATGGTCAGGAAGACCAGTGCACTGCTCAGCAGCCTGGCACCATCGCGGCGATTGCCGGCGAAGAAGGGGAGCAAGGACAAAGATCGACTAGGCATACTCTCTCGCAACGACAGGCCACGAAAAAAGCCCCGATGGAATACCACGGGGCTAATTCGATGAGGCATGAGCCCCTAGAGCTTGATGCAATTGAATCAGCCGAGGCCGATCTGAGACAGGATGCCTTGGCCGGTCAGCAGCTCGGTTCCGAGGCCGATGACGAAGCCCAGCATGGCCATGCGGCCGTTCCAGGTTTCAGCGAAGTTGACGAAGCCAAAGCGGGAGGCGTTTTCAGACATGGGTGAAGATCCGTGACTAGTACCAATGTAACAAAGAATGGAGTTTTGTTGCCTGTCGTAATGGCGACATCAGAGAGCTTTTTTAGTCTTAGCGGTCGGGACAGCAGTCATGGGTGATTCTGGCCATGGGTGTTTCGGGTAGCGGCCACGCATTTCCCGGCGAACATCGTTGTAGCTGCCATCCCAGAAACCTCTGAGATCGCGGGTTCGTTGCAGTGGGCGACCAGCCGGTGAGAGGAGCTCCAGGGTGACGGGCAAGTCGCCGTCCAGCAGGACAGGTCCTTCGGCGCAGCCAAACATTTCCTGCAGCTTTACCGCGAGGATCACCTCCTCCTCGCTGTAGTGGAGGGGTGCGTTGCGGCCGCTGGGAATCGTGAGTCGCTCAGGGAGGAGACGATCCAATTCGCGCCGCTCCGGCCAGCTGAGACTTCCCCACAGTGCTTCCTGCAAGGTCGGGCTCTCCAGCTCTGTCCAGCTGGAACAGCTCAGGCTCGCCTCGAGGATCCAGTCCTCAGGAACTTCCTGCAGCCTCTGACGGCTGCGGTTCGGCCACGGCGGTCCAAGACGGCGATGGGCCAACTGCAAGCGACGACGCAGCTGCTCGCAACGGTCATCCCAAGGCAGCAGGTCGAGCCCGCTCTCGCGCAGTCGTGTCAAGAGCACCTCACTCACCAAGTCAGAGGATGGACGTGGAAGTTGTTGTCGCTGCAGCTCAAGCGCCCCCAGGTTCAGCACCCGTTCAGCGCGGATTTTCTGCTGCTTCTCATCCCAGATCACCTGGTCCTTCCACTCGCCAGCTTCCTCGGCCATGGCCTGCAGCGTGGAGCGGCCAAGGGGAACAGCGATCCGAATGCGCGCATCACGGTCCTTGAGGTCGAGTTGGGCGACGGCCAGTGCTGCACAGGTGCTGAGCGGATCGCTCTCCGGCAGCATGGCCCCACGCCCCTGCTGGAGCACAAAGGCACCGACGCGTCCGGGTCGTGCCATGGCCAGCCACTCGGGGAACGCGGTTGCAATCAGCCAGGCCATGGCGAGATCGGTCGGTTCGTCGAGGAGGGTTCCCTCGGTCTCCAAATCCACCTGTTTCAGCTGTCGCTGCCATTGGCGGCTCTGCTGGCGGATGGTGCTGAGTCCATAGGCCCGATGGGGTGTTCGGAGCGACCGGAGGCGCTGGCTGAGGTCGGCGCCAATATTGCGGAACTCTGATGCGTCCCGTTCGCTTAGCAGTGCGGCTAAGTCGCAAGCCAGAGGCTCGACCCCCCAGCGTTTGGCCTGCAGCAGCATCCGTCCGAGGCGTGGGTGCATGCCGAACCCCGCGACGCGCCGACCGTCAGTTGTGATCTGTCCTGCGCTGTTGAGCAGTCCAAGCTGTTTCAGCTGCTGCTGTCCTTCCTCCAACAACGCGCGAGGCGGTGCTTCCAGCCATGGCAGGTCTTCGCCGAGTCCTGCGCCCCACTGAGCGAGGTCGAGAACAGTGGGTTGCGGATCAGCACGCTGCAATTCAGGCCGATCTTGCAACGGACGGCGTTGATGTTCCGCTGCTGACCAGAGCCTCACGCAACGTCCAGGGGCCTGGCGACCTGCACGCCCGCAACGTTGCTCGGCGCTGGCCAAGCTTGCAGGAACCGTGACGAGCCCTTCCATGCCGGTGCCCGGGTCAAAGCGCGTGTGGCGACTCAGGCCTGTGTCAATGACCAGCCGGATGCCATCCAGGGTGAGTGAACTTTCTGCAATCGAGGTCGCCAGCACGATGCGGCCGCTCCAGCATCCATCGCAGGGGCTTAAGACCTCGTTCTGTTGCTTTAGCGGCATCTGGCCATGCAGTGGCCGTATGTCCCAGTTCTTCAGGCTTGGGGCAGTCAGCAACCGCTGCCTGCAGCGTTCAATTTCGCGGATCCCTGGGAGGAATACCAGGACGCCAGGGGGCGAACTGTTGGCACTCCTCTGCTTCTCTAGACCCTGGAGCTCTTCTTCGACTGCACGAAGAACATGCTGTTCCTGGGTCTCCCGCTCTCGTTTCGGACAGTGACGAAGCTCGACGGGGTAGGCGCGGCCTTCGCTGGTCAGGCTCTCCGCATCATCCAGCTGTGAGGCCAGCTCCTGAATCTGCAACGTGGCTGACATCAGCAGCACTTTGAGATCAGGTCGCAGGATGCGCCGGGATTCCCGCAGCAGTGCAAGAGCCACGTCGCTATCACGCCGGCGTTCGTGGAACTCATCGAAAATCACGCAGTCCACGCCAGGTAGGTCCGGTTGAGACTGCAGGCGTCTCAGAAACAGCCCGTCCGTGATCGCTTCAACATGGGTGTAGGCGGATCGTTTCTGCTCATTGCGCACGGAGTAGCCCACCCGATGTCCGAGCGGTTCGCCGATGGACTGGGCCAGCCTCGCTGCAGCAGCGCGTGCTGCGAGCCGGCGAGGTTCGATCAATAAGATGCGCCCTTTCAGGCAGGACGTTGCCCCCAACTCCCCCATTAAGGCGAGAGGCACCCGCGTCGTTTTACCAGCACCCGGTGGTGCCTGAAGGATCAGGGTCCCAGCGTCGAGCAGCCGAGCACAAAGCTCCGGAAGCAACGGATCGATCGGGAAAACACTCAACGTTGACGTTCGGCGTCAGCTGAACAGATTGAGCAATCCCAGCAACAAAATGCTGCTAAGCGCACCCATGGCGGCGAGCAAGCGAACCAAGGGAGCAAACCGGAAACGCAGTGTGGCCATAAAGAAAACCTTAAAGGCCGGAGTGACTTTGTTTTAGCTCTCCTCGCTTGCCGTGCGCCGTATCAGTTCGCACGGCTTCACATCTCCGTCAACACCAGTACAGAACTCAGCGAACGTGCCGGGCACCATCCACTGGGTGGTAGTCCTCACCGGTGAGTTCTTCGTAAACAATGGCCGGGAGTCCTGTCTCGAACATGGTTTGCAGGGCTTCTTTGAGGTATGGATTCCAGCCGCCGGTGCTGACCTGCCCATGACGCACGGTCCAATCCCATGTGCCCTGGAGGTCTCTGGGGATGCGCCCTTCCCGGTCCCGGCGTGCCACCAGATCCAATGATTCCACCAATCCAACTTGAATTGGATCTTTCCCGTAGGCGGGAGTCAGGCTGAGCTCCAGGCGAACGGGGTCTTCTTTGAGTAAGCGCAAGCGGAAGCGAGGAGGCAGTTTCACGGATTTGATCACTGCAGCTACGACCCGTGTTCTTTGATCCACCAGAAGGTTCTCCCTATGAGTCCGTGACGAGCTGACTGACAGCTTCCTTTCCCAACTTATTCACCGGGACGGGTGCTCGACTCACCGCTCTCTTCATCGCCACTGAATCGAACAGTCAGTAGGTCCTCTTCGGTCAGACGTCCATCGCCGTCGAGCAGCTCGGGATGAATGGTCACCTTCCCGGTGCGGTCCTTGCCCGAGTCGGGAGTGCCCAAGGGTTTTCCCGCTGCACTGAAGCCACGTCCCATCACTTGGAAAGCCTGCCAGAGCAACACGATGAAGACCAGGCCGTAAATCAGAGGGAAGAGGCTGCTGAGCATGGAGTGGCTGCGATGGGCTGTCTGGGGTAGACGTTGACAACCACCATCATCACCATGGCGAGGCGGTTTTTGCTGCCTCAGGAGGGGGCAGCGGTTGCATCTGGTCATGGAAAGGTGGGCAATTCACCCTGTGCTGATCAGCAACATCTGCTTACGGTCTGATCCAGGAAGCACGTCGTTGCCCTCGCCATGGTTGTGACATCCCGTCAACTGCCTCAGATCTCCGGTTCAACGTGGTGGCGTTGCCGCACTGCCTTGCCCTTGGTGATGGGACTCACGCTGCTTGCTCCAGATGTGATCGCCTTGCCAGGGCGCAACGTTTTGGCGGCGCCGAGTGAATCTGTGGAACGCATGCCACGTTCCTTCGTGGCCGAAGCCGTCGCCCGCAGTGGTCCCGCTGTGGTCACCTTGGAAACCTCGCGAACGGTGCGCACTGCGGGTGTGTCGGGGCTGCCCCAGGGAATGTTGAAAGATCCGTTTTTTCGGCGGTTTTTCGGACTGCAAGTTCCTCAGGCCTCTCGTTCACGGGTGGAGCGTGGACAAGGCAGTGGTGTGATTTTCGACCGTCAGGGTCTGGTACTAACGAACGCTCATGTGGTGGAAAACACCGATCAGCTGATGGTGGGGCTTCCGGATGGACGCCGCGTGCCTGGTCAGGTGGTGGGGCAGGACTCGGTCACGGATCTGGCAGTCGTCCGGATCAAAGGGCAGGGTGTCTGGCCAACCGCCCCTCTGGGAGATTCCGACAGGCTGCGGGTTGGTGACTGGGCCATCGCTGTCGGCAACCCCTTCGGTTTGGAAAACACCGTGACACTCGGGATTGTCAGCAACCTCAATAGAAATGTGTCCCAGCTTGGAATTCAAGGAAAGCGTCTGGATTTGATTCAGACCGATGCAGCGATTAATCCCGGCAATTCAGGCGGCCCGCTTCTCAATGCGTCCGGTGAAGTGGTGGGGATCAACACCCTGGTGCGCTCAGGGCCCGGTGCAGGTCTGGGATTCGCCATTCCGATTAATCGAGCCCGCACCATTGCGATGCAACTGGTCAATCAGGGACGGGCCAGTCACCCCATGGTCGGGATCGGACTTTCAACGGTTCCTGCCCCAACACCCGGTGAGGCAGTCCCTCCAGGTGCTGTGGTGCGTTCGGTCATGCCCCGTGGGCCGGGAGCCTTGGCTGGGCTTCAAGTGGACGATGTGATCGTGGCAGTGGGCGGCGAGCCGGTGCGAACTCCCGCTGACGTGGTGACCGCCATTGATCGCAGTGGCGTTGGGCAGCCCTTGGTCATCGACATCAGACGTCAGGGACAGAGTTTGCCTTTGACAGTGATCCCCCTGGAAATGCGTGCTCTGCAAGTGCGTTGATCAGGTATTAATTGTCTTCGGATTCACGCAGCTGTTCCACACAGCGTGTGATGCACTCCCCATCATCGAGGGAGCATGTCGTGATGCATTCGAAATAGGTTTCGACGGCATCCCATGTCTGCTCATGGTCTGCGTCGCTTGGCTGAGGCTGGCTGCTGACGTTGATTCTTCCTATGGATGTCATGTTCGGCTCCCTCAGTGATGTCAGCTTATGCAGACGTTCTGGAGCGGTAAAGACAAATAAGTCTTCCTGCCTAAATGTTCGTGAAGATTCGTTTTGGCGGTTCTTGCACTCGTCTCAGGCCGCATTCTTGCGACGTGCTTCCCGTTCTTTTTGCTTTTCGCGCTTGGCCTTGCGCTTAGCCTCTTGTTCAACCGCGAGTCGTACTTCTTCTGCAGCGGCGCGCTCTTCGGCTTTTTTTTCGAGGTAGTAGGCGTAATCACCCCTGTACAGCACCAGTTCCCCGTCTCGCAACTCGACAATGCGATTGGCGACCCGTGAGATGAAGTAGCGGTCATGGGACACCAGAAGAGCCGCTCCCTCGTAGGAGCAAAGGGCATCCTCCAGCATTTGCTTGGCCGGAATGTCGAGGTGGTTGGTGGGCTCATCCAGCACGAGGAGATTGCAGGGACTGAGCAGCATCAGTGCCAGAGCAAGACGAGCTTTTTCCCCTCCACTGAGCTTGCCGACCTCTTTGAAGACCGTGTCATTGCTGAAGCAGAAACTTCCCAGCAGTGAGCGCACCTGGGTTTGCGTCCAGTCCGGGACGGCCTCAAACATGGTGTCGATCACGGTTTTGCTCAGATCCAGGGCTTCGGCCTGGTTCTGTTCGAAATAACGCGCGATGACGTTGTGCTCGCCGAGGCGTGCTGAGCCTTCGTCGGCAGTCTCGCTGCCCATCACCAGTCGCAGCAAAGTGGACTTGCCAGCGCCATTGGGGCCAACAAAGGCAATCCGATCGCCCCGCTCCACCTCCAGTTCAGCACCGAGAAAGAGGATCTTGTCTCCGTAGCTGTGGGTCAAGTTTTCGATCACAGCCACCTGTGCCCCGGAACGAGGCGCAGGTGGGAAGCGAAAGCTCGGACCGCCAACGCTTTCAATCGGCGCGTCGACCAGCTCCACTTTTTCCAACTGTTTCTCCCGACTTTTGGCCTGGGTGCTGCGAGTGGCGCTGGCACGGAAACGATCGATGTAAGCCTGCTGTGTGGCGATCTCCTTCTGCTGTCGTTCATAGGCCGCCTGTGTCGCTTCCTGTTCCTGTTGTTTCTGCTCCAGATGAGCCGTGTAATTGCCGAGATAACTCCGGGAGATCCCGCGCTCGGTCGACACGATCTGGTTGCAGACGCGGTCCAAGAAGGTGCGGTCATGGCTAATCACGACCAGGGCAGCGGTTTGCTCCTGTAGGTAGTTTTCCAGCCACTGGATGGTTTCCACATCGAGGTGGTTGGTGGGTTCGTCGAGCAGCAGGAGATCCGGATCTTGGAGCAGGATCTTGCCAAGCGCGATGCGCATCTGCCAGCCACCTGAGTAGTCCCTCACCTGCAGTTCAGCGCCTTCGGGAGTGAAGCCGATGGTGGGCAGAAGCTTGTCGATCCGGGCATCCAGTTCATAGCCATGCAACCCCTCAAAGCGGGTCTGCAGGCGTCCCAGCTCGTGAATTAGCTCATCGAGATGATCCGGGTCCTCCGCTGCTTTCTCTGAGGCCATCGCATCTTCCACCTCGCGCTGACGATTGAGCACCGTCGCGGCTTCGCCGAAGGCCTGGAAGAGTTCTTCGCGCACTGTGCGGTCAGGATCCACGTCGAACTCCTGCTGCAAGAAGGCGATCCTTGGCTCACCCTGGCGAACCACCTTGCCG
Source organism: Synechococcus sp. A18-25c (assembly GCF_014280035.1). Taxonomy (NCBI): domain Bacteria; kingdom Bacillati; phylum Cyanobacteriota; class Cyanophyceae; order Synechococcales; family Synechococcaceae; genus Synechococcus; species Synechococcus sp. A18-25c. Next base: position 535,136 of record NZ_CP047957.1, read on the forward strand.
CTGGTGGGTTCCTCATGGCCTGCAATGAGACGCAGTTGCGTGGATTTGCCGGCACCGTTGACACCGACCAGGCCGATGCGATCTCCAGGTTTGATCTCCCAGGTGACATCCCGTAGCACTTCGCCGGTGGGATAGATCTTGCTGACGTTCTCGAGTCGCAGCACCGAAGAGGACGCGGACGACCTCCATCATCTCGTGCGGGGGTAAGGGCAGACTGGTGGAACTCAGGGATGCAGGGCTGATGCGAAGGCTGGAGCAGGTCGCTGCGCTGGTGGTGGCTGCGGGGCTGGCCCTGGTCAGTTACTGGCTTTTCTTCAGCTGGGCGGATGGGGGCGGCAGTCGCGAGAGACAGCGTGGGCCTGAGCCAGCTCCTCAGTCGTACGCGCTTCCGTTGAAGCCTCTGCTCACAAACCGCCCCGAGCTTTGATCAGCCACTGCTTGCTGAGGTCGTCATCCAGGCTGCTGATGAAGGCCTTGACGTCATCGGTGCTGACGGGAAGCTCAAGCTCATCGCCAACTTGGCAAATTGTTTCGATGGCGCCAGATGGGTTCTGCAGGGCCTGTCGGAACAAGGCGCGGGTTAGGTCTCGGTCTTGTTCGATTCTTTCGTAAAGCGCAGCTGCGTTGCTCATGGCGCCGAACCAACTCACTGAAATTTGTTCATCTCAAACCTATCCATGCCCTTTGGAGCTGCCTACTCACCGCACCATGAATTGATCGAGACCGCTTGGATGAGGGCGCCTCGACTTCAGGCGGCTTGATCAAGGTCGGATTCCTTCAGACCGCAGGCGGAGGCATCTTCCATGCTCCGGGCGTCCATGCAGAGCACCTTGCGCAATTGGGCGTAGTTAGCGGCCTGGGAGGTGCGCCCTTCCTGCACTGCGCCGTACTCAGCGCGTTGGAGCACATGGTGCAGGTGCGTGAGCAGATAGGAGCTGATCACCGCTGACACCAGCACGTCACTCGTCTCGGCGGCCCGGCGGCTGCGTCGTGAACCGGAGGATCGACGGGCGCGAGGAGCAGGCTTGCGGGTCGTGGTGGCCTGGCTGGTTGTACGGGGCATGGCAGTCCTGGCGGTGGGTTGAGGCAGAGGTCCTTGGAGCGGAAAGCCGGGCGTCAGGGGTCCGATCAGTGCCAGCATCATAGTGCTGGATACTATCCTTGCGCATCTCTGTACACTTTCAAGTATCTCTGCCTCACCGTTCGTGGCCACCCGCCAAACGTCATCCAGCGGGAAGCCGAAGTCGCCACGGATTCAGGTGGTGCTTCCTGAAGATCTCTGCACCCGATTGACGGCGCTTGCCGAGCAGGAATCACGCACTGTCAGCAACATGGCCAAAGTGCTGATCCAGCAGGGTGTGCAACGTCTTGAACAGGGGGTTGTCTCTGCGGCACCGACGCCGCCTCCCTCGTCGACCGAACGGCTTCGCTCTGCTTTGGAGGCTCAGCAGCCCCGGCGTCTGCGCGGTGCGCCTCGGCGTTTGAGGCTGCACCGTCCAACCTGACTTTCAACGTTCACACCCTGACCCAGGATTTTCAGTTCGCTCTTGGGTTAGGCGATTGGTGCAGGTGGTTGGTTCAGGGAGGATCAGCGCGTAAACCCAATACACAGGTGCGCTCTGCGCCTGTCACCGCCGGGGCGTTGCCTGGATGACGGCATGCGTGCCACCAGGCGAGCAATGCAAACACCAATGCTTCTCTGGATTGACTTGGGAGGTTGAGGTCGTCGCTGAGGCGCACCCTGAGGCCGCGGCAGCGCGTGTTCAGCTGGCGCATCAACGTGGGGTTTCGGCTGCCGCCCCCGGCTACCACCATCTCCACAGGCAGCGATCGCCCACGTGTTCTGAGGTGAAGAAGATCCTGCGCGACAACTGCTGCCGTGAAGCTGGTGAGGGTGGCGATTTGGTCTTCTGCCGAGCAGTGGCTGAGGTCATGCAGCCGCCGGGTCAAATCGTCCTGACCGAACAGTTCTCTCCCAGTGGATTTGGGTGGGGACAGTTGGAAATACGCTTCTTGGAGCCAGCGCTCGATCACCCCTTCTTCGGCGTGTCCCTGAGCGGCCATGGCTCCCTCGCGATCGAATTGATCCCGCCCGTCACTGAACCAGCTCATGGCCAGATCAATGAGGCTGTTGGCAGGGCCGCAGTCCCATCCAAGAACGGGCTGCCGTCGTTCAGGTCCCCGACGGGGTGGGATCAGGGTGAGATTGGCAATCCCTCCCAGATTCAGCAGAGCTCTCCATCCATCGATTCGGCCCATCAACGCCGCATCGGCCATCGGAACCAGCGGTGCACCTTGGCCTCCAAGCGCTAGGTCTGCCGCCCTGAAGTCATGAACCACGGGGCGGTGGAGCATGGCCGCCAGGAGAGGCCCCTGCAGCATTTGCCAGCTGCTTCCGCGGCGCGGAACGCCCCCAGCACCTTTGCCGGGAGGGCGATGCCAGATTGTCTGGCCATGGCAGCCCACGAGCTCAGCGGACTGCTCGGGATCACAGGCTTTAGCGGTCTGCGCTTGCAGCTCCGTAATCGCTTCGGAGAGTTCCAGCAGAACTCCAGCCTGGGTGGGCTCCCCCTGGGCCACGGCCAGCAGCCGTGCGCGCAGCTCGCGCGGGTAAGCGCAGGATGCTTCGCTGACCAGTCGCCAACGCGGTGCCTCCGGCCGACCCTGGAAATCGGCGAGAACAGCATCGACACCATCAGCACTGGTGCCGCTCATCAGCCCGAGCACGCGCATCGATTGGCTCAGATTTTTGGCAGGTTCTGGAGGTCTTCCGTGAGCCCCATCACCACCAGCACATGCCCTTCCATGAGCACATAGGAAGCCGGGGGGTTGACCATCAGTTCTCCGGCGGGCCCAGCGGCCAGCACATTCACTCGATAGTTCTTGCGCAGGTTCAGATCGCGCAGTGACTGGCCCCTGAAGCGTTCTGGCACCTTGATCTCCTCGATGGAGTTGTGGTCATCCAGTTCGAGCCGCTCGATCAAGTTGGGGCGAACAAGTTCCAGTCCTAGGCGCTCTCCCTGCATGCGGGAAGGAAACACCACGCGGTCGGCACCGACACGCTTCAGCATCTTTTCGTGCAGATCGCTCGTCGCCCTGGCAATCACCCGTCGCACCCGCGTGCCTGCACTGTCCTTGGCGATCAGTGTGGCTGTGATGCTGGCTTCGATCGGTTCACTGATCGCGACTACCACCGTATCCATGTCGAGGATTCCAGCCTCCCGCAAGGACTCCTCCTCTGTGCAGTCCAGCACTCTGGCCTCAATGGATGGCTCCAGCTGCCGCAGCTCCTCGATCGCCTTCGATGAACGGTCCACAGCCAGGACGTCGGCACCGTTCTGCATCAGCTGACGGCAGACCGCACTGCCAAAGCGTCCAACGCCGACGACGCCAAAGCTGCGGACATCGTCGTCACTTGGCGGCGACCAGTTCCACCACTCCCTCATCGGTTCAGTCGCAATGGAGCGTGGTTAAACATAGAGATCCTCTCGTGGATAACCGATTCGATTCTGGCGTTGCAGTTGATTGCGATCGAAGCTCTCCCAGATGGCACTCAACAGCAGCAGGATTCCAAGTCGACCCACGAACATGCCCACCACCAGGATCAGCTGGCCGAAGCGCCCCAGCTGTTCGGTGACCCCCAAGTCAAGTCCAACAGTCGCGAAGGCAGAGATGCAGGTGAATAGCAGCTCCAGGAAGGTCAGAGGTTCTTCAACGTTCTGATTGGTGCTCAGGGCGAGAAGCATCGCCATCACCAGCACAAACATCAGCGACGCCATGGTGATGCTCACGGCCCGCAGCACCACTTTGTCGGAGATCTGGCGATGACGAATGACCACGTCGTCCTGACCGCGCAGGGTGGAGCGGGTGGCGGCCATCAGTGCTGCCACCGTGGTGGTCTTGATGCCACCGCCGGTGCCTCCAGGGCTGGCACCGATGAACATCAGCGTCATCAGCAGAAGCAGGCCTGAATCCGAGACGCTCTGGACCGACAGAGGCAGGGTGGTGAACCCCGCCGTGCGTGCACTCACCGACGCGAACAGGGCGCTCATCATCCGTTCACCCCAGCCCATCGTCGTCATCACGTGCCCCTTGGACAGAGATTCGGTCAGCAACAGGCCGAGGGTGCCTACCAGAACCAGCAGGATTGAGGTTCGCAGCACCAATCGGGTGTGCAAGCTGAGGTTTTTGCGCTTCAGGCGTTGACGGTTGCTCCACAAATCGCTGGTCACTCGCCAGCCCAGGCCTCCCAGCACAATCAGAACCACGATCACGCCGTTGACCACCCGGTTGGTCCGGTAGGACACGAGGCTGTCGCTCCAAAGTCCGAACCCTGCGTTGTTGTAAGCCGAGATGCTGTGAAAAATGGATGCCCACAGCCGCTCTCCGCCGGCGGGAATGTCTGAGAAGCCGAAGTTGTAGAGGAGCGCAGCTCCGATGATGATCAGCACCGCTGCTGTGAGTGCAATGCTCCGGAAGGTGCCGCCCACGCCGCCCACACCGAATTCGTCAAGGGTCTGACCGCGGTCAAGACGTCGGCGGAGCGAGGCACCGCGCACCACGAAGCCTTGAAGGAAGGTCGTGATGGCCATCAGGCCGAGCCCTCCGACCAGGATCATCAGCGCCAGAACGGCCTGTCCGAAGGTGGTCAGATCTTTGCCGACATCGATCACGGTCAGACCGGTCACCGTGACGGCCGACGTGGCGGTGAACAGTGCTTCCCATAAGCCCACGCTCTGGCTGGAACAGAGGGGACTGGCCAGCAGCAAGGTGCCGAGGCTGATCACGAGCAGACCCGTCACTACCGTGAACTGAGGCACTGTCAGCCGTCGATACCATGCCTGTGTGCGATGAATGGCCTTTGGAAGAGGCATGGGCGTCAGAGGCCTCCTGCCTGGGCAAGGATCAGCCCCGGGACAAGCAGGGTCATCAACACGGTGAGTCCAGCCCCATAGCGCGCCACATCGAAGAAGCGATACCTTCCTGGACCGAACACCATCAGGTTGGTTTGGTAGCCCATTGGGGTGAGGAAGGATTGGCTGGCCCCGAAGAGAACCGTGAGCAGTAGGGCCTGGGGAGGCAGGTTCAAGGAGGGAGCGAGTTGCGTGGCCACAGGCACCAGCAGCGCTACCGAGGCCGCATTGCTCATCACGCTGGTGACCAGGTTGGTGGCCAGGAAGATCACCAGCAAGGCCCAGTAAGCCGGCCAGTTCAGCACCAAACGCTCCATGTCGGTCGCCAGAGCATTGGCCAAACCGCTGGACTGCAGCGCCACGCTGAAGCTGGACAGGGAACCCAGCAGCAGGATCACATCGAGACGGATCGATCGTTGGACTTCTCCGGTGCGCAAACAGCCCACCAGCACCAGCAGCACCACAGACAACAGCACCGAGGCCACCAGGGGGATGTTGGTGACTGTGGGAACCAGCAGCATCAGCGCCGTGATGGTGATCGCTTGAGGTTTGCGCCGGATCGTTGGCAAGTCGTTCTCAAGCTGATCGAGAACGAGCAGGTCGTTGCTGGCCTGAAGCCCGCGGATGGCATCTTGCGGAGCCTGCAAGAGCAAGACGTCGCCTTCGCGCAAGATTGCTTGACCGAGGCGCTCTTGAACCGTTTGCTGGCCGCGGCGCAGGGCCAAGACCGTGGCATTGTGCCGTTGACGGAACCGCAATTCGCGCAAACTTGCTCCGGCCAGCGTTGATCCTGCAGGAAGCAGCACCTCCACTGTCTTCTGCCCCTCCTCTTCTTCACCGAAAAATGACGACTCCGCGCCGCCCATGGACGGTTCTGACGCCGGAGGACGGTTGGTGGAGGCGAGTTGAACGGTGTGCTCGTGCTGCAGTCTCAGCAGATCTGCACGGGTGACCCGCAGCAGCAGGCGATCTCCTGCCTCAATGCCGCGATCAGCAAGAGGAGGAAGGATGCGTTCTCCTCCCCGCTGCAGTTCCAGCACATCAACATCAAATCGACGCTGCAGGCGGCTGTGCCTGAGGGTCTGACCCACCAGGCTTGATGTCGACGGAATCGTGACTTCCGTGAAATATCCAGTGAGTGCCTGGCTGGTGTTCAGTTGATCCTCAGGGCCTCGGCGATCGGGCAGCAGCGCTCGGGGCGCCAGCAGCATGTAGGTGGCGCCGGCCAGCCACACCGGGATGCCGATGGAGGTGAAGCTGAACAGATCCAGCGCTCCGTAGCCCAGCTGCTGGCTGACATCACTGGCCAGCAAATTCACGGAACTGCCCAGGAGTGTGAGAGTTCCTCCCAACAATGTGGCGAAGGAGAGGGGGAGCAAAACCCGTGATGGGGCGATCCCTCGCTTTTGACACCAGGTCTCCAGCACCGGCAACAGGCTGGCCACGATGGGCGTGTTCGGTACCACACCGGAGATCGGTGCCACCACAAGCGTGAGCAGACCGACCATCCTGCGGGAGCTGCGGATCCGCTCCGATGCGATCAGTTCCCGCAAACGATCCAGTGCGCCGCTGCGAAACAGAGCCGCTGAAACGGCAAACAGACCCATCAGCGTGATCAGAGCTGGACTTCCGAAGCCGCTCAGAGCTTGCAGGGGGGTCAGCACACCTCCGATCATCAGCAGCGAGACGCTCAGAAGCCCAACCAGTTCGGGTGCGATCGCACCGCTGATGAACAGCACCACCGCCAAGAGCAGCACCCCTAGGGTGATCAGGGCATCTCCGTTCTGCAGAGCAGCACTGAGCTCAACCATGGGGTGGCGTGCCTGCCGGCTCCCAGAACGTCTGTTCGAGCCATGTTCGCAGACCCTTCAAGCCTGTTCCTTGTGTGGCGGAGAGATAGAGCGTCTCTGGCTCCAGTGCATGGATCTGCTCGAGCGCACCTGCATCGCAGCGGTCGATCTGATTGGCCAGGACTTGTCGCGGTTGTGAGCAACCCAGGTCATCCAGAATTGTATGCACGGCCTGCAGCTGCCCTTGCCAATCAGGATCTCCCAGGTCAACCACCAGCAGAAGCTGGTCGGCATCACGTGTTTCCTCCAGGGTGGCCATAAAGGCCTGGGTGAGGGGGGCAGGCAGTTCCCGAATGAAGCCGACGGTGTCGGTAATCAGCACTTCTCTGGGCGCGGCGCCAACCCTTGGAAGACAAAGTCGACGCGTGGTGGGATCAAGGGTCGCGAACAGAATGTTTTCAGCCTGCACAGCTCCGCCCTGGCCTCGGTCACAGAGCGCGTTGAGTAAGGATGATTTCCCCGCATTCGTGTAACCCACCAGCGCAACGCGTGGCAGTTCGCGGCGTCGCTCCCGCAGCCGGGCGCGATGGGCTCCGAGTTGGCGAAGTTCGCGTCCCAGGTGCTCAATTCGGCGGCTGATCGCTCGACGGTCTTTTTCGAGCTGCGTCTCGCCCGGTCCGCGGGTGCCGATGCCTCCGCCCTGGCGGGAGAGGCTCAGTCCACGCCCTGTCAGCCGAGGCAGTCGATAGCGCAGCTGGGCCAGCTCCACCTGAAGCCGGCCCGCAGCGCTCGAAGCCCGTTGGGCAAAGATGTCGAGAATCAACTCACTCCGATCGGTGACCGGGCTGTCCAGCAGCCGTTCCAGATTGCGGGCCTGAACGGGCGTGAGCTCCCTGTCGGTGATCACCAGCGTGGCGCCTTGCTTGCGGATCTCCAGCGCTGCTTCTTGCAGTTTTCCGCGTCCCCAGAGCGTCTGTGGATTGATCTGTCCTTCACGCTGGCGACACACGGCCACGGTGCGTGCACCAGCACTGCGAGTGAGACCTTCAAGTTCCGCCAGCTCGCGCTCGTTGCAAGCGGGGTCCGTTCCTGTGAGGGTCAGCAGCAGCACCCGCTCGGGCTCCACCATGGAGGCATTGGTCATTGCCTCGTGGTCTGGCGCGACAGGTGGGAGCTCAGGAGCGTCCTGGCAGAGGGTCGATAGATCGCCTCGATCGCAGCATTGCCATCCTCCAGAGGTGGCTGGATCAGGCCGCCATCGCGCACCAAGACGGGTGCCGGCCGGCGAGAGCAAGGCCTGATAACGCAACCAGTCAACCGGCTCCACATCCAGGGCAATCACGGCGTCTCGGCCTTCGGGGTTGAGATCTGGGGATCGCCGGCCCAGCATCACGCTGATCAGTCTCCAGCGTGTGGATCGCCGCCTGCCCCCACTGGGGAGATGGTGTTCCAGTCGATCCGACTCGCCCAGTGGGCCTATCCACAGCAGACGGCAGACCCCCCGGTCGTCCAGAAGCAGGTGCAGTGGTGTCTCCAGCTCAAGCGCGAGTTCGGCGAGCCGCTCCAGGGCCAGCAGATCCGCACCGCTGATGTTGGGATGACGGCGGTGACTGAGGCGCTCCAGTTGTTTGAGTTGTGACGGACGCAAACCTCGCGTGCGTCCGGCCAGGTGGGTCTGCTTCAAGGGCTAACGAGCCAGGCGCCTGCGGATTTGAGCCCAAGCGACAACCCAGGCAGACGCGTGAGATAGGTGAGCCTGCGCAATTTGAAGGCGAGAGGTCCTGCAAGGGTGATGCCAAGACCGGTGAGTGAGGCGTCGCCGATGCCCAGACTCAGCATTTCCCCCAGATCCCGAAAGATAAACGGACCTGGATCACTTCCCTTCAGATGAGATTGCAGGCACTTGGCGGCAAATTGCCCCTGCTGGATGGCGGCCTGCGCTGAGAGAGGCCAGTTGGATGCCTCGTCATCTGAGCTGTGCGTGACGATGTCGCCCAGGGCCATCACCTCACTGTGGCCCTCGAGACGCAATGCCGACGTGACGGGTAAGCGACCGCCCTGCAGCGTCACGGCAGGGGTGAGATCCGGAATCTTGGGGCGACTGCCGGCGGTCCAGATCAAGCCGTCATGGGCCAGCGTGAGAGCCCCCTCCGCCCCGTTCAGATTCACAGAGGTTGGAGTGACGGCGTCAACGCGTGTGTTTAAGCGGACCGTGATGCCTCTTTTCTGCAGGGCTTGCTGCGCCTGCTCTCGGTTGAAGGCTCGCGACCTGGAAAGGATCCGTTCACCCAGTTCCACCAGCTGAATCGCTGCGGCACCATCGAGCATGTCGAACAACTTGCAGGCCAGTTCAACGCCAGTGGCACCGGCCCCTGCGATCACCAAGGTGCTGCTGCCAGAAGGCCGCCGCCGCACCTGCTGCAGGCACTGTTGCAGGGGAGCGAGATCCGACAGGGTGTGAAAGCGCAGCGCGTGGTCGCGCACGCCTGGGATGCCGAAATCCGTCGGTTGTGCGCCGGTAGCGATCACCAGCTGGCTGTAGGTCATGGTCTGCGCTGAAGCTGTTTTCAGCGTTCGCGCCTTCAGATCGACGGATTGAACGTGATCCTGCACATGACTGATGCCACGACCTTGCAGCAAGGATGCGTAGGTGGGCGCCACCTCCCACCCCTTCAGTTCACCACTCAGCAGCTCATACAGAAGGGGAACAAAAACGAAACGCTCCCTCGGTTCGATTAAGACAATCGGTGGCCGGGGATGCACATGACGGAAGGCCAGTGCCGTGGTCAATCCGGCGAAGCCACCACCGATCACCACTATCGGCGCAAGTTGATCGCTGGCAGCGGTTGACAAGACAGTCCTGGAACCCTTTTGTGAACCATAGGCAGTGCGGTGGTCCCCCCGGCATTGGAGGATGGGGGAATGAGGCAAGGCATCAGCAACATGATCAGCACCGCTGGCGGTGTCGACTCAGGCGCGGCAGATGCCGACCTCAGCGCGTTGCGCGCGCAGCTGGAGCCTCTTGAGCCGCAGCAATGTCTGCAGTGGGCGCTGGATCGCTACGGCGCCGGGTTCGCAATGACCACAAGCTTTGGGATCCAGTCCTCTGTGCTGCTGCACATGCTGAGCCGATTGCCTGGCGGAGAGGCAGTTCCTGTGATTTGGGTGGATACCGGTTATCTCCCACCTGAGACCTATCGCTACTCCGAGACCCTGTGCAAACGCCTGGGGTCGCACCTCGTTGTGGCGCAGTCGAGCGTGTCACCGGCCCGTATGGAGGCGCTGCATGGTCGCCTCTGGGAAACAGGTCGGGAGGAGGACATGGACTTTTACTTACGACTGCGCAAGGTGGAACCTCTCGAGGAAGCTTTGGATCAAGCCAAGGTGCGCTGCTGGGCTAGTGGTGTCCGTCGCGGGCAAACCGACCTACGCAACACAATGACCGTGTTGGATCCCATCCGAGATCGGCTGTCGTTGCGTCCCCTGTTGGGTTGGACCAATCGGGATGTCTTTTATTACATGCAAAAGCACGAGCTTCCGCAGCATCCTCTGTTTGATCAGGGATATTCCACTGTTGGCGATTGGCATTCCAGTGCCCCCGATGGCCTCGAAGGAGAGGGGCGTAGCACCCGTTTCGGCGGACAAAGGCAGGAGTGCGGCATCCATGTGCCCGGAGTAATGGGCGATGGCATCTGACCATGGAGGCGCAGCAGCATTGTCTGCTCATCGGCAACAGCCGTTGGCATTGGGCTGAACGACTTCCAGCCGGTTTGGCTGCCGCTTCTGGTGCGGATGCTTGGCGCTTTTCTCATGGTCTTCCAACCCAGACGCGGCTGGATGACCTGTCTTCGCTGGCCGGCTGGGCGGCTGTTGGGCCCGTTCCCTCCCATCCACTGTTGCAATCCACGTGTCGTCTCGGCCTGGGAGAAATACCGCTTGGTGAAAAGCCCCCCTGGCTTGGCGTTGACCGAGCCCTGGCCGGCTGGGGGGCATGGGTGCGTGCCGGCCAATCGTCTCCAGTGATGGTGGTGGATGCGGGCACCGTTCTCAGCCTCACCCGCGTGTCGAAAACAGGATGCTTTGCAGGAGGGTGGCTGGCTGCTGGCATCAGTCTTCAGTTGCGTGCCATGGCCGAGGGAACGGTCGCTCTTCAGCTCCCCGGCTCGACATCCGAGCTCTTAGCCGGCGGAGATTTTCCCCTCGACACTGCACAGGCCATGCGGCGCGGCGTAGCGGAAAGCCTGATCGGGTTGATCTGGCGGGCTCAGGAGAAGGACCCCTCTGAACTCTGGTTGTGCGGTGGTGATGCCCCAGTACTGGCGTCGGAACTGATCTCCCGGGGCTTGGCGGTGATGCATGCCCCGGATCTCGTGATGCAGTCGATGGTGTCGTTGGTCAGCTCAAACTCAAATCGTTGAGGACCTGATCAGCCATCGAGTCGGCTTTCACCTTGCGATAGATCAGTTCGAGCTTGCCCTCGGCATCCACAACAAAAGTGTGGCGCATCATTCCCATGTATTCGCGACCCATGAATTTCTTCAGGCCGTAGCTCTCATAGGAACTGGCGACAGCGCAGGGCTCTTCATCCGTTAGCAGGGTGAAGGGAAGCTCCTGCTTGGCGATGAACCGGGTGTGAGATGCCGCGTTGTCTTTGCTAATACCGACCACTTTGATGTTGTGCTTCTGCAGATCACCCCAGCGGTCACGGAAATTACAGGCCTCTTTGGTGCAGCCAGGGGTGGCGTCTTTCGGATAGAAATAGATCACCACTCGCTGTCCCTTCAGAGATGACAGGGTTACGGGCTGTCCATTTTCATCTGGAAGCGTGAAATCAGGGGCGGGATCGCCGATCTGCAGTGTCATGGGCGGCAGAACAAACGGCGGCAGCGTAACGGCTCTGTGGATGCAAGAGTCACGATCTGAGCCCAGCGATGATCCTTTGGGGCTCACGGCAGAAGAGAAGGCCTGGGCTGAAAGCCTTCCCCAGCGTCGCGCCATTCACTTCCGGCGCTCACGGCTTTGGATGCGGAGCTGTTTGGCGTCTCTGCATGGTTGCTCCGCCCGAGAGGTTCCTTTGACGGCACCGCCGGGGGTGCCGCCATTCCTGGCTCCTGGTTGGGGCTACATCAGCCTCAGCCACTGCGTCGATGCTTGCTTGCTGGCCTGGAGCCTTCAGCCGGTCGGTGTTGATTTGGAGCGAGCTGATCGTGCCTTTGCTGCGGATGCCTTGATGCGGCGCTTTTTCACCTGCGCGGAGCGCAGCGATCTGGTCGCCTTCCAGGGTGAGCGCCTGCGTCGTGAGGTCCTGGATCGCTGGCTGATTAAGGAATCGGCCATCAAGTGGCAACGCGGAACGTTGGCCAGTGACTTGCGCTTCTGGGACGTGAGTGCATGCCTGGGATGGGCTCGGCACGGTGAGCTGGCCGTTGAGATCGCAGCTGAATTGCGATCTCAAGGTGATTGGCGCATGGCGATCGCCGTCTCCGACAAGCAATCTCTGCGGGATTGTCGACTCTGTCTCGCGTGAACCAATCGCTCTGCAGCCTGGTATCGCCTGACCTCCGAAGGCATTGAGTTTCACCGTTTGCCAGCGCGTTTGCCAGTGCAGCTCTGCTGGCGAGTCTTGGTGCTTCCGGCCTGTTCCAACGGCAGGCCCGATCGCCAATGTTGGTTTTCTGTCGGGAGCCTTCTTTGACAGTGATCCATGCTCGTCGGGCTGGACTGCATGGCCTCATTCATCTCCCGTCTGAATCTGCAACATCCTTCCCGCGCAGGTGACATTGGATTCGCCGGGACACGTTTTGGTCTTGCTGAGAGTTCCGCGCATCTGGTGGGAATCGTGAGACTTGAGATTGTTTGAGCCCGATCGTTCGATTTTTTTACTGATGATCTTGCCGCTTTCGGCGATTTTGTTGGCGACTATTTTTTTTACAGCTAGTTTTTTAAAGACGTCTTTGTTCGCCGTCCGTGTTCACCCGTTTTGCAGCAGGCGCACTTGCCGCCGCTTCTCTTACTACTTTGGCTGTCGCCGCTGAAGCAAGTCACCGCCCCGTGCGCTGGGTCTCCGGTGGCGCTGTCTGGTCCACCGAAGACAGTGCTTTCGCTACCTTCTTCAGCGAAGGCGAGATGACCGACCGTGCCCTCGAAGCCGGCATCTACAACTCCGGTTGGACTGCCGATGAGGTCCAAGAAGGCATGACCAAGACCTACGACGTGGATCTGCTTGGCGTTGCCAATTTCCTGTATTCCGCCGATGGCGTCGCATTCCTTGACGACCAAACCAGTAGCTATTTCCCCTATTGGCAGAAGAAAAAGACCGCTGTGGTCGCTCTTCGCTCCGCCATCATTCTCGATGCTGTTGACGGCGAAATCTCTTCCGCCAGCATCATGAGCAACCTGCCCGTTGACTTCCGTCTAAACGACAACGGCACTTCTGACGGTGCTCAGAACGTCTGCAAGGCTGGCCTCGATGCGCCTCAGTCCACCTCCCTGATGTCCTGGTATGTGTTTCTGCCCGCTTGCGTGCAGGCCAACCAGATCCTCCCTATGGAGCCCGCTTCTGTCGCCGCCCCTGTTCGCGGCCTCTGGTGATCGACTCGAACCTCGGGTTCGACTGCATCGCTTCACAGGCCCCGGCAATGTCGGGGCTTTTTTGATGGGCTTCTAGAGATGCACACCTGCAAGTCGCCAGTGGCGCAACCGTTGAGGCAGGGGATGTCCGAGCAGTTGCGTCAGAGCTTGTCGGAGCAGAGAAAGCTCTTCTGAGGGGGCGTCTTCTGATGTTTTCATCGCCTGCTGATAGGGACGGTTGTCTCCGAGCCATCGCTCGATCAGGTTGGAATCCACAGTCAGCGTCAGGGATTCCTGCCAACTGGATGGCTTGATCGTCCAACCGTTTATGTCGAGGGTCGACAGCAGACGGTTCCGTTGCTTGTCATGAGAAAGCCAATGGCATTCCCGCTGGGCCAGTGAGGTCAAAGCCTCATAAATCGGATCGGTGATGTCGTCGTCGACCATCTCCAGCACTGCGGCAGCGGGTCCGAGCTGAGGCTCACTGAACAACAGACGCAGCTGTGCATCCGGCATTGCCCTTGAACTGAGGGCTTTCCAGGTGGTCTCCAGCTCAGGTGAGGACAGGTCTTGAGTATTGAGCCGTCCTCCCAGGACCTCGAATCGGTGATCGGCATTGAACGTGTCCAGCGCTCTCGGACTGTCCAGCACGGTTGGTTGATGGAGCGGGTCAAGCAGTTGCAGCTGTGCGTCGAGTCGTTGCTGTTCAGTGCGGGAGGAGCAGAGGATCGTCAGTCCACCTTCGGCGACGGCTCCCAGCGGGTCGAGTGACCACAGCAGCGAGCGTCCTCCCAGGACGACGACACGGTCCGTTCGCTTCCAGTCGAGATCCGACCAGAGCCGTTGGCGCAGCTCCTGCAGGCGTTCACCATCCACGGCTTTTTGCCGCTGCAACCATCGCTCCAATTGGGGTTCTTCCGGGCCGCTGCTCATCAGCAGCGGGTGCTCATCCACGGCTTCTGCGGACGCTGCCAGTTGTGCGGCCCGGCGCTCCAGCATCCGATCACGTCGTTGACCTTCCCATCCCTGGTTGCTCGCCGACCAGAACACTTCTCCTTGCAGTGCTTTGGGAAGGTATTGCTGGGCCACCCAGTGTTCGCGGAAGGCATGGGGATAGCGATATCCCTTGCCATCGCCGAACGCATCGCCATCGCGGTTGGCATCGCGAAGGTGGGTCGGCACCTCCTGACGTTGGGCGTCACGCACGCTCCGCAGCGCCTCGAAGACACCGGAGGTGCTGTTGCTTTTGTCGGTACAGGCCAGATAAAGAGCTGCCTGGGCCAATGGGTAGAGACCCTCCGGCAAGCCGATGCGTTCAAAGGCCGCAGCACAGGCTTCGACCACCACAACCGCTTGGGGGTCGGCTAATCCCACATCTTCTCCGGCGGAGATCAACATGCGGCGAAAAATGAAGCGTGGGTTTTCTCCGGCTTCGATCATCCGGGCCAGCCAGAACAGAGCCGCGTCAGCGTCAGAACCGCGCAGCGATTTGATGAAGGCACTGATCGTGTCGAAATGGGCATCCCCCTGCTTGTCGTAGAGCACGGCTCTCTGCTGAATCGATTCTTCAGCGATGCCGAGGTCAATCTCGATTACACCTGTCGCGTTGGCTGGTGTGCTCTCCACGGCCAGTTCCAGGGCATTCAGCAAGCTGCGAGCGTCACCGCCGGCAACGTCCACCAGGTGGTCTGCCGCCTCAGGTGTGATCTCCACCTTTCGGTTGCCGTATCCACGTTCGCCATCGCTGATTGCGCTCCTGAGCAACCGACTCAGGTCATCGGCTCCCAAGGCTTCAAGTCGAAACAGCCGAGAGCGGCTGACCAGCGCCTTGTTGACTTCGAAGTAGGGGTTTTCCGTGGTCGCGCCGATCAACGTAAGGGTGCCGTTTTCCACCCATGGCAGCAACGCATCCTGCTGAGCACTGTTGAAGCGGTGCACCTCGTCGATGAACAGGATCGTGCGCAGTCCGTGGCGTTCCAGGCGGCGATGCGCTTCATCGACCTCATGGCGCAGATCCTTCACCCCGGCCAGCACGGCATTGAGCGAGCTGAAGTGGGCTCGTGTGTGATTGGCAATGATCCGCGCCAGGGTGGTTTTGCCGACTCCTGGAGGACCATGCAAAATCAGATTTCCGACCCGATCGGCGGCAATGGCGCGTCTGAGCAGCCTGCCTTCCGCGAGGATCGCCCCCTGACCGACGAATTCATCCAGATCGCGTGGACGCAGGCGGTCGGCGAGGGGTGCCAGCTGACGTCGTAGAGATTCGCCGTGATGGCTGAACAGATCCTGATCTGATGGTCCGCCCACGGCATCGAATCCTGATGTGGTGATTCTTGCCTGATTCAGGCAAACCAAAAAGCGCAGTCATAATGCGGCCGTCTGACATCCGACCGTGCGTCTGAACCGACCCCTGATTCCCTTGGCCTTGACCACCGTCATGTTGACGGCTTGCGGGATGGGCGGAGGAGCACAACGACCATTACCCGAGGTGCAGCAGGCTCCTGTTGAGGAAGCCATCTTCACCGACGATGTCGACACGGTGAGCACTCTCGAAGCGACTGATCTGGTGCAGCTGGCGGCTCAAGCTTCAGGACGCATTCTCGAGCTGAAGATTGCTCAAGGTGATCAGGTGAAGCCAGGTCAGTTGCTCATGGTGCTGGATCAGGCCGCGGAACAAGCACGTTTGGCCACTGCTAGAGCTGAAGAGCAGAAGGATCTGCTGGAGCTCAAGCGCTACGAATTTTTGGTCCCCCTGGGGGCCGCAGAGGCGTCAGAACGCGATCAGCGTCGAGCGGTCTACATCGCCTCCCGCAACAAGGTTCTGGCTCAAGAGGCGCAACTGGCTTACAGCAATTTGGAGTCACCCATCGCTGGTTTCGTCGCGGATGTCTCCGTGCAGGTCGGTGATGTCGTGCAGATCGGCGACCCCTTTACCAAGCTCATTCGCGACAACACGCTGGAGGCCAGAGTTGAGGTGCCTTCCACCTACGCCAACCGCATCCGCTTGGGGCTGCCGGTTCTGCTCAGCCTTCCTGGCAGCGATGAAGTATTGGCGCAAAGCACCGTGTCGTCTGTGGATCCGGGAATTATCTCTGGCACTCAGGCCCTGTTGGTGTTGGCGGAATTTCCCAATCCCGATGGATCCCTGCGCAATGGTCAGCGACTGCGTACCCGGGTGCAACTGGATGCCCGCGAGCTTCCCTCAGTTCCCTTTTCGGCTGTCACCCAAACTTCAGGGCAGAGCTTCGTGTTCCGACTTGGCACGCTTAGGGAGCTGGAAGCTCAGCCAGGCAAAGCCGATCTGGATCGCATCAAGAAGGGAATTGAACGTGGTGTAATCCCTTCAACAAGCCTGTTCGCACTGCAGACCCCGGTCAGTCTTGGTTCACTCCAGAACAATCGCTACCCCGTCACCAAAGGTTTGGAGTTGGGGCAGAAAGTGATCACCAGCAATCTGTTGAGCCTCCGCCATGGCGTGCCCGTGAAGGTGAACAACTGAGCGCCTGAGCCATGTCTGCATCCAATAATTTCATCACTCGACCGGTTCTCACCACGGTCTGCAGCATCCTGATTGTGATCGTGGGTTTGATCGCGATTCCGATCCTTCCGATTGAAAACCTGCCCGACATCGCGCCGCCCACCGTCAAGGTGCGTGCGAACTACACCGGAGCCGACGCCATCTCCGTGGAGGAAGGTGTCACCTCGGTGCTGGAGCAGCAGATCAATGGTGTGGAAAACATGGACTTCATCAAGTCCAACAGTTCGGCTGATGGTGTGAGCTCCATTGATGTGGCGTTTGCCAGCGGCACCAATGGCGACATCAATCAGGTCAATGTTCAGAACCGGGTCTCGCTAGCTGAACCTCAGCTCCCTGAAGAAGTTCGCAAAGCTGGGGTGACCGTCAACAAGGCCTCCAACTCAATCCTGCTTGTCTACAACTTCGGCAGCGAAGATCCAGACCAGATCACTTACAGCGCTGAGACGATCAGCGGCCTTCTTGATCTGAATCTCACGGACTCGATCAAGCGCGTGACCGGGGTTGGTGATCTCACCTATTTCGGCAATCGCAAGCTGGCGTTTCGCCTTTGGCTCGATCCAGACAAGCTCACGACCTTCGGTCTCACCTCAACGGATGTTGTCAACCAGCTGTCCAGTCAGAACCGTCTGGTGCCTGCTGGCCAGGTGGGCGGTGAACCATCACCAAAGGGGCAGCAGTTCACCTTCACAGTGCAGCTCCAAGGCCGTCTGCGCAGTATTGAGGAATTCGAGGCGATGGTCGTGCGCACCGCCGAAGAAGGCGGTCTCGTGCGATTGCGGGATGTGGGAAACGTGCAACTCGGGGGTGAGTCCTATGCCGTGAGCGCAACGGATCTCCAGGGCGTCCCTTCGGTGGGACTGGCCGTGTATCAGCTCACCGGAAGCAATGCGCTTGAGGTTTCCGATGGAGTGAAGGCGGTGCTGGCTGAGTTCGAAAAGACCATGCCAGTGGGCATGAAGATGGAGAAGATCTACGACAACACCGACTTCATCACCGCCTCCATCCAGGGCGTTGTGAATTCTCTGCGGGATGCGGTGGTTCTGGTGGTGTTGATCCTGTTTCTGTTTCTGCAGAACTGGAAGGCCACGCTGGTTCCAGGAATTGCCATCCCTGTCGCGCTGATCGGCACCTTCGGGCTGGTACTTGGTTTCGGCTTTTCGCTGAATCAGCTCACCCTGTTCGGTCTTGTGCTCGCGACTGGTCTGGTGGTCGATGACGCCATCACCGTGATCGAGGACACTTCCAGCAAGAAAGCCGAAGGAATGACGGCGCTTGAGGCGGCCAAAGCCACCATGGATGAACTGTTCTCCGCGGTGATCGCTACGTCACTGGTGAAGTTCGCGGTGTTTCTGCCAGTGCTCTTCTTTCCCGGGGCCACGGGAACGATTTACAAGCAGTTTGCGGCCACGGTGATCTTCTCGATCGCCATTTCCACCTTTAACGCCCTCACCTTTTCGCCCATGCTTTCGGCGTTACTTCTGGCACGCGAGTCGAAGGATCCTGGCCGCAAAACCTATGCCATCGCCGGCACCGTGATCGGTTTCGTCTATGGCCTGCTTGTGGTTGGTGGAGGTGCCGCGCTGGCGCTGGCCCCCACTGCCATCGGAGCCTTGGTCGGGCTCTTGTTGGGGCGCGTTTTGGATCGTCCGGCCACACTGCCCTTCACCATCGGTGGAGCCATGACCGGTTTGATCCTGGTGGGCGTGAGCCGCATTCTGCCTGTGGTGATTTACCCCGCATTGGGCTTGGGCTTGGGCTGGTTGACCCCGGTGATTTTCGCCAATTTCAACCGCGGCTATGCAGTGATGGAAAGCCGTTACTCCGCTGCCTTGCAATGGGCTCTTGGCCGGCGAAAGCTGGTGATGAGCATCCTCGGTGCTGGCATCCTGCTGACGGCTGTGGCCTTTCGTGCCATCCCCGGTGGGTTTGTTCCGATTGAAGACCAGGGCTATGCCATCGGCGTTGTGCAGGCGCCAGAGGGTGTATCCACCCAGGTCACTGAAGCGATCAATCAACAGGTGGCCGCAGTGCTGCGCACCGAAAAAGACATCACGGCCGCCTCCGTTTTCAGCGGTGCCAGCTTGGATGGCAACAGTCCGAATAAGGGCTTGTTTTTCTTCGGCACCACCAACTGGTCGGATCGCCAGAAGAAGGACCAGTCAGTGGCGTCGATCGTGGAGCGTCTCAATCAGAAGCTGGCGGCTTCTGTGGATGGTGCTCGGGTGTTTGTTGTGGAGCCTCCCTCCATTCCGGGTTATGGCACCGGCGGTGGTTTTGAGTTCCAGCTGCTCGACCAGAGCGGTGGTGCTTACAGCCTTGCGGAGTTCAACGCCACAGCCAGCCGTCTGATCCAGGCCGGCAATGCCGACCCCGAACTCAATCGGGTTTACACGTTCTTCTCGCCCGAATCACCCCAGATTGAAATCCAGGTCGACCGGGATCGGATGGCCGCGGTCGAGGTGGACTTCGGATCAGCGATGCAGACCTTCAGCGTCAATTTCGGCGGTTTGTATGTGAACGACACCTTCCAGGAAGGCAAGGTGCGTCGTGTCTATGTGCAGGCCAATGCAGAAAGCCGAGCCACACCCGAGCGTCTGTCCGCTGTTTACGTGAAAAGTGCCGCAGGTGATCTGATTCCGCTGTCTGAATTTTTCACCGTTCGGGAAACCTATGGCCCCACGGTGGTGCCCCATTTCAACCTTTACCGGTCGATCAAAATTGAAGGCACGCCCGCTCCTGGCAGCAGTTCCGGTCAGGCCATCAATGCCATGAAGGGGATCTTCGAAAGCGTGAACCCTCAGGGTCTCAGCTTTGACTGGACCGGTATTTCCCGGGAAGAAGTGAAGGCGGGTGCCCTTGCGGTGGTGATCTTTGCGCTCGGAATTCTGGCGGTTTATCTGGTGCTCTCCGCCCAGTACGAGAGCTATGCCGATCCCCTAATTATTTTGATGACCGTTCCTACGGCCATGCTCGGCGCCCTGATCTTTTTGGCGTTGCGTGGTGAGGTGCTCAACGTCTACGCCCAGGTGGGCCTTGTGATGTTGATTGGCCTTGCGGCAGGCAACGGCATCCTGATTGTGGACATGGCCAATCAGCGCATGCAGGCGGGTGCCAATGCGTTGGAGGCCGCGCGTTATGCGGCGAGCTCGCGTTTGCGTCCAATCCTGATGACAGCGATTTCTTCGTTGTTTGGTTTCGTTCCACTGGTGTTTGCCAGTGGAGCAGGCGCTCGGAGCCAAACATCACTTGGTGCTGTGGTGTTCGGTGGTTTGTTGGTGGCCACTGTGTTGTCGTTGTTTGTGGTGCCAGTGTTTTATGTGGTGATGAAGTCATTGCTGGGCCAGGCGGATGGGGCCATCGGTGGTCCAGAAGCAGGGAATGATTCGGGATTGATCACCTCATGACGCAGGGCAATCGACCCGGTGCTGACACCCAAAAGCCAGCTGACTTCAACGGCTATAAGGTTCTCTGGTCTGCATTGATCGGTGCCGGGATCGGTGTGGTGCTGTCGCTCTTTCTCGACACCTTCATCCGCAACACACCGGCGACCATTCGCCAAACTCGGCTGCATTACCTCTACGGGGTCGTGATCTCTTCGGCGGCTCTCTTCAGTGCCTCGATTGAGAGCATGCGCCAGCTTCAGGACAGTGCACCGGAAGAGGACTACCGCACGGGCAAGTCGATGGCAGGGAAGTCTCGTCGTTAGACGAACCTCTCCCTGCCAGGTTGGATGACCTGATCAGGTGATCACCGTGGGCTGATCCATGCCGGTGCGTTGTTGGATTTCAGCCAGGTCATTGATGGCGTTGATCATCTTGGCCAGGGCGATCTGAGGATCCTGGTTGAGGTCCCCGGTGTTGGGAACATAGCTCTCTAGGTAGACCCGAATCGTGGCCCCCTTAGTGCCAGTTCCGGACAGACGAATCACTACGCGGCTGCCGTCGTCTAGAAGAATTCGCAACCCCTGCCCCTGTGTTACCGACTGGTCCACAGGATCGATGTAGCTGAAATTGTCAGCACCGCTGATGGTCTGACCAGCAAAGGTTTGCCCCAACAGGGAGGGAAGCATCATTTCCAGGCGGTCATAAAGGCCGTGGGCGGCTTCCGTTGGGACCGCTTCGTAGTCATGGCGCGAGTAATAGTGCCTGCCAAAGCGTTGCCAATGGCTGTTCATGATGTCTGCGACGCTGCACCGGCGGACGGAAAGGATCTGCAGCCAGAACAGCACGGCCCACAAGCCGTCTTTTTCGCGCACGTGATTGCTGCCGGTTCCAAAGCTTTCTTCTCCACACAGGGTGATCTCGCCAGCATCCAGCAAGTTGCCGAAGAACTTCCAACCCGTGGGAGTTTCGAAGCAGTTGATGCCCAGATCCTTGGCGACCACATCCACCGCTGCGCTGGTGGGCATGGAACGGGCAACGCCCGCCAGCCCCCCTGCGTACCCCGGGGCGAGGGTGGCGTTGGCCGTGAGCACCGCGAGGCTGTCGCTGGGATTCACGAAGCAGCGGTGGCCCAGAATCATGTTGCGGTCACCGTCTCCGTCGCAGGCGGCTCCGAACCGGTACCCATCACCTTCGAGCAGAAGCCCTGCGAGGTCGTGGGCGTAAGTCAGGTTGGGGTCTGGGTGTCCCTTGCCGAAGTCCTCGAGGGGGATGCCATTGCGCACGCTCCCGGCTGGTGCGCCGAGCAGGTCTTCGAACACCCGTTTGGCATAAGGCCCTGTGACGGCATGCATGGCATCGAAGGCCAGCGGAAAGTCGCTCTTGAGCAAGTCGCTGATTTGCTCGAAATCAAACAGCTGCTGCATCAGGGCGACAAAGTCATCGACGCCATTGACAATTTCGACCTGCATCGCACCGATCTGATGCGTTCCCGGTTCTTCGAGGTTGAGGGGCTTCGCCTCGGCGATTGAATAGTAATCGAGTGTTTTCGTGCACTCGAAAACTGCATCGGTGAAGGAGCTGGGCGTGGGGCCGCCGTTGGCGCCATTCACCTTCACGCCAAAGTCGCCATCGGGCCCACCGGGATTGTGGCTCGCCGAAAGGATGATGCCTCCGATCGCTTGTCTCTGGCGGATCAGATTGGAGGCTGCGGGGGTCGACAGGATGCCGCCTGTGGCGACCAACACTTTGCTGAGCCCATGGGCTGCTCCCATGCGCAAAATTACGTCGATGGCGCGTCGGTTGCCGTAGCGACCGTCGCCACCGAGCACGAGGGTGCCGCCCTGCACGCCAGGCAGAGTTCTGAAGACCGCTTCAATAAAGCTCTCGAGGTAGTGAGGCTGCTCAAATTGTTGGCTGCTCTTGCGCAGTCCCGAAGTGCCAGGTTTTTGGTCAGTGAAAGGAGCGTCGAGTTGCACGATGGTGTGCGTGGGCTCGGCCGAGGCGGAGGCTGTCATCCCGTGCGGGTGGGGCGGATCTACGGAACCTAAACATGCCTGGACAAATCCAGGGTGTTCGGGGCAACCACTTGTCGCAGCTACTTTTTGTTCATCGCGTCGGCTGAACTGTGATGGAGATCGATCGCCCCAACGCAGTTCCTCTCTCCCAGGAGCAACAAGAGCTCATTACCCATGTCCGTCAGCGGTTGGAGTCGATGGTGTCCAGCCATGGCTTAACGGCTGATGACGTGGGCGAACTGATCCCGGAATTGCGAAGACATCCTGCGTTGAGCAGTGAACTGATGCAGCAGGTTCGCGATGAAGTGGAGCGCTTGCTCCCGGGGCAACGCTTCAGTTTCGACTGGGATTAACACCGGGGTCGCTCATGCCTGTGTGGGTGCCTGCGGCGCTGGTGCTGGAGCCTTCGCGCAGACCACAGTGAGTCTTCGGGCTGGGCGATCAATGCTGTCCCGCCGTTGAAAGCTGTTGGTGTTGGCCACATGAGACGCCTGGATCAATTCCCAGAGGGTGTCTTTGCAGGCGGCTGGAAGTCGTGGGTGATCCATCAGCGGATCGGCAATGCTTCGGGTCTGGTCGCAGTTGGTGAGGTCATTCTCCCGTGAGCAGCTGTAGGCGAGCAGCTGCAGCGAGCGCATCTCTTCTTGAGTGGGCATGGGAACGAACTTGACCTGCGTGAAGGCCGCGGGGGGCAGCATCAGCACAAGCCCCAAGAGGGACAGCGGCAATCTCACGGAGGGTGAATCAGTCATTGCAAGAGCATTCTGGCCCGACTGGTGTGGCGATCGGTCATCGGTGTTTGGGTTGACCAACGCCTTGCTTGCTGGGGATCAAGTTGGAGACGACCGGGTGTGGTTTTTGGAGGGATTGCTGTTGTCCAGTTTTCGACTTGAATTGTGTCAGCGGATGTTGCCAATGATCAATGTCAATGGATTCATCTTCGTGAATGGAATCTTTTGCAGTAGTCGTGATTCATTCATGGATCTGAGGTGATTTCTCCCCTTTGCTCTCCACTGCCGCACAGCGCTTGCTGACGCTCCAACTTGCGCTGCATTCGCAGAGTGATCCCCAGCTCAGCACTGCGCCACATTCGATTCATTTCACGGGTGAAATGCGCAGCAAGCTTCGGTGAGTGGATCACCAGCAGGGTTTCATCGTTGGTGTGTGCTGCAGATGGCGACCAATTGAAGCTCCCGGTGATCACCGTTTTGTTGTCGATCACGGCGAACTTGTGGTGCAGTTTGTCGCCACGCGCGAGGAGCGGGGTGCCGATGTTCTTTAACGGTGTAGTCAGGGGTTGATTGCCAGCTTCGAGTTTGCAGAAACGGTCTGGCAGTGCCAGTCCCAGCAGGTCCAGGACCTCTGAAAAGAAGCGGCTGGCAAAACCGGGATCAGCCAGCAATCGGATCGCCACGCCGGCGTTGTGGCGCTCAGTGAGCACGTCGGTCAGTGACTGCGCTGAGAACACGAACAAGGCCATGTCGATGGTTTGTCGTGCTTTGGCCAGCGTTCGGCCAATCAGGTTCAAGCCATGCTCCGGATCCTGTGGGGAATGGGGTGGGAACAGCACTTCCACCCTGATGCCGTCGATGCTTGCGACCTGTGGGCCTCGCCGCTCTTTCCCTCGACCGAAGCGGCTGTTGTTCAGCCCTGAGGGTCCGTCACCCCACATGAGTTCGAACTCCTCGCGGAATATCGCAGCCAGATCCATGCTGTCGATGCTGAGGAGATGATTCACGTTGCCCCGGCTATTCGGGGCACCGACATCACCATGCAATCCCGAACTGGTGAAGTTGGCGCTTCCTGTCACGACACGCCGTTGGTCCACCACGATGAATTTGTGGTGCATCAGGCCGCTCCCGCGACTGCCGTCTTCGGTGTCGTCGATGATCGGTACACCGCCGCGCTTCAGGATGGCAACGGCATCACCTCGCATCCGTTCTTCAGCGCTCAGTTGGCCGTCACGGTTGCGATCGGCGAGCTTTTGGAGTTGATGCAGGCGTTGACGGCCACGGGCCGGCAGGTCCGTGGGGTGCAGCTCGGTCCAGGGCGTGCTGTAAGTGTTCTCCAGAACCACGTGAACCTTCACTCCGTTCTGGCTGGCCTGCACCAAGGCCTCAGCGATGGCGGGCAATGACAGCTCTTGAACGGCCACGAGCAGTTCGTGCTCGGCGCTTTTGAT
The DNA here is from genome assembly GCF_014280035.1 of Synechococcus sp. A18-25c. Taxonomy (NCBI): domain Bacteria; kingdom Bacillati; phylum Cyanobacteriota; class Cyanophyceae; order Synechococcales; family Synechococcaceae; genus Synechococcus; species Synechococcus sp. A18-25c. Next base: position 559,527 of record NZ_CP047957.1, read on the forward strand.
CTGTGCGATCAACGCCTGTTCGAGGTTGTCGCCATTGCGCCATTCCCCCGTGAGCGGATGGCGGTAGCGGCTGCTGTCGCGGTGGTTGAAGTGCAGCGCAATTCCCTTGGGTCTTGGAAGTGGCTCGCTTCCATGTCCCACCACCTCACCGGGCTGGCTGCAGCTCAACAACAAAAAAGACAGCGTCGAAGCCACAATCGATGCCGCTTTCGGCGGGCATGCTCTTGGGCCCATGGGATCTCACCACTCCTGTGAAGGCAGTGTTCCCCTGTGCGGATGGAGGGTTAGTGGGGCATTTCTGCTGTGCTGAGCATGGTCACAAACCAGAGACTGCTTAGCACCAACGCCACGCCCACTCCGGCGCCGATTCCAAGTTTCGCCATGGTCAGAGGGACTAAGACGGGAAAGGCCATCGCTCCCACAAGGGGAGTGATGGCCACAAACCAACGGAGGGTGTTCCGTTTCATGGTCACGAGATCAGAACCACTCAGCTTTGGCTTCGCTGGCGGGATTGCTGTTGTCTTCCGGTGTCACGCGCTCGAAATTCAAGGTGATGTTGCGCTTCTGTTCGCCATCGGCAGCTGTGGCTTCGATGGCGTACATCTGCTCGCCGTCGCGGAAGGGCACCTGAATGCGGAAGGTACCTTCGTCAGAAAGGGGAACTTCTTCGCCGCCGATGGTGAGGCATGCCGAGGGATCAGTGGCGCCGTAAACGATCAGCTCGGCGTCAGCCACTAACCAGAAGGTGCGCTGGCGAGGGGCGACACCACCCAGACCTGATTCGTTGCGTCCGCTGGCCCAGAGTCCAGCGCCGGAATCGCTCAGTCCGCGCTGGTCACCCGCCATGGAGTCTTGCTCATGCAGCACTTCGGAACCCACCCTGCGGCTGCGGAAGTGGGTGGTCGCACTCTGATAGAGACGCTCGTGCAGACCGCTGTCGCTGGGCTCGGCGGGCGGGGCGACTGGCGCGGGAGCGGGGGCTGCCGCTTCGAGGCTGAAGGGAACGAACTGATCGAGAATCTGATCGCTGGGGTGCAAGGCGGGGACGCGGGCCACTGAGGAGAAGGCCAAGGAGATCCAGTTGCTGCCGGAACGAAAACCAAGTTCAACGCGGTAGTCGCGGTCGCACAGAGGGACAGGCAAATACCACTCGGTGCTGTGACTATCGACGGGGACCTCCTGGAGAGTGTGCGGGTGAGACGAACCGTCCTGTAGGCCAGTGACGTCTGCGAGGCGGAGGCTGAGGTGCGCGGCGCCTTCGGCTTGAGCACGACGGCGATCGCTGTCTGAAATTTCCCAAAACACGTAGGCCCATTGGGGATCCCTGGGGAGGAACACCACACGGGTGGTCGCTTGAGACAGGGCGGGTGGTGTGAGTTCAGCTTCAATGGCCTTGAGGTCGCCACCACGACGTTCTTGCCGCTCAGCAATCGCTGAGACCAAGTCTTCTTTGCTCTTGCGGCTGTAGAGAGTGACGCCTAGATCGCTAGCCATCTGACGCAGCTGACGCAGGGTCATGCGGGCGAGGGATGTGATGGCTTGCGTCACGTTCGAACTACCGGGTTTCTTTGGGATCAGTTTGCTGGAGATTTTTCTTTTTCAGGGCGCCAAGAGGCCCGGGGTCAGCATCTTCTGACGGCAATGCCCTTGGAGGGCCTGTGATCAACAAAAAAAAGGAGCCCCTCGGGGCTCCTTTTTGAAGGATTGAGCTGGGCTTGGACTCAGCGGCCGATGCTGCGGAACGGGACCTTGGAGAGGTAATCGATATCGGCGCTGCCGGTCGGTGACGCACCCATCCCGGAGGCCATGCCGCGGACCCAGGGGAGGTAGTCCTCGGTATATCCGCCGCGCTTGCGATTGGCGCGCTCGGGCAGAGCCTTGGCTTTGCCGGTAAAGACGATCTTCGGGAAGCCCAGGATTCCCCGGTAGTACTCGTCGTAGCGAGGCGTGGTGATGTTGAAAGGGGTTTCGCCGAGATCACGGCCAGGCAGTACGCGATTGCGCTGATAAGGCACCGTGTCGTAACCGAAGGCGCTCAAGTATTCCTCGCTGTCGAGCAAGGCATCGACCATGCCTTCGATGCCTTGGGAGGCAATCACGATGGACCAGGAAATCTCTTCCGATTGGCCGTGGGTCTTGCGGCCGAGGATTTTCTGCACAAGGTGGCGCACCACCTTGTAGTTGGAGTTGAAACCGTAGAAAGTCCGCTTGAAGGTGTCAGAGAGGCAGAGCCCACGAATGAAATCGCGGACCGTGATCTGACCGTTCCGAAGCTGGGATTCCAGGAAGGCGTCGCGGTCGCTCTTGAACGCGTGAAAGAACACCTGGCGGTACGCCGACTCGATGACCGTCTCAACGTTGTCAGCGTCCATCGCGATATCCATCTGCAGAGAACGTTCGTTCTCGTCGGATGCGACGCGGATGGGAGCAACGCGATTGTTTTGCGTGGTCGGTGCGTACTGCAGGAGAGGAAGAGCCACGCTGTTCGGAACACACTGCAACGATCGTAGAAGTGCGAATGAACGTGCTCCCCGCGGCTCCCTGGGCTACTCACAGTCCGTAACAGTGAGTGCTCACCATCCGAACGGCGAATGCACAGCTGTTGACGGAGCAGTTCCCCCGCTTGAGCCGTCTTCCTTCAATCGGGTCTCAACGCAGAAGGACGCGTTGTTGGACAGACCTTCCACCGTGCTGGAGCGAATCCGCACATCGACTCCCGAAAAGCTGAAGCGCTCCCAAACGGTCATCATCTCGTAGCTCGTGCAGAGAATCAGGCCATCCCTGTCGTCCATGCTGAACGTGGATGTGGCAGGAGATTTTTCTGCATAGCCCTGGTCTCTGAGCATGGTTCCCGATCGTGCGGACGCGCTGTCGCCGATCAAGGCAAAACAGGTCTCACCGTCGTGGGCATCTCCGTCGCGATCCCAGGCCATGGAAGCGCTCCAGCGCACATGGCTTCCTCCGATGATCCGATCTGGGTTTTGGCCGTGCTGACGGGCCATCTCCAGCAGCCGTGGATCGTCGATCTCCAGGTCGTCCACAACGATCAGAGATCCGCCGGCCTCGGCGCGACGGTGCAGCAGGTGGTGCACGCTGCGTTGGGATCGCCAGCTGCCGCAGCTCAGGCGGAAAAAGGTCGGCGCATCGGGGATGTCCAGGGTCATCAGCGTCGAATGCAATCGTTTGGATGATCGCAGGACGCAGTCGTCAACGTGATGGCCTGATTGCGAAGTCACGATGACTTGGAGCTTTCTAGCCGTTGCCTGCTGTCGCTCTCGCTGTGGCGGATGAGATCGTCCAGGCTGAGCTCGAGAGGGCTGATGCCTAGGTTGTTCGCCAGATTTTCCAGCTGTATTGCGATCACAGTGAACTGGATCATCAGGAGCTCCAAGAAGTCGGGGTCGTCGACCAGTTGCGGCTGCTGCTTGCACCAGCTCTGCCAGCGTTGGCGGTTCGGAAGCGGTCCCTGAACAACAGGGCGAGCCATGTGCTGGAACGTGGCCAGGCAGTGAGCCTGCAGCCTGAGGTGGTGACGATCCAGTGTGGGCAGCAAGGTGGCTTCGATCGCTTCGATCTGTTCACGGGATAGAGGTCCTGTCCCTGGGATCGCGTCACTGGTCATTTGTGAAGGTCTGACTTCGGCTGGGGGAGCGGATTGGCCTGGGGTTTGATTTCAAATCCACAGGAGTGTCCGGATTCCAATCGCCAGTGAACCCGTTCCACTTGGCAGTCCTGAAAGGTCATGCGAATCACTTGTAATTCCTGATCACAGACCGCTGGATGCTCTTCGGCAATCCGCTGGACGGAACAGTGATACTCATTGATGCACCACCCCGATCCGTCGGTGGCCGGCACCATTTCGCTGACATACCCTTCGTTGCTGCGCAACTGAACCAGGATGCGGATGCGTTCTTCGAGGGAGCCATCGCCGAGTTGACGTCTGTAAAGGTCCGCTTTATGCAGAGCCTGGCTGTTGAGCAGCGTGGCCAGGGTTTCGGCTGGGAGACTCGTGACCATTGACTCCAGCAGGTCGATGGCGAAGGTTTCGCTGCCGTCTGGAAAGTGCTGATGCCCTTGTTGCGTGAGTCGCCATTGGTTGGAGGGACGTCCTGGCCCTGCTGACACCGCACTTGATTCCACCAACCCTTCATCTTCGAGGGTGCGTAGATGCCTACGCATGGCTTGCACAGAGATATTCAGCTGACCCGCAAGGGCAGACGCACTGACTTGGCCCTGCCTCAGGAGCAGGGTCAGCGTCGCTTCACGTGTGGGAGCTTGCGCGGACGCGCCCATGGATTCAGGACGATACGGTCACGATGCCACGGGATCAAAGCAACTGCCTTGGGATTCAATTCAGATTTTGTCGAGACCTGGATCGGTCGCCATTGAGGGAGCGGTTGGGATCCAGGGTCCGTCACAATGAGCTCGACGTCGGGTGCCCGATCCGTGCCCTAGGCTCCGAATACGAAACTTTTCTGTTTCGTATCTCCCCGGCTTCGTTCCTCTGCCAGTTTCGTTGTCATGACTGAGTCCCCTGCGGGCAACCAAGAACCGACCGCGGAGAGCCTTGAAGTGATCCGCAAGTTTGCTGAAACCTATGCCCAGCGGACAGGCACCTATTTCTGCAGCGATCCCGGTGTGACGTCCGTGGTGCTGAAAGGACTTGCGCGCCACAAAGATGAGCTGGGAGGTGCGCTGTGCCCCTGCCGCCATTACGAGGACAAACAGGCCGAGGTATCGCAGGCCTTCTGGAATTGCCCCTGCGTGCCGATGCGAGAGCGCAAGGATTGCCATTGCATGCTCTTCCTCACTGAGGACAACCCGTTCCGTGGTGAGGAGCAGACGATCACCACCGAAACCATCCATGCCACTGCAGGCTGAGTGACATGACATCCACCTCCACCCGTGATCTCGTCAGCAAGCCGTACAAATATGGCTTTGTCACGGACATCGAGACCGACAAGATCGCCAAAGGTCTCAGCGAGGAGGTGGTGCGTCTGATCTCCAAGAAAAAGGAGGAACCTGATTTTCTTCTTCAATTCCGCCTGAAGGCCTTCCGGCACTGGTTGACCCTTGAAGAGCCGGATTGGGCTGAGTTGGGTTATGACCCAATCGATTATCAAGACATCGTTTATTACGCAGCTCCCAAGCAGCAGGAGAAAAAAACCAGCCTCGATGAAGTGGATCCCAAGCTTTTGGAAACCTTTGACAAGCTCGGTATTCCGCTGAGCGAGCAGAAGCGTCTGAGCAACGTGGCCGTGGATGCTGTCTTCGACAGCGTCTCGATTGCCACCACTTACAAGGAGAAATTGGCAGAGCACGGGGTGGTCTTTTGCTCCTTCAGTGAAGCCGTGAAAGAGCACCCCGAGCTGATTGAGCGTTATCTCGGGACTGTTGTTCCTAGCAATGACAACTATTTTTCCGCACTGAATTCTGCCGTTTTCAGTGACGGATCCTTCGTCTTTATCCCAAAGGGTGTGGAATGCCCGATGGAGCTTTCCACCTATTTCAGGATCAATTCAGGGGATACCGGTCAGTTTGAGCGCACTTTGATCGTTGCAGAAGAAGGTGCGTCGGTGAGCTACTTAGAAGGCTGCACCGCTCCGATGTTTGACACCAACCAGCTGCACGCGGCGGTGGTGGAACTCGTGGCTCTTGATGATGCGTCGATCAAATACTCCACGGTTCAGAACTGGTATGCCGGTGATGAAAATGGTGTTGGCGGCATCTACAACTTTGTGACCAAACGTGGCCAGTGCCGTGGTGATCGAAGCCGGATCAGCTGGACACAGGTGGAAACTGGGTCTGCCATCACTTGGAAATATCCCAGCTGTCTTCTTCAGGGTGCCGATTCCGTCGGAGAGTTCTATTCCGTGGCACTCACCAACAATCGTCAGCAGGCTGATACCGGAACAAAAATGGTTCACATTGGTCCCCGAACCCGCTCCACGATCGTGAGCAAGGGCATCAGTGCTGGGCAATCGAGCAATAGCTACCGGGGTCTGGTGCAGATGGGGCCGAAAGCCAAGGGTGCTCGCAACTACAGCCAGTGCGATTCGATGCTCATCGGCGATCAAGCTGCCGCCAACACTTACCCCTACATCCGTTCGCAGCAGCCTCAGGCTGCGATCGAACATGAGGCCAGCACCTGCCGCATCTCTGAAGATCAGCTGTTTTATCTCCAAAGTCGAGGCATCGGTTTTGAGGAGGCGGTTTCGATGATGGTGAGCGGCTTTTGCCGGGATGTGTTCAATCAGCTTCCAATGGAATTTGCTGCTGAAGCCGATAAGTTGTTGGCGCTCAAGCTTGAGGGTTCTGTGGGCTGAGTCTTTCTTTTCCCATCTCTATTCATCGTTTCTCATTATTCATCTCTTCCGTGATTCGTTCAGACGCCGAGTTGCTCCTTGATATCACCGACCTGCATGCTTCGGTTGACGACAAGCCCATCCTCAAGGGCGTCAATTTGCAGGTGCGAGCCGGCGAAATTCATGCCGTGATGGGGCGCAACGGCAGCGGCAAAAGCACGTTGTCGAAAGTTCTCGCAGGTCATCCCGCCTACCGTGTAACTGCTGGAACTGTGCGTTATCGCGGCGAGGACCTTTTTGACTTGGAGCCTGAAGATCGTGCCCGCCTGGGTATCTTTCTTGGTTTCCAATATCCAGTGGAAATTCCGGGCGTCAGCAACCTTGAATTTCTACGCGTCTCCACCAATGCTCGGCGTGATAAGCAGGGGCAAGAAGAACTCGACACCTTCGATTTTGAAGATCATGTGCGCGAGAAGCTCAACGTGGTCCAGATGGACCCAGCCTTCTTGGAGCGCAGTGTGAATGAAGGCTTCTCCGGCGGCGAGAAGAAGCGCAACGAGATTCTTCAGATGGCTCTTCTTGAGCCTGTGGTGTCAATCCTTGATGAAACGGATTCCGGCCTCGATATCGATGCTCTCCGCATCGTCGCCGGGGGTGTGAATCAGCTGGCGACGCCCGACAACGCCACGCTGTTGATCACCCACTACCAGCGTCTACTCGGTGAGATCACTCCGGATTATGTGCATGTGATGGCAGCGGGTCGAATCCTGCGCACCGGTGGTCGTGAGCTGGCACTCGAGCTCGAGGAAACCGGATACGACTGGGTGGATCAGGAACTGGCTGCTCAGGGGGTGGCCTGATGATGGCCAACAGTGTGCTCGCACCAGTCCAAGAACGCGGTCGTGCGGCCCTCGAACGGTTGGGCCTGCCAACCCGTCGGCAGGAGCCCTGGCGACTGACCGACCTGAAGCGGCTTGAGTGCATGGCGGCGTTGCCGCTCAGTGCAGATGCCAGTGATGGATCATTGCCGTTCAGTGCTGATGGCGTGTTGCGTCTCGTTCTGAATGGTCAGGCCAACCCTCTTGAGGGTTTGACCTTGCCGCCCGGCATCAGCGTCCTCTCCGAAGCAGAGCTCAAACAGGCTCTCGGGCATACGCTCGACCGCTGTGGCTGCGCCGAGGCTTGGCCTGTGGAGTTCAACCACGCCAGAAGCCGTCAGGTGCTGGCTCTGCGCATTCGTGGTTCGGTTCCACCGCTTGAAGTCGTGCTGACCGGTGGCGATGGACTCACAGCGACGCGCGTGCTCCTTTTGCTTGAAGAGAAAGCCTCGCTCGATCTGTTGGAGGTGGTGCTCGCAGATGGGACCAACGCTCACAGCCACGTGATCGAAGTCCATCTGGGTCAGGAATCCCAATTGCGACACGGCTTCCTCGCGATGTCTAGCGGAGCCGCCTCTCTGTTGACTCATTGCGCTGTGGAGCAAGAGCCCCGCAGCCGCTATGCCTTCACGTCGGTGGTGCAGGGCTGGTCGCTCGGCCGGTTGGAACCGCGCGTCGTTCAGGTGGATGGACAGGCCACCACCACCATCAAAGGGTTGGCAGTCACAAGCGCAGAGCAGCAGCTCGCCACCCACACATCGGTGAGTTTCAACGGCCCTGAAGGCGAGCTGGATCAACTGCAGAAATGTCTGGCGGCCGATCGTTCGCACACCATTTTCAACGGTGCCATCAACGTTCCTCGCGAAGCGCAGCGCACCAATGCCGCTCAGCTCAGCCGCAATCTTCTTCTCTCCGATCGCGCCAGAGTCGACACCAAGCCTGAACTAGAAATCGTTGCTGACGATGTGCGCTGCGCTCATGGCGCGACGGTCTCGCAACTTCAAGAAGACGAGCTCTTCTATCTCCAGAGTCGAGGCATCGGTGCTGCTGACGCCGCAGCATTGCTTTTGCGTGGAGCCTGCCAGGAGATCATCGGGCAGCTGCCGGAAGCGGCCCAGGTCTGGAGCCCGCTGGAGCGGGTCATGGAAGGACTGAGCTCATGACGCTGATGCAGTCAGCTCAGTCGCAGGCGGATCTCGGCGTCTTGCTGGCCCGGACCCGTGCCGATTTCCCGATCTTGGATCAGCAGGCTTCCGATGGCAGGCCGCTGGTTTATTTGGACCACGCTGCCACCAGCCAGAAGCCGCGTCAGGTGCTTGAGGCTCTGCAGCGTTACTACAGCGCCGACAACGCCAACGTGCACCGTGGTGCCCACCAGCTCAGTGCCAGGGCAACCGAATCGTTCGAGGCAGCCCGCGCGACAACCGCTGATTTCGTTGGTGCAGCCAGCGCCACTGAAATCGTGTTTACCCGCAATGCCACTGAGGCAATCAACCTTGTGGCGCGCACCTGGGGTGATGCCAATTTGCGCGAAGGCGATGAGGTGCTGCTCACGCTGATGGAGCACCACAGCAACCTAGTGCCTTGGCAGCAGCTGTCTCAGCGCACCGGTTGCGTGCTTCGTCACGTCGGCGTCACTGAGACCGGTGAGCTGGATCTCGATGATTTCCAAGCCAAGCTGAGCCCGCGAACCCGCCTGATGAGCCTTGTGCACATCAGCAATGCTCTGGGCTGTTGCAATCCGCTGGACGTGATCATTCCTGCGGCGCATGCCGTCGGCGCTTTGGTGCTCGTGGATGCCTGCCAGAGCCTGGCTCACAAGCCCATCAACGTGGCGTCTCTCGATGTTGATTTCCTTGTGGGCTCGTCCCACAAGCTCTGCGGACCTACGGGGATGGGCTTCCTGTGGGCACGGCAATCGCTTCTTGAAGAGATGCCGCCGTTCCTCGGCGGCGGCGAGATGATTCAGGATGTGTTCCTCGATCACAGCACCTGGGCGTCGCTCCCTCACAAGTTCGAGGCGGGAACACCAGCTATCGGTGAAGCTGTGGGTATGGGTGCCGCCATCCGTTATCTGCAGTCCATCGGGCTAGACACCATTCAGGCCTGGGAAGCCCAGCTCACGGGGCATTTGTTTGAACGCTTGCGGGGTATCGACGGACTGCGCATTCTTGGGCCGACTCCTGATCAGCAGTCCGGTCGCGGCGCCTTAGCCACCTTCCTGGTTGAGGACGTGCATGCCAATGACATCGCCGCCATGCTCGATCTGGCGGGCATTTGCATCCGCAGTGGTCATCACTGCTGCCAGCCTTTGCATCGCCATTACAACGTGACCGGTTCTGCGCGAGCGAGCCTCAGTTTCACCAGCACGGTGGATGAGATTGATCGCTTTGCGGACGAACTTCAGAGCGTGATCGCGTTTTTCCGCGAACACGCCTGAAGCATCCGCTCATCACGCTGGTGCGTCGCTGTTGGTGCGACGGCGCCCAAGGCTCAGACCCAACAGCAGGGAGGTCAACGTCAGCACCAACGCTGCAGCGCTGAAGCGAGGCAGTCCCCAGCTGATAATCAGTAGAGGTGAGAGTGCGGTCACCAAGCCCCCACCCAGAAAGGGTTCAAACAGCAGTTGCTTGAAGGAAAAGGCTTCCATGGCTCTGCTGCGTCCCCATGGATCGGCCATGCGCAGCAGCAGCAGTCCTGTGGCGGTCACGCCCGTTGCCTGACCGAAATCGGCGATGCCTCGTTCGAACCAGTGATCGCGGAAGATGCGCGGCGCTAGCCAGAGGAAAGCGCAGACGTTCCAGCTCAATCCCGCGATGGCCAGGGCCAGGAAGGGGATCCAGTTGTCTTCGAGCAACGGCAGGTTCAGGCTCGCCATCGCTGCCGTGATCAGCAGATCCATGGCGAGAGATCCCACACTGGCCTGAGCCACAGCGGACACCAGCTGTGTCTGCTGGGCGCGTTGCAGGATCATCTGCACGATCAGGCCTCCCACCATGGTCAGAGGGAATACGGGAATGGCCTGGAGCAGCTTGGCGGTTTCGGGTCCACCGAACACTCCCCCCAATCCGGTGAGACTGGCTTTGAGAAGGATGCCCAGACCCACCGCACCTCCGGCGAGCGCCACATTCACGGTCAACGAGTCGATGGTCATCGACCGGGCTGATTCCGGCTGGATCGTGCCTGCTGCACGTTCCAGACTCAGACGCTCATCGGCGGAGATGGGGTCCTGGTCTGTGCTCTTCAAGCCCTTGCGAGTGCGCCCGGTGGCGGTGGTGCCGTCTGGATCTCCGCTCACCAGCCAGTTGCGTCCGCGCCCGATCACCACGAGGGCGCTCCCCAGCAAAACGGCCGTGAGCACGCCCACTGTTGCCATGGCCAGACCCAGCGTTTCACCAGCCGGAAGCCCGAGTTCGCTGAATGTCGCTCCCATCCCTGCCGCCGTGCCATGGCCACCTTCGAAGCCCACTTCGATCAGTGCCGCCAACAAGGGGCTCGATCCGAGCAAAGGCTGGAGCACCAGCAGAACCAATAGGCCTCCCACCAGGTACTGGCCGAAGCCGAGCACCATGCCGAAGGCGGTCTGCCCTGCCGCCCGATTCCAGATCACTCGAGGGCTCGGCAAGGTCTGGCCGAGGAACAGCGTTGCGAAGACCAGTGCAATCAACACTCCAGGGGTTTGACCCCAGATCCGGTAAACCCGCTCGGGAAAGATGGACCAGGGACCGAAAGGACCGATCAACAGTCCGAGCAGTCCTGCCACGAGGGCTTCCGGAATGCCCAGAACCCTCAGCCAGCGCAGCCTTTGCCGTAAGGCCATCCCCAGGAGCAGCAGCAGACTGAGCCCGGAGAAGGCCACGAGAACATCAAACAGCTTGAGTTCCAAGCCCGCATTGCAAGTGTGGGCAGGTTGCCATCTCCCGTGGTGCGCTGGTCGTGGCGGGAAGCGGGGAGGCAAATTGATCAAGGTTCTCCGTTCACCCCCGCGCATGAACATTGACGGTCAGGCCTGGCGCACTATCGGCCTGGAACCGGATGGTCGATCGGTTTGGGTGATTGATCAGACGCAGCTTCCTCATCACTTCTGCACCCGCACCCTTACCAGTTGTGACCAGGCGGCCTCTGCGATCAGCACGATGGTGGTTCGCGGGGCTCCGTTGATCGGCGTGACGGGTGCCTATGGCCTGATGCTTGCGCTACAGGTCGATCCCAGCGATGCGGCTTTGGTGGCGGCCTTCGATCAGCTCAATGCCACCCGTCCGACGGCAATCAATCTTCGCTGGGCCCTGGAGCGGGTGCGTGACCGTGTGATCTCGTTGCCCCTCAACGAACGTGCGGCAGCCGCTAGGGAGGAAGCCGGTTTGATTGCAGATGAGGATGTGGCCATGTGCTCGACCATCGGTGATCACGGTCTCGGGCTGTTCCAGCAGTTGGCGGCGGCTCGTCCCCCTTCCCGTCAGGATCAGCCGTTTCAGGTGCTGACCCACTGCAATGCCGGCTGGCTTGCCACCGTGGACTGGGGGACAGCTTTGGCGCCGATCTACAAGGCCCATCGCGCTGGGCTGAAGGTGCACGTGTGGGTTGATGAGACCCGCCCCCGCAACCAGGGCGCTTCCCTCACGGCCTACGAACTTGCCTGTGAAGGGGTGCCGCACACCGTGATCGTCGATAACGCGGGTGGTCATCTGATGCAGCACGGAGAGGTGGATGCAGTGATCGTGGGCACCGACCGCACCACCCGCCGTGGGGATGTGTGCAACAAGATCGGCACCTATCTGAAGGCGCTCGCAGCCCACGACAATCACGTGCCCTTCTATGTGGCGTTGCCGGCCTCCACTATTGACTGGACCCTGGATGACGGTGTCGCTGAGATCCCTATCGAAGCGCGGTCCGCCGCTGAGGTGACGGCGATTCAAGGTCGGGTGCTCACAGGGGGCGCTGCCGGTGAGCTGGCTCAGGTGCAGCTCACGCCGGATGGGAGTGATGGATTCAATCCAGCCTTTGATGTGACTCCAGCACGGCTGGTCACGGCCTTGATCACCGATCGCGGTGTTGCCGAAGCCAGCGAGCCGGGGCTTCAGGGGTTGTACGGCTGTGGCTGATCCACAGCACCAGCTGCTGCTGCGTCAGCAGCTGGTGAGCGTCGGTCGTCGCATGAACGACATCGGTCTCAATCAGGGAACTTCTGGAAATCTCTCCGTACGCATCGAGGGCGGGATGTTGGTCACCCCGAGCTCGCTTCCCTATGAGCAGATGCAGGCCAATGATCTGGTGGCCCTTGATCTGAAGGGGCAACCGCTGCAGTCAGGCCAGCGACGACCGTCATCCGAATGGCGACTGCATGCGGATGTGCTCGCTTCACGCCCCGAAGCGATGGCCGTGCTTCATTGCCATCCCATCCATGCCACCGCTCTGGCATGTCATGACCGCGGCATTCCCGCCTTTCACTACATGGTGGCTGTGGCCGGAGGGGACGACATCCGCTGTGCTCCTTACGCCACCTTCGGCACCGCTGAGCTGTCGAACCACGTGGTGACAGCTCTGGTGCAGCGCCATGCCTGTCTGCTGGCCCGGCATGGACTGGTGACCTTGGGCGCTGATTTGGAGGCGGCTCTGCGGTTGGCGGTGGAGGTGGAGACTTTGGCGCGAATGTATTTGCAGGCTCTCCAGCTGGGCGCTCCTCCGCTGCTGACAGCAGCGCAGATGCAGCAGGTTCATGCCCAATTCAAGGGCCTGCACTACGGACAACAGGATCAGAGTCCGAGGTGATGACGGAAGAACGTTTCCGTGGCTTCCAGAACTTGGACCTTCACCGCGCTGTCTCGGAAGCCGTGGCCTTCTTCGGCGAAGGTCTGCACGTCAACCGGGATGCCCTTGGCCCTAAGGGCGGCTGCCATCCGTTCGGTCTGCTCAGGAACGACGACCTTGTCTTGCAGGCCCTGGAAAAAGATCACGGGGCATCGAATCCGATCGGCATGCTGCAGTGGTGAGCGTTCCTCGTAATGCGACTGTTCCTGCGGCCATCGACCCACCAGGGTGTCGAGATACCGCGCTTCAAACCGGTGGGTTTCCTTGGCTAAGGCACTGAGGTCACTCACTGCGTAACGACAGGCTCCAACGCGGAAGACATCGGTGAAGCAGAGGCAGGCCAGGGTGGTGAAACCCCCGGCACTGCCTCCTTCAATGGCGATCCGCTCCGGGTGTGCCTTGCCGGCTTGCACCAGTGTCGTTGCGGCGGCGGCACAGTCCTGCACATCCACCACCCCCCAACCGTTATTGAGACGTTCCCGGTAGGACCGTCCAAAACCGGTGGAGCCTCCGTAGTTGACATCCACCACCCCCCAACCGCGGCTGGTCCAGAACTGAATGCCCAGGTTGAGGCCGCGGCGGGCCATGGCGGTGGGTCCGCTGTGGCTCTTTACCAGCAAGGGCGCTTCTTGGTTTGCGCCTGCGTTGGGCGGGTAATACCAGGCATGGGTGCGCTGACCGTTGGCGCCTTCAAACCACAATGGTTCCGCGGTGCTGATGGCGTCAGGCTCCAACACCGCCTCGGTGGCAGGGGTGTGCCACCACGTGCCGCTGTGAAGGTCCAGCTCCAGGAGCCCCTGGCCGATGCTGTTGTTGCTGGCGATGGCCACGGCTCGTCCGGCATCGGCATCAAGATCCGCAAGGTCGTCGAAGGGCTGAGCCACCGGGCTGGTGCCGCCATCACTGGACAGCCGTGTGAGCTGCCAACGCCCCTCGGTGCAAATCGCAGCCAGCAAGTGAGTGCCATCCCAGGCGGTGGTGCGCATGCCGAACACCCACTGGGGCATGGCGGTTTCCGCCTGCATCGGCCAGGGACGCGCCCAGTTCTGGTCGTTATCAGAGGCACTGGCACTGCCGTGGTTGGCTTGGCGTAAGAGGTTCCACCAACCGCTTGAATCCTCCGCAGCCACCAAGGTTCCGTCTGGCAGCCAGAGGGGTTGAAACACGGAGATGCGCTTCTTTGCGCTGGGGCGGCTGCCTGCCAGGGTGTGGTGGTTCCCAAGTTGGCCTTGGGTGTCGATCGAGGCGCAATGCAGCTCTGAGGCATCCCAGGGCATCGCCGGCTGCTGCCATTCCACCCAGGCCAGCTGTTGAGCATCCGCACTGATGGCTGGATAGCCGGCGAAATCAGCGGCGCTGTGCAGCACGAGCGGTTCTTGATCGCTCCGATTCAGAGCAGCGCTCACGAGGTGGTCGCGTCCATCCCGCTCCAGCACACCAAGCCACCGCTGTCGCTGCAGATCGATCACGCCGCCTCCCAGGGAACCCGTGCCTGGTGCAGTCAGGCGTGTGAGCGCTGATGCGGCTGTGAGGGCCGTTGGCTGCGGCGATAGCAATCCTTGCCAGCTCTGCTGCCAAAGGCAGCGGTCCTGGTCGTCAACCCAGATGAGGAGCAGTTCGTCCCCGTTCGCTGCTGCGGAAAGAGGCCCACCGCCGTATTCATGAATGCGGCAGCGCAGGTTGGTGGGTGCCGGTGTTAGTTCCTGCGGCGTGATGTCGGGCTGGCCCCAGGGCCTGATCAAGGCCGTGGTGCGCCCTTTCTCTTGAGGGCGCTGTTCCAGCCACAGCACCCAGTTCCCCAGCAGTCGGGGCTCTTTGAACGCCGGAGACCGTCCAAGGGCAGTCCGGGCGGAGAGAGGCTGGGGACGGCTCATGGGAACGTTTCGTGCTCAGAGGAGACTGCCTAAGATCAGCGCAGACAGGACGCAGGTTGAGACCTTGGCAAGGAGCTTCGCCCAGTTGGCACGATCTGCGGAAAAATCCGGCTCGACGGTGGCTGTCCCGAAGACACCTCTTGAAGTTCCCCCGCTTGAGATCCACACGCTTGGCGATGACGTCTTGCGTCTCGATGCCCGCCGGATCGGCAAGGTGGATGCGACTGTGCGCGATCTGGCCCGCGACATGTTGCGCAGCATGTACACCGCTCGTGGGATCGGCCTGGCGGCGCCTCAGGTGGGAGTCCATAAGCAGTTGCTGGTGATCGACCTGGATCCGGAGAACGCCAGCACGCCACCGTTGGTGCTGATCAATCCTGAAATTGTTTCCGCCAGCGCCAGCCTTGACACCTACGAGGAGGGCTGTCTGAGCATTCCCGGGGTGTATCTCGATGTGGTGCGTCCCAGTGCTGTGCAGGTGAGCTACCGCGATGAGATGGGGCGTCCCCGCACCATGAAGGCCGATGGATTGATGGCCCGCTGCATCCAGCATGAGATGGACCATCTCACCGGCGTGCTGTTCGTGGACCGTGTCACGGATGTCGGGGGACTCGACAAAGAATTAAAGGATCATGGCTTCCAGTCCTCTGACGTTCGCGCCCTCTCCTGATCCCATGCCGATGAAACCTCTTGCAGGGCTGTTTTTGGCCCTCGCCTGTGTGCTGGGCATCGCCGCCACCGGAAGCGTCTTTGAGCTCTCCTATGGAGACCCTGATCTGGGGGTCGCTACAACGCGCTGGATTTTGGGTCTGAGCCTTCCCGCCACCGTCGGGTCACTTCTGGTTGCGATTCGGCTGAACAAACCGGCCTGAACCCGCAGACGCAGCACCTCCTCACTTTTACGATCCCAACACATCCTTCTGCTCTGATGGCCCGTCTTCGGATCGCCGCTGCCGCTCTCGCTGTCTTCGGCTCCACCCTCATCACGGAGCTGAACTCCTCGGTGCGTGCGCAGGGCTCCCTATTCACTTTCGCTGATGTAGACGAATCGAAATTCGTTCTTGTAGCAGCACCGATCGGCTCTGGGCCCAGATCTCAGCTCAACATCTACGAACAGAGAACCAGTGCCCGTCCCTGTTACGAGGTCAAGGGAAGTGCTCCTGCCGTGGTCGATCCCCTGATGGCGACATTCGACTTCACCGGGATCTGCAACCGCTACATCGATGGCAATGGCTATTCCCTGCGCATCGGTGGAGACGACCTGGGCACGCGCTATCGACTCTCGGTGACCAAGACGGCTGATGACATTGAGTTGATTGCCGTTCCCACCAAGAATCCAGCCCAACCCACGCTGGTGGTGGCTAAAGCCGGTGGTCCTGGCAACGGTTTCATCCAGCTAGTGCTTGAACCGGGCTGGAGTTTGAAGCGTCGTCAGTACGGCACCAAAACTTTGGGCCATCTCTACGTGTATCGCGATGCCATCCAGCCAGCCGCTGGCGTTGAGGAGCAATCGGCTGATGCGGAGGCTGCTGATGCGGAGGCCGCAGACACCACCCAAGACGGTGGCGCTGAAATGACTCCCTGAGGCCGCTTGCTAAGTTGGAGAGCTTAAATCCCTGCTTGTTGAATGACTCAGGTCACGGTCGGCGAAAACGAAGGCATCGAGTCGGCTTTGCGCCGGTTCAAGCGTCAGGTCTCGAAAGCAGGGATCTTCGCTGACCTCAAGCGTCTGCGTCACCACGAGACCCCGATCGAGAAGTACAAGCGCAAGGCTCAACAGCGCCGTCGCCGTCGCTGATCCGCGCACCGAACAGGCTGAAAGTTCGGTATTTCGGCCTGTTGGCGTCGTCTCTTTCTGCGCCGAGACTGAGTGAAGAGACGAGGCTGATCATGGGTCGCAAGTTCGATGAATTCCGTTCCTGGGTGATGGAGACCTTGTCTCATGCCATGGGCAATCCCAGGGAAGAAAAGTTGACCAACCCTCCGGCCATTGGCCCACAGCCCTACAGGGATGTGCCTGTGCATGGCCGCTGAGGTGCTCTTAGGTCATTCGTGGTGATCTGGCGTCAGGATTGCTCGAGATCAAAACTTCGAAAACAGAGCGCTGACGCCAGGTCGGCAACATCGACTGATTCGCTAGCGCGAAGGTCGGCAACGCTCCTGGCCACACGCAGCAGGCGCAATCCACTGCGAAGGCTCAGCCTGCGGGCATGGACGACGGCTTCCCAGCGATCGATTGTTTCGGCACTGAACTGACCGCTCTCGTAGAGCGCTTTGGCGTCGAGGTCTCGGTTGGTCCTTTGATCTGGATTCCGTTCCATCATTCGTTCTCTCGCCTGCAGGATCGTTTCCGCATTCAGGCGCGGCTCCAGATCTGTCGCGTCCTCGCCGAAACAGTGCCGCAGGTTGTCGGCAGCGGGAACCTCCAGTTTCAGTTGAAGATCCAGGCGGTCCAGCAGGGGGCCCGACAGTCGATTCCAGTACCGCTTGCGCTTGAGCTCGCTGCATGTGCAGCGGGGATCCCCGGCCCATCCGCAGGGGCAGGGATTGGTGGCAGCCACCAGAGTCACGCGACTAGGAAAGCGACAGCGCTGACGCGATCGGCTGAGCCAGATCGCTCCCTCTTCTAAAGGCTGCCGGAGTTGATCCAGCAGAGATCTGGGAAATTCCGCCATTTCATCAAGGAACAACACGCCTCCATGGGCCAGGCTCAGTTCTCCTGGGCGTGGATGCGCGCCACCCCCCAGCAAGGCCGCTGATGTAGTGGTGTGGTGCGGACTCCGGAACGGCCGCGTACGGATCAATTGCCCATGACCTCGGGTTAAGCCGGCAATGGAGTGGAGCCGAGTGATTTCTAGCGACTCTTGCCGTTTCAGGGGTGGAAGCAGGGCTGGCAATTGATGCGCCAGATGTGTCTTGCCGCAACCAGGCGGCCCCACCAACAACAGGTGATGTCCGCCCGCGGCAGCAAGGGCCAGTCCTTGCCGTGCCACGCGCTGGCCCGGGAGGTGTGCCAAGGGGGTGTTGGGTGAGGAGCAATTGGGTGATGAGCTGCTGGTCGGAGGTGGGGGCGGGGCCGATGGCGTGGCCAGCATCGATGCCTTTGAAGGATGGTTTTCGCCGAGTTCCCTGCTCACCTTGAGACTCTTCACCAGGTCATGCAGTGTGTTGGCGCTGATCACAGTCAGGTCGTCCACCAATGAGGCCTCTGCGGCGTCCTCGCCGGCCACGACAAGCCCGCGTGCCTTCTGCTCAGCGGCCTGGCAGGCAATCGCGAGAATGCCGCGGCAGGGCCTGATGCTCCCGTCCAGTCCGAGTTCGCCAGCGCACCAGAGTCCACGCAGGACGGTGGCATCCAGTTGTCCGCTGGCCACCAGTAGTGCTAAGGCGATGGGCAGATCGAAGCAGGGGCCCTCCTTCCGCAGGTCGGCAGGTGCCAGGTTCACCACCACCCGCACCAGAGGACCGCGGAAACCGCTGTTGCGCAGCGCGGCTCTCACCCGTTCGCGTGATTCCTGGATGGCAGCATCGGGTAGTCCCACCAGCTGGAGGCCAGGCAGTCCAGGGGCGAGGTCGACCTCCACAGTCACAGGGATGGCGTCGAATCCGAGCAGAGATGCGCTGAGGCAGCGTGCCAGCATTGGCTTGGTTAGGCGGTGCACGGTTCATGTGCCCCGCCTGTCTCATTTCCCCCTGCATGCGAGCTTCTGCGCCATGGCCGAGGACACGATCTTTTCCCGCATCCTGCGGGGCGAGATTCCCTGCGATGAGGTCTACAGCGACGACCGTTGCCTCGCCTTCCGCGACGTCGCGCCTCAGGCTCCGATTCATGTGCTGGTGATCCCGCGCGAGCCGATCCCCAGCCTGCGTGAAGCCAGCGATCAGCACGCTGCTCTGCTCGGTCACCTTCTGCTGGTTGCCGCCAAGGTGGCAAAACAGGAAGGTCTGGATGACTGGCGGACGGTGATCAACAGCGGCGCTGGCGCAGGGCAGACTGTGTTTCACCTGCATGTGCACGTGATCGGCGGTCGTGAGCTCGCATGGCCTCCCGGCTAGGCCTGAGCTGGTCAGAATGTCGTCATGATCAATTCTTCTGTGGCGCCTGCTGCTGGCCTTTCGGGCCAGCTGAAGAGGCTTCGTAACCTCGCCCAGCCATTTTTCCTCCCTCTCGATCAGGCCTCCGGTTGGCAATTCTCATGGCTGCTGCTTTCGCTTCTGTTCTGCGTGGGTGGCCTGGTGTTGGTGGCCCTCACGGGCTTGATCAATCTTTTGGAGCAACTGCTTCCAGTACTGACTGAGAAATATTTCGGTGGCATCAGTACCACCATTGATGGCATCTGGAGTGGCTGGTGGGGTGTCGTTTTTTCAGCACTGTTTGTGCTGGGTGCATCGTCATTTCTGCTGATGCGCCAGCAGCTGCGCAATCGACGCTGGCTGCATTGGCTCTTGCTTGGGGTCATTGTGCTGATGTTGCTCGCGGTCAATGGCATCAATGCCGGAATCGGATTTATTGCGCGAGACATCACCAATGCCTTGGTTGCGAGACAGCAAGAGGGCTTTAATCGAATTCTCGCGATTTATGCATCTTGTTTTGTTGTTGCGTTGCCCATCCGCACGGCTCAAATTTATTTTACGGCCAAGCTCGGTTTGATCTGGCGTGAGTGGCTATCGAGTGGATTGATCGATGAATATTTGAGTAATAGGGCTTATTACGTCTTGAACCCAAATGACGAGCAGTCGACGGGTCTTGATAACCCTGATCAGCGAATCACGGACGATGTGAAGGCATTCACTGAGCAAAGTCTGTTGTTTACACTGGGTATTTTTGATGCAATTTTAACGTTTTCGCTCAATATTCTTATTCTTTGGACGATTAGCCAAAGGTTAACATTTTACCTTTTTGCCTATGCGCTTTTGACGACAACATTGCTGGTTTTTGCTGGGCGCCGTTTGGTGCGAATTAACTTTGACCAGTTGCGTTATGAGGCGAATTTTCGTTATGGCTTGGTTCACATACGCAACAATGCCGAGTCAATTGCCTTTTATGCGGGGGAGGAGCCTGAGCGCCAGGAAACGTCCCGAAGGCTTGGCACAGTTGTGGACAACTTCAATCTTTTGATTGTGTGGCAGGTGATCATTAGCGCCATGCAACGATCGGTGGGATATGCGGGCATCTTTTTCCCTTATTTGATCATGGCCGGTCCGTTTTTTGCAGGCGAGATCGACTACGGGCGTTTTGTTCAGGCGGGATTCGCGTTCAACATGGTGGAGGGTTCACTGCTGTTTGTTGTGAACCGCATCGATGAACTCGCCAAATTCACGGCCGGTGTGACGCGTCTTGAAGGCTTCCAGAGTCAGGTTGAGCAAGTCAGTTGCGACACCATCGATGTGTCGCCTGTCCAGCAGGCGTCCAATTCGATTGTGATCCGCCATGCCGACCTCACGCCTCCAGGGAGTCAGTTGCCCATCCTCCGCGATCTGAGCCTCAGCGTTGGGGAGGCGGATCGTCTGCTGGTGGTGGGTCCCTCCGGTTGTGGCAAAACCTCATTGCTGCGCATGATTAGTGGTCTCTGGACTCCCAGTCGTGGCGATGTGATGCGACCGGCTACTGGAGACTTGCTGTTCATTCCCCAGAAGCCCTACATGCTGCTGGGATCGTTGCGCGAGCAGCTTTGCTACCCCACGGACGAAAGCCGCTACAGCGACGATCAGCTTCGTCATGTGCTTCAGGAGGTCAATCTCGGCGGATTGCTCAACCGCTATCCCGATCTTGACGTGAAGCAGGATTGGCCCCGGATCCTGTCGCTGGGTGAGCAGCAGCGGCTCGCTTTTGGACGGTTGCTGCTCAACGCACCGCGGTTCGTGGTGCTGGATGAAGCGACGAGCGCTCTGGATGTGGCGACAGAAGATCGGCTCTACTCGCTGCTACGCCAACGCGAACTCTCTGTGATCAGCATCGGCCACCGGCCCACGCTGAAATCGTTCCACGACACCGTTTTGGCCTTGGATGGTCAGGGTGGCTGGCAGCTCCTCCCTGCCGCCAGCTATGACTTTGGGCATTCCTGATCCCTGCGCATGACCACCAGCAGTGCCGACGCCAATGGCCAGGGGGCTGAAGCCGAAGCGATTCCGACCCCCAGTGCCACCACGACAGACATTCCCGCTTTCGGCTGGAGTGCTTACGCCGAACGGGTGAATGGCCGTTTCGCGATGATCGGATTTGTCGCCGTGCTGGTGGTTGAAGCCATCAGCCATGACACGTTCCTGCACTGGGCTGGCCTGGTGTCCTGACCGCGTGCAGCGACTCAGGGCAGACGGATCAAGTCAACGTCCCACTGTCCCCTGCGACTCACCTGAACAGCGAGTAGGCGTCCAGAGCCGTCGAGGCTCACGTTCCTTGGAACGCCTGCGGGTTCCAGGGGCAGTCGTTGCAGCAGTCCAACGTTGCGTCGGTAGAGGTTGAGTTCGGTCTGCCCGTTGCGCTGACGCACCAGCGCAATTCTGTCGCCATCAGCATTGACGCTCACACTCACGGGTTGTGCATCCGCCTGATTCAGGCCTGGCAGTGGCACTGGTGAACCGCTGCTTAGATCCACCAACTCGATGCGCTCGCGTCCGTTGCGGCTGGCGATGGAGACCATCCAGCGGTCGCTCAGGTCTGGCCAGCGACGACTATCCGCGCTGCGTTGCAAGGCGCTGCTGATCGCTGTTTGCGGTCTGAGTCCTGATCCGCTGCAACTGGCAAGAGAAAGGCTCGCCAACAAGGCGATGATCACCCTGTCAGGCCTGGTCATGGCGTGGACTCCATCGGAGTGCTCTGGCGCAGGCCTCCTGGGTTGTCGGGTTCCAGCACACCGCTGAGATCGAGAATCTCCACCTGCCAGCGACCGCGTTCTGCGGTCTGAACGGCCAGGCGCCGCGCATCCGGTGCAAGGCTCAACCGCACTGGGTTGCGCCCCGATGGGAGTCGCAGGGGGTGGGCGCGGCCGCTAAGGCGATCTTCCACAAGAACCATCCGGCGGTTTCCCCGTTGGACGATCACGGCCAGATAGCGCCCGTTCCAGCTCAGAGAGGGTGAGCTATGGGGCTGGTTTCGATTCAGGTGGCGAAGTGGCAGCGATCGCCCATCCCGAAGATCTTTCAGCTGAACCGTCGCGCGGCCGCGTTGGTCCGTAATCACCGCCAGCTTGCGTCCATCACCGCTCAAGGCAGGTTCCTGTTGCTGTTCAGGCAGGAGCGATCCAGGGGCACGTTGGGATCTGCCGCTGCACCCGGTCGCCATCAAGCTGACCACGAGCAGCAGCAGCGGGGTGAAGTGGATCAGTCGTCGAAGCGGGAACTGTTGTCCCGTGGACGGGAACTCCGGGGTGGCGTCCGGCCAGGCTCCTGTGGGCGGACGGCTGGGGACGAGGCGGCCGATGAGGGAGCTGCTGATGATGGAGCGTTGTTGGTCCGTCGGCTGGGGCTGTAAGCCGCGTCTTCGGCAGCTTGCCGATATGGGGTGCCCTGCGGAACCCCTGGCTGCCCGTTCATGGGTGCACGGCTGCTTGCCGAGGGGCGGGACCCTGAAGGTTTGGAATCATTCACAGCTGCACGAGGAGAGGCTGTGCTGTCGTTGCGTGCAGCGGCGCTAGGGCGGCTGCCGCGGCGTTGATCGTCTTTGCTGGTGCGGCGATCGCCAAAGTTGGGACCCGAAGTTGAACCCTCGTCATCGCGATTGCCGAATCGCGCCATCCGACGGTCCTGCTCGCTGTCACCAGCCCAAGCGGAGGATGCATCGGGGCGGCCCCGCCTGCGGCTGGCGGCCTGCTCGGGGATGGCGGCTCTTGAGTTCCGGCGCGGGCGATAGAAATCTTGCTCCGGTCCTTCCGTCTCATCGAAGTCCTGGGCCGCAAACCGTCGCCTGACGGGCTGGGGTTCATCGAAGCGGTCGTAGCTGTCGTCGTAGCCACGCATGCCTCCAGCTGGAGCCCTTGCTGGAGGCTCGTCATCGAAGTATGCGGAGCGACGGGCTTGCTCTGCCGAAACACCTCGCAGGCGAACGCTCTCGTAGGCAAAGAACACTGTTGTGCCCGCCAGCAGGAACTGTCCGAATTGAAGGATGGGATCGAGTCTCCAGCCCTGGAAGAACAAGATGCCGCCGCACAGAAGACCGATGGCAGCGAAGAAAACGTCGTAGTCGCGGGCGAGAGCAGGTTTAAAACTGCGCATGAAATAGAGCATCGCCCCGCCCACGGCAAGAACGATGCCCACAATGCTGGCCCAGTTAAGACTGGCGTTAACCACGTTGAGGCCCTCTGATTGGGTGGTCCGGTCACTAGAGACCGGAAACTTTCACACCCAGTTTACGAAGCGCGCCAGCGGTATCAGAGCTTGCGGTCGACCTGGTCGGTCTGACTGAGGAAAAACAGGCCGATCGAGGCGGGGACCACCACAATCACGGCACCCCAGGCCAGGCTGCTGAGGAAGTTGGCGAGGGATGGGGTCATAACGATCGAGTCGGAACCGACGTCTAAAGACTGAATGGAGCAGATCTTAGAGATCAGCGACGACTTTCTACGATGCCGTGGCCAATGTTTTGAGCTTTGTGACGCCGACGATGCTCCAGGTTCTGCCATCGATCCATCTGATCCTTGGCCTGCTCCTGGCAGCTTGGAGCCTGATGTTCTTGATGCGGATTGTGCTCACCTGGTATCCCCAGGTGAACTCGGCCTCAGGGGTCTGGGCGTTCGTGATCTGGCCGACGGAGCCGGTGCTGTCGCTCACGCGCCGTGTGGTGTCTCCCATCGGCGGAGTGGATGTCACGCCAGTCATCTGGTTAGGGCTCGTCAGCCTGTTGCGTGAGCTGCTCGTCGGGCAGCAGGGGGTCCTGTCTCAGATCCTGATGCGCGCTCAGATCGTGGCCTGATGTCTGGACGGGGTGTTTGCTGAGCGAGCCGACTCAGGGGAGCATTTCCTGCTCGACGAATTTGGTGTGCACATCACCATTGATGAATTCCGGCCTATCCAGCATTTCCAAATGGAAGTCAACGGTCGTAGGGATGCCGGTGACGGCGCATTCGTTGAGTGCTCGTTTCATGCGTGCAAGCGCATGGTTGCGATTGGTTCCCCACACGATCAGCTTCCCAATGAGGGAGTCGTAGAACGGTGGGATGTCATAGCCCGTGTACACGTGGCTATCGACGCGAACGCCGGGGCCGCCGGGGGGGAGCCATCCGGTGATCTTTCCCGGTGCTGGTCTGAAATTGTGGCGAGCGTCTTCGGCGTTGATTCGACACTCGATGGCATGACCGCGCAGCTGAATCTCCTCTTGACGAATGCTGATCGGTTCGCCACCTGCGATGCGTAACTGCTCGGTGATTAGGTCGACACCGGTGACCATTTCGGTTACAGGATGTTCCACCTGAATGCGGGTATTCATCTCCATGAAATAAAAACCGCCGTTGCGATCCAGCAGGAATTCGACGGTGCCCGCGCCTTCATAGTTGATGCTGCGGGCTGCCGCGACGGCGGCGTCGCCCATGCGGCGTCGCAGCTCAGGATCGAGGGCCGGACTGGGAGCCTCCTCGAGCAGTTTCTGGTGACGGCGCTGGATCGAGCAGTCGCGTTCGCCCAGATGCACAACGTTGCCGTGACGATCCGCAAGCACTTGCACTTCCACGTGACGCGGCCTGTCGATGAATTTCTCCATGTACAGCCCGGGGTTACCGAAGGCCGCTTCCGCCTCGCCCTGAGCAGCCTTGAAGAGTGTGTCGAGCTGATCAGGGCTCTGAACCAGGCGCATGCCGCGACCTCCGCCTCCGGCAGTGGCCTTGATCATCACCGGGTAGCCCATGGATTCGGCCAGGGCTGCGGCCTCTGAAGGATTGGCTAGGAGCCCCTCACTGCCGGGAACGGTCGGGACACCAACCGCTTGCATGGTCGATTTGGCGGTCGACTTGTCGCCCATCGACCGGATCGCGTGCGGCGATGGGCCGACGAACGTCAAGCCGTGGTCGCGGCACATCTCCGCAAACTTGTCGTTCTCGGCCAGGAATCCATAGCCGGGGTGGATGGCATCGACCCCCCTGGATGTGGCTGCCGCAAGAATGTTGGGAACATTGAGATAGCTGCGGTTGCTCGGCCCCTCGCCCACGCAAACCGCTTCATCCGCCAACTGAACGTGCAGAGCATTGCGGTCAACGGTGCTGTACACAGCGACCGTGCCAATACCAAGTTCCCTGCAGCTCCTCAGGATTCTGAGAGCGATTTCGCCGCGGTTGGCGATCAGCACCTTGCCGATGGGCATCCCGCAGTTTCAAAGCCAGGGCGGATCGTATCAGTGACTGCGTTTACCGTTCCTGCGCGAGAGAGCATCGACGTCTGGGCTTGCTGGGGATGGGCCCCCTAGCCGGTATATTTCTCTGCGATACAGCCCGAGTGGCTGAATCAACCACGCGGATGTGGTGGAATTGGTAGACACGCACGTTTGAGGGGCGTGTGGCTTCGGCCTTGCGAGTTCAAGTCTCGCCATCCGCATTCTTTTTCCCAGCACGATCCGGCACGCGTGACGCTCCGAACCCCGGATCCAACGCTTTCAATTCTGTTTGTGTCCAACGGTCCGGGTGAATTGAGCACCTGGGTCCGCCCCTTAGCGGAAGCGTTGCACCGCCAACTCCTGTTGCGGCCCCGCGCTCCGCAATCGGCACTGAGCCTCTCTTTGGTGCTGGTGCCCTGTCCCAATGCCACAGGACAGGAGGCGGATGCAGCAAGTCGCTGGAGCCAGTTCGACCGCATCATTCCGGCACGTCACTTTTGGTCTCTGCTGCTGCGTCCCCAGCGGTTTGGCAGCTGGCCATCGCAGGGGGTGGTGGTGTTTTTGGGGGGCGATCAGTTCTGGACGGTGTTGCTCTCAGCGCGTCTTGGTTACCGCCACATCACCTACGCGGAATGGGTGGCGCGATGGCCCCGTTGGAATGACCGCATCGCGGCCATGGCCCCGTCGGTGCGCGATCAGCTGCCCAGGCGATTGCGTTCCCGTTGCGAAGTGGTGGGAGATCTCATGGCCGATCTCTCCAGCCACGCCCGGGCTCAAGACCCTCTGCCTAAGGGGGAATGGGTGGCTCTGTTGCCGGGATCCAAGCCGGCCAAGCTTTCCGTTGGCGTTCCTTTCCTGGTCGAGACAGCGGACCGTTTGGCGGCCGAGCGTCCTGGGTGCCATTTTCTGCTGCCGGTCGCTCCCACCACCAGCGTTGAGGAGCTGCTTCGGTATCTGGAGCTTTCCAATCCCATCGCGGCGAGTTATCTGGCCGGTATCCAAACCCTGCTGCCACCGGGTGATAGCTGGCCGTGGCGGCGTTTACTCACCCGAGCAGGAACACTCATTCATCTGCAAGAAGAACCGCCAGCCCATGGTGTGCTCAGTCAGTGCGCCCTCGCGCTGACCACCGTGGGTGCAAATACTGCTGAGCTGGGGGCTTTGGGAGTCCCCATGATTGTGCTGGTGCCCACGCAGCATCTGGGGGTGATGCAGGCCTGGGACGGATGGATGGGGCTGGTGGCGCGGCTCCCGGGGTTGAATCGTGTGATCGGGTGGCTGTTGAGTGCCTGGCGCTTGCGCAATCACGGTCTTCTGGCCTGGCCCAACATCTCCGCGGGCCGCATGGTGGTGCCTGAACGAGTGGGTCCGATCACGCCTGCTCAGATCGCCATGGAAGCATCGGAGTGGCTGCAGTCGCCCGAGCGGCTTGAAGGTCAGCGACAGGACCTGAGGGCCTTGCGTGGACAGCCCGGCGCAGTAGCGGCTCTGGCGAAACAGGTTCAGGAGCTGCTGCCACTGGCGCTTTCCGACTAGCTTTTTTCAAGTGCAGCGCCTTGACCATGACCAGTCCAACTTCCGTCGGTGGCGATCGAATCGAACGCTCTCCGGAGGAATGGAGGGCGCAGCTCACCCCTGAACAGTTTCAAGTTGCCCGTCAAGGGGGTACTGAGCGTGCCTTCACTGGTGCTTACTGGAATCACAAGGAGGATGGGATGTATCACTGCGTCTGCTGTGATGCCCCCTTATTCAGTTCACGCACCAAATTCGAGTCAGGCACCGGTTGGCCCAGTTTCTGGGAGGGTGTCAGCTCGGGTGCGATCCGCACCAAAGAAGACCGCACCCACGGGATGGTCCGCACCGAGATCCTCTGCGCTCGTTGTGATGGACACCTGGGCCATGTGTTCAAGGACAGCCCCACTCCCACAGGGCAGCGCTACTGCGTCAACAGCGCTTCTCTGCAATTCAAAGGGGCAGATGCCGATTGATTTGATCTGAATGGGATCTGGTGAGCAATCACCAGGGATCATCCAACGGTTCATTCGGAGCCTGCTGCTCTTGGGGGGCTCGCTGTGGCGGTTCTGGATCCCGAGGGGCGCGATTGCGGGGCTCAAAGTCCATGGGCAGCCGCTCTCTTTCCATCGGTTCGACGTCCAGCGGAGCCCCCGGGCGTTCCACGGGTCGCCTGGACGCTGGGCGTGGCCGATCGTCGTAACGAGGTCTTTCGTCGTAAGCAGCAGGTTGTTCCCAGTCCCTGCGAGGCTCATTCAAGCGGGGTTCGGGATCTCTGTAGGTGCGCTCCTGTTGTTCCAGGCCACGGCTGCGATAGCGGTCCGGATCCCGGTAGGGCTCCGGGTCGTTCATCGGCATCTCGTCGAGGTAACGCCGCATTGTTTGCTCTTGTTCCCGAGGCTGCTCGAGTTCGACGTATTCCAACTCCGGTTGCTCGGCTTGGAAGGATTCGGCCTGGGACGCCTCGAGCTGACGGGGTGCTGATTCCGTTGGCTGGCCGGAGCTCAGCTGGTTCTCGACAGGCACCACGTTGAGCCGATAACGATCCCGTTCCTGCTCGTCCCAGCTGGAGCCCCCAACCCCGAGCTTCTCCAGGAATCCACTGTTGAGCTGCTTGAGCTTCTCTTCAGCTCCTTCGTAAACAATGATCCGGTCAGCGCCACTGCTGACGATCTCGTCCACGGGAATTTCCCAGGTGCTCAGGACGCCCTCACCCAGGAGCGGCACCCCCACCGCACCCATCACCAGGGTGGTGAGATCACCGGTTTCGATATCAAAGGAGAAGCCGAGCACCCGGCCAAGCTGTTGCCCGGATTCAGTGATCACTTGGCAATTGATCACTCGGCTGTAACGGTCCGCCGAAAATCCTTCGCTCAAAGAATCTGCTGAGTCGACCAGGATGACGTCGCCGACCTGACGGATGCGATCGAGCGGCATCCAGCGCGGCAGGCCCGGCAAAAAGCGTGTGAGGGGGTTGTCGCGCAGCCCCAGAGCCACCACTTCACGCCGGTCGATGTCCACAATCACCTCGCCCACGACGCCGAGGCGACGTCCGCTGTCGCGGGTGATCACCTGTGTGCCCATCAGTTCCGACCTCAGCCAGAGGCGGTCACTGGGCACGTTGGCCAAAGGATCGTTCGTTGTTGACGACAAGCTCAACCGCAGGCCTCAGCCGGAGTGATTGCGGCCATTTTGACGCAAGGACTCAAGGAGGGAAGATCAGGCGGCATCCGGAAGGCCCACCACCTGAGTGTGGGCGCCACGTGCCTGGGTGACGCCAATGGTGCGTGTCGAGGCACCGATCATCGGCCTCCGGTGGCTTACCACCAGAAACTGGGCCTGTTCGGCTTGCCGTGCGATCAAGGCGGCGAGACGCTCCACATTGACCCCATCGAGGAAGCTGTCGACCTCATCAAGGGCATAAAAGGGAGAGGGGCGGAAGCGTTGCAGAGCAAAGAGAAAACTGAGCGCCGTCAGCGATTTCTCCCCTCCGGACATGGCCGCTAGCCGCCGAACCGCTTTGCCTTTGGGATGCGCCACCAGTGTTAGTCCTCCCTCCAGGGGATCGTCCGGGTTGTCGAGCTGAAGTTTGCCGTCGCCGTCGGACAGGCTGGCGAAGATCTCTCTGAAATGGCTGTCCACCGCGGTGAACGCCTCCATGAACGCCTCCTGCCTCAGCGTGGCCACCGTTTCAATGCGCAGCAGCAGTTCCTCGCGTTCCTGGCTGAGCACATCCAGGCGTTCTCCAAGATCCCCAAGCCGCTGCTCCAGCTCCTGGAGCTCTTCGAGAGCGAGCATGTTGACCGGTTCCAGGGCTTCCATGCGGCCTTGCAGCTGCTGCAGTTGTTCCTGAAGCTGCTCTAGTCCTGCTTCGCGCAGGTCGTCGCTGATCTCCGGAAGCGGATTGGGAAGGGTGTTGCGCAGTTCTTCCAGGCGGATGCCACCGCTGCGCAGCTGCTCATCCAGGGCCGCGCGTTCTTCTCGCAGTCGCTCCAGCTCCCAGCGAGCCTGCTGCAATGCCTGGCGCTGTTGGGCCACTACCGCTTCGGCCTCATCCCGGGCCCGGCGCTCTTCTCCGAAACGCGTCTGCAGTTGCTGCTGCTGGGCTTCGAGTGACTCGCGACGGATTTTCAGAGCCTGTTGCTGTTCTCTCCAGCGGCCATGGGCGTCGGCGAGGGTCTGCACCGCTTGCTGCAGCGACTGTTCCTCCCGTTCGGTGCTCTGTTGCTGATCCGCCAATCTCTGCTGGGAGAGTTGGCGGTCACGTTCCTGCTGAAGTAGGGCATCCCGTTGACGGCGGGCCGTTTCCAGTCCCGCATCAGCCTGTTCCAGTTCCTGCTGCAGTGCCTGCCAGCGCTCGGCATCACCGTTGGCTTCCACTGCGGACTCCTGCTGGTTGAGCTGCTCCAGCTCGGTGTGCATTGGGGTCAGGCTGGCCGTTAGTTGCTGCAGCCTTTGTTCATGGGACTGCTGGGCTTGCTGTAGCTCATTCAGCTTGCGTTGACGCTGTTGCACGCGTTCCAGCAATGGGCCATGGGCGCGCTTGGCGGCCTGACGTTCGGCCTCCAGCGCCGCCTGGCGTTGCTCCAGCTGACGCAGCGCGGGACGCTGCTGATCCACCGCTTCCACCAGCCGTTGTTCTTCCCGCCTGCAGGCGGCGAGGGTTTCACCCAGTTCCAGCAGTCGCTGGCGCAAGGGGGCGGCCTCGTCACCATCACTGCTGATGCCGAAGCTCAAGCCGCCGCTGCGTTGGGAGAAGCTGCCACCGGTCATGGCGCCGCTTTTCTCGAGCAATTCACCTTCTAAGGTCACCGCGCGCGAGCGTCCTAGGAACTGACGCGCGCTACTGAGGTCAGAGAACACCTGGGTGTCTCCAAACACATAAGCGAAGACGTCTGCGTAGATCGGCTCATAGCGAATGAGATCCACAGCGCGACCCACCAGGCCTCCAGCACCGGTGGCTTCCGGGCGTCGTCCCCGTGCCATGGCGGCACCACCACCACCGGGTGCGCGGATCTTGTTCAGCGGCAGAAAGGTCAAGCGTCCGGCCCGTCGACTTTTGAGCAGATCGATGGCGCGTGCGGCGATGCGGTCGTCATCCACCACCACCTGGCCCATGCGTGCACCGGCGGCCACTTCGAGCGCCAGCCGGTGGCGGTCTTCAACCTCTCCAAGCTGGGCGACCGGACCATGAATGCCCTCCAGACCGGATTCCAGCAGCAGCCGGAGTGCGCCGGTGCCTCGGCTTTCCTGCAGCGCTTCCCGACGGCTGTCGAGACGGGCGATGTCCCGTTCAAGCCGCGCTTGCTCCTGTTCCAGCCGAGAGCGGGTGCGTTGCTGAATCGCGACTGACTCCAGTAACTGCTGAAGCTGTTCCTTGCCGTTTTTGATCGATTCGAGCAAGGTCTGCCACTCCTGCTCGAGCTGTTCGAGAAGTCCCTGAACGCGTTGATCCTCAGCGCCGTCTTGGTCACAATCCTGTTCCAGCTCACGCTGGCGTTCCTCGTCTTGGCGTCGGCGTTCCTTTAGCTGTTGACGTTCCTCTTGCAGCGGCTGAATGGATCTCAGCAGTTCCTGTCGCCGCCCAGAGCGTTGCTTCTGTTCCTCCAGCCAGCTCCCGGATCGGCCAGCCACTTCTCCGAGCCGACGCCGAGACAGTTCAACCGCCGCTTCCGCCTCTCTGCAGAGTTGCTCCACCTTCTCAAGGCCATCGGTATCGGTCTGGAGGTTCAGTGTGTCGCTCTCGGCTTGGAGCTGGCCGCGGCGGGCCTGAAGCTGATGCCGCAGCCCCTGGAGGCGTTCGCCCTCTTGTTGATGCTGTGCCGCCTGGCGCTCCAGTTCGCGGCTCTGCGGATCCAAGCCAGCCAGTTCCGCCTGCACGCTTAGAAGCTGGTCTTCTCCCAGTGCCTTAACACTGTTCTGCAGCGTCTGAAGACGCTTCGCTGATTCCTGCAGCGTGAGATCCCGTTGCTCGATCGTGCGCGCATCACGCTCGTCTTGTTCGCCCAGTTGCTGCTGGCGTTGCTGCAAGCGTTGACGTTCGGCCTGGGCGGCTTCAAAGGCCAGCACAAGCTCCTGGCGCCGTCCAAGTTGCACCTGTTCCTTGAGCTCCTGGTAAGCGCGTGCCTTGGCGCAATCTTTCTCCAGTCTCTGGCGGGCTGTCAGCAGCTCCTGCTCCACGATCCGACAGCGTTCCTGTCGTTCCTGAACCTCATCCAACTTGCGTCGTGTTTGCTCGATGCGGGTGTCGAACAGGGCCACTCCGGCTAGTTCATCAATCAGCCCGCGGCGATCGCGGTTGCTCATCGACACGATGCGGGTGACGTCCCCCTGCATCACCACGTTGCTGCCTTCCGGATCGATGCGTAGACGCCGCAACTGGGTTTGCAGTTGTTGAAGGTTGCAGGGGATGCCGTCGGCGCTGTAGCTGCTGCTGTAAGAACCGCCCGGCATCACCCGTAATTTGCGCGTGACCGTCCATTCCCTCTGATCCGCATGGATCCAGGGGCCTTCATCCGGGGCCTCCAGGCCCTCTTCGGCTGCATCGGGCTGCCAGTCCGACAGGTCGAAACGCACACTCACGGATGTTTCCGCTGATTTGCCGGCCTTGAGAACGCCACTGTTGACGAGATCGGGCAAGCGATCTGCGCGCATGCCACGGCTGTTGGCCAGGCCCAGACAGAACAGCACCCCATCCAGGATGTTGCTCTTGCCGGAGCCGTTGGGTCCGGTCACTACCGTGAATCCCTCCTCAAGAGGGATCGTCATGGCCCCACCGAAGGACTTGAACTGCGTTAGCCCAACCTGATTGATATGTACCAACAGGGGCCACGGCTGTTAGCTCATCGAAATTAGCGGAGCTTCGGAAAACCTCAAGTGCTGTCTTTAGAAAGCGTTTTGCTGCTTCGCAGACGGCATTGATTCCCCTCCAAATCCAGCACCACCTGCTCGGGCAGACCGATCATTTCCAGACCCGAGAGGAGCACGTGAATCGGCGCTAAGGGGTCGGGAGGTAGGGGAGCGGCCATCGCGCCGCCCACCACACGGCGAGCCCAACCTCTGCCGCCAGAGACTGCGGCGGCCTGCCGATCGAGCCACACCAACCGATGCGGTGGCAAGGCGGTGGCTCTGACTGCCGGGCCATCGAGGCCAGGAATGGCATCCAGTCGCCAGCTGCGGCAGCTGTCACCGTCTTCCAGCAGCAGATCGAGATGGCAGCCGCGCGGATCGTCCGGAGCACCGAAATGCTCCAGCAGCACGTAGCGCAGCGGATGCGCACCCATGGGTTTCCTCCGGCTGTCACCACCCTTACCCTGCGTGAGGATGTCAGCACCGTCATGGATTCAGCACCATCCCCTGCCGACGTGCCTGAGCAGTCGCCCGATCTGGCGCATCGATTCCGAGATCGTTTCGAGTCGCTGGTGCCTGAGATCCAGCAACGTTGGCCTGAGGTGACGCAACAGGCACTCGAGGCCACGCGCGGAAGCTTTGATGAGGTGGTGCAGCTGCTTTCGAAGCACAGCGATCGCGCCGGTCATGTGGTCAGCATCCAGCTCGAGGAACTGCTGCATCAGGCTGGGGATCGCACAAAGCATCTGGCAGACAGCCTGGATCCTTTGGAGGAGCAACTGGAGCGACTTCTGGATGAGCTCAACCAAACGTTGCGGCCCAAGATCGAGAAACCTGTGCGTGAGCGCCCCTTGCTGGCGTTGGCGGTCGCGGCCGGTGTGGGTGTCTTGGTGGGTGCCATCATCCGCGGCGGTGGGAGGTCCTCATGAGTGAACTGCCGCGTCAGCAGGACTCTCGGCCCCGTGGCCTTGGAGCTGCTGCCAGAGTCACCGCGCTGGCGGGATCCGTCATGGATCTCCATGTGCGCATCGCCCTGCAGGAGGTGGACCGCGAAAAACGCCGCCTGATCAGTGGTGGCGTCTTCTTGGCAATGGGTGGAACACTCATGCTGCTCGCCCTGGTGACAGCTGAAGCGGCCTTGCTGGTGTGGATGCTGGAGGTCGGGGGCTGGTCGTTGCTGCGATCTTTGCTCACGCTGGCTGTGTTGAATCTGGCCGTTGCTGGCGTCAGTTTGCGCATCGGCGGACAGGTGCTGAAGGGACCCTTCTTGCCGCAGACGTTGGATGGTGTCACCAAGACGATTCGTGCGCTTCTCGGCAAGGTTTGACCCTGCTCAGCGCATGGAGGCTTCTTGCACGCTCGATGGGGCGCGCAATCCGTAGTGAAGCCATCGGCAGTCAAGACCTCCATTGCTGACAGGGATGCGTTTTGAGGCTTTGAGCCTCAGGGCTCCTGTGAGCGAGCGGTTTCCGCTCAGCAGCCAGAGCTGCCAACCTGCAGCGTTCTGTTTCGCGTAAGTGCCAAGGTCGCGATAAAGAGCTTCGAGTTGCTGTTCATCGCCAATGCGATGGCCGTAGGGCGGATTGCAGACCAGAACGCCTGGTAAATCAGGAAGTGTTTGATCCAGAAAGTCGCCTGTGTGGATGTTGATGCATGCCTCCAGGCCTGCGGCTCTGACGTTGTCGCGCGCTTGCTCTGCGATTTCAGGGTCTTGTTCAAACCCCACGATGGGAGGAAGGGTTTGTGGCTCGCGCTGGCGAGTGCGAGCTCGATCGCATTCCCGTCGCCAAAGCTCTTGATCAAAATCGGCCCACCCCTCTAGCGCGAATTGACGTCCGAGCCCTGGGGCCTGTTGGAGCGCACTGAGCGCTGCTTCGATCAGCAGGATGCCCGAACCGCAACAGGGATCCACCAAGGGTGTTGAACCATTCCACTCGGTGAGTCTGATCAGGCCTGCTGCCAGGTTTTCCTTGAGTGGAGCCACACCCATGGCGGCCCTGTAGCCACGGCGGTGCAAGCTGCCGCCGCTGCCGTCGAGGCTGAGCACGGCATCGCCTCGTCCGAGGTGCACCTGCAAGGAGAGATCGGGATTCTGCAGATCAACGGAGGAACGTTCACCCCAGAGGTCGCGCTGCTGGTCCACCAGGGCGTTTTTCACCTGCAGAGCTGAGTAGTGGCTGTGGTTCAGTCCTGGCGCTGTGCCGGTGACATCCACCCGGAAGGTCATGGAGGGATGGAGCCAGCGCTCCCAGTTCATGGCCCGTCGGATGCCGTCATAGAGATCGTCTCTCCCCAGACAGGGAAAGCGGGCCATCTGGCGCAGCAACCTGAACGGCAATCGGGCCTGGAGGTGCAACCGATAGAGGCAGGCCATGTCGGCCTGGAAGGCGGCTGCACGCCGAAGTGGTCGCACCTCATGAGCCCCAAGGGCCTGAAGCTCTTCGCAGCCAGCGTCTTCCAACCCCTGGGGAAGCACGGCGACTGCGGAGATCCGGTTTTCACGACCCAACGGCAGTGCTCCCGGTCTGCACTGCTGTCAGAATGACAGGGTCCGGTTTTCCGGACTAGGTGATCCACACCAGTGTTTCGGACAGCGGTTCGATTCCGCTCAGCTCCATTTCTTCTTTCTCGGGGCTGCAATGGTTTCGACGGGGCATGAGGAGGGTGACTGAAGCCTGCTCGGTGAGAGCAAACCCGTAACTGCGAACAACATCGTTCGTTTCTCCCGTCAAGCAGCCCCTGTTGCTGCCTGACCCATTAAGGGAGATGGGGTGAGGTCAGCCTTATCACCCAATTGATCCACGGGGGCTGGAAGGCCCCCACCACCATTCCAGGGCAAGGGATTTCAGAGATTCAGTCCGTTGACAGAATCCAGCCCGTTGACAAGGCGTTGACAACGATCGGGGCATTCAGCCCACGTTGACAAAATTCAGCGTCCAGGCGATCGAGCACCATCGCCACCAGCAGACGCTTGCTGTTCCAGGTCAGGTGGGCCAGCAACAGACGCACCGTGGTCGCCGCCACCTCGGGGTCACCGGTGGCCAGGCCATCAAGCCATGGGCCCTCCAGCCTTTCCAAATCCGCCAGACCCTGAAGACACGTCATCTCGACGTTGGTCGTGGCGGTTCCCGGCATGGGCGTTTGTTGGCAACGCTTCAGTTTGGCGGCGGTGCTCACCACCAGTGCATTGACCACAAATGCACCCGGTTTAAAGCTGCTTCTCGTAGGCAACACCTCGGTAGGTCAGGCTCACAACTTTTTGGATCGCCGTCTGTGCCTTCAGACGATTGAGGATGTACTCCCCCCTTCTGTACTGCATCAGGTGGATGCGCTCAGAACGTTCAGCGATCAAGGCTCTTTGTCCAGAAACCGGGATAAAAGCATTGATTCGCCGCATCAAATCTGAAGCTAAGTGGAAGCTCCAACTGGGCTGGCGTCGGTGCTCACCGCCAGTCGGAATTACAAAAAAAGCGCCCCCGCAGGGATGCTCGAGTTTCAGGATTCCAGGGCCTTTTTGATCCGCCGCCGGTGGTCTGAGATCCACCGTGCCGCCCGTGCTGGGTCAAGCTCAGCAATCGCCGCCTGCAACAAAACCGCTGTCATTCCTGACTTCTCAAACGGATTTGATGGACTGATCTTGCTTGAATCAACGCCTGCCATCTTGCAAGCACGATTCAATAGTTGAATCTGATTTGGTGTCATGATTTACGGGCTGCAATGTCCCTAATTGACACCCTAATTTTAGCGAATGCGTTTTATCTACTTTGACTCAACTGCCCTTATCTATGCCAGGTATTGAAGGCTGATTGATGGAGTTAGTCAGACTAATTAGCAATGATAAACCTCTGTCAATGCAGGGGCTTTGGGGGTGTAGGCTCAACAATTGTGGCTGCACTCGAACGTCCAAACTCCCTCACAGGCTCCGCCAGCTGTAGCTTCCAGCTCCTCGACTGATAATTCTACCGATTGCATTGATTGAACATCTTCTGCAGTAATTGAAAAGCCTGCGTCTTTGGCGATTTCAACAGCAGCTTCAGGGGAGGCTGCTGCCTTGAGCTTGTCCTGAAGGCTGGTGTCAGCCATGACCTTCTCTAGGAACGCTTTGAGTTGCTCTTCTGACATTGGAGGGCGTGGAGCTACAGCCTGGTCATAGCAACGTTCGGTAGCGGTGTCAGTTAGTAATAAAACAGCGCGCTAAATGCGGGCGATGGTATTAGGTATTGAAGGCTGATTGAAGGGGTTAGTCAGACGATTGAAGCAATAAAAGCTCGTGACAATGCAGGAGCTTTGGGGACGTAGGATTACTTGCGCTAACCCAACCCCCAACCACAGGTCGCTGTGGGGTATCCCCCGCCGGATGCGCCCTCTAGCTCCTCGTCTGAAACTTCTACCGTTGCCGATTGCATTGATTGAACATCTTCTGCAGTAATTGAAAAGCCTGCGTCTTTGGCGATTTCAATGGCGGCTTCAGGTGAGGCTGCTGCCTTGAGCTTTTCCTGAAGGCTGGTGTCAGCCATGACCTTCTCTAGGAACGCTTTGAGTTGCTCTTCTGACATTGGAGGGCGTGGAGCTACAGCCTTTTGATAGTCACGATTGGCTTCAACGACTCAAACGGTCATCGATAAGCCACCAAACAGCCACTTGCGCATGGGTCGCATGCCAGGGCAACGACCCCATGGCTCAACTACTACCTAATTGACCCCCGCCACCAGCAATGGCAGCAAGGGCAACAGCATCCAGCTCGAAATCATCGAACTCGTCATCGTCATCCATCTGCCTGAGGAAGCCACGCACCTCTTCCACGGTGAGGGTCATCCCCTTCTCTGCCGCAATCTCCACCATGCGCTGGATCGAGGCATCAGGGTCTGAGGTCATCAGCTTGAACAGCTCACCCTGCACACTCATCGGCACCGCATCACGCATTGCCTTGAACTCGTCCAGGGTTGCCATCAGCGGATCTGCAGCGTGACTCCGTTGTAGCCCTGATGCGGCAACAGTTCAGCCACCCGGATCGAACCGGGTGACCCGCTTCAGCGCACTTGGACCCGAAGTCCTTCCTCGATGCGGTTTAAAGATGTTTGCTCGGAGTGAGTGGCGAGCATGCCAATGACGGTGAAGGCGATAACCAGTGCGCAAGCCATGAGCTGAGAAGTGTGTGGTTTGGGGTCTCCCCCTTCGATGCACACACCATCTCGGGAATCACCAAACGACTCGATGATCTGCCTTAAAGCAACCTGTGATGTTGCTCACAGGGTTTTAAAAGCACTGCAATGACTCGGTTTCAAAGACTCACTCCCCAGTTCCAGCCCACCATCCGATCTGCTTCCTCCTCGTTAAGTCATGGCACCGTGAAGTGACGCTTCAGCTCGTCAACCACATCCAGCAAAAGCTTGTAAAAGCCCAGCTCAAGCAATGACCCGTACCCAAAACTTTTTCGCACGTCATACAAGTATCAGTTCAATCAAGAGCATGACGGTCATCAATATTTCCAGTGTCAACGGTTTGGTTGAACTGCTGTAAGTGTTGATGACCGTCAGAAGAATCTGAGGTATGGCTAACAAGGATCGCCCGCTCGTTGATCATCATTCGCCCTAGGCTGGTGAAGTGGGTTGGCTGGCGAACGCTCAAGATTGGTGGTACGGATCAAACTCGCCGTCATGCCCACACTTTTGGGTTTCTACAAAAAATCAGTCTTGTGAGTACATCGTCGAAGTCTTAGTTAGTTTCATCAAGTACGCTGGGTTGGCACATCAAAATAATGAACCAGATGCCGCCTATAAACGGAACCAGGCTAATAAAGATCCACTGCCATTGTTTGCCAATGTCGCGAAGCCGACGAACCACGAGCGAAAGATTGGGGAAGATGCTCGCGACTCCATAGAAAAGGGTTAGAACAGCTCCAAACTCTGATGCATTTCCTAGCGATTGCAACACGAGTATGACGATGAACTGGGTGAGGAAGAACCACCAATATTCGGCTCTTGTTGCTTTACCGCCGTAGGTGAAGGCCTTTCTCCAAGCAGTAGTGAATGCTTCTGCAGGTCCCATGTGACTCAATGCAAGGTCTCCGTGCCTTGTTTTAGAGCTCAACAGAGCGACTGGCAGCACGAGGTTCACTACAGCACACAAAAGAGAGAGTCGTGCTAGTCGCAGCTTGTAGCCCACCATTCACATTCGTCGTATCCCAGCTGTCAGCTAGCTGCCCCAGCACAAGCATTGGAGTCCGCCGGCCGCGCCATCACTGCTCATCTACCGAAAGCCCCGCTTGAGATGTTTATCGCTCTTCAACAGAAATTGTGAAGCCTGCTTCCTTGGCAATGCCTCCAATGGCATCAGGGTCGGTGACACCTTTTAGCTTTTGTTGAAGCGCTGGGTCTGACTGAATGGCTTCCAGAACGCTTTGGTTGCTCTTTTTACATTGGAGTAAGTGATACTATAATTTAGCTGTAGCAACGGTCAGCACCATTTCGCTGATTGATCTTCAATGAGGGCGTTGGCTACTAGAAGACTTCACGAAATGCTCAAGCTTTCTTCTCTAGGCGTTTCTCGGACCTTACAGCACGCGTGCGGGTGGGTTTCCCTCGGTCTGAAACAAGCACGCTCTGCATCTGATGTCGATATCGAAGCTGGGAGATTGCACTCCTCCTGCTGCAGCTTCCAGCTCCTCGTCTGATACTTCTCCCGATTCCATTGATTGAATATCTTCTGCGGTAATTGCAAATCCTGCTTCTTTGGCGATTGCAATCGCAGCTCCAGGGGAGGCTGCTGCTTTCAGCTTTTCCTGAAGCCCGGTGTCGCCTTTGACAATTTCTAGAAAGGCTTTGACTTGTTCTTCGGACATTGAAGTGAGTGGGACTTCTGGCGTCTCCTAGCCACGATCGGCTTCAACGACTCAAACGGTCAGGGATGAGCCGCCAAAGAGCCATCTGCGCATGGGTCGCATGCCAAGGCAACGGCATCCAGCTCGATGTCATCGAACTCGTCATCGCCGTGCATCTCCCTGAGTAAGCCACGCACCTCTTCGGCGGTCATCGTCATCCCTTTCTCAGCAGCTCTCCACCATGCGTCGAACCGAAGCATCAGGTTGTTGAGGTCATCAGCCTGAACAGCTCCCCTTGCACATTCATCGTCACCGCATCTCGCATGGCCTTGAACTCTTCCAGCGTTGCCATCGGTCTTTGTGTGGAATCCCTGTTCGGGGTTGCGCAGCGACCGCCAAGAGATCTATCACGGACATGTAGCGACCGCTACTAAACGTTCACTCCACTTCTGTGGGGCGCAGCTCGATCCAAGCCATGGAACGGGGGCTTGGGCTCTGCAGGAGCTGTGATGACCGCGTTGTATTGGAACGGTTCAGCATTTGCACCAGTGAGGAAGACTGCCGCTAAGAAAGAGGCGGTTTTACTGCATCTGGAAGCAGCTTTCATGGGCGCCGATGCCATCCCCTCACAGAAGCACCGAGGATTGATGTATCTCCGCCAAAACGGATTCGCAGCAACCCGCTGAGTCTCTCAAGCGCTGAGTGGAGTGGTTTTGCAGACAACACCACACATCACGGCGTTGCAAGGCGGCTCTTTCTGAGTGCCCAGGGGTCTTTTTAGGGGTCTTTGGGAATCCAATCGGGTGACGGCCTACTCCACGTCCAGGTGATTTAGCGCCATTCCCTCCTCGCCATCGACTGTTTGCCGGTCCAATGACCCAATCAGTTACGGCAACGTTGTTGAAATCCCACTTCCCTGCTCCTAGAACCAGTCTTGAATGAGTCCCTACTTCCGATGAGAGCTGTCGTCACTTCACTCGTCCTTGTCTCGTCAGCCATCGCTGCACCGGCCTTCGCCCAAAAGGAAATTCCCAAAGCTCCGGGGCATGACCAGTGCCCGCTGGGTTACGTCAACACTCTGGGAACAACCTGCGTCTCTCCCATCTACTACGAGGTTGCGCCCACGAATGGCGGGGCATGCTTAGAGGGGTGGATGAACATCGGCGCTGGGTATTGCAAGAAGAAAACAGGTCCCCTCGGAATCCTCTAACCACCTCCGGAGCGATCGGCAAAAAGGTGGCTTCGTTGCCACCCTTCACTATCAGAATTCCAGCACTCTGTTGATCTGCTGCCGGTTGTCTCCCTGTTGTCAGGGGAATGCTGAGGCACAACGCCATCGAAGTCAGGGAAACCCTGCAGAGATCAGGAGGCCGGGAACGATGCTCCCTTCCCGGTGCTGACGATGCAAGCGCAGCTCGGCATTATGCGCGGACTAACTCTCGATCCATGCTGCGCCGTCTCCCCATTGGATTACTGGCGTCTGCTGTTGTCATGGCGCCACTGCCAGCTTTTGCTGAGCATTGCGACAATCAACCCACAGCTCGGGCTTTGATTGCCCCATGGAATGCTGCCGACCAGGAGTTCCTTGGAGGACGCACATCAATCAGCTATTTCTTTGAAATGCGGCGACGCCGCTATCAAGTGGTGTATGGCAATGCCAAAGGGGAAATTATCCCAGGCTCACCATGGCAAATGATCGAGTCTGATCCTTTTTATGACGAAGAAAAAACCTTGGGCATTGAGCTGATCAGGGCCACTGATCGGTTGATCAGCCTTGATTTTCGGGAGGTTCGGCGGGCCCAAGATGCTGACCTGGTCATCGTTGGATACTGCGATAAGAACGACGAAAAAGAGGGAGCGCTTGCGCAGAATGCTGGAGGGACTCAATACATCATGATCTTGAATGGATGTCGGGGAATCGCTACTGGGCAAGAAGATCCCGTCTGGTTATTCCTGCACGAATTTGGCCATGCCCTTGGCCTTGAACATCCCTTCTCAGACGTCGATGGGGATTGTCTCTATGACAACCAGCCCTTTTCAAAGGCTTCTGCGCATGCAGGGATAACGGTGATGGCTTACAAGCCAGGACCAGGTCGTCCGCCTCGGTTTTTTACTGATTATGACATTGCTGTCTTGCAGAGAATCTGGGGCTCGGAATGAAGAAGGGACTCCCATGATCGATGGATCAATAACTCTCTTAAATAGTCATTGGGTTTCAGGAATGCAGGACCAAAGCAAAGCAAGCGCACTGGGTGCAAGCCGATACGCACTCAGTCTCTGGTCAGGGGTAGCCCGTGATTCGTCAGACAAAACGTCTTAACGCCATTGATGCGTGGAAGAAGATGCAGCAAAGAAGCTTGCAACGGTCTTAGTCCCTGTGCACTTAACACTCTTCAAGGCTGCGAATGGTGCCAGGTCTTGGAGCTTCTGTTGAAGCGCTGGGGCTGATTGATTGCTTATTCGCCTTCATCATCTGGCTGCTTGGCCTTCCAACGTTCAAACCAAACAGCGACTGCGAGGGACACACCCATGGCAAATCCAGCACCAATCAGAACCACGCCAACTTCGACCGGCATCAAGACCACCTGTTACTGCCCCAAATCATCGGACAAGATCGACCATGGGTACCGGGGCACTTCCGCTTGAAGAGATCCTCCAGCCAATCCACTGCCGTAGGACTTCGATCAATCAGCTGACTGGAGCGATGCCGTGCCGCCACACCAGCCAGTTGCTGCGGAGTACTGCAAGCAACAGCTCAGACTGGGCTTTCAATTCAAGATGTGCTGAATCACGATTGCTTCATGGCCTCGAAGTTTTTCCACGTTCACCACGAGTTCCGTGCCGGTAAAGCGCAGCAGTGGTGGGAGACAGCGCAAGCTGCGATGGCCCCAGGTGGTGGTTGGGATGAGGCAGTCGCTCAAAATCTCGAAGCGGGTTTCTACAACCACGCCTTCTGCCCTGTTGGACCTGAGGGGCCTGCTTTCTGCATCTGGGAAGTCCGCGAGGGAATCACAGCAGAGGAGTTTCAAGAGTTCATCGACGGCCCCAATGGCGTGAACTTTGGATTGGGTGCATGGATGAATATTTGCAAGGAGATCAACATTGAAATGGCAGGGAACCCTCCGTATCCAAGGAAGTTCTGAAAACAATCGCGAATCAGTGCAGTGGTGATGAGCCATGCTCCCGC
Source organism: Synechococcus sp. A18-25c (assembly GCF_014280035.1). Classification (NCBI taxonomy): domain Bacteria; kingdom Bacillati; phylum Cyanobacteriota; class Cyanophyceae; order Synechococcales; family Synechococcaceae; genus Synechococcus; species Synechococcus sp. A18-25c. The sequence goes on from NZ_CP047957.1 coordinate 601,557, forward strand.
CAGAGCTCTGATCATTCAGGCCGAAGTTCGTCATCATGGTGATCGATGACACATTGTGGTTTGGTTCGTTTGGCTACGACTGAAGTGTTGTCTGATGGGTGGACATGGGTTTTGACGAACTGGATCGCACGACCAGGTACATCGTTGATGCCAAGGCTCGGGCCAGTGCAATGCTCGATGAGCAAGCTCCAAAGCTGACTGCTCTTGAGAAGGCCATTTGGGTGAAGTTAAAGCGGGATGAACGTCACTCACCCAGATAAGGGAGGCTTGAGGGTGTTGCAGTTCCTCAGGAGGGGGATGAAGAACACCTGTTGCGGCGTCCGGAGTTTTGATTTTTGAACTTTGACGCGCGTTGTGCAGTCATGCTCGGCATATTCTTTTGGCTTCATTGATCTCTGTTTGCCAGCAGTCTTTTGCAATCAATGAGCCAAATTTTTAGTTGAAATGCTGTTTTGCAACGTCAAAAGGCTATCGCGATCGATGCGATGGTATGAAAAAGGGTTGAAGTTGACCTGCCGATAGGTCGTTCCTTGATCGGCTGCTAGAAATTCAAAATTTCAATGTCTGCTCCAGATCTCTACGTGCGCCCGTGGTTTGGAGAAAGTCGGATTGGACGATTTCTCTAAACGGATTGTCTGCGTCTGTCGCGAGTTTGCACTCGACTTTGACGATTTCCTCGCTGATTCGTGTGAGTCAGAGTCATGGCGCGACCTTGTGGTAAAAGCAGACTCGGACTCCCCTCGCGCCCCTTCAGTCACTCAATTCATCCGTCGTTGAACTGGATCAGCCGTTCGCGTCCCCTTCAGCAAGTTTGCGGTGGGCTTTGTTTGCTTTTCTGATGATCTTCTGTGCTTCCTCTCGAGACAGGCAGTCTTGGGCCTTCAGCTGTAGCTTCTTGAGCTTGTGATGTTGCTTTTCAGGGTTCAATCGCTTGAAGGCTTTGGTTAAGAGCAAGTAAAGCATCTTAGGCCTTGGCTTGAAAGCCCCCGCGTTCATTCCTGGAGGCCACGTGCGACAGCGTTGCCTCAAGCGAACCTCGTCGATTTCTGTCCTTGGCGCATCGCTGAAGCTTTTCGGCCATGTGAGCCTCTGCATGACTTATTGCTTGACATGGCTAAGGGCGGAACTCGTTTTCTTTGTCGAGATCTCGATACCGATTTAGGGGAGAGACAACCTGGCCATCTCACGGTGATCGTCGAATTTGGATCTCTTGCTGAAGCGAAGGCGGCCAATGAAGCTTCCGACGATCAGGAGATTCTCAAGCTTCGACAGCCCCATGGCGATGTTTCCTTGTCCATCATCGAAGAGGCCGATCATGCTACGCATTAGAACGCATTCATCTCACTGAAATGGGCATAACTCTGTTGGTTGTGTCTCTGTCTCCCTGCTGTTGGGTTCTTTGATTTCGATGCTTTGGCTAAATTCAAGCTCATCAAGGTGAATGGCACCTGGTCTCTCATCTGTTGGCTCATTTCAGGACAATCCGACCAAAATTTGCTATGACGGACTGAGTGCATCAAGTGTTTGAGGCGTATGCGGCTGATTCGATTGATCCCCTTGCTTGCCGCCGTTCTGGTTGTCCATCCGAATGCACTACATGCATCAAGCATAAAGGCCGCTGGCAACATTAAGGACGAATTTGAGCGTGCCCAGGCGTGCGATTACTTCGAAGCTGAATTCATTAGTGATGTTGGCGTTTACACCGATGAGAAAGTGAGATATTGCATCAGTTCTGATCAGAAGGAATTGATTTATGTGATGGCAATGGGGACCTCTTGGGTTGTGCCATTCAATCGCCAATATCGTGCTGATGGTTTTGTCAACTATGTCACGTTGGAAGACGATCGCCTTGTCCTCTATCAGAAGGAGAATGGTGTGGTGACGCGGAAGGTTTTGGGTCGCCGTCGCTGATGAACTCCTTGATTGCTGCGCTCTGTTGAACCGATCGACGTGTTCCTGCTGATACGGACTCTGGGAGTTTTCATGCGACGATTGTGAGGAGTCAATTGTTTGAGTGATGTTTTTGATGCACTGGTCGTTCAAGACCGGTTACCACGAAATTGCCGCGAAAAAGTTCCTGGCGACAGGCGCTCCTTTCCCGCAATGCAAGTCTTTCAAGCGCTTGCATGGTCCTGGTTCCTGCGAGGGTTGGATCCTCGTGGAAACAGATGATCCCAAGGTCTGCTATGAGCATGCTGCTGAGTGGGCAGAAATCATGCATTGGACCGTGACGCCTGTCTGCACGGATGAAGAGGCGGCGCCTTTGATTGCCAAGGTTTACGGCTGAGTCCGTCATCCCACCAGGGCCGCCTTGCGCTTTGGTTCTGGTGGTCAATATGGGTATTCGATGCGTAGCTCTTCGCTTGTTGCGGAAAATTCGGTTTTGTCGACGTGCAAGCGGGGTTGGCACATGCTGATCACTGATCCCACACAGTCTTCATGCAGAGGATTGTGTGCATTTTTTCTAGATTGAATCAAGATTATATGTTCTAGAAGGATTTAAACTAGGTCGAAGGGCTGGACGCTTGACCGATATTTGTTGCGTTTACGATTTTGATAGGGTCATGTTTGTTTTTAATGAGTTTATAGATTCATTTCGCCTGTTATCGACTTTTTTAATATGCAGGTGTTCGTTGGTTAAGGCTTTTCGTTGCTTGATTTATGGTTTCCCAGGTTGTGGGATTCTCTCTAGCTAGTCGTCTTGGATTGATGATGTAGCATTTGATGTCTCTCATGATGCTTTTCGGAGACGCGAACAGGTGTTCAGAGATTGATTGATAGGTCCATCCTTGGTTCCTTAATGCCATGGCAATGCGCACCCGTTTGGATCTCCAACCCATGCTTGGACCAAGCCTCCTCGAGATGCTGCATGATGTTGTGTTCATGGAATTGCCGAAACTTTGATCATTTTCGGTAGTTGGTTTTTCCACAGTGAATGTTATGGCAGTGTTCTGTGTGCCGAATGAAACTTTTTAATGGATCAGTTGTTCTTGTGGAAGCACTTTTCAGGTGAATGTCCTTTGCGATTGATTGTTCTGCATGGATTGATCATTTGATACACGGTTTGCGTTGGAATCTCTATTACTTTCGTAGAGGTTTAGCTCAGGGTTATGGAAGCTGTAGATTGTGGGAAAGTGAAGTCGCTAGTCGTTGAGCTTTATCTAAATGCAACTTGTTCTGGCGTAATCAGCAAGAGTCAATTTCAAAAGTTGACTCAATTAGAATGTGTTGCCGATGTAGGGGAGTTGAAGCTTATTCGTCATCTCAATCTGCTGATTAAAAGGCGTGCGATTCGTATTCATAGGATCGCCTCTTGAGTCTTATTTTCACCTGAATGTTGTGCTTGATACTTGGATTGGTGCTTTTTAGAGCTCAGTGTTCCAGCTTCTCTTTGAAACTATTCAAAACTAGATGCCTCGTGGCTCCTCCTACTCTTTTTTGGGTTGATCTACAGCCCTCTTTGTATTGTCTGAATTCAAGACTTGCTCAGCGGTTAAGCCACTCTTTCACTGTGCGTCGTTGGTCTTTTTGCCATGACCCTGATGAAACTTGTTCCATTGATACTCTTCATAATCTTCTTAGAGAAACATTATTGGATGAAGATCAGCCCTCTCATCTGATTGGTCACGGCATCAGTGGCACAGTCGCATGCCTTTTCGCGCATCGTTACCCAGAGTTAGTGCAATCCCTCACGCTACTAGCGGTCGATACAAAGATTGCCAATCATTGGTCTTCTCACTACTTTCAGATGAGACGACAATTGCCTTGCTCAAGGTCGAATGTCTTAGCTCATTTGTCATCCTTATTGATCTCTAGTCAGCACTTGCGCGCTAAAGCATTATTTCCGCGGCTTCTTGAGAAGTGTCTTGATCAAGACTTTGTTGATGGCTCATTGCTGGATCACCAGCGATTGTCGGGCTGCTTGCAAGTACCTTCGATGCCGATGCTTGTTCTGAATGCTGCTAATGACATTGTGGTTGATTCTGGTTCTCATGCGCGTTGGGATCGATTGTTAAAGCCAGGCGATCGCTATGTAGAGGTGGAGCAAGGGAGACACTTTTTCCCTGCAGACAAATTTATGACCGCAGCTGATTCCATCACTAAATTCATTACTCTTGTGCCTGATCAGTGGCGCAACTTCGATATGCAGTCGACTAATCATTCTTCATTGCTGGGAGGCCGATCATGACCGATATCATTGAAGCGGACGTTTTGATTATTGGTGGAGGTCCCGCTGGCTGTGCTTGTGCTCTTTATGCCGCGCGATCGGCATTGAAAACGATTGTTTTGGATAAAAACCCTGCTGTTGGTGCTTTGGCGATTACGCATAAAATTGCAAATTATCCAGGAATATCAGCTGACACTACAGGTTCGGATCTTCTCAAGGTGATGCGTGACCAGGCTGTTGCTTATGGCGCTGAGTACCAGCAAGCACAGGTTTATGGAATTGATGTATCTGGTCCTTTGAAGTTGGTCTACACACCTGTTGGTGTCTTTCAATGTAAAGCCTTGGTTTTGGCTACAGGCGCAATGGGTCGGTCGTCAGTGCTTCCCGGTGAAGATGAATTTCTGGGGCGTGGTGTCAGTTATTGTGCCACTTGTGACGGGGCTTTCTATCGAAATCAGAATGTTGTTGTTTATGGAGCGAATCAAGAGGCAATTGACGAAGCGATGGTGTTATCGAAATTCGCCTCAACCGTGTATTGGGTGACAAACGCAAAGCCAAGCTCTTCAGCTTTGGGAGTTCAGCATCTTGAGTCTGCCCCGAATGTCAAGCGATTAAACCGTACGCGTTTGTTGTCAGTCGAGGGTAATGACTCAGGTGTCACGGGTGTCATGCTTCAGAAGTTAGGAGAGGATTGCTCTGCAAATCTTGAGGCCAATGGAGTATTTATTTACTCCACAGGCAGTCTTCCTATTACTGACTTTTTGCAGGGCCAGATTCCGCTTCGAAGCGATGGGGGTGTGGACGTCAATGCTGACATGATGACGGCTGTGGAGGGTGTGTGGGCTGTCGGTGATATCCGTAATACGCCTTTTAAGCAGGCTGTTGTTGCTTGTTCGGATGGCTGTATTGCCGCCATGTCGATTGATAAGTTTTTGAATCACCGTCGCGATATTCGTGTCGATTGGGTCCATCGATGAACTTTTCCTGATGCCAACATGCCCGCTGTTAGGCGGGCACACTGGCGTGAGGGAGTCTGTTTTTAGGCTTCGGAGTTGATCTGCTGGATCCATGCACTTAGGCGCTGATCTGTGAGTTCCGACTCGTTGTCCTCATCGATAGCCAGCCCGCAAAACTTGCCATCGATCACGCTTTTCGATTCGTCAAAAGTGTAGCCTTCTGTAGGGACTTTCCCGATTAATTTTGCCCCTGATTGCAAGAAAGCTGTGTAGAGCTCTTCCATGGCATCACAAAAGTAATCGCCATAGCCTGAGGAATCTCCTAGGCCAACGATGGCAACAGCTTTTCCTGCAAAGTCTTTGTCTGGAATCTCTTGAATCAGGTCATCCCATGCTGTTCCAGAGCGTGCTTCATCGGATCCCGTGTTCCATGTGGGAATGCAGCAGATTAGTTGTTCTGCGTTGACCAGCTCATCGATTGAGCTGATGTTGTCTACGTCTTTGGCCTCCGTGCCTGGAATTAATTCTTTTAAGCGGTCAGCTACATCCTCGGTTTTTCCTGTGGAGGTAGCGAAGAAGATTGTAAATGCCATGTGTGATGTAAATCTTTCTTATTCTTATTGAGCCTCTTCCGTGGGTGGATGGCTTATGACTTCATCCTGTGTTGTAGGTATTACAAGGGTTTGTAAGGTTGATACAATCTTGCTCGCGTTGAGATACTCCTTTCGCTGGTTGCCGTGAGCTTTCATCTTTTTTCGTGATTGCGTTTGATGGCGCTGTACTCCGATAGTGCCTGATCAAAGCCCACCTCTCGAACGCGTGAAAGCCAGTGCTTTCTCTTGATTCCATCCGCTTCGATGTGATCAATGAAGGATTCGAGTATTTCTCTTCCGGCTAGTGGCATCGGTTTAGGAAGACTTTGCTCCAGCATGCCGTCATCCAGACAGGAGTCTGTGTGCTCTTAGGCTTCTGCTGGTGTCGTAAGTGTCCTTTGTGCGGAAAATTTGGTTCGCTTTGCCGTGCTCTTGTGCGTCTGCTTTTGTGCTGCTTCCGTGTCGCTTAGCCTTTGTTGATTTGGCTTTTTGAATTTTTGATTTGATTTGATGTGTGCGGATGTTGTCGTCTTTTGGGGCTTGATCTCAGTAGCCAAAACCATACTCCTATCAGGGTTGTAGTTGGAACGATGATCACTAACAGTTGGCTAATGATCAAAACTCTGGCATCAGGATCCATGGTTCGTGTTCTGCTTTTTGCTCTCTAATTGGTGATTTGTCTGGGATTCTGATGTCAGGAGAGTTTGATTTGTTTCAGTGTTAGCCCAATCCAGGAATATCTGGGCCGGGTTTCACGGTTTGTGGATCAGGCCATGCTCCTTGGCCGAATAGGGCGTCTCCGATGCGCTGAAGCAGGCTTTTCTCCTGGCTGAGCTCTTGGCGAACGCTCCATTCAATTTCTTCCAGCTCGCTGGTTTCTAAGCCAAGTGCTGCGATCAATTCTCGGTACGCGGTGCGCTCCAGAGCATTGATGTCTTGTTGGTCGCCAGGGTTTCTGGACACACCTGCCACCAGGCCGGCAATCCGAGCGGCCAGGCATCGGTCTCCAGCTGTGGAGAGTTGTTGGGCCAGTGACGACAGGCTCGGCAGCGCTTGGCGGTCGCTCCCTGCTTCCGCCTCGATCCCCAGTCGTTTTGGCAGTTCCATGATGAGGTGCTCTTCCTCCTGCGAGATCGAGCCATCGCTGAGAGCGATCACCTGGGCAATCAGCAGCAGGGTCGAATGGTTGGAAGCACGCGTCATGGAGAGCTGATCATCCTGTCTTCCTGAGTCTGCAGCCAATGGCCTATGGATCAACCGTTCAGCCAGTTGGCAGCCTGTTGAAGAGCATCCAAGCGCTCATCCACCAGCTCGTGGATGCCGAACTGCGCCAGGCGTCGTTTGACCTTGCCCTTAGCGCCCGTGACGAGCACCCGTCGATTGTTTTCCTGCGCTTCTTCCACCATGCGTTCGATCGCGAGGCTTGCCGTGACGCCGAGGTGTGGCACATCGGTGATGTCGAGCAACAGGATTCGGTATTGCCGCACCAGCATCATCCGTTCACTGATCCCCTTCGCAGCACCGAAACTCAACGGCCCGTGCAGGTGGAACAGGATCAAGTCGTCGCCGCAGCGCTCCAGGAGCTGCTGTTCCTGTGTGGACAGGTGAGCCGTGCCGGTGTCCATGCTGCCTAGCTGATGGTCGGTGATTGATTCGATCGTGAGCAGGTTGGCCACAAACATGCCAACGACAACGGCACCAATCAGGTCCCAGAACACCGTCATTAACAGAACGCTCCACATCACCAGCGCTGTTTTCTTGGACAGGCGATGGGCTCGGCGCAGGAAACCCCAATCGATGATGTCGAGTCCCACTTTGATCAGGATTCCCGCCAGCAAGGCCGTGGGGATGCCTGCTGCTAGCGGGCCTGCACCCAGCAGAAGCAACAGCAAAACGATCGAATGGGTCATGCCGGAGAGGGGTGTGCGTCCTCCGGACTGGATGTTGATCACTGTTCGCATCGTGGCTCCAGCCCCAGGGAGTCCGTTGAACAGTCCAGCAACCGTGTTGGCGATGCCTTGACCCACCAGCTCACGGTTGGAGCGATGGCGAGTGTGGCTGATGTTGTCCGCGACCAGGGAGGTCAACAAGGAGTCGATCGCACCCAGCACGGCCAGCACAAGGCCTGCTCGAAGCAGGAGTGGCCACTGTTCCTGCCAGTTCGGAAGGTTGAAGCTCAGGCCACCCCCGGGGATGGAGCCGATGCGGGCCAGTCCTTCTGGAAAGACCAGCAGAGACAGCGGAGTGATCAAAACGAGCGCCAGCAGGGGTGACGGAATCCATTGGCTGATCCGCCGTGGAGTGGTGAACACCACCAGAAGGGTCACCAGGCCAACGATGAGAGCCGCGGGATTCGGCTCAAAATCACGGATCACCATCTGCAGCGATTGCAGCACTCCGCCCCGGCTGTTGATCCCCAGCAAGGGTCCGATCTGCAGGGTGAGGATGATCACTCCGATCCCCGACATGAAGCCGGAGACCACCGAATAGGGAACCATCGTGATGTAGCGCCCCAGCCTGAGAACGCCCATCAGGATCTGTAGCAGTCCGCCAATCACCACGGCCGCCATGACCAGGGGCAGCATGTCGCCATCTGCCAGATCTCGACTGGCACCAATGGCCGCAAGCGTGCTCACCACCCCGGCAACAGTGACGCTCATCGGGCCGGTCGGTCCACTCACCTGGGCCGGTGTGCCTCCGAACAAGGCGGCCAGAAAGCCAGTGATGATCGCCCCATACAGGCCATAGATGGCCCCTCCGGGCCCGAGAGCTGCATTGCCAAAGGCCAACGCCAGCGGCAAGGCCACAACGGCGGCGGTGAGTCCTCCGGTCAGATCACCTCGCCAATGCTGTCGACTGAAGCCAACGAAGAGGGCGGGCCGGCGCAAGGGCATGGCGTTAAGGGTTCGCACTCATGCCTGACCAGCGCTGCAGTTCCTCAAGCGATTGCACGCCGACACGACGATCACCGTTCGGCAGGATCCAGGTGGGATATGCACGGATTTCAGCGGTCTGACAGGCAGCGGCCTGAATCGGGAACTCATCGGGCTTGGCGCATTCCACATACGGAAGTCGGTTCACGGCATCCCCGAACAGGCGACCTTGGTATTGACAGGCCGAGCAGCGCCAGGAGCCGTAATAGAGGACCTTGGAAGCCCTGAGGTAATCCGCGAGTGCCGTCGGATCCGGTGCGGCGTTTACGGCCTCGCTACTCAACACAACTGAGCTGCCGCCAGCAAGGGCCGCCAACAGAAGAAATCTGACCATGGCCGAAATGTACGTGTGGTGCGACGTACGGGCATCCCGACTCCTGCTTCGGTGCCGAACCCCGGACGGAACTGGGACACTGGGGATCATGTGGAGCCCTCGGGGCTGAACGATCACCATGGCCGGCAGTGGCTACCGCGACTACTTCAAGGTGCTGGGAGTGGACCGCGGTGCCGATGCCGATGCGATCAAGCGCGCGTTTCGCAAGCTCGCGCGTCAGTACCACCCTGATGTGAACCCCGGCGATAAGGCAGCGGAAGCGAAGTTCAAGGAGATCAGTGAGGCCTACGAGGTGCTTTCGGATCCGGACAAGCGCCGTCGATACGAGCAGTTTGGCCAGTACTGGAATCAGGCAGGAGGTGGAGCTGGAGCAGGGCCGGGTGGTTTCGACGTCGATTTCGGTCGGTATGGCAATTTCGATGACTTCATCAATGATTTGCTGGGTCGTTTTGGTGGGCCTGGCGGCGGTGGGTTCGGCGGCGCACCCGGTGGCTTTGCTGGCGGAGGGTTTCCGGGGGGAGGCTTCCCTGGTGGTGGTTTCGGAGGGGGTGGGTTTCCCCGCAGCGCGTCACGGGCTCCCGTCAATCTCGATGCTGAAACCAGCGTGAAAATGAGCTTCGGTGAGGCCTTCCGCGGAGCTGAGAGAACCTTGTCGGTGAACGGTGAGCGCGTGCAGGTGCGCATTCCAGCCGGCGTCAAGACTGGATCTCGTCTGCGTTTGAAGGGGAAAGGCAATCTGCAGCCAGGGACCGGGCGTCGCGGTGACCTCTATCTCAATCTCGACGTGCAAGCCCATCCAGTGTGGCGTCTTGATGGTGATCAGCTCCGCGCCGAATTGCCCGTGTCTCTCGATGAGTTGGCGCTCGGTGGCACGGTGACAGTGATGACTCCCGATGGGGAAGCCGAGGTGTCGATCCCTGCAGGGACAGCACCCGGACGCAGCCTTCGTTTGAAAGGCAAGGGTTGGCCGGTGAAATCGGGTCGTGGCGATTTGCTGCTCAGCCTCAGCCTGCGCTGGCCGAGTGAGTGGTCTGAAGAACAGCGAACTCTGTTGGAACAGCTGCGGGGAGCACGCCATGAAGATCCGCGTGGAGACTGGCTACAGAAGGCCCGCCTCTGACAGGAAAGGCAGGGTTTGACGCCTACGATCGCCCTCCATTGAGCCACGCCCGTTGATGGACATCACCTATCGCCCTCGCCGCCTGCGCCGTTCACCGGCGTTGCGTGCCATGGTCAGGGAGACGGGTCTGTCTCCTGCTGATTTCATCTACCCCCTCTTCGTGCATGAGGGCGCCGATGTGCAGCCGATCGGTGCCATGCCGGGTGCTAATCGCTGGAGCCTTGAGAACCTCACCGGGGAGGTCAAGCGGGCCTGGGATCTCGGCATCCGTTGCGTGGTGCTCTTCCCCAAGGTGGCTGAAGAACTCAAAACCGAAGACGGTGCTGAGTGCTTTAACGAGGATGGCCTGATTCCTCGAGCCATCCGCCAGCTGAAGCAAGAGCTTCCTGAGATGGCGATCATGACCGATGTCGCCCTTGATCCTTATTCCTGCGACGGACACGATGGCATCGTTAGTGAGCAAGGGGTGGTGCTCAACGATGAAACCATCGAGCTGCTTTGCAAGCAGGCGGTTATGCAGGCCCGTGCTGGTGCGGATCTGATTGGCCCTAGCGACATGATGGATGGGCGGGTCGGTGCGATCCGTGAAGCGCTCGATGACGAGGGCTTCGAGCATGTGGGCATCATCAGCTACACCGCGAAATACTCCTCGGCCTACTACGGCCCCTTTCGCGAGGCGCTCGACTCAGCCCCCCGCGCTGCCGGCAGCAAGCCCATCCCTAAGAACAAGGACACATATCAGATGGATCCCGCCAATGCCAGGGAGGCCATCACGGAAGCCCAGCTGGATGAGCAGGAGGGTGCCGACATCATGATGGTGAAGCCTGGACTGGCCTATCTCGACATCATTCATCGCTTGCGGGAGGAGTCCGACCTGCCGATTGCTGCTTACAACGTCAGTGGTGAGTATTCGATGGTGAAGGCCGCAGCGGAGCGTGGTTGGATCGATGAGCGCGCGGTTGTGCTGGAAACACTGCTCAGCTTTAAGCGGGCTGGAGCGGATCTGATCCTCACGTATCACGCGTGTGATGCGGCGGAGTGGTTGAAGTAGGGGTGATTCTGCTGCCGACGGCTTGAACGCTGGAGCCTCGGCCCAGTCGCTGACATGGATGGTCTCGCTGGGCTCATCTCTCGTTCAGGATCAAGCGCACTACAGAATGAGCCGATCTGGAGAGCTCATTCATGTCTGCGGTGCAGCGCCTGGGTCATGTCGCCATCCGCGTCAACGACATGGAACGAGCCGTCGGCTTCTACACCGATCTCGGCATGCGCATGGTGTGGGAGGCCGACGACTGGTGCTACCTCGAAGCAGGAGACTCAAGGGACGGTCTGGCCCTGCTAGGGCCGAACTACAAGGCTGCCGGACCGCATTTCGCCTTTCACTTCCGCGACCGCGCAGAGGTGGATGTTGTGCATGCACGCCTGAAGGCCTCCGGTGTGGCGGTGGGTGGTGTGCACGACCATCGCGATGGAACGGCATCGTTTTATTTGCGTGACCCAGAGGGCAACTGGTTGGAGATGCTCTACGAACCGCCTGGAGGGATTCCATCCAATCAGCCAGGCGGGACGACGACCGGTTGATGTCTGCTTTCGAGGAAACCCTGGAGCTGCTCGAGTGGCCGCGGCTGTGTGATCACCTGTCCAGTTTCGCCAGCACGGTCCAAGGCCGTCGCGCCTGTCGTGTTGGTTCCCTGCCGGAGTCGCTGCCCGCCAGCCTGCTGCTTCAAGCCAGAACGCTGGAAATGGCCGCGCTGGATGGTCTGCTGGAAGGCGGACTCAGTTTCCAGGGCGTCAGTGATCTGGACCCGATCCTGCTGCGCTGCAGCAAGGGGGGGACCGCCTCCGGTGAGGACTTGCTGGCGGTGGCTGAGACCCTCGGGGCGGCTAGGCGCTTGCGCCGTCAGATTGATGATCCGGACTTGCGCCCGCACTGCACCGCACTGCTGGTGGATGTGGCCACACTGCCGGAGCTTGAACAGCGCCTTAAATTCGCGATCGAAGACGGGGGGCGCGTTGCCGATCGCGCCAGTGCGTTGCTTGAGGGCCATCGACGGCAGTGGCAGGAGCTGCGCGCCCGGCGTCGCGACAAGTTGCAGGAGATCATCCGGCGCTGGGCGTCCCATCTGCAGGACACGGTGATTGCGGAGCGCCATGGTCGCCCCGTGCTGGCGGTGAAAGCTGGCGCCGGAGGTCAGTGTCCCGGCATGGTTCATGACAGCTCCGCCTCCGGAAGCACGGTGTTTGTGGAACCCAAATCGGTGATCGATTTGGGGAACCGACTGGCCGATCTTGATGGCCGCATTCGCGAGGAAGAGCAGCGGGTGTTGGCGGAGCTGAGTGCTGCTGTGGCTGAGCAGGTGGATGGGCTGCAGGCGCTGATGGTGGTGTTGCTTGAGCTGGATTTGGCACTGTCGCGCGGTCGCTATGGCCAGTGGCTCGGCGCTGTGCCTCCCCGCCTGGAGGCCTCAGAGAATGCGCCATTCGCACTCAAGGACCTCCGCCACCCCCTGCTGGTGTGGCAAGAGCGAAAAGAACAGGGACCTGCCGTTGTGCCGGTCAGTGTGGACGTCTCCAGTTCCCTGCGGGTGGTGGCGATCACCGGTCCCAATACGGGCGGGAAAACTGTCACCCTCAAAAGCCTAGGCCTTGCGGCACTCATGGCCCGTGCCGGCCTCTGGCTCCCCTGTGGTGGGATCCCGACGCTCCCCTGGTGCGCCCAAGTGCTGGCTGACATCGGGGATGAACAGTCCCTGCAGCAAAGCCTTTCCACCTTCAGTGGCCATGTGAAACGCATTGGGCGCATCCTCGCTGACGTGGATTCCGGTCCAGCACCGGCCTTGGTGCTGTTGGACGAAGTGGGTGCAGGAACGGATCCCAGCGAGGGCACGGCTTTGGCGACAGCCCTGCTCCGCACCCTGGCGGATCGGGCGCGGCTCACCGTGGCAACCACGCATTTCGGGGAGCTCAAGGCCCTCAAATACAGCGACCCGCGCTTTGAAAATGCGTCTGTTGCGTTCGACAGCGAGACCCTGTCTCCGACTTATCACTTGTTGTGGGGGATCCCTGGACGCAGCAATGCCTTGGCGATCGCCACCCGTCTGGGCCTGGAGACGGGCGTGATCGAACAGGCCCGCAGCCTGTTGTCACCTGGAGGAGAGGGTGAGGCCAACTCTGTCATCCAGGGCCTGGAGGAACAACGGCAGCGCCAACAAGCTGCCGCTGAAGATGCCGCAGCCCTGCTGGCTCGTACCGAGTTGTTGCATGAGGAGCTTCTTCAGCGTTGGGAGACGCAGAAGCGTCATTCCGCAGAACGTCAGGAACAGGGGCGGCAACGGCTGGAGACCTCCATCCGTGCTGGCCAGAAAGAGGTGCGCCAGCTAATTCGTCGCCTGCGTGATGATCAAGCAGATGGTGAGACCGCACGCAAAGCAGGGCAGCGCTTGCGCAAGCTCGAAGATCGTCATCGCTCGACCCCAGAGCGCCGAAATCATCAGGGTTGGCGCCCCCAGGTCGGAGACCGCATTCGTCTGCTCGCCCTGGGGAAAGCAGCTGAGGTGCTAGCGGTTTCGGACGATGGTCTGCAACTTCAGGTGCGTTGTGGCGTGATGCGCAGCACCGTGGAGCTGTCGGCGGTGGAAAGTTTGGATGGGCGCAAGCCTGAGCCGCCCCAGGCACCTGTGGTGCAGGTCAAGGCTCGTCGGGGCAGTGGTTCGGCAGGGGTGCGCACCGCGCGTAACACCGTTGATGTGCGTGGCATGCGCGTGCACGAGGCCGAGGCCGCAGTTGAAGACGTGCTGCGTGGAGCCAATGGACCCGTCTGGGTGATTCACGGCATCGGCACAGGACGCCTGAAGCGTGGGCTACGCGACTGGCTTGGATCCTTGAACTACATCGACCGGGTCGTGGATGCCGATCAGGGGGATGGTGGCGCCGGCTGCAGTGTGATCTGGGTGCGCTGAGTTCAGTCGTTCAATTCAGCATGGTTCAGCTCAGTTTGGGCAGAACCGGCTCGTCATCGTTCAGGCGGCTGGCCGCCACGGGGCTGATCGCGCTTCCTTGCTGATCGAACAAACGCCATCCGCGCGGATCCGGCTCAAGGTGGATGAGAGCCCCAGGCACGGCATCGAGGCCGGGTTCGGCTCTCACCTGCACCAAGTGGTTGCCGTTGAGCAACCGGCAGGTAACCAGTTGTTCGTTGCCCAGCACTTCGCTGTGGCTTACCTCTGCTGGCAGATTGCGGTTGGTGGCAGGAGCCACCCGCAGTTGTTCAGCGCGGATCCCCCCACTGAGCTGCTGACCTTCCAAGGGGTCCAATGCATCGGCCAAGGGGCCTTCCACACTGAGGCGACGCTCTCCGAGCATGAGCGTCTGGCTTGGCCCCACCTGCACGGGAAGCACATTCATCGGAGGACTGCCCATGAACTGGGCGACGAACAGATTGGCTGGCCATTGGTAGAGCTCCATCGGTGTCCCCAGCTGCTGCAGCTCCCCTTGGTTCAGCACTGCGATCCGATGCCCCATGGTCATCGCCTCCACCTGATCGTGGGTCACGTAGAGGGTGGTGGTGCCCAGCTGGCGCTGCAGTTCCACGATCTGTTTGCGCGTGGATCCGCGCAATTTGGCGTCGAGATTGCTGAGGGGCTCATCCATCAGAAACACCGCCGGTTGCCGGGCCATGGCCCGGCCCAGGGCCACCCGCTGCTTCTGCCCGCCTGACAACTCTTTGGGACGTCGATCCAGGAGACGGTCCAGTTCGAGTGCGGCGGCCACTTCCTGCACTCGATGCTCAACCCTGGCTTCCCGTTGGGAGTTGTATTGCAGTCGCTCGGGGAGCCAGCGTGTGCTGCGATGCAGCTGATCCTGCAGTTGGTCGACGGTGGATCGCTGACGGCTGCGCCGCAGTCCGAAGCCCAAGTTGTCGCGCACGCTCAGGTGTGGGTAGAGCGCATAGCTCTGGAACACCATGGCCACGTTGCGCTTGGCGGGACGCAGCTGGCTGACAGCCTGATTGCCGACCCAGATCTCTCCGGAACTTGGCGCTTCCAGTCCGGCCATCAAACGCAGCAGGGTGCTCTTGCCGCATCCGGAGGGGCCGACGAGCACCAGGAATTCGCCATCATCGACGGCGAGAGACAGGTCTTTGATCACCTCGACGGGGCCTTCACCACCGCGTGCTGGGTAGCTCTTGCTGAGCGCTTCAAAGCGAACGCCGGCCAAGCTCAATCTCCCGTGCCTCGCGATCCTAGGGTTGGTGGTTGGCCACGACCGAGGCATTTCGTGCAGTTCATCGACCAGGCGCGAATCACCGTGAGGGGCGGCCGTGGCGGCGACGGCATCGTGGCCTTTCGGCGTGAGAAGTACGTACCCGCAGGGGGCCCCTCTGGCGGTGACGGCGGCCATGGCGCTCATGTGGTGCTGGAGGCGGATTCCAACCTTCAGACCCTGCTGGATTTCAAATACAAGCGCTTGTTCGCTGCCACTGATGGTCGTCGTGGTGGCCCCAATCGCTGCACAGGGGCATCGGGCCAAAATTTGGTCATCCCTGTTCCCTGTGGCACCGAGGTGAGACACCTCTCCACCGGCATCCTGTTGGGGGATCTCACGTCAGTGGGTGAACAGCTCACCGTCGCCTTTGGGGGGCGAGGCGGTCTTGGCAATGCCCACTATCTGAGCAATCGCAACCGTGCTCCGGAGAAGTGCACGGAGGGGCGCGATGGTGAGGAATGGCCGCTGCAGCTCGAGCTCAAGCTCCTCGCGGAGGTCGGCATCATCGGCTTGCCCAATGCGGGCAAAAGCACTCTGATCAGCGTGCTGTCAGCGGCACGTCCAAAGATTGCCGATTACCCCTTCACCACGTTGGTGCCCAATCTGGGTGTGGTGCGACGGCCCACCGGGGATGGCACAGTGTTTGCTGACATCCCGGGGCTGATTGCCGGTGCCGCGCAAGGCGCCGGACTAGGGCATGATTTTCTCCGCCACATCGAGCGCACACGGCTGTTGATTCATGTGGTGGATGGTGGTGCTGAGGATCCCCTCGGTGATCTGCGTGTGGTGGAGCGAGAGCTCGAGGCCTATGGCCATGGTCTGGTGGATCGTGAGCGCATGCTGGTGGTCAACAAGCTGGAGCTGCTGGATGACGCTGGTCGCGAAGAGCTGTCGGCGCAGCTGGAGCAGGCCAGCGGCCAAAAGCCTCTTCTGATCTCTGCGGCGATGGGGCAGGGGCTGGAGGCTCTGTTGAACCGGGTGTGGGCCGAACTGGGGGTCTGAGCCCCTCGCGCCTGTTTATGGGCGTGGGCACATTTGCACTTGTGTCGGGTGCTGGCCGTGGCGATAACAGAAGCACCGCGAGAACGTCTCATGACTTTCTTCACTTGTTTCGACAACCATGGTCAACTGATCGCCCGTTGTCAGACGCCTGCTCAGATTGAGGCTCTTCGTCGCCGGGGCCGCCCCATTGCAACGGTGCACGCCATGAAGCCTGAAGAAGCTGTCGTCTGCACGCTGACCGGCAGTCCCGCAGAATTTGATGAGGAGCAGTGATGGCTTGGCCATCAAAAAGCGGGGCCTTAGCCCCGCTTTTGAGTGATCCAACGCAGAGGCCAAAGACCGCTCAGTCGTCGTAGACGCGGCACTCATCGGCATCAGGATTCGCTTCGCAGTAGAGCTCCAGGGGAGTGGGGTCGTGGCTGTCGCCGGGATGCTCTTTCTTGTAATCCTGAAGAGACTCCAGCTCTTCGCTGATATGGCGAATTTTGGCGTCGTTGCCCTCGGCTTTAGCCGCTTCAAGATCGGTCAGGTCTTTCTTGATGTGTTCGTCGATCGATTTCATGGCAACGCGGCGTGTCCAAGCCGATGTCAACCTCTTCACCTTACGGCTGTCGAACGGGGCTGCCAGCACCCACGCCGAACCGCTGGTTTCCGTAACAACACCGTTGCAGCATTTTGGTGACCTCAGCTACCAGCAAAGAAGAGTGGGCTGGTGGTCATGGTCAGGATCCGACATCGTCAGGGGCGTCATTTCATGGATGATGAAGGGCGGATGTTCTGGATTAATGGTCCGGAAACGTTTTGCTACCTCTCTGAACAACGCCAGTGGCGCACTGGTCTGAGCTTTCAAGATGTGCTCGAGTGGAAGCAATGCGCGCCGTCGGGACTGGTGAGCCAGCGGTTCAAGTCCGTGCAGGCGGCTTGCGAAGCCTTTGAGCACAACCAGGTGCTCTGGTCGCATGACCTCTATCTGCGCCGGATGGGTGACCAGATGGCGCTCCATCGTTCTGCCTCGGATTACCGGCCAACGGCGATGAAACTGGCCGAAGCGTCAGGCCGGTCGGTCAGGCCGGCTCCCTGGATCAGTGAGGAGCCGGCCTGCCTGAGCTGCCCGATCCCTTCCATGGCGGAGGGTGATCACCCAACAGCGCCAGCAGTGGATGAACTGCTCCATCCGCGTCGCCGTCGACGCTCGCTCAGGGAGCCAGTTCACTGAGCTCAAGCCAGCGTTCCTCGCTGTTGTTCAGCGTCTCCAGCAGAGTGGCCAACTCCTGACTGAGGCTTGTCAGATCGCCTGTCCCTGAGGCGATGGCCTGCGCAAGTTCTGTTTTGCGTTGCTCCATCTGGGGCAGCTCGCGTTCCAGTGATTCCAGCTCCTTGGACTCCTTGAAACTGCGCCGTCGTGGGCCATCGCTGGGTTTCGGAGAAGCTTTTTTCTTGCCGGCCACATTCGTTCGGCTGCGATTGGCTTGGTCCGCAGCCGCTTTCTCCAGCTCGCGTCGGTAATCCAGGAACGCGCTGTAGTTGCCTTCGAAGCGTTCCAGTCGTCCAGCCTCGAAGCAGAAAAGGCGATCGACCGTGCGATCTAGGAAGTAGCGGTCGTGTGACACCACCACCACACAGCCACGGAAGTCTTCGAGTAGGTCTTCTAGGACGCTCAGAGTTTGCACATCAAGGTCGTTCGTGGGTTCATCCAGCAGGAGCACATTCGGCGCCTGAATCAACATCCGGCAGAGGCTCAGACGCCGGCGCTCTCCACCCGACAACTTGCTGAGGGGGCTGTGCTGCTGGGCGGGGGGGAAGAGGAAGCGCTCCAGCAACTGAGAGGCGCTCAACTGTTCCCCACCAAGGTCAATCCTGGATGCGGCCTCTTCGATGAATTCGATCACCTTGCGTTCCAGCCCACGACCTTCGGTGAGTGCATCGGTGTGTTGATCGAGATAGCCCAGGTGAACGGTCTCACCAAGGCGCAGGCTGCCGCCGGTGACGTCGCGTCGTCCCGCGATCAGGTCCAGCAGGGTGGACTTGCCGCTGCCGTTGGGGCCGATGATTCCGACGCGATCCTCTGGGCTGAAGCTGTAGGTGAAATCCTGAAGCAGCACTGGGCCGTCCGGGGTGCCGTCGGCCGTGACCATCAGCTGTTCCGCTTCGATGGCGAGCTTGCCGATCCGGCGGCTCACACTGCTCATCTCCAGCTGGGCACGACCCTGTTTCACCGGCGCTTCGCGCATGGCCTCGATCCGCTGGATCCGGGCTTTTTGCTTGGTGCTGCGTGCCTTAGGGCCTTGCCGCAGCCAGGCCAGCTCCCGGCGCATCACGCTTTTGAAGCGTGCGGCTTCCGCTGCGTCGGCCACCTCCTGCTCCGCCTTGCGTTGGAGATAGGTGCTGTAGTTGCCCTCGATGCTGGTGGCCTGACCGCGGTTCACCTCCACAATCCGTCGTGTCACCCGGTCGAGCACGTAGCGGTCGTGGGTGACCAGCACCACCGCTCCGGGGTAGCGATCCAGCCAGCTCTGCAGCCACTCCACAGCAGCGGCGTCGAGGTGGTTTGTCGGTTCATCGAGCAAGAGCACATCCGGGCTGGCCACGAGGGCCGAGGCCAGCCCAACGCGTTTGCGATACCCCCCGGACAGATCCTCCACTGGTCGATGCAGATCACTAATGCCCAGGCGTTGCAACACCTCTTGGCACTGTTGCTCCAATCCCCAGGCACCCTCTTCATCCATGCGCTCGCTCAGGGCGCCGAGCTCCTTCATCGCCACCGCGTTCTCGGGATCACGGGCCACGGCCTCCGACACCGCACTGAATCGCAGCAGCAGCTCACGCTTTTCTCCACAGCCGGCGAGCACCTGTTCCAGCACTGTTAGGCCTGGCTCCACAACGCTGTCCTGACCGACCAGTTCCACGCGCAGCCGCGATGAGCAGCGACGTTCTCCACCCCCTAGGGGTTCCTTGCCCGACAACACCCGCAGCAGGGTGGATTTACCGGCACCGTTGGGACCGATCAGTCCCACGCGGTCATTGTCACGGATGTGGAGCGTGAGGTCCTCGAACAGGGTTCGGATGCCGAAATCCTTGGAGGCATCAACCAGGCTGATCAGACTCACGGGTTGGCGACTTGGCGCTGGGCGTCCAGATAAGCAAACACGCTCTTGTCTCCCACGTCGGCCGCTGCGTCCATGCCGAATTTGCGCATCGACAGCACCAGGAGCAGCAGGGCGGCAATGAGCATTAGCCCCATGCAGCTGCTGGTGCCGACCAGGCCCGTTAACCGGCCCAGAAGGGCGATCGGCAGCAACAGGGTGAGGCCAACAGCTTCCGGGCGTCTGAAGCAGAAAAATTCTTTGAACCCAATGCCGGTCAATGCCGCGAACAGGGGGCCGACGGCCAGAATCCAAAGGGGATTGAGGCCAAGGGTCTGGAGGGCTTGGCCCGGTGAGACCTTCCACATCAGCACCAACCACCCCAGGCAGCCCATCAACCAAAAGAGTTGCAGCGCTTGATGCAGTGGGCGCAGGTAGATATGAATCCACTGCAAGGCCAAGCCAAGCCCGATGCAGAGCGGCATTAGCCAGACCCAGGCCCACTGGCTGCCGATCAGCCACCAATGGAGAAGGCCTGCGGTCATGGCGATGCCGCTGATGAGCAGGCAGAACCGGTAGCGCTGTACCTCCGCACGATCCGAGGCGGTGATTGTGAACGGCCCGTACACACCGTCGAACTGGGGATCGGCCATGGTCATGGCTGCGGGACTGGTTGATTCACCAGTGTGCTCAAGCTCGGTCCATCCGGGACGATCCCCCCGGGATGGAGCGGGAACAGGGCGCCGAAGTAGTCATGACGCCAGGCCGCGGCATCACAAGTGGAGGCCACTCCCGGCAGGTTGAGGAACCGCTGTCTCCAGGTCCATAGTGCTGGGAACATCCACAGCGGCTGGGCACTACAGCCGAACAAGGGGGCGTACACACTTTCCCAGCGAATCAAGGTCGGAAAAAGGCGCACATCCGCAAGGGTTAGGACCTCCCCGCACAGCCATGGCCCTGTTCGACGCAACGCCACTTCGGTGTGCTGCAGGGCTTCGAACAGGGCGGAGCTGGCTCGGTCGTAGGCCGCCTGCGTTCTGGCGAAGCCGCAGCGGTAGACCCCGTCATTGACCGCGGGTTGCAGCAAGGTCTGCCATCGCTCGATGGCGTCTTTCAGGTGCGGCGGTGACAAATCCGGCGCACCTGCTGCGGCTGGCCAGCGGTTCAGCGCAGCACTCAGAGGGCTGCTGTCATTGCCCAGAAGCCTGGCTTGGCTCTCTGGTCCAGCACCGGGGTCCACCAGCACGGGAACCGTGGCCCGCAGGCTTGGTTCGGCGCCGCAGTACCGATAAAGCTCCAACAGGCTTGAACAGTCCAGCCAGCTGGGCTCCAGCCGCCATCGCCCTTCGTTGTGATCTGCTGTGGCCATGAGCACTTGGATTGAATCGGTCAGACCGCGCAGTTGCACCATCAGCCACACCCGATGGGCCCAGGGGCAGCTGCGACCGATGATCAGTCTTGGCTGCCATGCCGGTTCACGTCGCTGCAAATCGTCAGCATCGAGAACTTCGGTTTGCATCGGTTGGCTCTCGGGGCGCTGATAGTTGCCTTGGCTGTCGGCCGGGCCGAGGCCGCCCATCAATTGCCTCCATTGCCACTGCCAGCCCTGTCGGACGCTGCGCACCACCAGCGGAGGGATTGACATCTCAGTTCCGTTTCGTTGCATTGTCCGCCAGGCTGACGGCGAGTGCAGCGTTGTGATGGCAAAGCCCCGAGTGCTGGTGGTGGCGGGCACCCACGGCAATGAGATCAATGGCCCCTGGTTGCTAGAGCAATGGACCAGCAATCCATCTCTGATCGACAGCTGCGGTTGCCAGGTGGAGACCATCATCGGCAATCCCGGTGCCCGTGCTGATGGGCGTCGGTATCGCGACCGGGATCTCAACCGCTCCTTCCGTCCCGACCTTCTCGAACGCGTCAGAGAGGACCCCGATCAAGCGGATCAGGAGATGCGGCGTGCTCATGAGCTATTGGAAGCGTTTGGACCGCACGGCCAGACCCCCTGTGATTGCGTCATTGATCTGCACAGCACCACAGCCGCCATGGGCAACTGCATGGTGGTGTACGGACGCCGGCCGGCTGATTTGGCACTGGCGGCTCTCGTTCAAGCCCATCTTGGTTTGCCCGTCTATCTCCACGAAGCAGATGCGGCGCAGCAGGGATTCCTGGTGGAACGCTGGCCCTTTGGCTTGGTGCTTGAGGTGGGCCCAGTGCCTCAGAACGTGCGACGCCACGACATCGTCGACCAGACCAGGCGCGGGCTTCAGGCCTGCTTGGAGGCGCTGGCCGCGGTGATCGACGGGTCAGCCCGCTATCCCGAACAGCTCGTGGTTCATCGTCATCTCGGCAGCATTGATCTGCCAAGGGGGAATGACGGTGGTGCATCAGCCCTCATCCATCCCCAGTTTCAAAATAGTGACTGGGTGCCTCTGCGTAGGGGCGATCCGTTGTTCATCACAGCCGACAACACGATCGTCCCTTTCGATGGTCCTCAAGGCGCCGTGCCGGTCTTTATCAATGAGGCGGCCTATGCCGAAAAAGCGATCGCCTTCAGTCTCACTTGCCGTGAATGCTGGCCCTTGTCACCAGACTGGGACAAGGGACTCCGATCATTGCTGAGTATGGATTAGCGGGGTGAGCCGTTGTAGAGGATGCTGTCGACCGTCCGGCCATCCGGTGAAATCTGAATCTCGGTTTCGGTGGTGGCATCACTGCCGTCCTCAGGCCAGCCAGGGGCCCCACCTAGAAACTGAAACGTGTAACCGCTTGGATCGTTCTGAAGGAGGCAATCCCCACCCCCGGAGCTGGTCTCGAGCATGCACGGTTGGGGGCGATAGATGCTCAATCCACCGTTTTCGGCAACAGCGGTATTGCGAGCCAGGTTGATCGCACGCACCTGCGCTGCAGGCACAGCTTCTTGACCCTTCACCGGTGATAAGGCGAGGGATCCTGTTCCGGCGATTAACGCCAGAGCGGTCAAGGTGGAGACGTTCATGGTCTTAAAGAAGACCTCTCCATCAGAGACATTTCGGAGACATTGAAGTTGTCTCTGTCAACAAATCAGTCGTAGTCCCTGGATCAAGAGGCGCCAGTCACCTCACCTCATCGAATTGGGCCGTTGTAGGGAACCGCCAGGATTCTGGTGCCGTCTTTGGAGACGACCACAGTGGTCTCGAGGCTGGGCTTGGGTGGCTTCTGCTGTTCCCATCCCGGCGCCCCCCCACGGAATCGGAAGGTGAAGCTTTCGCTGGTGCTCGAGACAAGACAGGCGCGTGCTCCCGTTTCGTACATGCAGCCTGCAGCTCGATAGGACGTCAGTCCTCCGTTGAGGGATTCTGCGCGCATCCTTGCCAGATTCGCGGCGTGGGGTTGAGCCATGGGCATCGAGGGTTCTGCACGCACGGGTGGCGTCGGCCCCATCGTGAACAGCAAGCCTGTGATGACGCTCAGCAGTCGGACAATCCGAAGAGCGGAGGCCACGTCAGCTTGGCCTTGCCGTTGGGATGGTGTGTTGACTTGGGCCAGAAACGGCACATCTTGACCTGGCTGTTTCAGAGGTCGAGAGTCGACCTCGACCAGGCTGTTACTCATCCGCACGCCCACGTTCCTTGCTCGAGGGTGCAGGGCAGATCGCTCACGGTGCCGTTTTCCCAATAGATCCTGACGCGATCGTCTGCGGTGCCGCTGCGGAAGGTGATCGATTGAATGGGTCCTGGAGGGATACGGTCGCCGGCGTCGTCGCTACGACTCAGGGCACTCACCTGTCGCTCCAGTTGCTCCAGTCGAGTTTGCAGGCGGTTGATTTCACCGCCGTTGCTTTGTGATGACGACGAAGATTGGCTTGATTTCGGCTGACAGGCTCCCAGCAAGGCCCCTGCCATCAGAACGAAAGAGGCCATCACCAGAGATCGCGTGACGGACGCTCTGAAGAGATGCATAACCCCAGTGGTCGATGCTCACCAGTCTGGGCGTTTAGCGCTGTTCGGCCAGTCGTTCGCTCCAATACACAACAGCACCCTGGGCTTCGAGTTCATGACGCCGATGGCGCGCATGCTCGGTTGGCACGGTCTCTTCAAGCCGTTGGCCCGAGATTAACCATCGAATCAAAACCACTGGCGTCTCATGAGACACGATCCGAGAATCTTAAGTGATCCTTTAGCCGATTTGCTCGTTTCGTCGTTTTATGAACCACCAGCTCAACGGTTCTTCATGTCAGCTTCATGAACGTGCCTACACGTTGCGCAATGTTGCTTTACACTCTGGCTTGGCAGGGCTTCCTGCCCTTCCATAACCCGTCTCTTCGGAGACATTCTTTCCCGTTCTCATGACCACCACCATTCAGCAGCGCTCCGGCGCCAATGGCTGGCAGTCCTTCTGCGAGTGGGTCACCTCCACCAACAACCGCCTGTATGTGGGCTGGTTCGGTGTGCTGATGATCCCCACCCTGCTGGCTGCCACCACCTGCTTCATCGTTGCGTTCATCGCAGCACCCCCCGTCGACATCGACGGCATCCGTGAGCCCGTTGCTGGCTCCCTGATCTATGGCAACAACATCATCTCCGGTGCTGTTGTGCCCTCCTCGAACGCCATCGGCCTTCACTTCTATCCCATCTGGGAAGCTGCCTCTCTCGACGAGTGGCTGTACAACGGCGGTCCTTACCAGCTGGTTGTCTTCCACTTCCTGATCGGCATCTTCTGCTACATGGGCCGCGAGTGGGAACTCTCCTACCGCCTCGGCATGCGCCCCTGGATCTGCGTTGCTTACAGCGCACCTGTGGCTGCTGCCTCCGCCGTGTTCCTGGTGTACCCCTTCGGTCAGGGTTCCTTCTCTGACGGCATGCCCCTGGGCATCTCTGGCACCTTCAACTTCATGTTGGTGTTCCAGGCTGAGCACAACATCCTGATGCACCCCTTCCACATGATGGGCGTCGCAGGTGTGTTCGGTGGATCCCTGTTCTCCGCCATGCACGGTTCCCTGGTGACCTCCTCCTTGGTGCGTGAAACCACCGAGAGCGAGTCCCAGAACTACGGTTACAAGTTCGGCCAAGAGGAAGAGACCTACAACATCGTGGCTGCCCACGGTTACTTCGGTCGCCTGATCTTCCAATACGCCTCCTTCAACAACAGCCGCAGCCTGCACTTCTTCCTGGCTGCCTGGCCCGTTGTCGGCATCTGGTTCACTGCCCTGGGCGTCAGCACCATGGCTTTCAACCTGAACGGTTTCAACTTCAACCAGTCCATCCTTGATGGTCAGGGCCGCGTCCTGAACACCTGGGCTGATGTGCTGAACCGCGCCAACCTCGGCATGGAAGTGATGCACGAGCGCAACGCTCACAACTTCCCCCTCGACCTGGCTGCTGCTGAGTCCACTCCTGTGGCTCTGCAAGCTCCCGCCATCGGCTGAGGCTGAAGTCTGCAAAAGATTCAGCTTCGGTTGAATCGGAAAGCCCCCTCTCACGAGGGGGCTTTTTGTTGGCTGATGCGTTGAACGACTGAACCGCGTTGAGGACGCTCCCACTGGGTGCTGCGTCGACGGGCCTCGGCAAAACCAGGCGCAACAATGGTTGTTGGGAGCAGATCTATTTGCATCTCAGAGAAGCTGTTGAGGTTTAGCGTTCTTTCGGAGACCGATTGATCGGAAGGAGACCAATCCAGCAATGTGAGCGAGGCCGGTGAGGTGACGCTGCTGCCGATCAGTCGCCGCGGTCCGCTGCCCATCGCGCCAAGGCTCAGCAGTCGAAGCCCCAGAGCCTCAGCGGGATACCAGGCATGGTGATGACCCGAGATCACGAGATCCACCCCGGCTTCGCGTAGCTCAGCAGCCAGCGATGCGGCGTTGAAGATGCATTCGCCAGCGCGTGCCCGGCCCTGGCTAAAGGCCGTTATGGGGAGATGGCCCACAACAAGGCAAAGGTCATCGCTCTGACGCTGCGGTGACTTCAACGTGCGGGAAAGCCATTGCCGCTGAGCACTGCTCACAGTTGCGGATGAGGCATCCATCACGACGAGAAAAAGACCTGGTTCATGCCAGGCGTACTGAAATGGAAAGTTCTCCCCTGCCGTGAGCCCTGATGGCAGCTCCTGCTGATGCTTGTTCCAAAACAGTGAGGCCTGCTGCCGCTCCCGCGCATAGATCCAGCGGCCTTGAGATCGTTGACTTGATGCGTCGTGATTTCCCATCGCTGGAAGTAGGGGAATGCCAGCCTCCTGCAGTGGCCGTCGCACGAAGGTCTCAAAGCCTTCCCACATCGCTGCGAGCTGGTGGTCGGAGAGCGATGTTTTTTGGCCCGCGACCATGTCTCCGGCGCAAATCACCAGGTCGGGCTTCTGCTGCAACAGAAGGTTCACGCCTCGTCCAACGCTGGCGCCATAGCTGGTGCTGCCGTACGAGCTGTTGAGATCGCTGATCAGCCCAATCCTGAGGCGCTCTGCTTGGAGTTGGGGAGGGCTGGTTGGTTCGGAAAGATGTGGTTGCGAAACCCCTTGTCTCAACAGGAGCTCCAAGGCCGAGCCCGACGCAGCGGCGCCGGCCATGAGCCGCAGAAAGTCTCGCCGTCCGGGCTGCTTCATCGGCTGAGCTTATGCCTGAATGCAGCCCATGCCATCAGCTGAGACTGAAGCTGAACACGATTCAGCTTGAGTTGAATCACCAAGCCCCCGCCGAGCAGGTGGCTTGGTGATTCCTTTGCAGGACCATGAAACCCTTGAAGACAGTTGTTTCGCGTCGCAAGGTGGTTCGCTTGATTTCAGCTGATGTGGCTCAATATTGAAGGGTCTTGGATTTTTAAACCAGAGAATTGAATGACATCAAGCCTTTGCCTGGCGTCAAT